>NZ_JPOO01000001.1:1200000-1800000 GCF_000733925.1 Arenibacter algicola
TTCATTATAGATGGCCAAGGTAGTTTTGTCAAAAGTCTGGTTAACGGCGAAATACTTTAGAAGGGAATTTCTCTGACTTAGGGTTTTATTGTATTTGATAAGATTTTGCAGGTATTCCTTGTCGGACTGGCTAATTACCCCATCCATAAATTTTCTTCTGGTTTCACTGCCTTCAATAATAAGATCACGGTCTGCTGGCGATATAATGACCAAGGGTAGAAAGCCTATATGGTCAGAGAATTTATCATAGGCCTTTCCATTGCGCTTGATGATTTTCTTCATTCCCTTTTTTAGGCTGCAGAGAATCCTTTCCTCCCTATCATTTTTTTGAAACTCCCCATCGATCACGAAAAAATCCTCTTCGTGCTTTATATTTTGGGTGGCGACTGGATTAAAGTAACTTTTTCCAAAGGAAAGATGGTAAATGGCATCCAAAACATTGGTTTTGCCTACCCCGTTATCGCCTACAAAACAATTTATTTTGGAATCGAATTCGAAATTTTCGGACGCAAAGTTTTTATAATTAATAAGTGATAATTTCTTTAGAAACATTCTGGCTTGTAAAATATTTATTTTTAATCCTCCCGGAAACTATAAAATATCCAAAAATAACGAATAAATACCCGTTCGGTTTTGGATAAAAACTTTATTTTTGCGCGATTAATAAAATTCAAAAATGGCAACATACAAGAAAAGAGGTTTTAAACCTAAAAATAAAGAGGAGGAGATTTTGTTGGATGAGCAGGAAAGTACAACTGCAGAAGTATTTAGTTCTCTGGATGAAGGTGCTTCCAGATCGGAGGAATGGGTTTCCAGAAATCAAAATTATATTCTTGGTGTCATTGGGGTGATAGCTGTGGCCGTTTTGGGCTATTTGGCATATTTCCAGTTTGTGGAGAAGCCAAAGGAAGCAAGTGCTGCCAATGAAATGTTATATCCCCAACAATATTTTGACCAAGCTTTATCGGCTACAGCTGAAAAGGATTCCCTTTTTACCCTGGCCTTGAACGGGGCAGAAGGTAAGTATGGGTTTTTGGATATTATAGAAGAGTATAACGGTACTCCTGCAGCTAATTTGGCTAAATATTCTGCCGGGATGGCATTTTTGAATATGCAGAAGTACGATGAGGCCATCAATTATTTGGAAGGATTTTCTTCTGATGATATGATCTTGGGAGCCTTGGCCAAAGGGGGATTGGGCGATGCTTTCTTGCAATTGAACCAACCAAGTGATGCCTTGGGGTACTATGAGCAAGCTGTTGCCCATAGTGACAATGATTTTACTACGCCTAAATTCTTATATAAGGCTGGCGTTACTGCATTGGATTTAAAGGAAAATGATAAGGCCCTTAAATATTTCCAAAGAATAAAGGATGAATATCCAAGCTCGGAAGAGGCTAGGACAATAGATGCCTTTATAGGTAAGGCAAAAAACAACTAATATGGCTACGGCTAATAAAAATTTATCGGCTTACGATAAAGCAACAATCCCAAATGCGAAGGATCTTCGGTTTGGGATTGTTGTTTCAGAGTGGAACGAGGTAATAACCGAAGGACTTTACGAGGGGGCTATGGAGGCGCTATTAGACTGTGGCGCCAATACGGAAAATATTATTCGATGGAACGTGCCAGGTAGTTTTGAGCTTCCATTCGGGGCCAAGAAGTTGATCGAAACCAAGCCGGTAGACGCGGTAATTGCTATTGGAAGCGTAATTCAGGGAGAGACCAAACATTTCGATTTTGTTTGTAGTGCCACGGCCCAAGGGATAATGGATTTGAACGTTAGTACCAAAGTGCCAGTTATTTTTTGTGTACTTACGGATAACAATATGCAGCAGGCTATAGATCGTAGTGGGGGCAAACATGGCAATAAAGGCTCCGAGGCGGCTATAGCGGCCATAAAGATGGCAAGCCTTGGCTAGTTTCTGAAATTTTCTTTATTCAGCCTGTTGTTTTAGATGAAAAATAGGCGTCTTTCCAATAATTGTTAACATTTTTTGGCAAGGGATTTAAGGCATGTTTTTTGTTTTTGAGTAACTTTGAAACAATAAGGATTATGGGAAAGTTTTCGAAATTACGTAAAAACAAAAAGTTCAATTATACACCTCGCTACTACGATGATAAAGGTGAGGGTAGTCCGTACAAAATAGAACACAAACTGGACAAATTCAGGCCAACTATGGACGGCCGTAGGGGACTTAAAGGCAAGTTCGGCAGGGCTATGGACGATTTAAAACGATCCGGTAGCCGAAATCAAAAAATTAGAACCCTTATAATAATTGCCATCCTGATTCTTATTTTTCTTTACATCATAGATTTCGATCTATCCATCTTTATAACTCGATAATGGCAGATATTATTAAGCTTTTGCCAGACCATGTTGCCAATCAGATTGCCGCAGGGGAAGTTGTTCAACGTCCTGCCTCGGTAGTGAAGGAGCTTATGGAAAATGCCATTGATGCAGGGGCTTCTACTATAAAATTAGTGGTAAAGGACGGAGGAAAGACACTTATACAGGTAATTGATGATGGTGTAGGAATGAGTGTTACCGATGCCCGACTAAGTTTTGAGCGGCACGCAACATCCAAGATTCAAAAAGCGGAAGATCTTTTTCAGTTAAATACCAAGGGTTTTAGGGGAGAGGCCTTGGCCTCCATCGCTGCTATTGCCCATGTGGAAATGCAGACAAGAACAGCTGAAGATGAGGTGGCAACGCATATAAAGATAGAGGGCAGTAAGATTATCTCACAAGAGGTAACCGTGGCTCCGAAGGGAACATCCATGATGGTAAAGAATTTGTTTTTCAATATTCCTGCCAGACGAAATTTCCTGAAATCCAACAATGTGGAACTTCGTCATATTATGGATGAATTTCATAGGGTAGCCCTGGCCCATTCAACGATCAATTTTCACTTTTATAATAACGGTAGTGAATTGTTCAACCTGCCCACTTCCAACAGTAGACAGCGTATAGTGAATATTTTTGGTGCCAAGACCAATGAAAAGTTGGTTCCGGTAAATGAGGATACCCAAGTAGTGCAAATAAGCGGCTATATAAGTAAGCCGGAATATGCCAAAAAGAGTAGGGGGGAGCAGTTCTTTTTTGTAAACAATAGGTTTATAAAAAGCCCATACCTGCATCACGCTATTTTAGGTGCTTTTGATGGACTTATAAAAAAGGAGAACCATCCAGGCTATTTCTTGTATTTAACAGTGGATCCGGGTTCCATAGATATCAATATCCATCCCACCAAAACGGAAATTAAGTTTGATGACGAGCATACTCTTTACGCTATTTTAAGGTCGACGGTAAAGCATAGTTTGGGTCAATTCAATGTAATCCCGTCCTTGGATTTTGAACAGGACCAAAACTTGGAAACTCCATACAACTACAAGGATAGATCGGCGGAATTACCCAGAATTAACGTGGATTCCAGTTTTAACCCTTTTAAGGTTGGCTCAGGAACCGGAACAGCCCAGAGGCCGAGCTTTCATAAACAGAATACAAAAAGTTGGGATAGCCTATATGTTGGAATGGAATCCAATATAGGGAAAAATTCAGGGTTTAGTAGTGTAAGCTTCGAATCCGATACTATAACAGGTTCTATTTTTGAAAATAAAAAAGAGATCATTGACACGGGTACGACCACTTTTCAATTAAGAAGAAAATACATTGTAACCACTATAAAATCTGGGATGGTGGTCATAGATCAAAGTAGGGCCCATCAACGGGTGCTCTACGAAAAGTTTTTGAAGAACATCACCATCAAGGAGGCAGTTAGCCAACAATTGTTATTTCCCTTATCTTTGACATTTTCCAAATCCGATTGCGCTATTATCGAGGAAATTCAAGATAGCTTAACCACTGTGGGCTTTGTTTTTGATAATATCAGTGAAGAAGAGGTAACGGTTACAGGGGTGCCCTTGTCCGTCCCCGAGAGTGAGGTGGGTATTATTCTAGATCAATTGATATCGGATTATCAACAGGATTTTGTGGTCGATGGTTTT
Source organism: Arenibacter algicola (assembly GCF_000733925.1). Classification (NCBI taxonomy): domain Bacteria; kingdom Pseudomonadati; phylum Bacteroidota; class Flavobacteriia; order Flavobacteriales; family Flavobacteriaceae; genus Arenibacter; species Arenibacter algicola. The sequence goes on from NZ_JPOO01000001.1 coordinate 1,204,009, forward strand.
TCGCAAACCGATATACTGGCAAAAACCTTGGCCAAATCCCTATCGGTAAAAACAGGAGAGGTATTGGACAGCGATTCCCAGCTGGCCCTGGTAAACGATTTGTTTGCCTGTAAGGAATCTGGGATTAGTCCTTTTAATAAGCCAATATACGTCACCATTACCGAGGACGATATTGATAAAAAATTTATATAAATGGGTAGGATTTCGGACGCAGTAAAGCATTTGATAATTATAAATGTGCTGTTTTTTGTGGCGACACAATTATACGGTGATCAAATGTACCAATGGTTTTCCCTTTGGTTTCCAAGTAATGAAAATTTTGGATTTTGGCAGGTTTTATCGCATATGTTCATGCATGGTGGATTTATGCATATTTTGTTCAATATGTATGCGTTATGGGCCTTTGGTTCGCCACTGGAGCGTATGTGGGGAAGAAATAAATTTTTCTTCTTTTATTTCTCGGCCGGGATAGGGGCAGCTTTGATCCATACTGGGGTTAATTACTATTATTTTAATCAGGGAATGGATGCATTGATAAGCGCAGGAATTCCCAAAGAGCAGATATTGGAAATTATTACCGGTGGTAAATATAGTCCCAGTTGGTACGATGTGGCCTCCAAAAGTACCATAGATAATTTTTTGGGGGCATTTAATACCCCGGCGGTAGGAGCCTCTGGTGCCATATACGGGGTGTTGGTGGCCTTTGGAATGTCTTACCCCAACAGTGAACTTTTTTTAATGTTTATTCCAGTACCTGTAAAGGCCAAATATTTTATCCCGGTATTAATTGGACTTGATCTATTCTCTGGGGTCACCGGGTATTCTATTTTTGGAAATGGAATAGCGCATTTTGCCCATGTGGGCGGGGCCTTGTTCGGATTCATTATGATGTGGTATTGGAAAAAAAATCAGTTTAACAACAATCGCTGGGACAGGTAATGGGCAATCAGAACATTAGATATTATTACAACAGGTTAAATATTGCTGAAAGGCTTATAGTCATTAATGTAGCGGTATTTATTCTAAGTGGACTGCTAAAGATATTGTTTGGTTTTTCTGGGGATAGCATCACTGGCTGGTTTGAACTTCCTAAAGACTTTTTTCATTTTCTTACCCAGCCATGGTCCATTGTTACCTATTCTTTTTTCCATTCCGGCTTGGGCCATATTTTTTGGAACATGTTGATGCTGTATTTTGCAGGTAGAATTTTTTTGAACCTCTTCGATAACCGCAGGTTTCTCAATGTATATTTTTTAGGGGTTATACTTGGTGGGATGATATTCTTGTTGAGCTATAATATATTCCCCGCCCTATTAGGGATAAATACATCCTTGATCGGTGCCTCTGCCGGGGTTACAGCTGTACTTATATTTGTGTGTTCCTATTTGCCCAATCAGGAGGTGAGGGTTATTTTTTTTAATGTAAAGCTGTGGCATATCGGGGTTTTCGTAGTGCTGCTGGATCTCATTCAGATTTCAATAGGAGGTAATGTAGGTGGCCGTTTGGCCCATTTGGGTGGTGCCGCATTGGGTTATTTTTATGCGCGACAGCTTATTAACGGCAACGATATTGGTAGCGGTTTTGCGAAGCTTTTGGATGCCATTGCCAATTTGTTTAAGCGTAGTGAAAGAAAAGCACCCTTAAAAACGGTATATCGCAAAGAGAGCCGAGGAGGTGGCAGTTCTGACAATTATGATAAAGAGAGTCGGCAACGTAAAATAGATGCTATTTTGGATAAGATTAGCAAGTCTGGTTACGAAAGTCTTTCCAAGGCTGAAAAAGATTTTTTATTTAAGGCAGGAAAAGAATAAAACGTGAAGAACCTTAATTTCATTGATAAATTCCTGTTCTTCATAAATGCCATTTTTGCACTTCTGTTGTTGATTTCTTGTTTTGTGCCGCAAATTCCTGTGACGCATTTTGCTTATTTTTCTATTCTGAGCCTTACGGTACCTGTATTGGTACTTTTTAATTTACTTTTTTTGACGTACTGGTTGGCTAAAAGAAAGAGACAATTATTGCTGTCCGCCTTTGTGTTGTTGCTTGGTTATATTTGTTTGGGCAACTTTTTCAGGTTTAAATTGGCCGAAGAGGTGATTGAGGAAAGCGATCTGAGTGTCATGAGTTACAACGTTAGGGGGTTCAATAAGTACGATTTGCTCAATGACCCATCGGCTGAGGGGCGTATAATGGAATTTATTTCCTCGGAAGCCCCTGACATATTGTGTATTCAAGAGTTTAGTCGAATTAAGGATAGGCAGCTTAAGAAAATGTATCCCTTTAAATTTATTACAGACTATAGATCCAATGAAGGGAAATCCACCCAAGCTATTTATTCAAAATTCGTCATTATCAATAGTGGATCTATGGATTTTCCCAATAGTGGAAATAATGCCTTATATGCTGATATAGTTGTTAACAAGGACACCATACGGGTTTATAACCTTCATTTGGAGTCGCATAGGATCATACCCAGTGTAAGGCGACTATCAAATGAGCCCAAGGGAAGATTGTTAAAAAGGTTGAGTAAATCCTTTGCAAAACAAGGGGAGCAGGCGCAATTGGTAGAAAAGGATATTGAAGCCACTCCCTATAAGAAAATTGTATGTGGGGACTTTAACAACACCCAGTTTTCCAATGTCTATAAGGTAATCAAAGGGGATATGCAGGATTCCTTTACAGAACAGGGAACTGGTTATGGCCGGACCTTTAATTTTAGATATTATCCGGTTAGGATAGATTTTATTTTGGCCGATGAAGCCTTTGAAATCATGGCCCACAAAAATTTCGACATAAAATTATCAGATCATTTCCCGGTCATGGCATCGATTAAAATTGGCTCCAATTAGTTTATCTGCCTAATTATAAGAATACTTAATTTATTACACTTTAAGATTTCTACTTAACGTGAGTTCGATATATATTTTAAAAATTTGATTTTGAAGTACACAATAAATACGATACAGCTAGAGAGACAGTCAAAGGTTTCAGTTATAAATTGAAGGTTTCCAGGTTGTCATTTCGAATGCATATGAGAAATCGCACATCTAGCTCCCGGCCAGTGTGACTTCTCGTCGTCCGGAAAAGGGACTCTGTCGAAGTGACTACAGTTGCCCTGTTCATAATCATTAATATCGAGATCCTTAATAAAGATGTCGATGGTAGCGGAGTCGAGACCTCATTGTAAATACACTACAGTCAAAAAACTTCTCGACTCCGCCTGCCTTCACAGGCAGGCTCGAGGGGACCGTAGCATTTATTTTAATTTACGCTAAATCAATGTGTTGATAATATTTTTATGTCGAACTCACGTTGCTTAATATAGGCGTTGGGAATTGTTTCAATCGAAAACCAACCATTAAAATACTTTCTTGGCAGTTTGTGCCTCCGAGGTAACCCCGGGAGGTAATTCTATTATTTGAAAATTTTTGAACTGAATTTCTGCGCCTTCAGACTCCAGGCATAAGTAACCTTTTTTGATGGATGATTTACTAATGCCATTTACAAACTTCCCATTTACAGAGAGTTTTATGGTTCCATCAACGCATACAACTTTGTAACTGTTCCATTGCCCTTTGCCAAGGGCCCTATTTTCAATAGATTTACTTCTAGTGCCCCTTGGGTTGTCCGGTTCGGTAACTACTCCACCTACCCCAAAAAGTTCTCCGTGTACATATGCTATAGGAGGCTTAACCCCATCACGTATATTTTGGTTTACCCAATCCAGTTCCAGCATTTGTACTTCCACGCCTCCCGGTAAGCGATCTTTTTCACCCGGTATGGCATCGCTCCACACAAATACTCCTGAATTTCCGCCTGCTTCCATATGTCGCCATTCCACAAGCATGATAAAGTTCTCATATTGCTTTTCGGAGCGCATAACGCCAATGGGCAGACCGGAACAAATTAAGAGGTCCTTTTCTTTTCGCCAAGTTTCCGGATCGGTATTTACGTTGATCCAGTTAATGGGTTTCTCCTTGACCTTTTTTTTGTTGGCCAATTGTTCCAAGGTAATTTCGGTACCGAAGCTTATTGGTTTGCTCTGGCCCAAGACATTTAGACTTGCTCCCAAGGCAAACAATAGGCAGAGGTTTGTAGATATCTTCATTTGGATGTTTTGTTTGTGATAATTGACAGATTGCTAGGAGTCACAATACTTTTGAGACCCGTTATTTAGCCTTAAACCTGTTTGTATAAATTATACAAATTTAGTTTTACCGGGAATGGCCACGGGTTGTGTGGGCCATTTTAAATCCCAATTATATTCATCCACTTTGGGACCAAGTCTTTCTTGTGAATTAAAGGCTTCTTCCCAGCTAATGGTCTGGCCGGTATAGCCTACCATTCGTGCCCATATTGCCAACATGGTACTGGTGGCCATCCATTCGCCATTGTTGATCGGGTTTCCATTTCTAATGGAAGCGAATAGTTCATCGTGTTCTGTCTGGAACATATTGTTTCTTTCCCCCTCATAGGTCCATTTATTCTTTCCCGTTATTTCATACCTACGTCCAATATGTACTATAGCACTACCCTCACTGCCAAAAACTTCAACACTGTTTTTGTGGGAAGTATCGCTTTGTTGCCTAGTAAAATGATACCCTTTTGCACCATTCCCGTATTCGAACTCCACGGCAAAATGATCAAATATATTGCCGTACTTTTTGTCTACCCTAACTTGTCTCCCGCCAGTTCCAGTGGCACTTATGGGCATTTTATCACCCATTACCCACGACATCATGTCCAAACTGTGAACGGCCTGTTCTACAACAAAATCGCCAGACAACCAATTGTAATAATACCAGTTGCGCAAATTGTATGTCATATCGGTCCAGTCTGGTTGTCGTTCCTTGTACCAAGCTTCCCCACCATGGCGGAAAGTGGTAACGGTTCTGATATCTCCAATAGCTCCATCCAAAACCCGTCCATATACAGCTCTATTGGGATAGTCATACCTAAAACAAAAGCCGGATACCAGGGAAAGGTTTTTCTCCTTGGCCATTTTTGCCGCTGCCAGTACTTTATGCACGCCCGGAGCATCCACCGCTACCGGTTTTTCACAGAAAACATGTTTTCCGGCATTTACTGCTGCCGTAAGATGGTCTGGCCTAAATGCGGGCGGCGTTGTCAATAAGACTACGTCTACTCCAGAATCAATTACCTTTAGATAGGAGTCAAATCCAATTAACTTGTTTTTGTTTTCTACTTTTATTTTGTCGCCGGCAATCTTCAGCAGGGCGGAATGTGCTTCCTCCAGTCTATCTTCAAAAACATCGCCCATGGCGTAAAGAACTACATTGGGGTCGGCTTCCAAGGCCTGGACGGCAGCTCCGGTTCCCCGTCCACCACAACCGATAAGGCCTACCTTTAGAGGGGAGTCTTTATAAACATTTGTTGCTCCAAAGGAAATGGCAGGATAGGTCAAGGAACCTCCTATAATTGCTATCCCCGATTTTTTTATGAAATTCCTTCTGCCCGGGGCACTTGAATTTATAGATTTGCGATCTTTCATTTTTTGTCGATTATATTTACCCTTGTTAAAATCCTATACAAAATAGCAATTTTTTCCTTAAGTACTTCTAAGGAGGCCTAACATGGTTGTTATTATGCTAAATTACGGCTGGTAATGAGGCCGCCAACTATAAATTGACAGAACAGGGGAAGTGTATTTTGTAATCCGAAAATTAGTGGACTGAAACTACTTTACATTAAATAGCAGTCTACGGTATCGGCCAAAATATGTATTAAAAAGGCAATCCCGAAGACCCTGGTTTTTGTAAAAAAAAGCAAAAGGAAATAACCTGCAATGGCCCAATAAGTATGAAGGGGGTGAAAGTTAATACTACATCGGCCTGGGTCAAAAATAGGATCTGCCAATAGATGATCTAAATCTAAAAAAATTCCGGCCAACAGTATCAAGATTATTTTTAGGCGGTGATCCTTAAAGAATACCAGACCAATAATAATTGGAAGTATAAAATGAATGCCATAATGTAGGAAAAACCTAAGCATTTTGCAGGTTTAGGTTCAAGTTTTTCAGGTAGGTCAAGGCGTTGGTACCTTCATTGAATAAAAGGTCCAAAATACTTAAATTGGGAATAAAGTCATTTCTGTCCTCAAATACTTGCACATATTCCGGCTGTTGAAATTGAAGCTTTGATTTGGAATTTATTAAAATCCTCCCATCAATTTTGTCGGTAACATCAACTTCAAAGATTTCGGTCCTGTCCAAAGGCATATTATTTTGCAGACAATCGCAAATGGTTTCGATTGTCTTCAAGTTGAAATCCATTAAGGAGTGGAATGTATTGTGGTACAACGGGGCGATATCATCTTCATAGAATTCAAAGAAAGGAGAGGTCCTATAAGCTGTTTCCAAGGTTCGCCAATGCTGTCTTTGCCAAGGGTAAGCGTTGTCCATTTGTACTTCACTGTACCTTTGTTTCCCTTTTTTGTTCCCCACATGTTTTATAGGTATAGTGAGCATATGCAGCCCTAGGTCCGTGCATATATAACACCTATTGCGAAAAGTTTGTTTTTGAAAATTGTCCATGACTTCCCAACAAATATCATTTTGAACAATAGCGGCAAAGTTGGCGATATTGGGAAAATAACCTGGATGTAGCAGCAGTTTCATGGTCTAATTTGAAAATATATCGATTCGAAAATGTATCAATTTATAAATTGATTTCTTATTTAGCGGCAAGTTAACCGTGAAATGACTTCTCGACTCCGCTCGAAGTGACGATCGATTGTCTGGTCGAGCGGAGTCGAGACCTGAATGCAATGACAAAACATCCCTAACCTAACACAAGTTAAAACGCTGCCTTTGTTGGCAGATATGTAATTTTATGGCATAATTGTTTAGTTGGCCATTGGCAGTATTCGAAACCATAATTGTCCCATTGGTACATTGAATCATTGCAACATTAATTGTCCACTTTCTTCTTTTTTCTAAAGAAATCAAATATGAACCAAGCTGCCAGCAGGATAAGGAAATACTTAAAGTAAGAGGTAGGCTCACCATCTCCGTTTACGGTAGTAAATACCCTGTCCCATCTTACCTTCCAATTGCTCATGCCATCGTTAATACCATCAATGCTCATCCATATAAAAATGGGCGTTCCCACTATATGGTCTTCAGGGACATAGCCCCAGAATCTACTATCTTCAGATCTATGTCTGTTATCTCCCATCATCCAATAGTAATTCTGATCAAATGTGTAGGAATTGGCAACCTCGCCGTTAATAAGGATCTGATTTCCGTTCACTTTAATGTCATTACCTTCGTATTCTTTAATTATCTTTTCATAAATGGGAAGTACTTCTATGTTAAGTGGAACCGTTTTTCCTTTTTCGGGAATATAGATCGTACCCATATTGTCCACAGTTCCTGTATGTGCCGGATCTTGAGGGAAAACCGAAGTATCGGGATTTTTATATGAAAATTTATTAATTGAGGCGATTCCATCCTTGCCTGTATAATTTTTGGCCTCTGCCTCGGTTAAATTAAAGAGTGCCATGTTGTTCATGTCTTCGGACTTTAAATAGTCCTTCACCTTCTGGTTGCCCACATTACCTGCGTAATAGGTATAGGATGTATCGGATTTTATCTGTTCCAAATTCATGGCCTGAATTACCTCTGTAGCCCGTTCCTGTTGGAGAGAGCTGTTGGGGACACGTATAACGTTCCCCGATAGGTTCTCCCTGCCCAATAGTTCTATAGCGGCATTGGAAAATTGTCCGTCTACTGTAACTGTATGAAGGAATTCTGGTTTTGCCCTATAGGGTAAAACCGTTTTTTCACCGTTGATATAAACATAGCCATCTTTAATGGTCAACGAATCTCCCGGTACCCCAACGCAACGTTTTACATAGTTGGATTTTTTGTCGATGGGTTTGCGTACTCCTTGCTGTCTTTTAAAAAACTGGTATACGGTATCTGCGGGCCAACTAAATACAACAATATCGTTTCGTTTTACCTTTTTAAACCCGGGAAGCCTTAAATATGGGAGTTGTAATTTATTCCAAACAGAAGTTTTGTAGGTAGCAGGGTCTACATCCGCAACATAAGATCTGGTTTTTAGTATTGGCAGGGTATCGTGGACCATGGGAGCGGCTACGGTGGTCATTGGTATCCGTGCCCCATAATGAAATTTACTTACGAAAAGGAAATCTCCCACCAGTAGGGTTTTTTCCAAGGAACTGGTAGGAATAACAAAGGGTTGAATTAAGTAGGTGTGGACCAAAGTAGCGGCCACAATGGCAAATACAATGGAGCTGACCCATTCTCCCAGCGCGGTTTTGGGGTGAATGTCCCTGTTTTCAATATATTTTACATCCTCAACAAAATAGTTCACATAATAAATATATAGTCCAAGGGTCAATATGGCCAACCAGGTATCCAATAAACTATTTTTCCCAAAACTTCTAAGGGTTTCTACCCAGACTACAGGAAACATCAATAAATTGATGATCGGGATAAAAAGTAGAATCACCCACCATTTAGGCCTATTGATAATCTGCATCAGCACAATGGCATTATAAACTGGGATTGCCGCTTCCCAAGCTTTACGTCCTGCTTTTACATATAATTTCCAGGTGCCTAAAAAATGTATTACCTGAATAATTAAAATAAAAATAATCCATTGAGTGCCGTTCATATCGGTAATTGTTATTTAATGATTGATGTTTGGAAAAGAATTGATCAACCGTTAAGTCATTTTAAGTTGTTCTTTGTTACGTTCTTTAACGAAGGTTTAACACGTCCTTCATTGTGAAAACCCCTGTTTTTCCAACGATCCACTCTGCGGCGATCACTGCTCCTAGGGCAAAACCTTCCCTGTTATGGGCGGTATGTTTAATTTCTATGCCATCCACTTCGCTTTCATAAGATACGGTATGGGTTCCAGGAGTATCGGCGATACGCTTTGCCGTGATAGGAATTTCCCTGTCCCCAGCGCTGTCCAATTTCCAATCGATGTAATTGGTATTATCAATAACACCTTCGGCCAAAGTAATTGCCGTTCCACTAGGTGCATCCAATTTTTGGGTATGGTGGATTTCCTCCATCACAACCTTATATTGATCTTGGGAAGCCATTAATTTTGCTAAATAAGAGTTCAGCTCAAAAAAAAGATTCACACCCAGACTAAAGTTGGAGGCATAAATAAAGGCTCCATTATTTTTTTTACATAAGTCCACTGCCTTTTGGTAATCCTGAAGCCATCCGGTTGTACCGGAAATTATAGGCACATTGTGTTCCAGACAGTTCTTAATGTTTCCATAAGCGGCGTTGGGCATACTAAAATCGATGGCAACATCAATTTCTGAAAAATTTATATCCGTAGCGTCCAAATCAATTTTAGCTACAATGGTATGGTTTCTTTTTAGGGCGATCTTTTCAATCATTTTACCCATTTTACCATATCCGAACAAGGCAATATTCATAAATTAAAACTTAATGGTTAAAGCCATTCCATAGACTGGTTTGGCGGTTATGGCGTCCATGTCCAAGTATGGTTTGAAATCCATACTAAGGTCATCATCCACGTTAAATTGCTTTAAATGCGAATCCACATTGGCATCCACAATGTTTAGGGCGTACATCCCAATGGTGACCAAAAGCCATAAATCCCGATCTTCCTGGTATCTTTCCTGCGCACTTTCCAATGCCGCCTCCGAAAAGTCAGGATCTGCTCCGGGGGCATTGGGTGTGCCAAGGTCATAGAATTCATCGTCCGTAAAACCGGCCTGGCGGCGTTTAAAGGCCGTCCTAAAGCGGTCATATAGGTCGTCGTTGTATATGTAGCCATATATTCCACCGCCTATAATGGCGTAGACTATGGGAACTTTCCAATAGCGTTTGTTATATATTTGACCAAGTCCTGGAAAAACCGCGGAATAAAAGGCTGCCTTACTGGGCGCCAAGGGATTGATGGCCCTTTTTTTGACTTTAAGGGTGTCGACCACTGTAATCCCCTCTTTTTTAAGGGAGGTTGTGATAGAATCTGATGCCTGGGTATTGTTTTCTTCCTCCTGCGCTAGTCCAAAGGTGATAACAAGAAAATATAGTGCCAGTGATACAAGATATTTACTCACCCGTAATCAATTTTTTTAACCGATTGAATTCTTCCTTGGAGTGAAAGGGGATGGTGATTTTTCCTTTGCCTTTTTCTGAGGCTTTAATATCTACTTTTACCGATAAATAATCTGAGAAGGCACCAAGGTTTTTGTCAATGAAATCTGGGTTTATAGCTGCTTTTTTTGGCTCTTTTCCAGATGGGGCCGTAACCGGGGCTACCTGGCCATTGCCTTCCTGATAGTCCTTTACTGCTTTTTCCGTATCCCTTACCGATAGATTTTCACCTACAATTTTTTCGTAAAGGGCAATCTGGTCCTGCTTTTTTTCCACATTTACCAGAGCCCTACCGTGGCCCATACTTACAAAACCGTCACGTATTCCGGTCTGTATAATGGGATCCAATCGCAGTAACCGCAAATAGTTGGTAATGGTAGAGCGTTTTTTGCCTACCCGTTCGCTCATTTTTTCCTGCGTCAATTGAATTTCATCTATCAACCTTTGGTAGGAAAGTGCAATTTCAATGGGATCTAAATCCTGTCGTTGAATATTTTCAACCAAAGCCATTTCCAGGGATTCCTGATCGTTGGCAATACGGATATATGCCGGTATTGTCTCCAGGCCAATTAATTTGGAAGCCCTGTACCTACGTTCCCCAGAAACTAATTGGTATTTATTAAAATCAAGCTTTCTTACGGTTATTGGCTGTATTACCCCCAATTCCTTAATGGAAGAGGCCAATTCCTGTAATGCTTCATCATTGAAATTGGAACGGGGCTGGAATGGATTAACGTCTATTGCGTCCATATCCAGTTCCACAATATTGCCCACAACTTTATCGGCATTCTTGTCGGTGGCCGACTGAATATCGTTTTCCGGGTCTTTTAATAGGGCCGATAGTCCGCGGCCCAACGCTTGTTTTTTTATCGCTTTCGCCATTATGCTGTCTCCTTGTTTTTCACAACTACTTCATTTGCCAAATTTAAATAATTGGCAGCTCCTTTACTACTTGCATCGTATTTAATAATGCTTTCACCATAACTAGGGGCTTCGCTCAATCTTACATTTCTTTGTATGATGGTGTCGAAAACCATTTCAGAAAAGTGCTTTTTTACCTCCTCCACTACTTGGTTGGATAACCTTAATCTGGAATCGTACATGGTAAGTACCATTCCTTCTATATCCAATTCGGGATTGTGTATTTTTTGAACACTCTTAATGGTGTTTAATAATTTGCCCAATCCTTCCAATGCAAAATATTCACATTGTATGGGAATCATAACAGAATCGGCCGCAGTAAGGGCGTTCAATGTTAAGAGACCTAGGGAAGGCGCACAATCTATAAGAATATAGTCGTATTTTTCCTTTAGATGGCGAATGGCATTTTTCATCATATATTCCCTATCGTCCTTGTCCACCAACTCAATTTCGATGGCTACAAGATCAATATGCGCTGGGATAAGATCTACATTTGGGGAGGAGGTCTTTATGATGGTTTCTTCGGCGGTTTTGGTATGTTCCAATAGTTGGTAGGTTCCCAACTCAATACTATCTACATCCAAACCTAGTCCGGAAGTTGCATTAGCTTGGGGGTCAGCGTCTATTAGTAATACTTTTTTTTCCAATACACCCAAAGAGGCGGCTAAATTTACCGAAGTAGTAGTTTTTCCTACACCACCTTTTTGATTAGCAATAGCAATTATTTTGCCCATTATCATAGTAAGTTAGGGGGTAAAAATACGATTATTTAAGTTGTTATAAAATGTATTTTGTTAACACTGGGTGAATAACTGTAGTCTTTGGCGTTAAAGTACGTTAAAGTTGTATGGGATTTGTTCTCAGGCCATTACATGTTTATTGTTTTTTCGCGAATCACTTATACACAACTTATTAATGGTACTCAATTTTTAAAAGCCTCGGTCACAACGTTGGAAAATATTGGAACCAAGACCAAAAAAGTAGCCATCACTGGTAAAATACCCTGGCCCTAGCGCTTATTACTAATTGTGGTCCACGGCTTGTTTTGAAGGCTAAACCCATTTTGTCCGTTCAGGAACAGCGGATATCACTTACTTAGAATTTTTAAAATTTCGATGGCCGTATCGCTAATTTTTGTGCCGGGACCAAATATTGCTGCCGCCCCAGCTTCATACAAAAAGTCATAATCCTGTTTGGGTATTACCCCGCCCACAATTACCATAATGTCTTCGTGCCCGTACGCTTTTAATTCCTGTAGTACTTGAGGTACCAAGGTCTTATGTCCGCCTGCTAGGGATGAGATCCCCAGTACATGGACATCGTTTTCCACGGCCTGTTTTGCAGCTTCGGCCGGGGTTTGGAAGAGGGGGCCAATATCCACATCAAAACCTAGATCGGCATATCCCGTTGCCACAACTTTAGCACCTCGGTCGTGACCGTCCTGCCCCATTTTGGCAATCATTATTCTAGGCCTACGGCCTTCCTGCTCGGCAAAGCTGTCGGCCATTTGCCTGGCTATGCCAAAGCTGTCATCCCCTTTTATTTCTTTTGAATACACCCCGGTAAACGAATTTATGATTGCCTTGTGCCTGCCAAAGGCATTTTCCAGCGCAGTGCTTATTTCGCCCAGCGTAGCTCTTGCCCTAGCAGCCTTTATAGCTAAAGCTAAGAAATTTTCCTCTTCCAAGGTATTTATGTGGGCAGATTTGGAGGAATTGGGCTTCATTCTTTCTTTTGCAACTTTGGTAAGTGCTAAAAGTGCTTGTTGCACTTCATGTTCACTCCTATTTGCCTTGACCAATTCCAAACGTGCCAATTGCTGTTTTCTGACCTCGGCATTATCCACCTCCAGTATTTGAAGTTCATCTTCTGTCTTGGACTGGTATTTGTTAATACCAACAATGATATCCCTAACACTATCTATACGGGCCTGTTTTTTTGCGGCGGCCTCCTCTATCCTCAATTTTGGAATTCCAGCGTCGATGGCCTTTGTCATTCCCCCCAATTCTTCCACCTCTTCTATAAGGGCCCAAGCCTTTTGTGCAATTTCGTCCGTTAGTTTTTCTACATAATAACTACCTGCCCAAGGGTCAACAGTTTTAGTAATTTCGGTCTCATTTTGTAAGTACAATTGGGTATTTCTGGCAATACGCGCAGAGAAATCCGTAGGGAGGGCTATGGCCTCATCCAAGGCATTGGTATGTAGGCTCTGTGTACCTCCAAAAACTGCTGCGGCCGCCTCTATGGTCGTTCTGGTAATATTGTTGAAAGGATCCTGCTCTGTAAGGCTCCAGCCGCTGGTTTGGCAATGGGTCCTTAGGGTGAGCGACTTCTCATTTTTAGGGTTAAATTGTTTTACCAATTTGGCCCAGAGCATTCTTCCCGCCCTCATTTTCGCAATTTCCATAAAATGATTCATCCCAATTCCCCAGAAGAAGGATAATCTTGGGGCAAAATCATCTATATTCAATCCTGCTTTTAAGCCAGTTCTAATATACTCCAATCCATCGGCCAAGGTATAGGCCAATTCAATATCGGCAGTTGCCCCGGCCTCGTGCATGTGGTAGCCGGATATACTTATACTATTGAATTGCGGCATGAACTTACTGGAATACTCAAAAATATCGGCAACGATCTGCATAGATGGGGCAGGAGGGTAGATGTAGGTGTTCCTTACCATAAATTCTTTAAGAATATCATTCTGTATGGTTCCAGAAAGATCTTTTGGTGAAACTCCCTGTTCCTCCGCTGCTACGATATAAAAGGCCATTATGGGCAACACTGCTCCGTTCATGGTCATGGAAACCGACATTTCATCCAATGGAATATCCTGGAACAGAATTTTCATGTCCTCTACGGAATCAATGGCAACGCCCGCTTTGCCAACATCGCCCACCACCCGCGGATGATCACTGTCATATCCCCTATGGGTTGGTAGATCAAAAGCTACGGATAGTCCTTTTTGTCCGGCTTTCAGATTTCGTCTGTAAAATGCGTTGCTTTCCTCTGCGGTCGAAAATCCCGCGTATTGCCTTATAGTCCATGGTCTACTGACATACATGGTGGAATAGGGCCCGCGCAGAAATGGAGGTATGCCCGCGGCAAAATTTAAATGTTCCAAACCCTCAATATCTTCCTTGGTATAGTTTTTTTTCAAGATTATTCCTTCCGAGGTCTCGAATGGCAAAACGGATTCTTGATCCGGAATATTTATTTCTGGAACGGACTTGAGTTGAATATGTTGAAGATTTTTTCTTGCCATGTTTTTGTTCTTCTTGTCCTAAACTATAGTTGTCTGCTTAGAAATAAAATTGCCCTAGGAAAACAGTTGTAACAGCTTTATTCAGTTTTCAAGCGTTCCTGTTCCCATTCTTCGGACAACCTTTTTTCCAAGATCGGTTCTATCAAGGTTTTTCGGGTGTTGGTTTTTACAAAGGGGTATAATTCTAGATCATCCTTCATTTTATCCAGTCTGGATGCGTATTTATTGGTGCCTACCAGGATTTTATCGCGGCTGTTAAAGCTTTCCTGTTCCTTGGTGGCGCTTTCCTTTATTTTTTTCTGAATGAGATGTTCCTTCAATTGCACCAGAAATCCGCCGCCCGCTTCAATTTGTTTAAATAATTCCAAAGCTTTGGAAGAGAGTTGATGTGTTATGGACTCAATATAATAGGCCCCATCGGCCGCATTGTTCACCTTGTCAAAATAACTTTCATTCTTTAAGATCAACAGTTGATTTCTGGCCATACGCTGCCCAAATTCATTCACCTTATGGTATATGGCGTCATATGGCATATTCAATATCGTATCAGCTTCCCCTAAAATGGCGGACATACATTCCGTTGCCGAGCGTAGCATATTGGTGTTGTAATCGTACAAGGTTTTATTTCTCAGAGTGGGCGTAGCTATAATATGGCAATTCTCCAGAGCCCCATATTCCCTTGCAAGGGTCCTGAACAAAATCCGTAGTGCCCTCAACTTGGCTATTTCAAAGAAATAGTTGCCCCCAACCGAGACCTTAAAGGTTATTGCCGTTCTTTTTAGCCTGTCTTTATGGTGGTCGTTAAGGTGATTCAAATATTCATTGGCATGCGAAAGGGCATAGGCCAATTGCTGCACCATATTTGCCCCGGCATTTCCATAGAGCGCCACATCCACACCCAAGGTTTGGTCATGATTTAAATTTAGAATTTCCCCTAATATTTTATGATCTTGATCAAGCTTGTATTGCCAGTTGCCATTTCTTGCCAAATGACCAATAATATCGATATTGGTAAAGACCTTGTGATGATGGTTTACTGTGACAGCCAAAATCGATCTTGCAAAGTCGTAGGATAGAAATTGGAGATTAAAATGGAGACTTGTTTGGCCAAGATCAATTTCATGAAGCAGTTCATGAATATTTATATCTGCGGACGGAATGGTGAAATAGATACATTCAGCGCCCCTGGTTATAGCATCCAAAGCTTTTTTGTTGCCCATTTTGGCATTCCCGGCATATATGCCTTGAGCTATGCTCCAACCATTATCTCTTGGTACTCCGGATATCTCTAGGGCCTTTAGGTCTTCGGAGTTGTAGAAGGGTTTTACCTTAATGCCTTCGGGAGATTCCCAAACCAATTTATTGTTGTAATCCTCACCTTGCAACTCGTACTGGATCTTTTGCTTCCATGCTTTGGAAGAAATCTCGTGAAAATTGCTAAAGAGTTCGGATTTACTCATCTTCCTTGGTTTTTACACTATCCTCATATTCAATTAAATATATTTCCTCATTTTTCTTTTTCAGATAATATTGTTCCCTGGCAAATTTTTCCAACTCCTCAGGGTCCGATAGCTTTTCTATAATTTTTTTATCCTTGGCTATCTCTTCATGAAGAAATTCTTTCTGCTTTTCCAGATTGTTTATTTGTTTTTTAAGCTCCCAATGTATGAGGAGGGAGTTGGTATCGAAAAAAACCATCCAAACCACAAAGACCGTCAGTACCAATACATACATATTGGTAACCACCCCAAACCATTTTTTCTTTCTTATCCCTTTTAGTCCCATAGGTGATTAGCTTAATTTTTCGTTGATTATGGTCCTTACAATGTCTATGGCCACGGTGTTGTACTTGTTGTTTGGAATTATAATGTCCGCATATTCCTTGGTGGGCTCAATAAACTGATTGTGCATGGGCTTTAGCGTATTTTGATATCGATTTAAAACTTCATCCAAATCCCTGCCACGTTCAGTGATGTCCCTTTTTAAACGTCTTATCAGTCGTTCATCCGAATCCGCATGTACAAATATTTTAATGTCGAACATCTCCCTTATCTGGGGATTTGTCATGATGAGGATACCCTCTACGATCATTACCTTTCTTGGATGCGTTAGAATGGTATCGTTGGTGCGGTTGTGTTTAACAAAAGAGTAAACTGGCTGGTGAATAGGAATACCTTTCTTTAAATCTTGTAAGTGGGTACCCAACAATTCAAAATCTATGGCACGGGGATGGTCAAAATTTACCTGTGTACGCTCGTCATAGGTTAAATGGGAAAGATCGCAATAATAGGAATCTTGGGAAATAACCCCTACTTCCTCATACGGCAATTCATTTATAATTTGATTTACAACCGTAGTTTTTCCGCAACCTGTTCCTCCGGCAATCCCAATAACCAACATGCATTTCTAATTTGTTCCAAAAATAACAATTTGCTAGCAAACCGTAATAAATAAAATAGATGCCTTGCCCATATACACATAATCTTTTTATCCCCATCCAACGTAAGTATAGGAGGTGTTGGTGATGTCTTTAATTTTTCTTTAAGCCATTGAATTAATTTTTTCGTAATCTATAATTAATTTAACAGATAAAAATCAGATAATGATAAAATTAGCGTTATATTCTTTGGGTGTGATTTTTTCTTTTGAAGTTTAAAAAATTAACAAATACCCAACATAAATATAGAATATATTTGGGCGTTTTTCGGGTAGTTCATTTTTTATAGTGATTCGTATTTTTTTCATTTAACCAGTATTTTATTATTCCTATATGACGAGTAGAACTCTTTTTCAATTCAAAACACGCCTAATTCTAGTATTGGGTGTATTTTTCTGCTGTGGCTTGGCGTACTCTCAAAAAGATTTGCCCATAAATATAGAAGATGCCAAAGTAAAGCCTCTTCCCAGTTTGGTAAATAGCGACTTGCAGAAAAGATTGGAAAAGGAGCTCATGTCCAATCCCAACTGGAAATCTTTAATGAACAATAACAAGATGGCCGTTGGCATAGTAGATCTGTCAAATCCCGAAAATGCAAAATATGCCAGTATTAATGGTGACTATATGATGTATGCTGCCAGTTTGCCCAAAATAGCGGTGCTATTATCCTCTATGGATGCCATAGAAAAAGGGGAGCTTAAGGAAACCCAGGAAATAAAGAAGGATATGCGATCTATGATCAGCAAATCCAACAATGAAGCAACCACCAGAATGATAGATCGTTTGGGATATGATAAAATACAGTCCGTTATGACCGATCCAAAATATATGTTCTATGATGAAAGTAAGGGCGGCGGATTATGGGTCGGTAAAAGATATGGAAGCGGTGGGGATACCAATAGGGAGCCATTAAAGAATTTGTCCCATGCTGCCACAGTAAACCAAGTATGTAGGTATTATTATCTGTTGGCCAATGGCAAATTGGTGAATAAGGGTAGGTCCAAACAAATGTTGGATATCATGGGGGATCCCGAACTTCACCATAAATTTGTAAATACCTTGGACAATATTGCTCCCGATGCCAGATTATATAGAAAGTCGGGCTCTTGGAGAACCTTTCATTCCGATTCTATTTTGGTTTGGGGAAATAATCCCAACCGACGTTATATTTTGGTTGCCTTAATAGATGATGCAGGAGGTGAGCAAATCATTAGGGACTTGGTAAGGCCCGTAGAAAGAGTGTTGAAGGCAGAGAGGGTACAATTTGCCGTTAACTAGATCCATTTAGTATATTTCCTTTTGTTTATTCGTATAATGTTTGCCAATGAATTAATTTTGGCCCCAATCTTCTATGGATTGGTTTTAGATAGGAGTGCTGTTGGATATTACTAAAACGCATGAAAATTGAACTACCTTATTTCATTTATTAAAACGTTTAAAACCTACATTCTAAAGGCATTTGATTTAAAAGAGGAGGAACTGACCAAAACACTTCTACTTCAATTAAATATATTCTTCATTATTACGGTTTTATTGATAGTAAAACCTACTATAAATTCGCTTTTTCTTTCTGAACTTTCTTCGGATGCACTGCCATTGGGCTATGTTTTAACTGCTATCATGGCCGTATTGGGCTCATTTTTCTACGACAGGGCCTTGGAAAAGTATCCTTTGAATATCATTGTGGATCGCACCTTGATAGGATCCGTCATTTCTTTGATAATATTTGGCGTAGCCTTAAATTTTAACCTAGGCTATGGATTTGCACTGTATATACCTTACATCTGGGTGGCTATTTTTGGGTTGTTGACCGCTTCCCAATTTTGGGTAATGGCAAATCTGGTCTATAATGTTAGGGAAGCAAAGCGCGTATTTGGGTTTATAGGTGCCGGTGCCATTGGCGGGGGTATATTTGGGGGGTACTTAACCTCTTTATTGACCAATATCCTTAATACAGAGGATTTATTGTTTGTTGCCGCAACCCTCTTAATGTGCTGTTTGCCCATAACCCGATATATCTGGAAAAACGAAGTGTTGAAACTCAACTCTTTTCAAGTTTCCAGTCGCTCCAATCCAAAAGCGGAGTCCCCTTTTAGGTTGATAAAGCAATCTAAATTACTTAGCTTAATTGCGGTAGTCATTGGAATAAGCGTTCTGGTGGCCAAATTGGTAGATTACCAGTATAGCGATTACGCTTCCAGGTTCATTAAAGATCAGGATGAATTAACTTCCTTTTTTGGATTTTGGTTTTCTACCCTGAGCGTTATTTCACTATTGATACAGTTGTTCCTCACCAAACGTATTGTAGGTACCTTTGGTGTTGGTAAATCCCTCCTATGGTTGCCTTCGGGCATATTGTTGGGGTCTTTTCTGTTATTGATAGTGCCCCAACTATGGGTGGTGGTGTTTATCAAAATTGTGGACGGAAGTTTAAAGCAGTCGGTAAATAAGGCGGCCACGGAATTACTCTCCATACCCATCCCTATAGAAATTAAAAAAAAGACAAAGACATTTACGGATGTGGTAGTGGATAGTATAGCTACAGGGATGGCGGGCTTTATTCTAATCTTTTTTATTAATGGACTGGACATATCATCAACCTATATCAGTATAATTATTATTGGGCTTATTTTGATCTGGTTGTACTTTATATATCATTTGAGGAATGAATATATAATTTCCTTTAAGAGCTTGTTGGAATATAGCCCTACAAGAAAAGATAAGGCTGCCAAATCGGAAATAAAGGTTACCTCTATCATAGAAACGGTAATCAGGGTATTTGAAACTGGGAACGAGAATCAGATATTGCATATGTTGAATAAAACATTGGACGTAAAGGATGAGCGTTTCTTTTTTGCAATTAAAGCGCTGCTGAACAATCCGTCTGCCAAGGTGAGGGCTTTGGCCATTGAAAATCTATATTTTTTGAATATGGAAAATTTATGTGCTACGGTAGAGCCCATGATCTATGACAAGGATCAGCAAGTGACTACTTCTGCCTTTCGTTATTTGTTGAAGCGCTATCAACAAAACCCTGTGGAACTATTGGATAAATATTTATCGGTAAAGGACAATACCATAGCCAATGCAGCCCTAGTTGGCCTGTCTATGGAATTGCGAAATAATAGGGTAATGCAAGACCGATTTAGTTTGGAACAAAGAATTGAAAATACCCTTGACCAGTTATCGCAAACCAATACAGAGCTGGAAAGGACCAATAAGATCCTGGCCATTCTTGAAACCATTGGGAATGCCAAGGTTGAAAATTTCTACCCGGTTATAAAGACGCATATATATTCCGATAATGTTCTAATTGCAAATACCGCTATTTTGGCGGCATCAAAAACATTGGACAAGCAGTTTATTGATTTAATTGTTTCCAGATTATCGGGTAAGGACACCAGAAAATCTGCAATGGAGGCCCTCTACTTCTATGGGGAGCCCATTATTGATATTTTGTTCGAGGGATTAAGAAATGAAAGCATTGACCCGGACGATAGCGCATACGTGGTCATGGTTATTGGAAAGTTCGATTCACAAAAGGCCATCAATACCTTGATGAAACTAACCGAGGATATGGAACATACGGTGAAAATTGAAGCTATTGAAGCCTTGAAACACCTCAAGTGGAAATATCCCCACCTTAAAATAAGGGATCAGTTTATTGTGGATAAAATCTTGGACGAGTGTCACCTGTACCAAAGTACCCTGTCCGTAATCCATACCCAAATAGTACTACAGTATAAGAAGAACCCGGAAAAACTGGAGACCAAGGAAGAAAATGAAGCCAGAAATGGCCTTATCCATTTGTTGGAACTGAGGTTGGACAGACAATTAAAACGAATTTTTCAATTCTTGGGGGTCAAATACCCGCCCCAGGATGTAGATCCCATTTTAAATGCCATACTAAAAGGTCAGGAAGAGCAACGTATACATGCCATTGAATTTTTGGACAATATCCTGGACATTCAACTCAAAAAGGAGTTGATTCCTGTTGCTGAATCCATTATACAGGTAGGTGTTATATCCGAAGAAAATCTAAAAAATCTGAATGTAAAGGTTCTTAGTGAATCCGAAAGCTATTTGTCCCTATTAAAGCGAAAGGATATTAAGCTGAAACTGGCGGTACTTTACTTGATTGAAAAAACCAAGGACCCAAAATTCACCCCTCTTTTGGAAATGGTCTTGGAGGACTCCAACGAGAAGGCCAGAAAAAAGGCGGCCGAAATCTTGAGTGACTTTAAAAAAATTAGCGTTTAATAATCTTGTCTATGCTACTGGCCAGGGTCAAATGGTCTGTTGCTGAATTTTTTCGCAATACGTTGGTCATAAGTACCACTATATATTTGCAATTGTCCGGATGTTCTACAATGGCTACAGAATTCATATAGTTGGTAACATTGCCCATATATTTTCCACAGGCTTCACCTGTACTTCTATCACATTTGTATAAACTTCCCGATTTAAAATATACGGCAGCGGGCTTCAGGACCGGGGATTGTGCGTATCTGATCCTTCTGTCCGTCATATACATAAGGCGTTTCATTTCCAGGCTGGATTCTTGGTCCACCACCTTGCCCTGTTCCAACTGTATCAAGAATTTCATCAACCCTAATGGAGAACCAATACTGCCCCCCTTATCGCCTACATAGCGGTTGGCTCCCGAAGTAAAAAAGCTTCCCAAGCGCCATTCATCAGTAGTAATTCCCAATTCCCGTAAGGGTAGGTTTACCACATCATTGGCCAAATCTGTCAATTCCTTTTTTGGGGTAGTGGTAAAGTATGTATCCGCCTCTTCCTGGCTCAGGGTGGGGTAGGACTCTCCGAAGGCCGCCATCAATAAGGCTTCGCGCCATACAATACTGGCTGCCCCGTTGTTACTAACGGAAAGCATATGGTCTGCCCATTCAAACAAGGTAAAAACATCACTGGCTATTACCTGTCTTTTGAGCAATTTATTCGTTTCTAGATTAAAAATTGGTATGGTATGTGTATCCGTCAAGCCCCAATAGCCCGACTTTACCGATTTGGAACGTAAAAGCTCCAATCGCTTTTCAAAGGAATCCGGATATATTTTTTTCAATTGGGTAAACAAAGCTACCATTACGGCCAGTTTGCCAACACTGCCAGGCTGATATCCGGCTGTTTCGTTTCGCTTGGCGTATCGAACACTGTCTATATCCGAAATATCCAATACGGCAATGGAATAACTCTTGTCCAAACCTCTAAATAGTGCGTTGATGTCTTTTTGGAATTGCTCATCTACACTTAGGAAAGCGGCAGTGCTGTCCTCTTTTTTCGATATTAGGTTCAGTTCAATATCCATATAAGACTTTTGGGCCCCTGGAGGTATAACGGTGGTCGACTTTAGTTCTCCACTTTTAACGAGTTCCAGATACTTCAGCCTTTTGATTCCCGTATGCAAATAGCCATCAATGGGGTAATAGCTCATGGTGGTAAAGGCAGAGCATATCAGTAATAGAACAATATATTTAATACTCTTTTGCATCTTATATTTTTTTAGAAAGGGCAATGTTTTTGTCCAGATCGATTTTTGGTGTAATAGATTCCAAATAATTGGAACTTAACGCTTTCTTATTCTCTACAAAAGGGCGTATTTGAAACAGCCACAGCTTATTGTTTTGGAATCCCAGTTCCACGTCATAGGCCCCTTCATAATCCGATTTGGTTTCAGTAGCCATTTTTTCCCGAATTGTTTTGGCAAATGCCCTTATTTCCTCAATGTTTTTTTGGTTTAGTATAAAATTCTCAAAAGTGGACATTCTTTTTTCCGTTCCCCCTGCAGCTGGAAGTCGATTGTGGTACATTTCCCTAGCGGGTGCCAAGAGTTGGGTGCCACCAATATCCTTTAATAGATAAGTTTCTGCCGATTGGCCATCTACAGCACCCCCGGCACCCCTGCTAAAGGCAATGGTAAGATCATCCGGATTTCCGGAACTGATGCCCTTGGTGATCAATACCCCGGAATAGTCCACATCCACACTCGGTATTATCAAAATGGAAGGGAATACATTTTCAGGATTAAGGAGATATTTTTGTCGCCATTTAAAACTGCGTTCGGAATAGGGGGAAGCCCAAACATCCTTAATGCCTGATATAATTTTTTCCTTGGCGGCTACATTGAATACAGTGAGGTTTAATCCGGCACCGGTAAAATTCTTCAAATCTTCCATGTTGGTGTCACTTCTAAGAAAGACCGGGATTTCACCAATTGGTTTTCCCAATACTTCTTTGAACCCCTCTTCCAATTGTGTAAGGAATTGGGCCTTCATTGACATTTTCTTTATGGCCTCCCTTAGGATTTCCAATTGCCTTAGTTGGTAGTTTTCAACCTCGCCTTCCGCAATGCCTTGTGAGCGCATGGTCTCGGCCTCCTTGAAAGTGGAATTTAAAAAATCCCAATAGCTTCCCTGCTGCTCGGGCATAGGTTGGTCCATATGGTCCTTAAAGATTCCGAAGGGAATAACCAGACCTTCTACCACCATATCTGGGAACATTTTTTTTAACTGTCCCAAATTGGCCGCCTTTGGACCGCAAAGCTTACCTGAATCCTCGGCGTCCACTGACCTTAGGTTTAATATGGTGTTTTCATCCAAACGTATGTTCTCTATGGGGACTTCAATTCTTTCCTCTTTACGCTCTATCTTAATAAATAAATTGCGTTCCTCCTCGGACATATCCTTTTCCAACTTCATAATAACGTTGCCCTTGTTGGATACCGCATAAAATACCTTTTCTCCGTTATATTTCTGAAGACCTTTAAGATTTTCATCGCTTAGGGCGGCATTGGGGATACCCATATTTCGGGCCAACAATTGCACGTGAGACACCATATTTCCTTCCGATACCGTAGCAATTCCGGCCACTGGCTTAAGATCTGAAGGAGGGCGTTGAAAAATATAGATTTTATCGGATGTAACCTCAATTTCATCTGGAGAACCACTTATCACTACCAATTCGCCCAAGGCATATCCAGGATTAAGGCCTCGTAGGCCACTTTGATTGTCTATGTCCATCACCCTATTGGTCAAGGCGGATTCCTGGGCAATAATATCGCCCAATTCTCCCACGGTTTGGCCTAAATAGAGGGCTATGGAACCTCTAATTTTGTCATCAATAAACCCATAAGCCTTAGGCTCAAAAGCGGTGTAAATGTCCACTATCTCCTGATAATTGGCCTTTACCATGGAAGAACTCCATTCCACTTCCCTACGCGCATTCTCCAATACTGAGGTAAGCTGCCCTAGGGACATGGCATTGCCATTGGATCCCTTTAGGGATAGATTAAGTTGTTCCCATTCTGCCAGTTCTATATATCCTGCACCGGCATTGGCCATGCCCAAATAGCAAACTTTGTCCAATAGGCCATTAAGGTCTTCAGGCTGCCATTGGGGAGAATTTTTAAATATAACTTCTTCTAACTTAAGGGAAGCGTCCAACAACTGAAATCGGGCTGTTGAATTCAATTCTTGTAGAAGGGCATGTCTTATATCCAACAGCAATTCGGCTGTGGCGGGAATAAGTACTGCCGCATTTGCTTCTCCACTATAACTGGTAGTAAAGTTTTTTATGGCAACCCCTATAGGGCTATCCTCTACAAGTGGTGTATTTTTTTGTATTTGTGCAATATCAACTGGTTTGTAGAAATTGGCCATAGTAGCCACCAAGGCATCTATTTTGGCTTTTACCTCATTGGTAAGCTGATTGCTGTTTTTGGACTTAAAGTTCTTTACTTTATTTATATCCCCTGCATCGGGCTGACTATGGATTTTAACCCTTAAGTCCATAAATTCTGGGACCATGTCCGAAATTACCTTTGAATCGCTCCTTATTTTTTGGGCTAGATTATCGTCGCCATTATGGGGTATGTCCTTTAAAGACTGCCGAATGAGATAAAAATTTTGGGCTAGATTTTGAGTGTCGGATAGTAGCCATTTATAAAAATCCACGCCCCAGGCCTCTTCGTCCTCTGCCTGTATCGCCCCCCTATAGAACTGCCCCTTTTCCAGGATCCAGCCATTGTCAACAGTTCTTAAATACTTGTCCAATTGATACTGCTTAAGACGGGAATGGTTATTTTCTGCGTCCCAAAATTCCTCCTTGGAGGTATAGGATAAAATTTGACCCAAAAAGAGGTGGTTGCTCTTGCCTAAATCGATAATAGAGCTTTTGTAAGTGGCGT
The DNA here is from genome assembly GCF_000733925.1 of Arenibacter algicola. Classification (NCBI taxonomy): domain Bacteria; kingdom Pseudomonadati; phylum Bacteroidota; class Flavobacteriia; order Flavobacteriales; family Flavobacteriaceae; genus Arenibacter; species Arenibacter algicola. The sequence goes on from NZ_JPOO01000001.1 coordinate 1,228,970, forward strand.
GTTGTACTCCAGGACCAATATCATCGGGACAGGGGTCTTTAGGTTGGCGTATACTTCCATCCGTACAGAACCAGCGAATTTCTTTATATGGCCCGCGGATATCCTTTTTGTAAGAGTTGATAAGATCCTTTATTTCCTGATTGCCCAATTTTTGGCCTGGGCTTATCAATGGAAAGCAGAATAGTAGGATATATATAAATATATGTTTTTTCATAGTGTTGTAATGGCAGTATAAAGTGCAATCAAATGTAATACCAATTTTAATGCAAATAAATTTTTTAAGCCTAGTTTCGATGGCCCGACCAAATAAACCGTTACTAAAAGGTGGGAAATAGTAATTGGAATGGAATATGGCCTGTATGTTCTTAGAATGTAATCAATTGAAGGAAGATTTACAAATTGTTTTTTTTGGGGCTACAATGCCAAAGTATCAGCTTAAACTCGGTGATCTATCACTATGACCGGTTTTCTGCTCATTTTGGGAAATCGCAACTCCTGAAGGGTTTTAAAATCGTGAAATTCAATTTTGGGGAGTACCCGCAGTTTTGCCCTAAAGTGATCCTTGATGGTTTGTAATAAATCATTTGTAGGGCTGGAGGTGGCTATTTTAATACAAATTTCATCGGTTCCTATGTCATTATGGTCTATCTCGATTACAAAGGCGTCTATTTCATTGAAATAGTTAAGCACGTTGTACATGGCCGGAGGATATAGGGTAGTGCCCTTATATTTTATCATCTGTTTCTTCCTTCCAATCACAGGACCTAAGCGAGGTGTATTTCTTCCACAGGAACATTTGGAGGTATGGGCTTGGACAATATCACCGGTTTTAAATCTCAGCAATGGCATACCTTCAACCCCCAAGGTTGTAATGGTAAGCTCTCCCGGCATTTCCTCTTCAACTTGTTTTTCATTATCGTCCAAAATTTCGATGATGATCAATTCCGGATGATGGTGGCCGCCTTGCTGTGCGGTACATTCGGTAAAGGCCGTACTCATTTCTGTAGAGGCATAGGTGGAATAAAGGGGAATGTCCCAATCTTTTTTAATTTTGGCTGCAAGGGTATTCAATGAAAAATCTTCATTACGCAGTGATTCCCCTATACAAATAGCCCCTTTTATCCCCGCTTCGTTGGGGTCAATTCCGTGCTGATGGGCGTATTCTATAAGTTTCAATAAAAAAGAAGGGACCACGATGAGGTAGGTTGGCTTAAACTTAAGGATGGAATCCCATTGAAGTTCAGGAATTCCGGCGCCTACCCTTATAATTCCGGCACCTAGCTCCCTAGCGCCCAAAAAATAGGCCAATCCTGCCATAAATCGTCGATCTATAGTTGTCGTTAATTGCAAAATATCGTTTGCCGTAACACCGGCACAGTCAAAGGAGATGGCCTCGTTATAGGCCAAGCGATTAAGGTCATTATCTGTAAGGGCAAAGGTAACAGGTTCGCCCAAAGTACCGGAAGTAGTTACGTAATCTATGATCTTGTGCCTATTTACGCATAAGAAATCATCATTATATTTTTGTAGATCCTCTTTGGAAGTTGTGGGGAGTTTGGTGAGGTCTGCCAAGGTCTTGATATCGCTGGCCAGTAAATTGTGTTCCTGAAAAATTCTTTTATAATAGGCAGAGTTTTGGGTAATATATTCTATTAGTTCCCTTAAACGCTGTTCTTGTAGTTGTTTAATTGCCTCTGCCGATGCTTTTTCGATTTCAGGGATCATTATTTTAATTTACGTTTTAGTCTTCGAATATACGAATGTACCAAAGCTTTCTCTGGAACTGTTGTAATTTCTTTTGTGCTGGCTTCCATAAAGTTGTTTAAGGCTGCCCTATAATATTTTCTATTGTAATTATAGAGGCCTACCCAATAATGTGTTTCCCAAAATTCAGGATTCAATCTTTTAAACTCCTCAAGATATTCAGGAGCCAAGTGCTTATTGTCTGCAACTGCTTGTTTTATTTGTTGAATCTCTACGCGATACTTTTCATAGTTTTGATATGCCTGGGTATAAAGAAAACTATCCTTTTCAATATTTTTAGTGGGGACGGATAGCGTGGATCCCTTCCTTTGACTTAGACTGTCCTTGAAAATTTTGTTTAGGTTATAGGCCACAAACTCTCCTAATTGGTAGGGATTTGAAGACACCCAAACCAATCCCTGTTCCGGCTTAAATACAATTCCGTGATGTGCCAAAAGCTGGTTTAGCGCCTTTTCATTGCCATAGCCGATGTTGTTGTCGTCAAGCCCTTGCTTATTTCTTAGGATGTCCACTGCAATTTCTGGGGTGATTTTGTTCTGATATTCCAAAAGTTCGTCCATGCGCTCATATCTGTATTTGGAATGACTTTCGAAGATGTGTTTTTGGTTGTTTTTGTCCTCTGCATAGGCGGTACTTTGAAAGTGGTTGGAGCAGATCAATTGATTGGATTCGGAAACTTCATATACGCCAAAATTATGGGGGGAGACTTCTATTATTATTGCCTTTTTATCCCTGGCACTGCCTACCAAAATAGATTCCGATACAAAGACCTGTCTTGTTTTTGCTATGGCTACGGCCTCTTCCAGCGTAGTTGCATATTGTAAGATCTCCCTGGTAAGGATACTGATAGGGGTTTTGGCCACCAAGGGAATTTTGGATTTTCCCGCATTGATGGTAACCGTTAGTCCATGCTCGTTCATTCCGGAGACCACTCCCGTCATACCGGCCCAGGTCACGGACATAAATTTGTGGCCTTCTGTAGGGTCAAGGAAAGAAATTATTTTGTTTTTTGCAAAATCATCCCCTGCGTAAAAGTCGAAATTGCGACCAAGAATCAAACTTCCGTCTTCGGATTTATCGCCCCAGACAGCAAAGGAAGAACAGCCAACAAGGGCCAGGTCTTGAAGGGCATGACCTATGTCATGGGCACCATGAAGATATAGTACCCTTGAATATGGATCTGCTATGTCGTTGAAGTTTGGGGAAGCGTATCGGGAAAGCCCCCAAATTTCCGCTTTTATTTCTTCGGGGATGTTCTTGTACATTTTTCTGTTGTACCAGGCCAAGAACTTTCTCAGAAAATATCTTTTTGTTTTGGAGGGCACCAATTCTTCTACTTTGGATAAAAATATTGCTTCCTGTTGTTGAAATAGGTCTTCCGTTAGGGCTCCGGTTATTAATCCCCTTTGCAAGGGGTCTCCGGAAACATAAAGTTCCCACAACCCTTGTTTGTTCTTGGCCAGGGAGTTATTGGAATAAATATAGGAGGTATCCGAGGTTTTTGTTATTTCAGGAATTTGGGGGTTGTAGTTACTTAAATCAGGTCTATCCTTTAGGGATTTTGAAATTCCACAAGAACCAAAAAGCCCAAGCAAAACAACAACACCTACAATCCATTTTATCCGATACATCCTAATTGCTTAATTTATCCCTTTCCAAACCTAGTATTGGTTTTTACCAGCATCCTGCTCTCCTTGAAATCTACCCACTTCTGGCCCCAAATTTTCCTCATTGTATTTTCAAAAGGTCTCATGAAAAATAGATTTCCAAACATTTTGGACAACAATACGGGATGTTTTGGCAAGGCCCTTAAGGTAATGGAAAATCCGCCATCCAGATATTTGATATAGTGCCAGTATCCACTGGGCATATATAGGGCATCCCCGTGTTTCATCTCTACATATAAGCCTTCTGCCTTTTTTAAGGCTGGAAAGCGATCAAAATCTGGATCATCCATATTTATGGATTCCAAATTATGTACGGAAAAAGGAACCTTGTATAGGTATTTGGTCTGTTCTGGAGGAAACAAAAGTACACTTTTATGTCCGTGGAAATGAAAATGGATTAGGTCTGATAAATCCATGTCATAATGGGGTAGTACAACAGAACCTTCACCGCCGAAAAACATAACTGGCAGACGCTTAAAAAATTTTAATCCAATATCCGGGTAACTTATGTCCTGTATCAATTCTGGCATTTTATCCAGAATATTATAGAAAAAAATACGCAGGTCCGTGGGTTTGGTTTTCAAGATTTCCAGGTAGTCGTACAGTTTCATTTCCGTTACCGGGGCAGCGGAGTTTTGTTTCCCTTTGGTAGGTTCGTTATTGTATAAGGGAACCACTTGCTCACCTGCTTTTTTCTGTATATAATCTATGTTCCATTTGTTGCGGGCAGGCCAATCCGAGGTGAGGTTTTCAATTAAAACAGGGCGTTGGGTTTTGTAATATTGATTAATAAAATCCTCTTTGCTAATAGATTTGACCCTAGTAATAGGAATTGTTTTAATCTGTCCCATATTAAACTTCTTGAGCTTTATTGACTTCTAAAATTTTTTCCAATAAATAATCCTTTCCCACTAACTCGGAACAGGTAATAATTGCTCCAATGGTAACACCTAAGATTCCGTGCATGTTTAAACTTTGGCCCGTAAAGAGTAAATTTTTGATTTTTGTTCTGGGAGAAACAAATGAGTGTAGAGGATTGTTTACGTCCTTAACATAGCCGTACATAGACCCATTATGGCTTCCTATATAATCCCTGTAGGACAATGGTGTAGAGGCATATACGGTTTGAATGCAATCTCTTAGGTTGGGGAATTTTTTTTCCAATTCTGTGATAAAAATTTCAGTTTTATACGCCTTGAACTCTTCATAGGTCTGCCCTCTATCATTTTTGGAAGCAACAGTATTGAAGGTGTCCTGCCAGTACTCCACCTCACTGAAATTCATATAGGTCATAGCTATTAAACTATCTCCCCATCCATCGTCCTTTTTATTGATGCCCATAGAGACCATGTACCCCTCGGGCCAACTTTCCTGAGTATAATTCTGTGCATCCCAAACTCTATCGCCATATTTAAAATGATAAAAATTCTTGTTGTGATACTTAAAGGATTTAGGTTTTAGGACTAGGTATACGCTAAAGGCCGAAATAACACTTTCAATGTTATTAATTCTGTTGGTGTAGGATTTTCTAAAGTTTTCTTCACCAACCATTTTTAAGGTAAGCTTGGGCTCAATATTGGAAATGAATATATCACCGTTTATTTGCTTGCCATTTTTTATATCTACCGAAGTGATTACCCCATTATTGACATTAAATTTGGTAACTTCATGATGTTTGAAGGTGTCGCCCCCAAATTTCTTTATTTGTCTAATAAGGACTTTGGTTATCTGACTTCCGCCATTAACACACCTGTAGGCACTTTCTATATAGGAATTTACGGAAAGGGCATGTACATAAAAAGGGGAACGCTCCCCGTCACCGGCATACAGAAAATTGGTGCCCGCAAATACACCTTGCAACTTCTTATTGTTCGTGAGGGAATTGATATAGGTTTTGGCATTCAGTTTAAAAACGTCATCCTGCCCATAGGAAGGATTGCCCTTGTTTAAATTGTATAGTGGGAACTTGGAACAGGTTTCCCTTAATTTTTTACTATACGTTTTTATGGCCTTTTCCTCTTCAGGAAATTGGGATAGTAAACTTTCCTCAAAGCGATCGTAACCTTGGGCGTGTTTATATTCCTTTGGGTCCCCTTCAAACGTTATTACATCAAAACCGTCTTCATCCAATTTCTTAAGCTTCAATTGGTCCATTATACCCAGATACTTAAAATATTGGTTCAGGTTTTGTCCTTCCGAAAGTCCGCCAATATAATGTACTCCGGTATCAAAGATGGTTTTGTCCCGGACAAAGGTTTGTAGATTGCCTCCAAATTGATTGTTTTTTTCCAAGACACAGACACTATAACCTTCTTTGGCCATTATCAAGGCAGAAACCAACCCCCCTAATCCACTTCCAACAATTACAATGTCGTAATGTTCTTTCATAAATGGTATTCTTTTACAATTTCCAAATCCAATATTTAATATTGGATTTTGGTAGGTTTTGTACCCTTATAATAATTAATGTATCTCCCTGATTTAATCCGAGGATTTTTTTTGATTCCTGCGAATACAGCTTGTTTTAGGCCTTTGCTTTTTCTAAGATAATAAGATTATCATATTCAAAGACATTTTTAAAACCAGTAGACAATATAATTTTTTCCAATAATTTTACTCCGTCCTTTACCAATATCACTAGCCTAATATTATTTATGATTTTAGGCACTAGGCTATCCAGGTCTTGTATTTCCAAATCAATGATCATTATATCCGCGGGCTGTTCCAGAGCCTCCTCGATCGATGCTGTTAAGGTTAACTTGGCTATTTGTTGGGTAATAAAACTGTTCTTTACAATTGGTCTTATCTCCTCATCAGCCAAGAAGGCGAAAATTTTGCGATCAACAGCATTTAAAGATAATAGAAAATCCAGTTGCCCGTATTCTTTTGAAAGATGAATTATGGAATCGGTGGTTTCTATCCGTTTGGAAATCAGGGTGTAAATTTTGGAGTTGTTCCTTAAATCTTTTTTTACCGCACGGTAGACGGAATCTCCTTTGTATCGATAATCTTCGAGAATTGTTCTCGTGAAATAGGTGTCTCCTTCCACTTCATTCCTCAAGTTCTGAAATTCGGACCTGAAATAGGCTGCGATACCCTTGTTGCGCTCTCTATAATTTTTTCCGTAGCCTAGGTCCTCTGTAGAAATTCTATCCAAGATCTTTACCGTTATACTGCCATCTTTTATAACAAAACTTCCTTTGGGAAGCACTTCCGAATTTCCATGTATCAAAACAGGAACAATATCCATATTGAACTTTTCCGCCAAATAAAAGGCCCCTTTATGGAATCGCCTTATTTTGTTGGTTCTGGACCTTGTCCCTTCAGGGAAAGCCATCAAGGAGTATCCTTGGGCTACCTTGTTTCTTAAATGTTCAAGGCCATTATCTATTCCTTCGGACACCGGATAAAATCCGGCGAGTTGCACGGCCTTTCCAAAAATTGGGGATTTGTACACCCAGTCGTTTACCAAATAAATAATCTTTGGATATAACATACCAACGGCCAAAATATCTAAAAATGAGGTGTGGTTTGCTATGATAATAGCAGGTTTTTTAAAATCCTCCCCTGATAAATTGATAATTTTTTTACTTACAAAGGGATTGGTATACAAAACCGATTTCATGAATTTTGAAATGGTTTTATGGAACCATTTCATTTTAACTTTTTTGCTAAAGGGCAGTATTTTCATAACGGTAACGCTCCATATGGACAACAGTAGTCCACCAGATCCATAATAACCAAATGAAAGAACGGAATGAATAAGTAATCGAAGGCTAATGGGGCGTTTTTCCTTACTTCCGATAAAGAGTAAAAATAATAATGGTTGTATGGTGAAAGCTACAAAAACTGCCGATAGGATACCTATAAGAGATACGAGGCTAATGGAATGCAAGGCGGGGTGTTTTGCAAAAATTAGTACACCAATTCCCAAAACTGTAGTAATGGCCGAAAGTAGGATAGAAGTTCTGTGTGTTCTCAGTACTTCTTCGCCCTTACCGTATTCCTTTAGCAGTCCCGTTGTTATGAATATGCTGTAATCTATTCCCAATCCAAAGATAAAGGTGGAGATAATGATATTAAAAATATTAAATTCTATATGGAACATGCCCATAATACCAATAGTGAGCCACCAGGTCAACAGGATGGGAATACTTGTGACCAACACCAGGGAAAAACTTCTAAAGAAAAAGAACAGTATCAGGACTACTATACCTAGGGAATAACCAATTAGCTTATTGAAATCATTTTTGAGATTGCCTAAAAACATTTCGTTCATTTCCTGCCTATCTATTACCAATGTTTGGGGGTAAGCTCTAAAAATGTCTTTTACTTTTTCTTCATGTCCCTCCTTTAACTTAATCAGTGAAGTAACAGTGGTGAAATCATTATCGGTAACAATGTGGTCATCAATGGGCAAGGCAGATGCACTACTGTAATCCCCAATATTCAACAATCTAAAATCCTTGTTTAGAAACGAATAGAATTTATCAAAGGAATTGGGTTTAAATCCTAATTCAGTGCCACTTTCCACAAGATTTTCCTTAGTATTTTTAATGACTTCCTCGTTCCAAAATTCCTTCCAAAGGTCAATTTTTTCTTGTTGTTTTTCTTGGGAGAGGACTAGGTTGCCTATTGAGCTAAAACTAAGTATTTCTCCATTATTCTTTAGGCTATCCAATTCTTGGGATAAGGTATTGTTGGTTTGAAGGACCTTTTCACCATCCTTTCCATAGACAGCCAAATAAATGGATTTGGAAGACAAATTGGTAAGTGCGTCCAATCTTTCCCTAGCTTGTACCAAGGCTGTAGGCTCAAAGTTGAGTTTGGCAATATCCTTATTGAAAATTACCTTGTCGTGAAAAAAAATGCTGGCAATAAGCAGGCCTGCAAGGATGGCTATGCTCCATTTATTTTTATGAAGGTTGTAGGAGGCTATCCTATCCAAGAGGGTATACTTCACTTTAAGATTGTCGGTATTCCTGTAAACATGGGGGATAAATAAAAGGGCAAAAATACAGGAGCCAATAACGCTAACGGCTGCAAAAATACCGAGGTCCTGCAGGGCTTGCGAGTCTAGGAATAGAAGGCACAAAAAGGCTAGGGCAGTGGTAATACTACTCATAATAACGGGCTGGGCCACATCTGAGTAAAGTGTCTTTACGGACGGATTATTTCTTATTTGGGTTAGTATGTGCAAGGAATAATCCAAGGTAACCCCTAGCAGAACAGAACCTATTCCCAAGGAAATGGCAGATATCTTCCCTCTGGTCAAATAAAGTAAGGCAACAGATAGTGTTGCACCAAAAAGGGTAGGGGCGAATAGAATTATGGGAATGGTTAATTTTCTATAAAATAGGATAAGAATTCCCATTAAAATGGATAAGGCAATAGTCACCGTAAGGCGAATATCGTTTTTGATCTGTTGTGCGTTAGCTACGGCTATCAGTGTGGCCCCATAATATTCACTTTTTACCTTATCCTTATACAGTTGGCCCAATTGATTCTGGGTCTCATAAAGCTCCGCCACAAATTTTGTGTTTTCCACGGTTTCACTGGACGGGTGGGCAGGGGTAATAAATAGTAAAATGTTTTGAAGATCCTTACTCAGTAGAAAACCATCCTTTATAGTGAACTGATCCCCTATGCCCAAGCCCCTTAGTTTTTTTAGGGCAATAAAAGAAATACCTAGCGGGTCTTTCAGAATCATTTCTTTGGCAACAATACCAGAAGGGGAAATTAATGTTCTGTAGTTTTTTTGTGTTAATTTGGCAATGCTGTCCTTGTCGAGTTTTTTTAAAATTGTAATGTAGTCCTCCTTATCAAGCAGTAGAGGAGCGTTTTCATAGACAAACCCCAAGGTGTTTCCTAGATCTCCGTCGTCTATTTTACCCTGAATTTTTTTTATATGTGAAGCAGATTTTTTGGAGATACTATCCAGAAAATCTGTTGCGTAGCTTGTTAGTTCTTCAATAGGTGCCTCTGACTCTCGCACAATATTGACGATAATCTTATCTGAAAAATTTACCGATTTTAATACTTTTTGAACTTCTTCGGTCTTGCTATTGCTGGGTATAAGCTTGGTAATGTCTTCCTCGAATTCAATTTTAAAAGCGAAATATAGTAGGATTGCAAAAAGGGCCAAGAGACCAATGCCGGACAGCAGTCTTTTTTTGGCCACATATTGATAAATCCTATATAAAAAACTACCCATTTTTAAGTGCAATATTCTTTCTGTCAAAAATATTCAAAATAATATAACCGCATATTCCCGCGGCAAACGCTCCAATAAGGGAAAGGGTTATACTGCCAATTATATAGGATTTTAAATGTTTTATGACTTCAAAATTGGCCCCTGCCTCCTCAAAAGTAAAATTAAACTCTGTACCCAGGACCCAGTGGCCTATTTTAAGGCTGATAAACAGCACAAAAGGTATAAAGGGAGGGAAGCTTACGTTGGAAAAAGCGAAGGCAATGGTCTTGTTCAGTTTAAACAGTACCGCTAAAAAAATGACTATCAAAGTCTGGAACCCCCATAGGGGAGATAAGCCAATAAGCACTCCCAGTGCTATGGAAAGCGCCTTTTTTTCATGGGAATCATTACTGCCCAGGAAGTCTTCGTGGAAAAACCTTTTAACTCCTTTTTTTTTTATTTTCCGAATTAAATCGCGTGGAAAAATATATAAAAGGGTAAGAATTACCAAGTAGGTGTTTAACAGGCTAATTCTGGAAAAATCGGTAAAGGGTCTAAAATGGGATACCCTTTCGGTAACATCATAGCTTACTTTTATGGGGATATTCTTCACTTCTATTCCACTCCATGCGGCTTTTACGATGGCTTCGATTTCAAATTCAAATTTTTTTGTGAAGAATGTAATATCCTTTAAGGCCAATATAGGATATAGCCTATATCCGGATTGGGTGTCCTGTAGTTTGATCCCGGTCTCGACCCAAAACCAAAAATTGGAAAATTTGTTGCCAAAGCTACTTTTTTTGGGTACATCTTTTTGTCCCATATTCCTTGCCCCTATATAAAGTACGTCTTTCGACTTTTCCTTGCTCAGGCTATTGATAAGTACGGGTATATCATCTGGAAAGTGTTGGCCATCAGAATCAATGGTAATGGCAAAGTGGAAACCCTGTTCCAAGGCCAATTCAAAACCTTTCCTCAAGGCATAACCCTTACCTATGTTTTGTGGAAGGGAAATAGTATGGATATTGGCGAATTGGTTCAAAATATGGGAAGTGGTATCGGTAGACCCATCATTTACGACTATAACATCTTGGGTGTATAGCAGCACCCCTTCAATGACTTTTTTTAGGGTTTTGTGATTGTTGTAGGTAGGTATGATCACACAGCATTTAAGCTGATCCATAGCTTTAGTTGTTGATGTAGTAAGTTGTGACACGGTGGTAACTTAATTTGGTTGTTCCATCTTGTAGAAAAATACAAGATATGGTTCGCAAAAATAGGAATTACTGAAGTTAAAACCGTTGCTTTTCTTCAGTATTAAATCCTGTGGATTGTAATATATACGATTTTACAAATTCCTTGACCGCTTTAGATTTGGTCTTTTCGTAGTGGTTTAGAATAAAAGTTTTGTCCTCCTCAATATTGGATCTGTATTTCAAAAACTTGGGAGAATTTTCCTGTATGCTCAATCTGAGGCACCTAATTTCTATGTTTTCCGGTTTTTGGGATACCGCAAATTCCAAAAGCAGAACCCCGTTTTTAAAAAGCTCTTTTCTTTCTGTATTATCCTTGGTATATTTTGCGGTTAAAGCAGAAACTGCACCCTTGTAAGCTACCAATATTGTGTTGTCATCCTCAGAAACAGTTTCCAGTTTATCCCTTAGGGCAAGTGCCGATTCACGATCGTTGGTGGCCAATCTAAAATCCTTTCGGATCTGGTCTAGATCTGGTGTGAAAGGAGAAATGGAAATGAAGAACAGGAGAAAACAGATAAGTTTCATTTAGGCAGCACTTTTGAAGGTTGCATTTAGTTTTAGGGCCACTGTTTCCCCAAAGATGGTTGTACTTTTTACCTTGAACAGACCGTCCATTTCAGAAAGATTGATGTCTATTAAAAGTATCGGGTCGGTTTCGGGATTTATAATGGCCATAAATTTCACATTACTGGCGACGGATAGAAATAAATCCTGCCCGAGACTCCTTTCGGTCAATTCCTTTATGATTTGAATCATACATACCCCGGGCATAATTGGCTTTCCTGGGAAATGGCCCTTAAAAATTTCATGCTTCGGATTCAACTTGATTTGGGCCGATATGCCTTCTTCGTTCTTATCAAAAGTCTCTGTAGTATATAATCCTTCTATTAACATTATGGTTACATATTAAATTTATAGGCAAGTCCTATTTGGAATACCCTGTTCAATTGATTTTCCTCAGAATTGCCCCCATATTCTCCGGAGTCATTAAAATCTAAATCTATCAACCCTTGTTTAAATCTCAATTCCAATGCCAAACCAAAATCAAACTCATATCCAATTCCGCCAAACACGGCCAGATCAATGGGAGTGATTTCTAGATTTTCGCCGTTATCGTTGATTAAGTTTATAAAATTATCATCGAAATTAACATCTAGGCTGGGGCCCAAAATAAAGTGGAAACCCTGATTTTTACTGACAAAAAATTTATTTGCAAGGGCAATGGATACATAATTGATATTTAGGTCTTCCCCATTTCTAAAGCTGGCATTGCCTCCCTGGTTGGAATATACTATTTCCGGTTGCATAGTATAGCTATCCGAAAAACGCACTGCTAAAAATAATCCCGTATACAATCCAGTTTTGTTATCCAGCTCGGAATTCAGGATCTTGGCATTGTTTACTCCCAGTCTTATCCCTAGTTGCGACTTGCTTTGGGCAACCAAGACATAGGAAATGGTGATAAAAAGGCTGGTAAACAGTATTTTTTTCATTTTTAAATGGCTTTTAAATCAATGGTTAACTTAATGTTTTTGTGCCGTATTTTAATTTTCCCTGCATGATCGTTTTCTATTTCTGTAAAAATATAGTCCGATTTTTCTTTACTTCCTTTAGTCTCCAAAATTTTATGTAGTCGTTCATCTACCCTGAGGTAAAAGTAAGTGTTATTCTTTATCCTGGTTTCAAAGAATATGCTATCCCCCAATGTCTGGAATTGCTGTAAAATGATGGGATTTTCATTGATCAAAACAGTGAAATCCCTCCTGAGCAGGTTTATTAGAATCTTTTTATCCATTTCACTGAGAATAAAATTAATTCGAAATTCGTCTTTGATAAACGAAAAATCAAATAGTTTATTTCCCATTTCAGTGGTGAACACCACTCTATGGTGCTCCGGCCCCAATTTTTTTATAACAAATATTCCGCCAAAGGATTTCTCGGCGAAATTAATTTTGGCCTTGTAGATATAATCCATTGAAAGGTCCGAAAAGTAAGGATTGATTACAGCTGGTGTATCGCTGTTTATTCTTTCTAGATTATTCTTTTTTGGAAAGGAAGCACAGGCAAACAACAAGAGGGATAAGCTAATTAGTAAATACTTCATTGTCCAATGGTTTGTTGATCAGTCGGTCAGAAAAGACAATTCTTGTATAATCATTAGTGGGTTCCACCATTTTAACCTCCATAACATCGGCCTGCTGCTTATCGAAAAACAATATAAAAGAGGCTATGTAACTTTTTATTTTCTCATCCTTGGGGATAAAGATAACCTTATAATATTTTGAGCTTTTAAAATAGCTCATCGTGAAATCCGAATCTTGGAACAAGTTCCCCTTTACACTATTTACGATTAACTGATTTATCTTTTTAAACAAGGCACTATTTCCCAGATCCATATTGCTTTTAGTTCCGGAATCGTTAATTATTAATTTGTCGTCCTTGAAAATGATACTGTATTTGAAGGGTTCTGTATACTCCCATTTTACCATATTGGGAACTTTAAAGGCCATTTTACCCTGAGTAGTAATATCATTGGATAAAAAGTCCAGATGCTTATATTGCGTGAAATTACTTTGGATAGTGGTCGTTGCCTTGGATGTCTCGTTGATCTTGGCCTTGAACTCCGCAATTTCGGTATTGTTCATCTTACTTTCCTGAGCCAACAATAGGGAAGTATGGGCAATGAGAACAACTAAAAATAATAGGTTACGCATAGGCTTTAATATCTAGCAATTGGTCTACAGTGACAGACTGCATTTTGTTCTGCTGTAAAAATAGCAATAACTGTTCCAATACTTCAACTGTTTTTTCACTACTGTCATGCAGTAGTATAATGTCGCCTTTTTTTAATTTACTGGTGATGCGTTCCAGGATTACTTTCTTTGATCTTTTGGTAGTGTCCAAAGATCGAATGTTCCAGCCGACCGTTTTAAGTTTCAATTTTTTAACCGCCCTGCTTATACTGGGATTTGTTACTCCAAAGGCGGGTCTGTATAATTTGGGGTCAAGACCTGTTACTTCTCTTATAATGGTACTTGTTTTTTGGAGTTCCAATATTACTTTTTGGGTTCCAAAGAATCCAAATTTGTTGGAGTGGCTGTAAGTATGGTTCCCAATTGTATGCCCGTTGTCTACTATTTTCTGTGCAATTCCACCAAATTGATTAACCTGATGTCCCACACAAAAAAAAGATGCTTTGGCATTATATTTTTGAAGTATATCCAAAACTTTTGGAGTAAAGTTTGGGTGGGGACCATCATCAAAGGTAATGGCAACCAAATTGTCGGGAATTTTTCTGTTGAAATGCAGGGCGGGGAGATGATAGTTCCATCGGATGTGGAAGGAGCCTATGATGGTAAAAGTGGCCCATACAGCAGCAAGCAGGATATAGGTCCACCAGCTAATTTCCCAAAAAACATCCAATATAAGAAGGGTAGCGAAAGCTACGCCAAAAAGGCTATTGATGATAGGATACCTTAACATCGGCGAAGTAGGGTGAAACTATGGTTTTTACCTCTGTACTGATTGTACAGTAAAACAAGTTCCAATCCGTTGGTTTTAATTGTGTTTAGTGCAACTGCACTGGGTATCTGCTGAGTCTTAAGAATTTTGGTTCCCAACCAAAATCCAAACGCCGAAGCTGTATTGTACTCGCCACTCAGATGTTTGTAAACAACTTGCTGGGTGTTTTTAAAAGCGCCATTGGTAAGTTCCGAATAATAGTTGTCATACTCAAAGTCTCCATTATTTCCACTTATCAACACATCAATATCGGCCATAGACAGACTATTTTCCTTTAAAAATAGCTCAAGATTGGCCACTAGATCGGATTTAGGCAGCGTATTAAAGGTCTTTACGCCCATTAACTGGGCATAGCTGGAATCTTCTTTTTTGTTGGACAACACAAAGAAATTGGCGCCTTCTCCAAATACGGCTCCCCCAGTTTTGGATTGAAGCAGCTTGTTGGAATTTATTTTTTCCGGTTTTATATGTTGTATTAATTTATGTATGGCATTGGTGTGTTCCCCGGATTCATCAACTCCACCAACGAGTATATTTTCCGCTTCCTTTAGCTCTAATTGCATTATGGCATCCACAAGGGCCGATTCAAAGGAAACACTGCTATGTACATAGGTAAAATTATATCCCTTGCATCCAATTCCCAGAGCTATCTGGCCCGCAACCGTATTGTGGGTAGATTGTATAAACGAGGTAGGGGTAAGGAACTGCTCATTGTTGTCCAAAATAGCGGTTACAAATTTTTCGGAATCCCTAACACATCCCATTCCTGTTCCAGTTATAATGGCATCTACATCTGTAAGATTTGCTTCCTCCAAGGCTATTTTAGAAGCAACGACCCCCATTTTTATACCCTTAGCCATTCTTCTAGCGGCTGCAGGGGGAATAAAGTCCTTATAATTGGGTTCAATTACTGGTATTACATTGTCTTCATAGGTAGTTATTTCCTCCAAAAAATCATTGTTGTCAAATGTTTTTTGGGCAGATATGGAACCGATACTGTTAATATATACTTTTTCCATTAGTTGTTGGGAATGCCGATTTCTGATATAATATCTAAAAAGATCAAAGGGTCCAAATGTAAATATAACAAATCCTACTTAAGGCAATTTTGAAAATATTAGTGTGGAACAATTTCCTCCAAACCCCAGTGAATTGGAAAGAACGGTGTTTAATGCTTTGTCTTTTAAGGTGGTCTGTGGGATAAGGGAAAACTCTTTCATTGGAGTTTTAAAATTTAAATTGGGGTAGATAATGTTGTTTTGAAGCGCTAGAATTGCATACACCGCTTCTATTGCACCTGCTGCTGCCAAGGTATGTCCTGTATAGGCTTTTGTTGAACTGAATTCTGGCACATCTTCTCCAAAAACACGGATAATAGCCCTTCCTTCGGATAAATCGTTATTGCCGGTGGCGGTTCCATGGGCATTGATGTAATCTATGTCCTTTGGCTCCAATCCTGCAACGGCAAGTGCTTTTTCCATGGCCAAAGTGGCACCGTCACCATTTTCGGAGGAGGCGGTTTGGTGATATGCATCGTTGGCATTGCCGTATCCGACCACATATCCCAGCACTTTTTTCTTTTCCTTTTTTACCAAGGAATCTGACTCCAATACTAAATAAGCTGCAGCCTCCCCTAAATTAAGTCCTTTCCTATTTTCGTCAAAAGGTGTATTGTAGGAATCGGACAGGATCATTAAGGTTTTAAAACCATTAATGGTAAATTTGGACAAACAGTCGGCACCACCCACAATTACCCTATCCAATTTTCCTGTTTGAATTAATCTTGCCCCGAACATTATCGCATTTGCGGCAGAGGAACAGGCTGTACTGATGGTAGTGACCAAGCTTTGGTCAATGCCCAATTGTTCCGCTATTTTTTCTGTTGAGTCCCCGGCATGATGGCCTTCAATGTACCTTCTATTATCCTCACTTTCCAAGTAATTGTAATAAAATTTTTCGGTCATATCCATTCCTCCTACACTGGTGGAAGAAATAAGTCCGGTCCTGTAGGCTTTTATATTGGTTATTTTGGCATTGGCAATAGCTTCTTTGGCCGCAATGGCTCCCAATAAGGCAGTTCTGGAGTAATTATTGTCGGCACTCAAACCCAATTTTGCTTCCAATTCCCCGTTGGTGAATTCAATTTCACCAACCATAATACTGCCTTTGTGCACGGTATCTATTTTGGAAATATGGGAAATTCCTGTTCTACCCTCCAAAAGTGAACTGTAATTCTCGGCCACATTGTTTCCAATAGCCGAAATTATACCCATTCCCGTTATAGCTACTCCTGTGGACATGAATTTTTTATTTTGAAGGATAGATTTCCTTGGATGTGACCAATTTCTTCATTAGGTAAATAAATACCTTGGTTTTCTGGTGTTAAGTGTAACGGAATTACTTTGTGCGATGCTCAGCAATATAGTTTGCCATTACTTCAATAGATTCAAATATTTTTTTTCCCTCTTTGGGGTCGGTGAGCTTAATTCCATAATCCTTGTCCAACATTACTATGAGTTCCAAGGCGTCAATGGAGTCCAGGCCAAGACCATCTCCAAACAAGGGATCGTTATCTGCAATTTCTTCAATTGCAATATCCTCCAAGTTTAATTGAGTAATAATTTTTTCCTTTAGTTCTTGTTTTAAATCGCTCATTTGGTTGTGTACAATTTTATTATTTCTTCTTTGTTGTGTGCAATGTTTCCTTCGGTAGAAACTAGGTATAAAAACGCTTCATAGTCCTCTACGTCACAGTTTATCCACCCACACAACACCTCGTCCGCTTTTTCAGATTCAATTAAACTGCTTGCGTAGTCGTGTAGATATTCTGCATTAAAGTGGTTAAAGATAAAAAAACTATTTTCAGAATATAGTCTATGCTTAATACTTATCTCTCCAAGGCAAATATTGGGCAAGGTATAAACGAAAACAGCAGGACTCGGAAAATAGTTCTCTTTGTCCGCAATGGACTCTTGGTGCTTTCTGTCCGTTGGTAGGCTCGAAGCACTATTGGAAAATACCAAAGCAATATTTTTGGGCATTTCCGAATCTTGGATTGTTGGTTTAAGTAAAATATCGGAGGCTAGAAACCCAAGTTTACTGAGGTCGTCCATTTTAAAAAATTTGGGATAATTGGTATCCATCTTTTTATAGGCCAATTTTATAAAAGTGGTGAAATCGTGCCCTGGGTCTTCATAAAGCAGCTGATCATTCAACAGTACCTTATTGTTGGATATTCTACAATATTCCTTTATTTTGAGATGTTGGGCCTTCATGATTGAACCTTTTTAAATACGGCAGCTGTATTACAACCTCCAAAACCGGAGGCAGTCTTCAAGAAGTAATTTAAATTCTTGACGGTAGGTGCGGTAATTATATTCAGGGGTTGTGATACTCCCAGCTCTGTAAACCCTTTGGAGGAATATAAGGTATTGTGGTAAAGGGAATGCATGCCAACAATAGTTTCCAAAAGGCCCGATGCCCCTAAGGTATGTCCAAAATAACCTTTGAGGCTGTTTAAGGGAACAGCGTCCAGACCTAATCTGTTCAGGGCTATAGCCTCCATTTCATCATTGAAAATGGTTGCAGTACCATGCGCGGAAATATAATCTATATCTTGAGGGCCTACATTGGCCTCTTTAAAGGCCGAAAGAATACTGCGATATAGGCCTTCCCCTGTTCTTGATGGGCCGGAAATATGATTGGCGTCGTTACAGGAAGCTTCGCCCAATACCTCCACGGCCTCAGGGGCTAAATTGTTGTCGTCCTTGTTTACCAATACACTGGCGGCCACCTCCCCTATATTAATCCCTGCTCTTTGCTTGCAATAGGGTTTGCATGGCAGGGGACTCATGGCCTGGAAGGAATTGAAGCCTGAAAGAATAAAATTGGAAACGATATCACCTCCAACTATAAACACTTGATCGAACGTCCCTTGGGAAATGAATCTTTTAGCTATTGAAATGGCCAATATACCGGAAACACAGGCATTGGAAAGCACAATAGGTTCTGTGGTAAATCCAAAATAATTTTTGATAATATGGCCTAAAGTACCCAAATAGGATCTCTCTGTAGGCATAGGATTTTTGGGGTCCAAGGTGTCAACATTTCCTTTGGTTGTAGACAGAATTAAACCGACCCTATCCGTTAGTTCTACTCCTGATGCTTTAATGATTTTGTCCAGGGATAGGATCATCATTTGCTCCAAGCGGGTATAGTCGCCATTTGGCCGTAATTCCTCAAAGGCCTTTCCTAGATCATCGGAATCTATAACCGAGGCGTAAAACGGGTTGGGGAATAGGTTTTCGTCTTCAATTAATGTTATCCCCGATAAGCCCTCATGAATATTTTGCACCACCGTAGGGCTGTCAAAGCCTAAGGAAGATACAATATTGTTATATGAGAGATAGGTCTTATTCATTCAATAATCCAACTTTTTGTTTCCATTCCGAGAAAAATGCCGGCATGGTCAAGGATAAACCTCCTTCGTCTTCTACAAAAACCTGTATGGTTTCCCCAGTGCATACCAAATTGTTTTGCGGATCATAAATTTCGTATTTAAATACCATTTTGGCCGCTGGTGAATCTACAAAAATTGTTTTAATAGTGGCAACATCTCCATAGCGCAATGGAAGTTTATGTTCACAGCTAGATTTAACGATCGGGGTGGTGTAGCCGGCCGCTTTGTGATCCAGATAGGCAATCCCATGGTGTCTACCAAAGGCTTCCCTGCCATCCTCAAAATATTGGATATAATTTCCGTGCCACACAATGCCCAAAGGGTCTGTTTCTGCAAAGCGAACCCTAATTTCACTGGTAAAGCTAATCTCTGTTTTGTTCTTAGACGGCATTTTTTCTTTCATTATACACAATAGAAATTGCGGTGGTTATTACAAAAAATAAAAATAATAAGGTTAGTTCAGGTATAAGATCCAAAATGCCGGCATCTCTTAAAAAAACATCATAAAAGGCATTTAAGCCCCAATTCATGGGTGATAAATTTGATAGAGTCTGCATAAATTTGGGCATTATAAAGACAGGTACCCAAACACCGCCCAATGCCGCCAATATAACCACAAAAGTAGCGCCGAAGGGAGCCGATTGTTCCTGTGTCCTTGCCACGGTTCCCAAAAGCAATCCAAGGCCAATGGCCGCAAGTCCTGCAAATAAGGCTACGAGGAACAAAAGGGGTATTTTTCCTGTCACGGCAAGGCTGGGAAGGCCTAAGATTGGGAATAGATAAACACCTATTCCTAACATTAGCCCAAATTGTATGAGACATACGGCAAGGTATATAACAGTTTTTCCTCCCAATACCGTTAGGTAGGAAACAGGGTTTGTTCTTAGACGGACAAAAGTTCCCTGGCTTTTTTCCTTGACCATATTGATAGACAAGGGAACAATGATAAAAAAAATGGCGAACAAGGTCCATGCCGGCACGTTGTGCTGTACCGAATTGGGAATTATTTCATCTTCACCAATACTTGGGGTAATTTCTTTAAAGGTTATAAAACTTTCGGTATCAAATATCGCTTCGGTTTCATCATCTGTTATTTGCGATTGGAAGGCCTTGTAAATAGTTTGGGTCTCTATTTTAAAGATCATCTTGTCTATTCCATTCTTTATGGAGTTTTTGAAGGCCATCTGTGTTGCAGGGTCAAAATAAAGTATAACCTCTTTTTTCTCCAAATCCGCTTTTTCAGATTGTGGCGTTTCTTCTTCCAAACCAAATTTGGATAGCAAACCTTCTACATTTAGATTCACTTTTTTTTCCAGTTCCGAACTAAGATTGGCCGGGATTACTATGGCCAATTGATACTCGCCTTTGAAAACTAGTTCTTTGGCCTCGCTGTCCGATTCTTTCCCAATAATATTAAAGGATTGGGACTCTGACAGGCCATCGTATATATTTTTGGAAACCTCGCCCTTGTCATAGTCCACCCATAGGATGGGAATTTTGTTATCATTGATAGACCTAAAGGTACTATCCTGAATTAAGGTAATGGTGACCACCAATACCAAAGGCATTACAAATAAGATGGCCAATCCCCCTATATCCCGGGAGAGCAGTAGTAATTCCTTATATGTGGAGGCCCAAAGTTTATGCATGATCTCTAAGTGCTTTTCCGGTCAAGGTTAAGAAGACGTCTTCTAGATTGTGCGATTCCGGATATTGGGAAATTAGATTTTTAGGGGCTCCTTCAATAATGATCCGGCCATGATCAATAATAGCCACTTTTGTACAAAACTGTTCTGCCTCGTTCAAATGATGGGAGGTATAAATAATAGTGGTTCCTTGGGTGTTTAATTTTTTTAAATTTTCAATAATTACATTTTTGGATTGTACGTCCACACCAACCGTGGGTTCGTCCAAGAACAAAACTTTGGGGTCGTGCAGGATGCTGGCAATTAAGTTGACACGCCTTTTCATACCCCCAGAAAAAGTGTCCAATTTTTTGTTGGAAAACTTTTCCAACCCTAAAACTTCCAAATGAAAATAGATTTTTTCCCTTAATCGCTTCCCTTTTAGGCCGTACATGCTGCCCAGGTAATATAAATTTTCATAAGCGGTCAGGGTAGGGTAAAGGGCATATTCCTGTGGTACTATACCAATTAATTGTTTTAGTTGGTTGGCATTCTTTTGAAAGGTTAGTCCGTTGATGGAAAAGCTGCCAGAGGTAGGTTTTATCAAGGAACTTAGCATAGAGATCAGTGTTGTTTTACCTGCCCCATTGGGCCCTAAAAGCCCAAAAATTTCCCCATCATCTATTTTTAGATCGAGGTCCACCACCGAATATTCCGCGTTATTTTTATATTTTTTGGAGAGATGGGATATTTGGATCATGGGCTACCTTATATTGCCTTTTTCAGTTTTTTAAAAAAAACTTCCTCTTTATTGGCTATATCTTCTAGAAGGGTGGCCACATGATCATATTGATCAACGGCAACGGTATTGCTCCTGTTTTTATATATGCGTGATGCCTCCACTGCAAAATCGCGCCATTGGTCACCGATCAAGGTCATTTCATTGGAAAGCTCCAAAAGCTGACTGTTGGTCAATAATTTTCCCGCTTCTTGTAAAAATGCGGCATAAATATATCGGAAACCACCGCCTCCGGTACCTATTTCTTCTTGCATACGTACAATTTGCCCTAAATAATGATTGGCAATTTTAATGCCTTTGGCCTTTGGCCATTTACGAATAAGTTTGGCAATTTTTCGTATTCCCTTTACCCCAACTACCGGGACGGGCGCCAACATATCCCTACAGGTGTGCTTTATGCCTTTTATAATGGCTTTTTCCAGCTGGAGCTGTTCCGGGAAAGAGGTAGGATAATAAATATGTCCTTTTGGGGCAAAGGCGCCTTTGGCAAACCTTACTTTTTCCAGTTCTTTTTCGGTAAGTGAGGTAACGGTTTCCATTACGGGGTCACTTATTAAATAAATACCATCTTTTTTACCATAGACCACCATATTGTGGGCGTTGAAATGGAAGCGATATTCATCGGGAAAGTAGGGTAGGTTGTAAACACCTACCTGAAGACCTACCGGATTATTTTTTTGCAGGTTTTCGTCCAATCTGGCCTTGGCGGTTTGGGTATTTCGAAATTTTTCACGCTTTATTTTAATTCCGACCCGTTTGGCGAATCGGGTAAAGATAATACCTGGCATTGCCCTATAGGACACCACGGGTGCATGATTAACTTTTAAAAAAGGGATATAGGTAAACAAGAGCCCAGAGCCTATTCCAAAAACCATAGGCTCACTTACCGTAAACCCATTGTAAGTCATTAAGTTGGCAACTACACCGTTCTCGCAGTGTGCAGCTTGCTTATGTTTAAAATCTATTTCCATAGTTTAGAGATCGGTACGCTGTAGCTCTTCGATAGTAATATCGAAGACGTCTGCATATTTTTGTAATGTTTTGTTATTTAGGTTTTTAAATACGGCAGGTCTAAAATGTCTTTTAACCCTCCACTTCCATATCCCCACGTAGCTCGCAAGGATGGGGAGATCCATTTTGTGGAGTTCCATATAGTATTCCAAGGGGCTCACCTTGTGGTCCTTTACCCTTTGTTTTGAAGCTGAAATACGCTCGTTTAAAGCCTCTATAGCATTGTTCAGGGCAATGGTCTTGGGGCTCCATCCGGTACTTAATTCTGTTGTGTATTCCCCGTTTTCGTCAACGGCATAACAAAGTTCTTTGAAATTGGCCGACTCAAGATTGCTTTTGTCCTGTGGTACTTCATTCTTTTTCATGCCTAAGGTCGTTATAATTTACAGGCCAAGGTTGTTGGCCCATAAAGTTATTAATACAATTTCATATTCGATCCGCAGAGGTAACTAAACTTCCTGTATCAGAAAATTTAATATGCAATCTGCCACTAATTCCTTCGCTGTATATATTTTGCATTCCATAGTACATATGCTAAAATTTCCCGAACTGTAATTGGATAGGAGTTTGGCCTTGGTAGTTAAGGTGTCTCCTGTTCTGGGCAATAAAAAAATGTTTGCCCTTTTAATACCGCTAATAAAACCAATTACACTATTGCCTTCCCCCTCAAGATCATCAGCCGCAAAGAAATCTTGCCCAACAATTGCGGAACAGGATTGGGCGGCATTTTCTATAATCCCTGATTCGGTAAACTTATTGTCCTTTACAAAAATACAATCTTCGGTTACTTTAAATTCGGTAGTCACCGTTTCCTTGTTAAGATCAATTATTTTTGTAACCATGAGCATTGGCGCTCTATGGGGCAAAAACTTGTGTATGTTTATATGTGAACGCGCTGTATTCAATTAATTAGTTTGCCAATACGGTTTTCATTTCGCTATTTGCCACAATTTTGTCATTGCAGGTTACTTGAATCTTAACCAGGGTTACACCCAAGATCTCATGTAGAATTGTGACGGTTGTTATTAGTTCTTGACCTTCGGTAGGCAACTCCACTATTTCGGCCAATTTAATGGCCCCAATATAACCCGTAGGGGCAGGCTCATTTTTTAAGAAATATTGGTACCCCGTGTGAAGAGCCACAGATTGTGCCATATGTTCAATTAGTCCGGCAGCCATAAATTTATTATTGTAAACAAACAGGTTGGTCGGCGGTGGGGTAAAACCTGTAATCACCTTTTCTTCGGAAAAGTGAATTAGCTTGTCTACCATTACAAAAGGTGCCTTTTGGGGAATCAGATCTTCTATAAGCCCTTTGTCGTCTATTGTTTGTTTTAATAAATTCATTTAACAGACCGTTAGGTATGCATAGGAGTACGAAAACCTAGCACTTTCCGGTACGTGCAACAATATTTTATCTCCCTTATTTAGTTGTCCTGAACTTACCAATTCTTCAAGCATAACAAAAATTGAAGCAGCACCTACGTTGCCCACCTTGCTCAAATTCATAAACCATTTTTCCCAAGGTATTTCCACTCCCTGTTGTTTTAGTTCCTCGTATAAATTTTCCTTAAAATAATAGGAAGAAATATGTGGTAAATAATAGTCAAAATCATCGGTAGTGATATGGTGCTTTTTCATAGCCATTTTTAGACTGTCCACTCCTTTGCCCAATATGTTTTCTCCTAAGAGTTTAACATCCTGTTTCATGGCAAAAAGTGATTTGTTGGCCCAGTCTTCGGCCGGATATTCGCTCCATGGTTTTAAATGGCCATTTTCCAATTTATCTGCACCGGCATACATACACGTTTCCATTTCAAAGGCATAGGAATATCCTTCCATCCATTCAATTTTCAAAGCAGTGCCATTGGGTTCACTTTCCAGTAAAACAGCTCCTGAGCCATCGGAAAGCATCCAGCGTAAAAATTCTTTGTTAAAGGCCAATATAGGATTTTCTTCCAGCTCCTTAAGGTGCTCTACCTCATTTTCAAAAATATCGGACTTCATCCAGGTCGAGGTTCTTTCCGAACCCGTACATACCGCATTATTTACTTGTCCTGCCTTTATGGCCAAAAAACCATATTTTAATGCATTCATTCCTGAACAGCAGGCCCCTGATGGGGAATTAACCTCTAAATTTCCGTTTTTTAGAAAGCCGTGAACCATAGAAGCGTGAGAGGGCAATATTTGGTCCGGACTACTGGTGCCACAGGAAAGAAGTTCTATATCCTTGGTCGTAAAAGTATCATCACATAAAAGCTCTATGGCCTCCTTGGTTAGTTGGGCGTTGTTATGGGTAATGTTTCCATTAGCATCTATGGCGTAATATCTCGTCTTAATTTGATTGTTCCGAAGGACTATACGTCTAGCCTTAGAATTCTTACCATTGATAATGCCCAATTTTTCTTCCATTTGTTCATTGTCAATGGGTTCATTAGGTAAGAACTTGGCAATCCTGGTAATATAAACGTCTTTCATTAACTGTTCTTTAATCTAACGGATGAATAGTATGCTTTATCCCTTTTAATTTTATTGTACCGGGGTATGTAAGTCGCCAAAAATACAATAAAAACTATTGGAGCTATAGCCCAAATTGCAAATAACAAATAATATTTGAACAAAACCAGTAATTTTTTTCGTTTCGGATTACCTGTAGGTCCTTTCTTTATAATAAGGTTGGCCCATTTCGTAAATAATACATTACCTCTAATGTCTGTCTGTATAAGTAAGGGTTTCACTTTAACGGCATCCAATTTTAATAACTCATCCTGTAGATTGTCGTAATCATTGTTTAATAGGGCATTCCGGATAGGCGTTCCAAATTTTTCCGAAGCTTTTATATCCTCGTCGGAAACCCCCGGTTTTGGAAAAATACCAAGGTATTTGGTTTTTTTTCCGCCTAGCATCCAATGCACTATGGTTATTACGCTTATGTGATTTATGTGACGGTCTACCAAAGCTATATTGCCCACTAAACGGGCATTACAGGAAACTAGAAGGCGTTTCATTTTTTCCTGTGCCATTAACCACATATTTCTACAGGCAATTACCGTAACCACGGGTGTTTGGTCCAGTAATTTTTTGGCAACATCAGATTTTAGGAAAGAATTAATGGGTATGGAGGGGGTTAAATACCAGACCTGATAACCTAGAATTATGAGATCGTATTTCCTTTCAAGGATATGGGCCTTTGGTGCCTTTAGCTCACATGGTATCTGTAGGAAGGATTCAGGAAACGCATCATAAAAATCATCCTGTTTCCATGGAAATTTGTAATCATTTTTGGGACTTATCCTATAATAGGTGATGTTCACATTCTCCCCTTCTATGGAAGTTGCTAAATTTTGAACAATATCCAATAACTGCCCGGATTGGGAGTAATAAATTATAAGAACTTCTTTCATGGGTAAGCTATTAATCTTCTTTATAATACCACCAAGTTTGCCATTTTATCAATATCAAAATGGTCTTTTCTGTGATTTTTAATACGGTTCAAATTTAATTTTAATTTTCAGATCGGTGCCAGATATGGAAAATGTAACCAAAACTTAGTGTTATCCTAACCGAACTTAATTTTTTGAACCCCAAAAATCAAAATAGTTGAACCACTGTAAAGGATATTGTTCTATTATCCATTCCATACTGTCAATATAATTAGCCAATAATCCTTCGGCATCCCTTTTCTTAAAATCTGCTTTTCTGGCGTAAAGGTGATAATGTTTATTTGTTTCCTTCATTACATATACAAACAGAACCGGTACGTTTAATCTGGATCCCATCAAAAAAGGACCGGAAGGAAATTGTGCATTTTCACCTAAAATTGGTGCGGTCATCAACTTGGCCGTTGTTGCATATCTATCTCCGGTCATGCAAATTATCTCATTTTTTGCCAATGCCGCATTCATTTCAAAGATATGGGAAAGATCTTCCTGTAGGATAATAAATTTGGTTGAGGATTTCCTAATATATCTATCAAGGTATTCCTTTATGGCCTTATGCTCCGCATCCGTGGTAAGTAGATTAATAGTGGCATTCCCTTCCAATTCGTCCAAGAAGAACTCAGCTATTTCAAAGTTGCCCAAATGGGCACTGATCAAAATCCCTCCTTTATTATTGGCCAAGGTTTCGTTTAGATGTTCTATTCCGTCAAAATGATAGGTGAACCTATTTCTGAGACCGGAAGAAATTGCTACTTTGTCCAAAATGGTCTGTCCAAATACGTAGTAGCTTTTATAGATGGATATAATACTTTTTAGGGTGCTGTACTTAAGTCGTTTACGGAAATAATAATAGCTGGACTTAGTGCTTGCGGGGGCAAAAAAGCAAAAATAAAAGGCGACAAAAAATAGAATAAAATAGGCCGATCCCAATCCAAGCCTTCTAATGAAAAAAACAAAAATCTTATATCCTAAAACTGAACCTCTGGACTTTCCTTTCCATTGATTTGACATTTTTTGCGACTAAAATTTTAGTTTAATTTCTTCTCTATAAGATCATAAAAGTCTTGTAATGTAATTACATTAATGAAATCTTCCCCCACCAATTTAACACTAAAGTTAGATTCGATGGCCACTACTAAATCAACAAAATCCAAACTGTCCAATTCAAGCGTTTTCTTTAAATTGGCCATAGGAGAAATATCATCGGCATCAACTTCAAATTCATCTATAAGAAAGTTGTTTATTTTATCAATAATTACTTCTTTATTCATCTTTAATCTTTCACTTTTTTTATTAGCAATGCTGAATTTGTACCTCCAAATCCAAAAGAATTCGACAAAAATACATCAATTTTTTTATCCAGTGTTTTTCTTACCAGATTTAATTTGGCCGCATCTTCGTCAGGATTTTCAAGATTTATATTAGGGGCAATAAACGAATGTTCCATCATCAGCATGGAATAAACAATCTCACTAGCACCCGCCATCCAACATTCATGGCCGGTCATGGATTTTGTAGAACTAACAAAGGGACCATTTTCGCCAAAAACAGCAAATATGGCCTTGGCCTCATTGGAATCCCCCACAGGGGTAGAAGTAGCATGGGCATTAACATAGTCTATTTCCTTGGGCTGTATTTGCGCTTGGTCTATAGCTTTTTTCATGGCCAAGGTAGGTCCATCTACGTTTGGAGTGGAGATATGGTCTCCATTGGATGAAAACCCATAGCCAATAATTTCTCCTAAAATAACGGCATTCCTTTTTTTAGCGGATTCATAGCTTTCAACTATAAGGGATGCTGCTCCGCCGCTAGGTACCAGTCCGTCCCTACTTTTGTCAAATGGGCGTGAAGCCGTCCCGGGTGTTACGTCGTTGACCGAAAATACACCAAGGCCATCAAAACTGCCCATGGCCAATTCATTAATTTCTTGGGTTCCGCCACATATTATGCAATCTTGAAGCCCACTTTTTATTAATTGATAGGCAATGCCAATGGCATGCGACCCACTTGCACATGCAGCGCTTACGGTGAAGTTGATCCCCGTTAATTTGAAAATGGTGGAGAGATTCATGGTTACCGACGAGTTCATGGCCTTAAAAATAGCGCCTGAACCAACCAAGGTAGTATCTTTCTTTTCCCTTAGTTTGTCTATGGATTCTATAACGGATTTTGCGGTACTATCATTTCCGTATAGTACGCCAACTTCATTGTTGTCTATATATTCCTGGGATATACCTGCATTTTTTAAGGCCTCCAAAGTGGCTACATATGCGTAGGCACCTTCCTCGCCCAAACTTAGCCGTTGCCTTCTAGTGAGCAGGTCTTTAAGGTCGGGTTCTTCTACCATGCCAGTTAAACAGGAGCGATATCCAAATTCTTTCCGTTTTTCGTCATAAACAATCCCCGAAGCTCCCTTGTAAAGTGATTCTTTGACTTCGTCCAAGTTTTTTCCTAAACAAGAGTATATTCCCATACCTGTAATTACGACCCTCTTCATCTTTCCTAGTGTTATTTTTAAGAATATATTCCTCCGTTAATATTTATGACCTCGCCTGTAATATACGATGACTTTTTGGATGCCAAAAAGGAAACCAAATGGGCAACCTCCCCTGCTTCCCCAAAGCGGTTCATAGGAATCATTTTTTTAAGCTCTTTTTCATCTAGATCACCGGTCATATCTGTCTTTATAAAACCTGGGGCCACTGCATTAACAGTGATGTTCCTTTTTGCAATTTCCTGGGCCAATGCCTTTGTGCCGGCTATTATACCTCCTTTAGCCGCGGAATAATTAACCTGTCCCGGTGTTCCTTTAAGACCGGATACGGAGACCAAATTTATGATCCTGCCATATTTATTCACCAATAATTTTTGGATCAGATGATTGGTTACATTGAAAAAACCGTTTAAACTGGTGTTTATGACGTTGTTCCAATCCTCAGGTTTCATCCACATGAAAAGGCCGTCTTTGGTAATCCCCGCATTGTTTACAATAACTTCTATAATAGCGTCCTTATTGGACTCATGCCATTGGTCCAATTTATTCTGTACATCCTCGGTGTCGCCGACATTAAATTGAATAAGCTCCGCGCTCCCGCCATTTTTCTCTATTTCGTTTAAGGTTTCCTGTGCAGCGGATGCGTTTTCTTTATAATTTATTAGAATCTTATACTCGGTATCCAGTGCGAGCTGTAGGCATATAGCTTTTCCGATTCCTCTTGACCCTCCGGTTACCAGTGCAAATTTCTTTTTTTCGGTCATTTATTTAGTTAGTGTGATTTAATTTTTTACGTCGTCGAAGATCTCCGCATTTTCGTACCATTTATTGCCCAAAACTTCTCCTTTGGCATTTAGAAATCCCCATTCTTTGTTATATTTTACTCGGGCAAGCCCATTGATGAAACCTTTTTCCAAATTCTTTTGAAAGATAGAAAACGATAATCCTGCAGTGATGTCATATTCGGGTTGTATTGCCCACTTTCCAGTTTTATCTATAAATCCCCATTTCTTTTCTTTTACAGGGGCAAGACCGTTTGCCGAGAATACTTCAGCATCCTTAAACTTGAAATCTATGACCTTTTTACCCTTCTCATTAATATATCCCCAATTTTTGTTCATAAATACCGGGGCCAATCCTTGACTAAAATCCCTTGCCTTTTCGTAGGTAGGGGCTATGACCCACTCTCCTTTATTATTTATAAAACCCATTAATTTATTGCTGCGGGCATACGTTAAATCGGATTTATCCGTGAATTCCCAGATTTTATCGGCATTCTTTACCGGATAAAAGTTGCCATCGGATACTATACCAAAGGTATCCTGTTTTTTTACCCAAACACCTTTACCGTTATAATCCCCAACTTCTTGATTCTCAATGGGGATGTAGATCTCTCCCTTTTTGTTGATCATTCCCCAAAGCTCACCTTTTCTTGCTTTGGCATAACCGTCTATAAAGGGTTTTATTTCGTCAAAATCCGGTTCCACAATTAATTTTCCGTCGGTTCCCAAAAGACCAATTTTTTCACCTCTTTTAAAAAAGGCCACCCCATTGTCAAAATCATAATATTTATCCGAAACAGGTGTTTCCAAGGTTTCACCGGAAACATTGATATAATGCCATTGGTCACCTTTGTTTACCAGTGCCAGTCCGGAATTAAATTCCTTTACATGCTCGTATTCCGGTTGAATTGCCCATTCTCCCGCAGTATTGATGTAGCCCCATTTGTCGCCCATTGAGGCTGCCGCACGCTCGTTCGTAAAATTGTCCGCTTTCTTGAACTGGGGCTTTATCGCATATTCCCCTGAGGTATTAATATACCCAAAAAGGCCATTTTCCCTAACCAAGGCATATTCCTGGGAATAAAAATTGCCAAAAACTAAAAAAAGTGCAACTGAAAATCCAATCTTTGTTTTCATCTGAGATTTTTTTAAATTAAAATGTTCATATTCAGTAATTTCCAAGGGGGAACTCGGTGTATGTTTAAGATTAAACTAAGCCACTATTAAATTATGGATTATTTTATTTAAATAACTTTTCTAAAGCAATTTTTTAATTAAGCTCCTTACATGCGTAAGTTTCTTCTTCAAAATTTAGAATAAAGTTCTTAACCTTGTTTACAAAGGGATACATGGGAACATCTTTGTCGGAGATTGGGGGGACCAAATTTCTAATATCATCATACATTTTTCTTGTTTTGGATGATATTTTATCCTGTACTTTCAAGTATTCAATTGCCTGAACAATAGTTATCGTTTCTATGGCAAGTACTTCGAAAGTATTTTCGATTACTTTTTTGGTAATATTGGCTGCGTTGGTTCCCATACTAACAATATCCTGATTGTCGTTGTTGTTAGGGATACTGTGTACGTACATGGGATTGGACAACATTTGGTTTTCCGCAGTGGTAGAGGTAGCAGTAAACTGTACGCCTTGCATTCCAAAATTTAATCCAAGTTTGCCAAGATTGACAAATGGGGGAAGTATATTATTTAGATTTGGGTTTAATAGGTAATTTAATTGTCTTTCGGCAAGCATGCTCATTTTGGTCACAACTAATTTTAGCTTGTCCATTTCAAGGGAAACATAATCGCCATGGAAATTCCCGCCGTGGTAAACATGCTCTTTTTCAACATCCACAATAGGGTTGTCGTTGGCTGAATTAACTTCTTCAATAAGAATTTTTTCCACATTGTTCAACGTGTCAAGAACAGGGCCTAAAATTTGGGGTACACATCTCAAGGAATAGTATTCCTGAACCTTTTCCTCGAAAACAGAGACTTCATTATTGCCATTGTACAAATGGTGTTCCCTTTTCCTGGTAAGGGTACTATCTTCTAAATGATTTCTCATTAATTTGGCAATCTGCTGTTGGCCCTTATGTTTTTTGGACTGATTTAACTCTAGGGACAAATGGTCATCATAGGCCTGTACTATTTCATTGATAGCCGAAGAGCAGCATATCATCCAATCCAATAACTTTCTGGTATTGATGGTGTTGATCAGGCCTATTCCAGTCATCACCGAGGTACCGTTAATTAGTGCCAAGCCCTCTCTTAGTGCAATGTTGATAGGTGTTAGGTTCTCAATTTTAAAAACTTCTTCTGTAGGCCTTCTCTCATCCTTGTAAAAAACTTCACCTTCCCCAATAAGTACTAGGGCAATATGAGCCAATTGTACCAAATCCCCACTGGCACCAACACCACCATGCTCAAAGATTACAGGGGTAATGTTTTTATTGATGAGAGAAGTCATTAATTCGATTACCGAAATATGTACACCTGAATGTCCTAGGCTTAAAGTGTTCAATCTGGCCAACATGGCGGCCTTAACATATTGTGTAGGGATTAGATTTCCGGTGCCGGAAGCGTGGCTCCTTATAAGGTTATATTGTAATTGAATTCGGTCTGAGTCGTTTATTTTATATTGGGCCATTGGGCCAAAACCTGTATTTACTCCGTAAATAATTTTGTTTTGGGAAAATTGGCTTAAAAAATTAAAACTATTTTCGACGGTTGCTAAAACATCTTTATTTATTAGAATAGATTCTTCTTTAAAAACTATACGATAGAAATCCTCTATTCCTAACTTTCCTTTAATAGTCAACATGTATATAAATTCAATATTTAAAAAGTAAATTGAATAACAATTAATAAAAATAGTTATTTTGGATTGCAAATGTATGATATTTAACCAATCAATATTTTAAAAATAATGAATCAACGTTTAGTCGAAGTCTTGGTAATTGGCGCAGGGCCGTCTGGTTGCGTCTCGGCAGCCTATTTGCAAAGTCAAGGAATTAAAGTTCAAGTGGTTGAAAAAAGTATTTTTCCCAGGTTTGTTATAGGGGAAAGTCTTTTGCCCAGATGTATGGATCATTTTGAGGAAGTAGGTCTGTTAAACGGTTTGGATGCCTTTGGTTTTGAAAAGAAATTTGGTGCCCGATTTATAAAAGGGGATAAAATCTGTGAATTTGATTTTAGCAAGAAGCACACCGAAGGTTGGGATTGGACCTGGCAGGTTCCGAGAGCGGATTTTGACAAGGTATTGGTAGACGAATTGGTAAAGAAGGGAGTGGAGGTCTCCTTTGGACATGAGGTTGTGGATGTTGTTATAGATGAAAACGGGGTGTCCGTGACCACCATAAAGGATGAAAATGGGGTGCCGTACCAGGTTAATGCCAAATATATCATAGATTCCAGTGGTTATGGGAGAGTTTTGCCCAGATTGCTGGATTTGGACAAACCTTCTGCGCTGCCAAATCATTCTTCCATTTTTACGCATGTAGTGGACGTAAATCGACCTGAGGGCAGGGAAGGCACCCTGATTACTTTTGATGTTATAGAGACCGAAGTGTGGTTATGGGTAATTCCATTTTCCAATGGAAGAACAAGTATTGGTTATGTAGGCCCTACAGAATTTTTAGAGTCTTTTGAAGGAAGTAAAAGCGAAAAATTGAGCCAGTTATTGCGGTTATCCGATTATTATTATGAACGCTTTAAGGGGGTTGATTTTTTATTTGAACCGGTGATGATAAAAAATTATTCCAAATCGGTAAAGCAACTATTTGGAAAGGGATTCGTCCTAACAGGCAACAGTGCCGAATTTTTGGACCCTGTTTTTTCTTCGGGGGTTACTTTTGCCACGGAATCGGCCTTGTTGGGGGCAAAACTTATTACCAAAGTTCTTAATGGACTGGCAGTAGATTGGGAAAAGGAATACTCTGATTATATTAGGGAAGGAGTTAGTGTATTTTCTTCCTATGTCAAGGAGTGGTACAGTGGTAATTTGCAGACCCTGTTTTTCCATCAACCGGAAAACCCTGAGGTAAAGAGACAAATTTGTTCTGTATTGGCCGGTTATGTATGGGATAAGACCAACCCATTTGTAACCAAGCACAATAGACTTATAAGGACCGTAGCACATATAATTGATCTTGAAACGCAAAAAAGTGAATGATATATCATTCACTTTTTGTATTGTAATCGATTAAAAGAATACTTGGTCTAGAAGCCTTTTTTTAAAATTAACTTGGCGAAGGATTTTCCGGTTTTGGCATAACCTTCCCCTAATCTGTCTTCATTGCTAAAAGAGCTTCCCCACTGGTCTCCTGGTGCGTTTTCACTAGAGACTTCCAAAAGTATGTTGTCCTTGTTATTGGTCTCTACAAATTTTAATAAGGTGCTCACCTTTGCTGGCTGTTTCATAACCCCCGCATCCCAGCCAGGATATACCCAAATCGTTTCCACGATAAGTGTGTACTTGGCATCCGTTAAATTCTCTGCAAAAAATACTTTATGGTCTTCATATAGGTATCTGTTCATTAACTCCAAAAATTTTGGGGCATAGATCAGTTCCCTACTTGCGTACCAGCTTTTTTCCCAAGATGTGCCTTTTCCTCGGGTCTTTTCTTCCAATTCTGCGGAATGCTCCCTTACGTATTCATCATTTGAGAGATTCTTTTTCAAGAGTTTCATGTTGTCATAAACAAATTCTACATTTATTTCCTTCTGACCCTTGATAAAATTAAAATCTCCCTGTTTTACTTTTAGCTTTTGTCCATAACCAAATAAGCTTGATAGAAATACTAGAGCAATGATAAAATTGATTTTCATGATAATTAATTAGTGTTTATGCCTTCAAATGTATGGGAATTATAATTTACGTGGGCTTTTCTGTAATTAATTTTTGGCTATTCTGGTTGTGTTGATTCGGGTGTGCCTTTTGTAATTGCCCATAAGACAGTGCTTTGTGGAATTTTTTAAAAATGTTATCGTTTTGTTATTTCCTGTAATATATGGGTTAATCTTATTCCATATGTTTAATTTTGCCGGATGCAAAAAAGTCAGCAGCGACCACAATTCGAATTTGTAGCCATTATGGCTTCCCTAATGTCTATTGTGGCACTGGCAATTGATGCACTTTTACCCGCAATGTCCACTATAGGGATAGATATCAACAGCTTGGACCCTACAGAAAATCAAAAGTTTATAACAATGATATTTTTGGGCTTGGGTGTTGGACAATTGGTTTTTGGACCTTTATCCGATAGTTTTGGAAGGAAACCTATTGTTTATATTGGCTTTATTGTATTTTGTGTAGCCAGTGTTATCTGTGTTTTGGCCCCCAATTTGGAGTGGATGATATTGGGACGAATACTACAAGGTATAGGACTTTCTGCCCCGAGAACAATAAGTATATCCATGATAAGGGATTCTTATAAGGGGGATTATATGGCCAAAATTATGTCTTTCGTTACTGCATTTTTTATTTTGGTACCCATAGTGGCTCCTGCTATGGGAAAATTTTTCTTGGATCATTATGGTTGGGAAGCCATTTTTTATATGCAATTGGTGGCGACTATAATTGTGGGTGTCTGGTTTTGGAGAAGGCAACCGGAAACTTTAAAACCGGAATATAAGATTGATTTTTCCAGTCATGTGTTCGTGGACGGATTTAAGGAATTGCTCCGTCACCGGGAAACTATGGCTTTTACTATTGTTTCTGGCCTCATTACCGGAGCCTTTATGGTCTATTTGAGTTCGGCCCAAGAGGTGTTTGAAGTGCAGTTTGGCTTGGCCGATAATTTTCCCTACGTTTTTGCAGGATTGGCAATATCTGTGGGCCTATCTACTCTGTTGAATGGTACCATGGTGGTGAAATTGGGGATGAGAAGATTGGCTATGATTGCCTTGACCCTATTTTGTACTGTTTCCATGGTTTATGTGGGTTTGTTCTGGAATTCCCAAAATCCTGCTTTGTGGATATTGATCACCTTCTTGGCCATGCAATTTTTTACCCTGGGCTTTTTGTTTGGTAACCTTAGGGCCATTGCCATGGAGCCCATTGGCCATATAGCCGGGATAGGGGCCGCCATCACCGGATTTATATCTACTATGATCGCTATTCCCATCGCTACCTATGTTGGTAGTTATATACAGGATACCATTCTTCCTCTTTTTGTAGGTTTTTTGGTTTGTGGATCTATTTCCTTAGGAATTTTTATGATGATGAGGAGACGTAGTATTTTGGCTGCTGCTTAGTATTACGCAATTATGGTGCACCTTAGGGAATAGATTCCCAGTTAACCAACCTGTTATCGTTTTAGGGTGATTTTCTACTTAGCATTTCTGCCTAAACGCATGAAAATGGGGAAGGTGATTTTTTGCCGAGGGGTATTCCATTTCAAGGAAATGCCCTTTATAAGTTGATCTACAGGATTTTGGCCATTATTTTTTTTCATAAAATTTTGAACACTGGACCAGGAATTAAAGTACCCTTCCAATTCCAATAGCGTCCACGATGTTTCTATTTTAAAGGTGTCCTTAATATGGATTTCATTAAAATTGAAGGGAAGAGTGCTATATTTTAAATCGATGTAATCCCTTTCCTTATCCCAATATGCTCCGATAATATTATTATAAAAATGAAGTATGATCGGATCAATTTCAGAATTTATTCGCAAAAGGCCATATCCCCAAATGGCAATTATTCCATTGGGTTTTAGTACCCTTTGTACTTCATGGTTGAAGGCCTCCAGGTCAAACCAATGAACTGCTTGTGCCACAGTGATCAAATCAAAACTATCGCTGACGAAAGATGTTTGCTCTGCCCTTTGTACGCTATACTCTATATTATCCCTATGGACTGCATGCTGTATTTGTTGTTTGCTAATATCGCTGGCAAATACATGCGCAAAGGATTTTGAAAGTACTATAGCCACTTGTCCGTTTCCAGTGCCACAGTCCCAACAGGTATTCCTGGCATTACAAAAGGAGTATATGTACTTAAATAGTTCCTCTGGATAGGTAGGCCGATAATCTTTATAGGCTTTTGATTGATGTGAAAAACGGTCCAAGGCTTTTTTCATATTACAAAAGTACGAACCAAGGAATATTATTGGGATCCATTTAATATTAATCGAATTAATTCTACGGTTTCTTACTTTTTGATTATAGGAACTTAAAATTAAAGGCGCTGGAAATGTAAGCAAATACCTACGCTCATCGTTGAAATGCAAAATTTTATCGTTAAAAGGATTTTGGATCTCTGTACGTTCATCGATATTATTTTGCACTTTATCCGGATTTTTTCCGCTCAACGAGAAACAGTGCTTTTTATCGAAACAGAACCTAGGAAAATACACTTGCACAAGTTATATATATAACAAAACGCAAGTCATGAAAACCATATTAACTTTAATCTTTATTCTTTTTATCGGAATGGCCGCACAAGCTCAGAACGGTACTGCTGAAGTTAAAGTTGAAACTGTTACCATGAGTATTGTTGCTGCTACTTCCAAACAAGAGGTAGCCGTAAAAAATGAAAACTCTGTTGCCCGTTTATACATGTTCAAAAATTCCAAGATAACTAAAGAATTGACTTTCTCTACTAAATTGAACAAAGCTAAATTGGCTTAAGACCTGTTTTATTAGTGAAACTCAATTTTGAGAAGTCAGTAAGACGCACTGAAAATTGCAAGTTGAACTAATCCCGCCTTTTTTGGCGGGATCTAGGTTCGATACCTCGACCCTTGGGTCGATTCCTATTATTGGGTTCAGGGCCTGCCTTTGTCAGACAGGCTTGCCCTGAGGTTTTATCCCTTTTATTTTACGGCCTACGAAATTCTTTATGGCCCTAAATTTTCTATGTTTTATGTTGTGACTTTGGGATAATACCTTTTTCGCAACCCAAAAGCCACACGGACCAATAAAATTAATGCGGGAACTTCCACCAAAGGACCAATGACTCCTGCGAATGCCTGTCCCGAATTTAATCCAAATACGGCTATGGCTACGGCTATGGCCAATTCAAAATTGTTCCCGGCCGCTGTGAAGGCCACCGAGGCCGTTTTATCATAATCTGCACCCATGGCTTTGGTGAAGAAAAAGCCAATAATAAACATCAGCGTAAAATAGATGAGTAAAGGAACAGCTATGATAAGTACATCCATGGGTATCTCTACAATCATTTCACCTTTTAAGGAAAACATGACCACTATGGTAAACAATAGGGCAATCAGGGTCATTGGGGATATGGTAGGGATAAATGTATTGGAGTACCATTCTTCACCTTTCTGTTTAACCAGGATCAATCTACTTAAAAAACCAAGGGCAAACGGAATTCCTAAGTAAATAGCTACGCTTTCGGCTATAGTTGCAATAGAAATATCTACTATTGCCCCTTCAAATCCAAAATAGGGCGGAAGCACGGTAATAAAGATCCAGGCATAAAAACTGTAGGCAAATACTTGAAATATACTATTAAGGGCTACTAGTCCTGCTCCGTATTCGCTACTGCCTTCTGCCAGATCGTTCCAAACAAGTACCATGGCAATGCAACGCGCCAAACCA
This sequence comes from Arenibacter algicola, assembly GCF_000733925.1. Classification (NCBI taxonomy): domain Bacteria; kingdom Pseudomonadati; phylum Bacteroidota; class Flavobacteriia; order Flavobacteriales; family Flavobacteriaceae; genus Arenibacter; species Arenibacter algicola. Next base: position 1,266,553 of record NZ_JPOO01000001.1, read on the forward strand.
ATAAGTATGAGTCCAACCATATACTCGGGATAACCTCTTAAAAAAGTAATGGCTAGTGCAAACATTAGTATTGGTCCAACAATCCAATTGAGGACTAGGGAAATGGATAAAATCCTAGTGTTTTTAAAAACCTTGGGCAAAAGGGAATAGTCTACCTTGGCCAAGGGTGGATACATCATTAGGATAAGTCCTATGGCAATTGGGATATTGGTAGCTCCACTGCTAAAGCTATTGATTATTTTAGGAAAGCCAGGTGCAAAATAGCCTATGCCCACTCCCAAAGCCATTGCCAAAAAAATCCATAAGGTAAGATAGCTATCCAGAAAACTTAATTTTTTGTTCGAGGCCATTAATTATGATTTTATTTGGGCAAATACGTACATTAATTCGGTTGCAATTTGAAGGCTTCTTTCCTGATACTTTTCTGCCTGTTGCGAAGTATTGTCAAATGCCTTTGGATCCTCAAAGGTTATAGGGATACGCTTTTCGGCACCAGCTATAAACGGACAGCCCCCATCGGCCTGTGAACAGGTCATGACTGCGGCGAATTCCGATTTGGGATTAAAGTCATCATCCAATTTCTTTGAAAAACCTATTACTGCAGGTTCGTTATCGGCATATTTTATGCTGTAAATAGGATTTTTCCCTTCCGATATGGTTTCTATTTGAAATCCTGTATTCTTTAGCGTTTGTGCCACCATGGGAAATAAGGCCGTGGATTCTGTTCCGCCCGAATAGCACTGTACATTCTTTACGTTAAAATAGAAGGCCAGTGTTTGCGCCCAGACTTGTGATAAGTGACTCCTCCTGGAGTTATGGGTACAAATAAAATTAATTCTTATGGGTTCTAGGGTATCGGTTTTGGACTGAATAAAATCGGCAAGTGGCTTTAAAATTTCTTTACGCTCCTCACTTATTTTGTCAGTGTTTAGTTTGGAGATAGCCTGCTGTATTTGGTCAAATAACTTCGTTTTTACTGTGGTCATTGAATATAATTTATAGTGTGGTCAAAAAATTTAACAGCATCCGGAGTTGGGAGTACAACAATTTGCTGAGGTCTCTTGTAATTGGGAAAGTTTTACTCTCGGTTTTTCTGCAGGAATCCCACAGTTGTCCTTAGCCAAACAATCTGTATGTTTGGTGGCCAAAAGAAAGTTGGTACCGTCAAAGTCCAGTCCAAATTTTTGTATGGTATCTCCTTGGTATTCCACTTCAATTTCCAAATCCCCAATTTCCAACACCTTTTCCGATAGTTCAATAATATGAACCAATTTTTCTGGATGCAGGCGGTGGTCATAGTCGCTGGAATCCCAGAGCTGAAAATTTACAACTTCCTCTTTGCGAACCGTTCCGCCACAGTCTATGAAGTTCTTGGTGATTTTACCTACTTCGGTAACGTGAAAATGACTGGGTACTAGTTTACCATTTGGTAATTGGAATGCAATCGTATTCAAATTTCCTAAAATTGATTTGATTTCTGATAGTTTCATTTTATTATTTGTTTATTGCGATGATGCGATTAATGAATTTAAATTTTTTAGCAGCAATCCCCTTGTTTAGCAATGTCCTGATTTAGAAATTGATTAATAATCTCCTTCATTTCTATCCATTTTTCTGTATTTATACAGTAGCAGACGCTGGTACCTTCAACATTTCCTTTAATGAGCCCCAAGAGTTTTAATTCTTTTAGGTGTTGGGATATGGTAGGCTGTGCCAATCCAATTTCGCTTACCAGATCCCCGCATACACAGGTGTTCAGTTTAAAAAGATATTGTAGAATGGCTACTCTGGCCGGATGTCCAAAGACCTTTGCAAAACTGGCAATTTCATTTTGTTGGTCCGAAAATATTTCTGTTTTGGCTAAACCCATTTTTGTTTCATTTATATATCGCAATATTACGATGAATATTTGATTCGACAAACATTTTTATAATTTTTCTATCTTATTCTTCTTTTCTGCAAATTAGGATGGTGTGCTTTTCTGTTTGAGACCCGATTTTTGGGTAATTTAAGTGGTGCACCTCTAGGTCTGTAAATTTATGAATCGTCAGAATTTCTTTTATGGAGTCCAAATTGTGGTAATGGAAATATACCCTGTCTCCATTGGGGCCTGCTTTGAAGCCGGATTTGTCGGGGTCTCCTTCCACAAAACTTAAATAGAGTAATCCATTGCTGGAAAGTAACTTGTGCGATTCGGCAACTAATTGTACACAATTGGGAAAGGAGAGGTAGGGCAAATAAAAACCACCAACTATTCCATCGAATAAGGTGTCTAGTTCACCGATCCGCCTACAATCCATTACCTTGAACTTAGCAGTTGGATTGTTCTTTTGGGCCAGTGCTATCATGTTGGGCGCTATGTCGATCCCTAAAATGTTGTAGTCGGGTCTTTGGGATAAAAGATATCGCGTAATGTTTCCCGGGCCACAGCCAATTTCTAATATAGAAGCACCTTTTTTTGTTATCGATTTACAAATTATGTCATAGCTATCATTATACAAGTCCAGATCCATAAACTTGACTTGATATAGGGAAGCCATTTTGTTCCATGTTTCGAATGTTTCTTTATAGCGGTCCAAAAGTTTTTTTTATTATAAAGTAATTGGATATCAGGGATAAAGTTCGGTATAATCCATAAACTGGAACTTAAATATATTGTTATTCTTTTAATTTTAGAATGAAATATTAAAAATTCATAGAGGTTATAAATGTCCATAATTACTTACATCAATCGATGAAATACAAATTTCAATCGTTGAAGTGATTTTGGAGACAGTTACGTTTATCGACATTTTTTTGCACTTTATCCGTGATTTTTCGGCTCAACGAAAAACAGTGCTTTTCAGCGAATCGGAACCTGGATAAGTACACTTGCCTGAGTTATATATATAACAAAACGCAAGTCATGAAAACCATTTTAACTTTAATCTTTGTTCTTTTTATCGGAGTAGCTGCTCAAGCTCAAAACGGTGCTGCGGAAGTTAAGGTTGAAACTGTTACCATGAGCATTGCAACGACTGCAACAAAACAGGAAGTTGCCGTGAAAAGCGAAAACTCAGTTGCACGTTTGTACATGAACAAAAATTATAAGGTAATCAAAGAATTGTCTTTCACTACCAAGTTGAACAAGGCGAAACTGGCTTAATATTCGGATAAAATTAATAAGGTCGCCAATCTACATTTAAGAAAAAATAAATCATGATAATAATTGCCCTTCTATCCTTTTTCTGTATCTGCCTCAATTATTTGGTTGTTTTTCCAAAAACGGAAGAGGAGATAAAACCTTTAGGGAGTAAGGTGGAACTGGATAAATAGTCCGGGAAAAGAGCTTAAGTTACTTCTATTTGTTCTTTAGCCTATCTAGTTACTATCTGGCAGGGTTTCAAATTCCTTTCTTTTATTTTCAAACCATTTGGCCATTGCGCCCGGAGATTTCATAAGCTCCTGCATTTTGTTCATGGCCTCTAGATGTTCCACGTCACCCGCCTGGTACATTGCCATACCATGCTTTTTGCTTTGTTCTGCCATATCCTCGAAGGTTTCTGCCTGAAATTCCATGTCACAGGCTCCTCCCAATTGCTTGCATGTCATTGTTTTCATATCGGAATATATTAGCTGTTAGTTTATGGTTTACCTTTTTTGCCGTAGACTCGGGAATTGTCTTGGAAAACCTATGTTATTCGCAAATATTTAAGGCTGAGGTTACAAGATAACATAAAGACCCTGATTTTCACTGGTAAATGCCGCCTAGATTTTCATGTTATTGGATCTTTTTAAAAATTACCGTTCCGTTATGTCCACCAAAACCAAAGGTGTTGCTCATAGCGACATTAATTTTACTATCCATTGCATCGCCTAGTACAATGGGAAGTGATTTGGGAATCTCGGGATCAATATTGACAGTGTTGATGGTCGGGGGAATAATGTTGTTCTGAATGGCTTTTATCGCCAAAATAGCTTCAACTGCCCCAGCAGCTCCCATAAGATGTCCGGTCATAGATTTGGTGGCACTTATTTTGAGGTTTTTAAAATCGTTGTTGAAGGTTTTAACCACGGCTTTCATCTCGCTGATATCACCAACTGGAGTAGAAGTTGCATGGGCATTTAAATAGTTGATCTGCTCTGGATTTAGATGGGCTTCTTCCATGGCCAACTGCATCGCTTTAATGGCACCAATGCCATCAGGATGGGTGGCGGAAATGTGGTAGGCATCATCCGTCATGGCTGCGCCCACTATTTCGGCATAGATCTTTGCGCCTCGCTTCTTGGCGTGTTCATATTCTTCTAGGATCAGGGCCCCGGCGCCTTCTCCCATAACGAACCCGTCCCTGTCAACATCGAATGGCCTGGATGCTTGTTGTGGAACATCATTGCGGGTAGATAATGCTTTCATGGAGCCAAATCCGCCAATGGAGGCTTCTGTAATGGGAGCTTCAGACCCTCCGGTGACCATAACTTTGGCCTTGTTCAAGCGTATGTAATTAAAAGCATCCATGATAGCGGAGTTGGATGAGGCGCATGCGGACACTGCCGTGTAATTTATGCCCATTAATCCAAACTTCATGGCAATCATTCCCGAAGCCATATTCACCAACATCTTGGGAATAAAAAATGGGTTGAACCGCGGATTCATTCCCCCTTTGGTAAAATTTTTCACCTCCTCCTCGAAGGTTTGCATACCTCCCTGACCGGATCCCCAAATTACGCCTATATCAAAAGGGGATATGGACTCTATATCTATTCCACTATCGGTAAAGGCTTCTGTAACCGAACAAAGTGCATATTGTGTAAAGGGATCGCTTCTTTTTATTTCATTGCGATCAAGGTAATTTTCGGGAGTGAAATTTTTTATTTCACTGGCGAAGGTGGTTTTGAAAAGGGAAGGGTCGAATTTTGTGATTTTTGATGCCCCTGTTTTGCCTTTTATGGCACTTTCCCAAAATTCGTTTACCGAATTTCCAATGGGGGTCAAGGCTCCTAAGCCTGTTATGACGATTCTTTTCATATTTTTATTTGTAGTACTTTGCCCTAAAAACGGAATTTTCAATTCCTATTTTTCGAGTAGCTTCGTTAATACTTCTTTAAAAACTTCCACGGGCTGGGCCCCGGTCAATGCACTTTTGTTATTGAATACCATTGTGGGTACCGAGGAAACACCAAGACTTTGCCAATATTTCTCCTTGGCTTGAACTTGGTATCGCACATCATCACTATCCAGTCTAGCCATGGCCTCATCTGCGTTTAAGCCAACAGCTTTTAGTTCTTCAATTAAAATAGTTCTGTCCGAAACATCTTTTCTTTCGCCAAAAAACGCGTTCATCAATCTCATATTCAAATCTGTCTGTTTTCCGTATTCTTTGGCATAGTCCAATAAAATATGTGCATCCTTGGTATTGACCATCTTCATCCCGTCAAAATAGTCAAATTTAAATCCGAGTTCTCCTCCAAAATCGGTCATGCGTTCCTGGGAAAGTTTTTGCTGTTCCAAGCTGGAACCATACTTTTCTGTAATATGTTCCTGTACATTTTGACCTTCCTTGGGCATGTGCGGATTTAGTTGAAAGGGTTGCCATTCAATATCTACCTTGTCCTCAATGCCCAATTCGGAAATGGCTTGTTCCAAGCGTTTGTAACCTATGGCGCACCATGGGCAAACCACATCTGAAATAATATCCAATTTAATTTTATCTGCCATAATTGTTAATGTTCAATAATTCACTGGAAACTTAATTAATATGTTTCCTATTTGTTTAATAAGGTTTTGGAATTGCATTGCCAGCTAATTTAGACTTGGTTCCGTACGTTGGTAAAATTAGGAAGATCTGCCAAAATCTTTGCTTCATTTGCCCTAAAGGATTGTTCAATTGGTTACAGGAATTTAAAAGTGCAAAGTTAATGAATAAAGTGCTGGTTGTATAGTTCCTGTCCTATGTTGGCAGCAATGGGAATCGGGAGGATTTGTGGGGTATATACTTCATTACTTCCCGATTCCAATCTTGGCACTTTCGCTTATTTAATTTGATATATTTTCGGTTTTCCAAGCAAATTTTTGAAATGCCGCATCAACGGGAGTGTTGGCAATATGGTTGGAATAGTTGCTTATTACTTTTTGTGATAGACCAAGGATGATTTCCAAAACTTGTCTTTCCCCGTATCCAACGGCATAAAATCTGTTCAATTCTTCTTCCGAAATATTTCCGCGGTTCCTAACAATGGATAAGGTGGTTTCATGCAGCACCTGTAACTTTTCTGTGGGCATTGCTGCCCTATTTCTCAAGGCTTCACTTAATTCCGGATCTACCTTCATCATATGGGCTATACCGGTATGTGCCGGAATACAATAGTGACATTCGTGCTCCACATTTATAGTTTGCCACACTACGGTCAATTCTTCGTTGTTAAAGGAAGAGTCTACAAATAATTGGTGCAAGGTCTGATATGCCTCTAAGATGCCCGGGGAACTGGCCAATACCCCATGTAAACCAGGTATCATTCCAAAGGCCTTGACCGATTTTTGCAAAAAGGGTTTACTTTCTTCAGGTGCGGATTCAATGTCGTGTACTTTTAATGTAGTCATAATTCAATTTTTAATTTATTGCTGATTCTATTTCTATTTATTTCTAAGCATTCGCTTAGAAATTGAGTAAAAAAAATGTCAAAGGTTGGTAAATGCTGTTTCTATAAAATCTTCCAATTGTGTTTTGCTTAAAATTTTAGAGGCCAAGGAAAGTCCCAACATGGAGGTTCCCAAATAATTTGCTTGTTTATCAATGGTCGCTAGGTCCTTACTTTTGTCTTGTTTTAAATTATTTGCAAACAGGGTTTTAATCTCGTTAAAAAAGCACTTTAATTCCGTCATGATAATTGGATCCCCGTGCTCTCCCAATTCATTTATGGTATTGGTGACCAAACATCCCTTTTTAACTTTATCATCCTTGGAGAATTCTAAGAAATCGTAAAAGTATTGTTTAATACCAGCTACCCCGTTGTTCGATTTTTCTAGAATTTCCGTTATACGGCGTATCTTTTTTTTATAGGATTTAATGCATTCCAAAAAAACCCCGTTCTTACTTCCGAAACTTGAATAAATAGAGAATTGGTTTATTCCCATTTCTTTTTCCAACATACGAACCGAGGTATTCTCATACCCATTGCGCCAGAACAAGCCCATGGCTTTTTCTATTACTTCCTCTTCCTTATATTGTTTGCTTCGTGCCATTTTGTAAATACCGGACAAAACTAAGCAGTTGCTTTGATATAAAAAAACATTTAACATTTTATTTGATTTTTTCAATGGATATAGCTGTTCCGCTTACAGTAAGTTTTCGCTTGCCCAATGTATGGCTGTAATCACTTTTACATGAGCCCCATTATGGTATCCATTGGTTATTGGGAGGGAAGTCGCAAATAATAGATAAGAAATGTTTGTATGATAGCTAGTATTCAATATCGATGACAGGACTGTTTATGTGTCATTCATAGTGGTGCTTTATACGCTGGTGTTAGGTCTTGAAATGATTTATGCCCTAATCGAGGCTATGAAACATCGGTTAAATACTGCTTTTATCGCTTAAGTGAATTTAGATCTTCTGACGTTTATCGATAATATTGTGCACGTTAACAGACATTTTTCCACTGAACGAGTAACAGTGCTTTTCAGCGAATCGGAACCTAGATAAGTACACTTGCCCGAGTTATATATATAACAAAACGCAAGTCATGAAAACCATTTTAACTTTAATCTTTGTTCTTTTTATCGGAGTAGCTGCACAAGCTCAAAACGGTGCTGCTGAAGTTAAAGTTGAAACTGTTACCATGAGTGTTGTTGCTGCTACAGCAAAACAAGAGGTTGCTGTAAAAAATCAAAACTCTGTTGCACGTTTGTATATGTTCAAAAATTCCAAGATTACAAAAGCATTGTCTTTTTCAACTAAATTAAACAAAGCCAAATTGGCCTAATACGATACACTAACCTGCTGCCCTTTAAACGGACAGTCATAAAATAGACCATTATGATATTATTTGCGCTTTTAGTCCTCATATTTCTTGGCCTTAGTCATATTGTTATTTTTCCCAAAACCAAAGGCATTCTTAGACCTTTGAAAGTGTCGGTGAAACAGGAAAAGGAATAAGCTATTTTTTCGCAATCCCATTTTTATTAGTGAAACTCAATTTGGAGAAGTCAGTAAGACGCACTTAAAATTGCAAGTTGAACTAATCCCGCCTTTTTCGGCGGGATCTAGGTTCAATACCTCGACCCTAGGGTCGATTTCTATTATTGGGTTCAGGGCCTGCCTTTGTCGGCCAGACAGGCTTGCCCTGAGGTTTAATACCTTTTATGGCCATATAAGCTAAATCCTTAGCTTATTTTCATTGATAACAAGGGGGAATCTACGGATGTGGGGATCCTACTTTTGTGTCTAAGTCTTAAATGGATGTTGTATATCGGAAAATTTAACAATGTAGTTGGTGCCTTTTTTAGAGGAATCCCTGTTTATGGATCCCTTTAATTGACGTGACAGATTATGAATAAGTTTTAGTCCTAGAGACTTTGTGTTCTTATGGCTGATGCCCTCGGGAAAGCCTTCGCCGTCATCACCAATATAAAGTATATAATCCTTGCCATTAGATTTTACAAGTTCTATATGTATCTCCCCCTGATCATCATCCTTAATACCATATTTAAGGGCATTGGTAATTACTTCGTTGATCAATAGTCCCAGTGGGATGGCCGTGTCTATCCCGAGTTTAATATCCGGGATTATGATGTTCAGCGTAATATTGTTTTCTGTACCCTTAAAGGATCGTATTAGATAGTCACTTAATTCCTCCACATAGGACTTGTATTCAATTTTCGATAAATCGTGGCGCATATATAACATCTCATGTACCATGGCCATTGAAATTACCCGATTTTGACTGCTCTTTATCAAAGTTTTTATTCGAGGCTCTTCAATGCTTCTGGATTGGAGGCTAAGTAAGCTGGAAACGGTTTGAAGATTATTCTTTACCCTGTGGTGAATTTCTTTTAGGAGCGTATCTTTTTCCCTAATACGGGCCTCGTTTTCGTTTCTGATCTTATGTAATTCGTTGTGTGCCTTTAGAAGGTTTTTGCCAATTACACCCCCCAAGAGGTATACCGAGAAAAGAATACTAAAAAGGGCAAAAATATTTTTACTTTCAACAGGGACCACATTTTCTGTAAATTTAAATTCAGCAATACTCTGGGAGTAGATCAGAATGATAATTAGTAGGTTGAGGTTCAAGTAAATACGCCCGTATTCCTTGGTACTGATGTATCCTGCAAAAACCACCAGAGCTAGCACAAAAATAAATGGACTGTTTATGCCACCACTGTAAATGGTAATAATTACAGAACATGCCAAGGCCATTATTGAAGTAATGTTGTAGGTTAATCCAAGTAATTTGTGTTTGTGAAATGCAATGGTGTTGGTCAAATTAAGTACGCCGAAAACAATAAAGACACTAGGGATTATTTGAGTGATATTAAGGAAATAAGTACATACAATACCAAATATAATGGACAGGACAGAGGAAATATAGTTAACCCTTAACGTTAAACGGACTTTGTCCTTTAGGCGGTACTGATCCAGAGTGGGTATTTGCATTAAAAAATGGTTAATGGTTGTATTCTGAGGGTAAAGATAATCGTTTGAATTAAAGCGCGATGAATTTTAAAGGTAAAACAATAGTTTTATAGAAATCCCCTATACCTAGTAGGTTGGATTTTGGGTCTATTGATTTTTGGCCCCAATTTTTCATCATTATTATTCAATTTTATTCTACTTTTCCGTCAGAAAAACCTTAGACTTAATATAAATATATTAAAATTTGGACAATAAAAAAGCGACGCCTTTGAGGGGGCATCGCTTTTTTGAGTGTACTACTTTAATTATGAAGCTGTTAGTGTGTTTTTACTAATCTTCTATAATTACCCATTCGCCTTTGTCCAAAAGCGGTTCAGCTTGTTTGTATTTTAACGTCTTGCTTTCGCCAGACATTACATTCTTAATAGTAACTCTTTCGTTTCTTCCTATTTTGGCCTTTTCCCGAACAATGGTTTCGGTTACCTGTGGCCGGCCACCTTGATTTTGACCTACAGCCCTGCTTTGGGCAGACATTTCATCACTGTTGGGAATTTCTTCCTTGGAGGTCTTTAAGTTTTCCTTTGGCCTGCGAATATTTCTCGCCTCCTGGATTTCCGGACTCTGTGTTGGAAGTTCTCCTTTGAACAGGAATGAGACAATTTCTTTATTCACCTTTTCTATCATTCCCTTGAAAAGTTCAAAGGCCTCAAATTTGTAGATCAACAAGGGGTCCTTTTGCTCATGTACGGCCAATTGAACGGATTGTTTCAACTCGTCCATTTTGCGCAGATGTGTTTTCCAGGAATCATCAATAATAGCGAGTGAAATGTTCTTTTCGAAATCTGTTACCAATTGGTTGCCATTACTTTCGTAGGCCTCTTGAAGATTGGTTACCACATTCAAGGATTTTATTCCATCCGTAAAAGGTACCACTATTCTTTCAAACTTATTGGCGTTGTCTTCATAGACCTTTTTTATTACTGGGAAGGCAGTGGCAGCATTGCGCTCCATTTTGTCCTTGTAATGGGTATATGCCGTTTTGTAAATAACATTTGCCATTTCCTGTACGCCCATTTTGGCAAAGTCGTTTTCGCTTATGGGAGAGGTAATGGAGAAATATTTTATAAGTTCAAATTCAAAGTTCTTATAGTCGTTGGCGGCTTTATTGGTGTCTACAATTACCTCACAGGTATCGTAGATCATATTGGCGATATCTACCTTAAGTCGCTCACCCTGTAGGGCGTGCCGTCTTCTTTTGTAGACTACTTCCCTTTGGGCGTTCATAACATCATCATATTCCAATAATCGCTTACGGACACCAAAATTGTTTTCCTCTACTTTTTTCTGGGCACGCTCAATGGATTTGGTCATCATGGAATGCTGTATCACTTCCCCTTCTTCCAAGCCCATTTTATCCATCATTTTAGCCACCCTGTCCGAGCCGAACAATCGCATAAGGTTGTCTTCCAAGGAAACATAGAATTGAGAGCTTCCTGGATCTCCCTGTCTGCCGGAACGACCTCTAAGCTGTCTGTCTACCCTTCTTGAATCATGGCGTTCAGTTCCTACGATCGCCAAACCTCCGGCTTTTTTTACTTCTGTACTTAATTTAATATCGGTACCACGACCTGCCATGTTGGTAGCTATGGTTACCACACCGGCATTTCCGGCCTCGGCTACAATATCTGCTTCCTTTTTGTGCAATTTGGCGTTAAGCACATTGTGCGGTACTTTCCTGATCGTTAACATACGGGAAAGTAGTTCAGAAATCTCTACCGAGGTAGTACCAATAAGTACGGGTCTTCCCGATTGTGATATTTTGGTAACCTCTTCTATTATGGCATTGTACTTTTCGCGTTTGGTCTTGTAGATCAAATCTTGTCTGTCGTCTCGTGCAATAGGTCTGTTGGTTGGGATTTCCATCACATCCAACTTGTAAATTTCCCAAAATTCCCCAGCTTCGGTAACAGCTGTACCGGTCATCCCTGCCAGTTTGCTGTACATCCTAAAGTAGTTCTGTAGGGTTACGGTAGCAAAGGTCTGGGTCATTGCCTCGATTTTTACATTTTCCTTGGCTTCAATGGCTTGGTGTAATCCATCGGAATAACGGCGACCATCCATGATACGGCCTGTTTGCTCGTCCACGATCATAACCTTGTTCTCCATTACCACATACTCTACATCCTTTTCAAAAAGTGTGTATGCCTTTAAAAGCTGGTTCATGGTATGGATACGCTCACTTTTTATGGCAAAATCCTTGAACAATTCCTCCTTTAATTCGGCTTCCTTGTTGATTTCAAGATCCTGATTCTCAATTTTTGCTATTTCGTGGCCAATATCCGGCATTACAAAAAAGTCCTTGTCGCCATCACCGGATAGATATTCAACACCCTTTTCGGTGAGCTCTATCTGATTGTTTTTTTCATCGATAACAAACCAAAGTTCTTCATCTACCTTCGGCATTTCGCGGTTGTTATCCTGCATATAAAAGTTCTCGGTCTTTTGAAGTAACTGTTTTACTCCTTCTTCACTCAAAAACTTTATCAAGGCCTTGTTCTTCGGAAGACCTCGGTGTACACGTAACAATAGGAAACCTCCTTCTTTGGTATCTCCTTCGGTAATCAATTTTTTGGCCTCGGCCAGAACTCCGGTTAAATAGGCGCGCTGTTTGTTGACAATGTCACCTACTTTGGGCTTCAGTTCATTAAATTCATGTCTATCGCCCTCCGGCACCGGACCTGAAATGATCAAGGGGGTACGTGCATCATCTACAAGAACAGAATCCACCTCATCCACAATGGCATAATTATGTGGTCTTTGAACCAGGTCACTAGGAGTATGCGCCATATTATCCCTTAGATAATCAAAGCCGAACTCATTGTTGGTGCCATAGGTAATATCCGCGTTATAGGCGGCCCTACGACCGTCGGAATTGGGTTGGTGTTTGTCTATACAATCCACTGAAAGTCCGTGGAACTCGAATATAGGCGCCATCCAGGCACTATCCCTTTTGGCTAGATAATCGTTTACGGTAACCAAATGGGCTCCATTTCCAGTCAGGGCATTTAAATAGAGGGGTAGGGTAGCCACCAAGGTCTTACCTTCCCCTGTTTGCATTTCGGCAATCTTTCCCTGATGAAGGGCAATCCCACCGATTAACTGTACATCATAATGTACCATGTCCCAAGTAACTTGCTTGCCGGCGGCATCCCAGGAATTTTGCCAGATGGCACTGTCACCATTTAAGGTAACGTAATCTTTTGAACCGGAAAGCAGTCTGTCGAATTCCGAAGCTTTAACGGTAATGGTTTCATTATTGGCAAAGCGCTTTGCCGTTTCTTTAACAACTGCAAAGGCTTCAGGTAGCATATCTGTCAGGGCTTTTTCGGAAATGGTATATATCTCCTCCTTCAGCTTGTCTATATCCGCATAAATATCTTCGTTCTTGTCTATGTCAGCAGACTCCTTAACCTCTTTCAGCAATTTGCCTATTTGTTCATTGATCTCCTTACAGTCTTCTTTTATTTTATTTTTAAAAAAGGCAGTCTTTTCCCGAAGTTCATCGTGGCTTAATTTTTCCAAGGCCGCTTCGAACGATTTTATTTGATTTACCAAAGGTTGTAGGTCCTTGACATCTTTCTTTGATTTATCCCCTACAAATACCTTTAATACTGAATTTAAAAAACTCATAATGATTTCTGTTATTAATGAAAGACTTGGTAAAAGCCTTTTACAATGTATGTGCACAAAAGTTGGCACGTGAAATGCCATCTTTTGGATTAAAGATTTCCAACATCAAAATTACGTAAAAAAAAAGCCTCATATGAGACTTTTTTGTTGAAATTCCGTTAATATTTTAATACTCGTCCTCGTTCCAAAGATAGTCTTCTTCGGTAGGATAGTCTGGCCAAATCTCTTCGATCGATTCATAAATCTCCCCTCCTTCTTCCTCCATGGACTGTAGGTTTTCTACAACCTCCAAAGGTGCACCGGTTCTAATTGAGTAATCTATCAATTCGTCTTTTGTTGCGGGCCAGGGCGCATCACTTAGGTAGGATGCTAATTCTAATGTCCAATACATCGTAATTATTTATTTTTTAATATTTTGCAAAAGTAATTTTTAAACTGAAACTGCCAAGTTTTTTTGCGTAAAATTCATCCAATTCTATTCTAATTTTATCGCTTTAATAATTTGATAACGAAGAATTAACGAATTTATTAGTCCTTCTTCTCCGGAATCCACCTTATTTCCTCAGCTTGTATATCATAGGACAATTTTCGTGCCAATACAAAGAGGAAATCGGAAAGTCTGTTTATAAAGGATAATAAAATGGAATCTACAGGCTCAAATTCGTTCAATTGGGAGACCAGACGCTCCGCCCTACGGCAAATAGTCCTTGTTATATGACAATATGACACCGTTGTATGTCCGCCCGGCAATATAAAATGGGTCATAGGAGGCAGCTGCTGCTCCATTAGGTCTATTTCTTTCTCCAAAAAGCTTAGGTCCCCAGTAACAATCTTAGGAATATTTAATCGGTCTTTTCCACTTTTTAGTTTCTCTTTCTCGGGGTCTACGGCCAATAACGCTCCTACGGTAAATAGTTTCTCCTGAATTTTTATCAACACCTGCTTATAGGAATTGTCTATTTGCTGGTCCCTTATCAATCCAATCCAGGAATTGAGTTCGTCCAAGGTGCCGTAACTTTCAATTCGGATGTGATGCTTGGGTACCCGCGTGCCGCCAAACAGGCCTGTTGTGCCATCATCGCCTGTCTTGGTATATATTTTCATGCCGGTCAATATTTGTATGTTTTAAGGAATAATGGTTTTGTCGATAATAGTCAAGGTCATGACTTTTTAAGAACAGGGTTGTTTAGAAGCAAGTCTTTTATTGCCTTATGTTTGGTCTTTGGATTTATTTCTATCCTCCCGCTTATAATCTTCCATGAATTTCCTCGATTTTCTGTCTCTGGATCTTCTTTTGGTAAACCCTTGGGCAACAAAGAAAATAACTCCTAGAACGGCAAGCACTATGTAAATGATATAGTCCATCGGTCTTATTTTTTTAATTTCCTTATCTCCTTTAAAAATACGGGTTTATATCCGAATTTTAAAATGCTGTTCAACTTGTTCCCTTCTGAAAAATACGAGTCCACAGTAAAATAGGTCCATGGTTACCTTTACCTGTTTCAATTCTTTTATACTTTCCCATAATTTGAAAGTGTCCTTTGTTTGGTATAAACCATTTACGAAAATAACGGTATCATTGGCAATGCCGATATTATTAACAATATATTCATCAATGGTTTCCTTATCCAACCCATCAATAAAAATTAATTCGCGGGAGCTTTTGGTGAAGGATACCTCATTTAAGTGTTTTGTTATTTCTTTTTCCACAGCAATATTGGTAGGGACCAATTGCACTTGGCCTATTTCAAAATAGGCTATTGTTTTTAATAGGATATTATGGGACTTTGATGTTTTATAATGAGGGGCAGAGTATAGACATTTGGTTATAAACCTGTAAACAAAGGGGGAGTGTACACCATGTTGGTTGCTGGATGAAAGCCAGAACTTTATCAATGCAAACAACCTATATATCATCTAATGTTTTATTGTGCAGGATTTATTATTCGTCCATGGACATGGAAAGTTCGAACCAGCGTTCCGTTTTTTCTTCTATAGCATCCGTAATCTCCTTGAGTTGGATGGATAATTTGGAAATTTCATCACCAGACAGTGTGCTGTCCGTAAATTTATTCTGGATTTCCACCTTTTGGGATTCCAGTTTTTTGATTTCCTTTTCCAATTGTTTGTACTCCTTTTGTTCCAAAAACGAAAGTTTTTTTCCCGTTTCTTCCTCTTTCCAACTGTTCTTGGTGTTTTTAACTTCGTTGGCTTTTTCCTTGGATGCCTTGATTTCCTGTATGTTACTGTCCTCGTAGGTTCTGAAATCGGAATAGTTGCCCGGAAAGTCCTCAATTTCTGCATTTCCCCTAAAAACAAAGAGGTGGTCCACTATTTTGTCCATGAAATAACGGTCGTGGGAAACTACCAAAAGACAGCCTGGGAAATCCAGCAGAAAACTTTCCAATACGTTCAGGGTTACAATGTCCAGATCATTGGTAGGTTCATCCAGGATCAGAAAGTTCGGATTTTGTATTAGGACGGTGCACAGGTAAAGGCGTTTGCGTTCCCCTCCACTTAATTTTTCTACAAAATCATACTGTTTTTTACGGTCGAACAGAAAACGTTCCAATAGCTGTTGGGCAGAAATTTGTTTTCCCTTCATTAACGGAATATAATCCCCGAATTCGCGAATTACATCTATTACTTTCTGACCTTCCTTTATTGTAATCCCCTTTTGGGTGTAATAACCAAACTTAATGGTTTCACCAATGATTACCTTGCCACTATCCGGTTGAACGGTGCCACTCAATATATTTAAAAAGGTAGATTTTCCTGTGCCATTTTTTCCTATGATACCGATACGCTCGCCTTTTAGGAAATTATATTCAAATTTGTCCAGAATGGGTTTGTTGGGAAAGGATTTGGATATTTTGTGAAGCTCCACAATTTTGCTCCCCATACGTTCCATGTTTATTTCCAGCTGCACCTCGTGTTCCTTTCTACGTTGGCTTGCCTTTTCCTTAATGGTATGAAAATCGTCAATTCTGGATTTCGACTTAGTGGTCCTCGCCTTGGGCTGCCTGCGCATCCAATCCAATTCTTTCTTGAACAGTATTTTGGATTTGTGCTGTTCCACTGCTTCCTGTTCTATTCGGGCCTCCTTCTTTTCCAAATAATAAGAATAGTTGCCCTTATAGGAGTACAGCTGTCCATTATCCAGTTCTATGATTTCATTGCAGACCCGTTCCAGAAAATATCGATCGTGGGTAACCATGAAGAGGGTCATATTCTCCTTGGCGAAATACTGTTCCAGCCACTCTATCATTTCCAGGTCCAAATGGTTGGTAGGTTCATCCAAAATAAGCAGGTCCGGCCTATTGATCAAGGCATTGGCCAATGCCAATCGTTTCTTCTGTCCTCCCGATAGCAGCCCCACCTTTACATCTAGGTCTTCCAGTTTTAATTTGAAAAGGATCTGCTTGTATTGGGTTTCAAAATCCCATGCGTCATAGCGCTCCATGGCCTCAAAAGCCTTTTGGTATGCATCTGCATCTTCTGGATCCAAAAGGGCATGTTCGTAGTTTTGGATAACTTTTAAAACTTCATTGTCCGAAGCAAAGATGGTTTCTTCCACGGTCAGTTTGGGATCTAGTTCCGGCTCTTGTTCCAAAAAGGAAATTCGAATTCCCTTACGACTATTTATCTGGCCGCTGTCTGACGAATCCTTGCCGGATAGTATGTTTAAGATAGAAGTTTTTCCACTTCCGTTTTTGGCAATTAGCGCAATCTTTTGGTCCTTGTTGATGCCAAAGGAAATGTTTGAAAAAAGTGATAACTCGCCAAATGATTTGGATATGTTTTCTACAGTAAGTAGGTTCATCTAAGGTATTATTTTAAACTGATGTGTTGTTGGAAATACTTCCATAAAAAAAGATATCTTGCGCCAAGTATAATCCAGATGGGTATGGCCAAGGGGGAGAACACCTGTACCCTAAATATAGCCAATACAATGGTTGCACCCAATAATCCCAATAGAATTAACAAGTATTTGGGCAGCCAACTAGGAGTATTCTTCTTTCTTAAAATAATAAAGCCAATAATTAAATTCAATGGAAATACCCAAAGGATATTAAAGTTGTTGGCAGTAGCCGTATGGTCGGTAAAAAACCAAAGGAAAATAAGTAGCACCCCGGCAAGCCCCGTAACAAAAAATAGTACGGAATCCAAGATCCTGCTTCTGGTATGATTTTTATAATCGATATAGGTAATGGTAAGAACAAACAATAACATTGCCAATATCCAAAATAGGGGAGAGGCTAGAAAGTATCCCTTGTTCTCCTTTTTTACGGAAGTTAAAATGGACCTTTCCCTTATTACTACATCGTGTTCGGATAGGGTGGTATTGCCCAATTGTTCCATGACATATATGGGTAAGAACATATGTTCCTTAACTGTAGCTGTTCTGTCTATTATTGCCCCCAATGCCAAATCTATACCGAAACTGGACCACGAATTGGTAATTAGATTTTGGTGTATAAGCTGCCTGAAGGTGTAATTTTTTTCCAAATGGCCTTCGTTAAAATGCAGATTTTCACCAAGGGCCTCTTGTAGGACATCCCCAATTTTGGTAGCGCAATTGTTGAAAAAGAAATCGTATTTGTAATCCCTATTTTCCGGGCGATAATTATTTTCCAAAAATTGGAACAATTTATTCCTTTCTGCAGGGCTAAGCTGTAAGAGTTGTTCTTTTACCCATCTATTTTCCATTTCGTAGGCATACAGGAAATTGGGCATGTTTTGCTTGCTCAAGGAATAGAATAATTTGCCCATGGCAAACTCCACATAGAACATGGGCGGGTCAAAATTAAAAGTCCCATAATTATAAACCCAGTCTATTCCCTGGGCGGGATCCTGGATTCTAAAAGCGCTATGGCCAAATGTAGTGTATAGATCGCTTCCCGAGCCACAGGTTAAAACGCTTATTTGTGATTCGGGAGATATTTCCCTTACCTGTGCGGTGCCGTGGAACATCAGGCCCAAAAAAAATGCAATAAAAAGAATCCTTCTGCTCATATGCTATTGGGAGCCGCTATTTTTTGAAATTACCACCGCAAATATCGAATAATTTATAGGATTTAAGTGGGATAGTACAAGCTATTATAAAAAACAGGATATATTTTAACAGCATTTTTTAATAAATGGTATTTTTACATCATGGCACCTAAGATGCAATGTGCAAATGTGGATGTCCAACCAAGTAAAACAAGACCTATGAAGCGCCATATTCCCAATGTTATAACCTTATTAAATGTTTTTTGTGGTTGTGTAGCCACCGTGTTTGCGGTTTTGAACAAGTTGGAGGTGGCCGCTTTTTTTGTCTTTTTGGGTATTTTTTTTGATTTTTTTGATGGATTGGCCGCTAGGGCCTTGAATGTGAGAAGTGAGCTAGGGCTGCAATTGGATTCCCTTGCCGACGTAATTACAAGTGGTTTGGTTCCAGGTATAGTAATGTTCCAGTTATTGAGTATGTCCTACAGCGGGGGATGGAACATTGGTCTTCAGCCGAATACAACGGATACCATGCAGTGGGCTGTATTCGACATTCCATTGATTCCTTTTTTTGGATTTTTAATTACCCTGGCCTCGGCATATCGTTTGGCAAAATTTAATCTGGATGAAAATCAGGTTTCCTCCTTTGTGGGACTACCTACGCCTGCCAATGCTTTGCTGATACTTTCTTTTCCCTTAATACTACTTTATCACAACAATGATTTTTTAAACACCATTATCTTGAATAAATGGTTCTTGATCGGGACAACCTTATTGAGCGCATATCTGTTAAATGCCCGAATTGGTTTATTTGCCCTGAAGTTTAAAAATTGGAGTTTTCGGGATAATGCCCTGCGCTATATTTTTATAACTGTAAGTTTTGTAATGATCCTCACCATGAAATTTATGGCTATTCCTGGTATAATAGCTTTTTATATTATCAGTTCTTTGGTAAATAACCTAAAAGTTTCAAAAACAGATTGATTCTTTATGAAAAAAATGGACCTTGTAGTGTTAGGGCCCAATAAATCATGGACTAAAAAAGGTGATGTTTTGGGAAGGTTTATTGATTTGAACAATTACCGCAAGAGTGGGGTGGATATAATTAAAAATCCAATTTCTTCCTACGAAGCTCAAAATTCTGTCCTAAATACACTTTGCGGACCATTTCATCGGCTGCCAAGTCTTCGGGAATCCCCGATTTAAGGATGCCACCTTCGAACATTAGATAGGAACGCTCTGTAATTGCCAAAGTTTCCTGTACGTTGTGGTCTGTAATTAAGATACCGATATTCTTATTTTTAAGTTGGGCCACAATTCTCTGAATGTCTTCAACGGCCACTGGGTCTACTCCGGCGAAGGGTTCGTCCAATAAGATGAATTTTGGATCGGTCGCCAAGGCCCTTGCAATTTCGGTCCTCCTTCTTTCGCCACCCGATAAAAGATCGCCACGGTTTTTGCGTATGTGACCCAGGCCAAATTCTTCTATGAGCGATTCCATTTTCATCAGCTGCTCCTTCTTGCTCAATTTGGTCAATTGAAGAACGCTCAGAATATTTTTTTCAATGCTCAATTTTCTAAATACAGAGGCCTCCTGAGCCAAATATCCAATACCATTTTGTGCTCTTTTGTACATGGGGAAGCGCGTAATTTCCATTTTGTCCAGATAAATATTGCCTCCATTGGGTTTTATCAGCCCAACTATCATATAAAATGATGTTGTTTTTCCGGCACCATTGGGACCCAATAAACCAACGATCTCACCTTGGTTTACCTCCAACGAAATCCCCTTAACTACTTGTCGCCCCCGGTAGGACTTCATAATGTTATCTGCTCTTAGCTTCATAGTACCTTTCTATTCCCCAAAACTAAGCCTTATATTAGTTTGGGGAAAGATATTGTAGATTTTTTAACCTTCTTGTTTTTCCAATTCCTCCCAATATTCGTAGGCTCTTCTCAAGTGGGGAACTACTATAGTGCCGCCGACAAGGGTAGCTATGCCCAAAGTTTCCATAACTTCTTCCTTGCTGGCGCCCTCATTGTAGGAGCTTTCCAAGTGATATTTTACACAGTCGTCGCAACGCAGTACAGCCGAAGCAACCAACCCCAATAGCTCTTTGGTCTTTACATCCAGCGCACCGGCGGCGTAGGCATTGGTGTCCAAGTTGAAGATTCTTTTTATGATCTTGTTGTTGTCTGCCAGGAGCTTTTCGTTCATTTTGGAACGATAGTCGTTAAATTCCTTAACTTGATTTGACATTTTTCTTCTGTTTTTTGGCTTCTCTTTTTAGAACCACCTTGGAAATGTAAATACTTATTTGGTAAAGTATTAAAATGGGTACCGCTACTATAATCTGACTGGCTACGTCCGGTGGGGTAATTACTGCAGATATAAGAAGTACCACAACTAGTGCTATTTTTCTGTATTTGCGGAGTATTTCCGGAGTAACCAAACCAATTTTGGTCAAGAAATAAATGATAATGGGCAATTCAAATATTAAACCACAGGCAATAACAGCTGCTCTTACCGTAGATATATAGGAAACCAAATCTATTTCCCTTACCACAGAATCACTTATGGAGTAGCCTCCCAAAAAGTTAATGGACAGGGGGGCTACAACGTAGTATCCGAACAATACCCCCATAAAGAAAAGGGAGGAAGCTATAAAAATAAATCCCCTTGCGTTCTGACGCTCGTTGTCATATAGTCCGGGAGCAATAAATTTCCACAATTCATAAAGCACATAGGGGAATCCGATTATAAAACCTGCCCAAATGGAAGTCCAGATGTGTGCAGAGAATTGTTCGGACATTTGCCTACTCTGTACCGTAAATTCCGGTTCTGTATTGCAAAATGCCTCACTAAAACCCAATAACTTGGAGAAGTCGCAAAAAACGTGATAGGTTGGAAAATCTGGCATCATCGGCCCAAAAATGACCGTGTCAAAAATAAAACCCTTCATTAAAAAAGCTACTCCTCCTATAATAACTATGGCTAAGGTTGATCGTATTAAATGCCATCTTAGTTCTTCCAAATGGTCCAGGAAGGACATTTCATTTGGGGTTTTAATCGTTTTTGCCATTACAGTATGCCTTCTTTAATTAAATTGTGTAAATGTACTATTCCTTTGTAATTCTCTCCATCAACAACCAATATTTGTGATATATTATTGGCCTGCATTATTTCCAATGCCTTTACGGCAAGGACATCCGAAGCTATTGTCTTAGGGGTAACGCTCATGATATCTTTGGCGGTTAAACCATAAATATTGTCATATTTGTTGAGCATTCGCCTTATATCGCCATCCGTTATTATCCCAACAATTTTTTGATCTTCCAATACTGCTGCAGCTCCCAACATTTTTTCGGAGATCTCAATGATCACAGATTTTACGTCGCTATTGGTGCGTACCTGGGGAATCTGATTATTAGTGGCAATATCGCCCACCCTTAGATATAATTTCTTTCCTAGGGCACCTCCTGGGTGGTATTTTGCAAAGTCCTTACTGCTAAATCCCTTGAGTTCCAATAGGCAAATGGCCAAGGCGTCCCCAATGACCAATTGGGCCGTTGTACTTGTTGTGGGTGCAAGATTGTTGGGGCAGGCCTCTTTTTCAACATAGGTATTTAAAATAAAG
This sequence comes from Arenibacter algicola, assembly GCF_000733925.1. Lineage (NCBI taxonomy): Bacteria > Pseudomonadati > Bacteroidota > Flavobacteriia > Flavobacteriales > Flavobacteriaceae > Arenibacter > Arenibacter algicola. The sequence continues at coordinate 1,288,481 of NZ_JPOO01000001.1, forward strand.
TCGGCTTGCGTCGCCAAAAAGGAATCTGGGTTTCCGGTCATTCCAATTAATTTGTTCTTGCCCCGTTTTATTAAGGGCACCAGCATCTTAATTTCGGCGGTATTTCCACTTTTGGATATGCAGATAACCACATCGTCTTTCTGTACGGTTCCAAGATCACCGTGAATGGCGTCGGCGGCATGCATAAAAATAGATGGGGTACCTGTGGAATTTAAGGTGGCAACAATTTTGGAAGCGATAAGGGCACTTTTTCCGATACCTGAAATTATGACCCTGCCTTTGGATTGTCTGATGCATTCCACAGCATTGGAAAAATCTTCGTTTAAGAGAGTCGCTAAATAGGAGATTGCCTCGGCCTCATTGTCAATGGTTTTCTTTGCTATGGCCAATATAGCTTTGGTGTCGCTCAAAGTAATTTAAAATTATGTGATGATTTTCCTAAAAGAAAGTCTTATCTTTATTGTACAAAATTACATAAACTTAAGTTTATAGAATATTTTAAATTTGAACAAATTTATTTCAAGCAAATACTTATTTAAAAGGCAAAAATTCCTTAACTTAAGGAATTTCATTTTTGGCGTTGGCGCCAATATATAATATAAATAATGGTGAAGTACGGTATGGGTATAAATGAGACTGATTTACATGCCTCTCTAAAAAAATATTTTGGATTCTCCCAATTCAAAGGTTTACAGGAAAATGTTGTTAAGAATATAGTACAAGGTAAAAATACCTTTGTAATAATGCCCACTGGAGGTGGAAAATCCCTTTGTTATCAATTGCCTGCATTGATGCAGGAAGGTACGGCAATCGTGGTATCGCCATTGATCGCCCTTATGAAAAATCAAGTAGATGCTATTAGGGACGTGTCCAGCGAGATAGGTGTGGCCCATGTTTTGAACTCTTCTTTGACGAAGACAGAGATTAAACAGGTGAAAAGTGATGTAAGTAGTGGGATAACCAAGCTTTTGTATGTTGCTCCCGAATCTTTGACCAAGGAGGAATATGTAGATTTTTTGCAAGGGGAAACTATTTCCTTTGTGGCGGTGGATGAGGCCCACTGTATTTCGGAATGGGGGCACGATTTTAGGCCGGAATACCGCAATCTTAAATCTATCGTAGGTAGATTGGGTGATAACATACCGATTATTGCCCTAACTGCAACCGCGACGCCCAAGGTACAGGAAGATATTATTAAAAATTTGGGAATAACCGATGCCAAGGTATTCAAGGCAAGTTTTAATAGACCAAATCTTTATTACGAAGTAAGGCCTAAGACCCAAAATGTTGATGGTGATATCATTCGTTTTATAAAACAAAATTTGGGCAAATCAGGAATTATTTATTGTCTTAGCAGGAAACGGGTAGAGGAACTGGCGCAGGTATTGCAGGTAAATGGAGTTAGCGCGGTACCGTACCATGCCGGATTGGATGGTAAAACCAGGTCCAAGCATCAGGATATGTTCCTTATGGAGGATGTAGATGTTGTAGTTGCCACCATTGCATTTGGGATGGGAATTGATAAACCGGACGTGCGTTTTGTAATTCATCACGATATTCCCAAGAGTATAGAAAGCTATTATCAGGAGACCGGTAGGGCCGGTAGGGATGGGGGAGAAGGACATTGCCTTGCTTTCTACTCTTACAAGGATGTGGAAAAATTGGAAAAATTCATGTCGGGCAAGCCCGTGGCTGAACAGGAAATTGGAAACGCCCTTTTACAGGAAATTGTGGGTTATGCCGAAACTTCAATGTCCCGAAGAAAATTTATACTTCATTATTTTGGTGAGGAATTCGATGAAATAAACGGGGACGGAGCCGATATGGATGACAATACCCGAAACCCCAAGGACAAGCAGGAAGCCAAGGACGATGTGGTTAAACTGATAAATGTAGTAATGGGGACCAGTGAGAAATTTAAGTCCAAGGAGGTGGTTAGGACCTTGGTCGGGAAGGTAAATGCCCTGATATCCTCTCATAAGACCGATGAAAAGGAATTTTTTGGTATAGGACGGGATAAGGATAAGGGTTATTGGATGGCGTTGATCCGGCAGACTTTAGTAGCAGGGTTGCTTAGAAAGGAAATAGAGCAATACGGCATTTTACATGTTACCCCACTTGGAAAGGAATTTGTTAAAAATCCTACATCATTTATGATGACCATGGATCATGTTTACAATAAGGAGACCGATGATGCCATAGTAAGCGCCGCAAAATCTTCAGGAGGCGTGGCCGATGATAATTTATTGAAGATTCTAAAAGATTTAAGAAAAAAAGAGGCCCATAAATTGGGGGTTCCTCCTTTTGTTGTTTTTCAAGACCCCTCCCTAGAGGATATGGCCCTCAAATATCCGATTTCTTTGGATGAATTGGTGAATATCTATGGAGTTGGGGAAGGAAAGGCCAAAAAATATGGCAAGCCCTTTGTGGATCAGATTGCCGCCTATGTGGAGGATAATAACATTTTACGACCCGATGATCTGATCGTAAAAAGTACGGGTGCCAATTCTTCCCTTAAGCTTTATATCATTCAAAACGTAGATAGAAAATTGCCGTTGGATGATATCGCTTCTGCCAAGGGATTGGAACTGAACGAATTGATCAAGGAGATGGAACAAATTGTCTTTAGTGGTACCAAATTAAATATCGCTTATTGGATCGATGAGATTTTGGATGAGGACCAGCAAGAAGAAATCCATGATTACTTCTTGGAAGCCAATACGGATGATCTGGAAGTGGCCTTAAAGGAATTTGATGGGGAGTATGAGGATGAAGAGCTTAGGTTGTACCGATTGAAGTTTATAAGCGAGGTGGCCAACTAACCGAATAGGACTGGGTTTCAATCAAAAAAAAGCAGCCATACCTATGATGGCCGCATTATGGTTTAAGGTAATTTGTTTTTTATAATATGTAGCAGTTTATAAGTTCTACCTTTTATATTTATCGGACCGCCTTTTCCAATAACTCCAATGTCATTTTATTGGTATCCAATTTGGCATTGATTCCTATTGGAAGTGTAAAGTTGTTTTCTATATGGCCAAATGTCATACCATAAACTGCTGGTATTCCCAAAGGCTTAATTCTATCCAGTATCACTTCCTTAAGCGTAAACGATCTGGGATCCGGAACACTATCGCATCCTTTAAAAACCCCCAAAGCAATTCCTGCAGCCTTATTAAAAGTTGGGCCTTGCACCAATTGGGTCAGCATTCTATCTATACGGTAAGGGGCTTCTTCAATATCTTCCAGAAAGACTATAGCATCTGTAAAATCAATTTCATGGGGAGTTCCTATTAGGGCATTTACCAAAGTTAAACTACCGCCTACCAATTTTCCTGTTACAACACCGGGATTAATGGTATATCGATCATATTCAGGCTTGCCATATTCTTCTAGATCTGTTATTTGTACATTATTGATAATGGGTGGCAATTTTTTGGATTTCATGACCACGTTTAGCAAGTGCTCAATACTATAAGGGTCGTTCAAAGTGCTTCCTACAGGCCCGTGAAAGGTGATGAGGCCAGTTTCTTGATATATGCCATTTAATAGGGCTGTAATGTCACTAAAACCAATTATAGCTTTGGGATTTTTTTTAATAAGCTCATAATCTATCAAATGCATAATCCTGGTGCATCCGTATCCGCCGCGAGCGCAAAGGATACCATCTATCTTTTTATTGGCGAACATTTCGTTCAGATCCGCAACCCGCTCTGCATCCGTATTGCTAAAGTAACCATGGTTCCCGTGTATGCGATCCGTATGGTAGGGTATAAATCCCATTTTTTCCAATGTTTCTTTGGCCTCTATCAAGACCTCAGGTTTTATGGCATATCCGGGTGCTACAAGACCAATAGTGTCCCCTTTTTTTAATGCTTTTGGCTTTAGGATCGTATTGGGCGATTTTTTTTCATGCGAATTGGCAAATATTGTTGATGGTATTAGGGTGGCTACCCCAGCCCCAATGGCTGTTTTAAAGAACTGTCTCCTTTTTTTCATTAAGCTGATTTTGTATCATCTAAATATATAAAAAAACGCATAAAAAAAGTCCGTCATAAACATGACGGACTTCATAGTTCAAATATAAAAGCTCTACATTCCCAAGGATGACGAATCCTCTTTGGATTTGGATCTTCTCAATTGCCTTTGTATTTTCTTAATAGCAGATTCTATAGATTTTTCTGGTTCTATGATATTGTACTCTCCCCAAAAATCCGGATCTGAAAATCCTATTGCCTCATCCTCCAAAATTATGGAAGATTTAATTCGGTCCTTAAATTTGGGCGATTCTCCTGTGGTATTCTTCTCCCAATCCGTAATGGCCATTTCGCAGGTCATACTATATACCGAATTGAAAAGTCGATCGTCCCAGTTTATTTTGAATTCCAAAAGGACATTGCTATACCCGTAATACCATTTTCCGTTCTTTTCCCTGTAATCTACGCGGTAGGCAATATCCGTTGGCCAAACATTGGCATGGGCAGGCTTTTTGCGCACGAACATTTTGGCGGCCTTGTCCCTGTCCGTAATGTTAAGGGAATAGATGGCACTGGTCAGAATTTTTTTATCGGCATCAATATATAGTTTGCCTTGGTACAAGGGGTCTAGAATAGATTCCCTTTGTTTAAAATTGATAACGAAGATAAGTTTGTCGTTGACTTTGGTTGAATTTTCAAAACTAAAGTTATAATCATCAAATGTTTCTTCGGTAAAAATATATTGTGGGTATTTGATCATGTCTACAAAAAGGGTATTAAAAGGCCCTCCTTGCAGTTTAATGGCCAAGGTGTCCAGTTTGTCGTAATCCGTGCTCTTTCTTGCCTTGTAAAGCTGTAATGCATCCCTACGATCGGAATTGTATGGGGATTTGTAAATATTTACAACGGCTTCTGACAAGGATACGTTTTTCCTTCTTTTTTTAATGGTTTCCCTGTAAAAGGCTGTCATTAAGGTGGGGTCGTCAAAATAATTATCACCCCTTCGGAGCAAAGTTTCCTTAACCAAGGCCTTTGCGTCTTTCGGTACGGCAAGGCTCACTTCGGATAATTCCGTAAAGCTAACTACCAGAGCAATTTCATTTTTATTTTCCTTCAATTGGGTTAAAGGGATTGTTCTGGTCTCGTATCCCAAAAAGGAAACGCTGACCTGTCCCTCGCTCATGTCTTTGGGAACTTTCAGTGAAAAGTAACCCTCTGTATTGCTGACGGTACTAATATTGGTATTTTCAATGGAAAGAGTAGCGAAGACCAATGGATTATTGGTTTCACTATCAATAATTCTACCTTGATATTGGTTAAATGAACTTTCCTGTTCCTGCATATCTTGATACAGGAAGGCCGCCGAAACGGAGGGCGTTACCCCTAAGAACAACAAAATTAATGTTGCAGCCATAAAGGGGGTTTTTCGAAAGGGGTTTTTTTTGAGTTTCATTTTTTTCTTTTTTTTCTTTTTCTTCTTTTTTTATCACCTACATGACTTTTACATTTTGCATTAAACTTTAGATTCTAATAAAACAAAGAGCAAATGTCGTACCCAGTCTATTTATGTGTCAATATGACACTAATTAAAGATAATTATAAGACATTATGTCACCATTAAATTGATCGAAGTATGGGCAATAAAGTTAATTGGTGGGTGGTTGGTATAGATTGGAATTGATAATTCAAGCTAAGCATCTATTGCTTATATCAATGAACGATTGTCTTCCTAAGGTAGTGATTTTTAATGAAATACCCTATTAAAATTTTGTTTAAATTTCCGGAAGCCTTTGAGGCTGAATCTTTGCTAATTGAGCCCGGTTTACCGGCCAAAAACTGAAAGCAACTTGCACTAAAGCCAATAATTTTTATAAGCAGCAGAGGGAAATAGTGTACAGGTTGACTTGTGTTGCTACTCTTGTGAAGCAGCAATACAATTTAGTAAGCGAACACGTTTTAAAGAGCTTGTCCTGCGGTGATTCGTCAAAAATAGGTTTGAGCAGGTTGGCGCCCATTACTTTCATCTTATATGCAGAAAACAGCATACAGGATGGTGTAAAAAATTTACTTTAGGGGTTTAATTCTTTCTGCGCACTTCAAAAATATCCGTTCTTCTATCTTTTAGGTTTCTAACGCTACCAAATTGGTTTAGTTCCCTCAGTAGATCTATATCCAGGTCAACGATCAGAATCATTTCGGTATTTGGCGTGGCTTCGGCCTTTATTCCATTGGCTGGAAAAGCAAAATCACAGGGGGTAAATACCATGGACTGGGCATATTGAATATCCATATTATGTACCTTGGGCAAGTTGCCCACGCTTCCTGCAATAGCCACATAACATTCATTTTCAATGGCCCTGGCCTGTGCACAATTTCTGACCCTGGAAAACCCATTTTGGGTGTCGGTTAGGTAGGGAACAAACAGAATATCCATTCCTTCATCTGCCAATAATCGGCTTAATTCCGGAAATTCGGAATCGTAGCAGATCAGGACGCCTATCTTTCCGCAATCCGTGTCAAATACCTTTAGTTCATTGCCTCCTTGCATGCCCCATACCTTTGCCTCGTCTGGAGTTACATGGAGTTTTTCATATCGCTCCTTGGTACCATCTCTTTTACAGATATAACCAACATTGTAAAGCCCTCCATCTATTATTTCTGGCATACTACCTGTAATAATATTGATGTTATAGGAAATTGCAAATTCAGAAAATCGTTGTACAATAGTGGCCGTGTGTTGGGCTAACTCTCTAATAGCAGCAGACTCTGATAAATGATTGTTCTCCGCCATCAACGGGGCATTAAAGAATTCGGGGAACAGGGCAAAATCTGAGCGATACCCAGAAACGGCATCTATAAAATACTCTGCTTGTTGAAGTACATCATCTAGATTTTTATAGGGTCGCATTTGCCATTGAATGAGCCCTACCCGTACTACCTTTTTTATGACGCTTGCCTTTATGTTCTTTTTTTCATAATAAATGTTGTCCCACTCCAAAAGCACGGCGTAATCGTCGGAAGCTGAGTCACCTTCCAAATAGTTTTTTAGAATTTTACTGGGATGGAAATCGTTGGAAATTTGGAAATTAAGTACGGGGTCGTTTATTTCCTTTTGCTTTACTTTTTCTATATACTCCTTGGGCGTGATACTATCCATGTATTTATGATAGTTGGGGATTCTGCCGCCAAAGGCAACCCCTCTCAAGTTTAAGCGTTCACAAAGGTCTTTTCTGTAGTCGTATAACCTTCTGCCCAAGCGCATTCCCCTATATTCGGGTTTTATAAAGACATCGATCCCATAAAGAACATCGCCATCCGGAGAATGGGTGTTAAAAGTGTAATTACCGGTAATCTGTTGGTAGGTGTGTTTATTTTCAAATTTATCATAATCCAGAATAATGGACAATGCGCAGCCTGCAATTTGGCCATTTACTTTGATAACGACCTGTCCCTCCGGAAATTTGGATATTAAATTATCTATTTGATGTTCCCGCCAGTAAGACTCCGGCATAGTGGTGTAGGATTCTATCATGGCCGTTTTAAGCTCTTGATAGTCATCCACGCTTAAATATAATAACTCAATATTTTCTATTTCTTCCATCTTCATGGTCATACTTTTAAAATTAAATTAGAGGGGTAGTTTCTTGTTTTTACTTGTAATGGGTCTTGGTAGAATCGGAAATCATTTCATTGATTTCGCTCAATTCCTTTTCAGATAAATATCGCCATTTCCCAACCGGAACGTCCAATTGAATATTCATGATCCTAATACGTTTTAAGGCGGTTACATTGTACCCTAGATACTCGCACATCCGCCTTATCTGACGGTTGAGCCCCTGTGTTAGAATAATTCGAAATTGGAACTTGCTTATTTCCTCAATTTCGCATTTACGGGTTACCCTATCCAAGATGGGGACCCCATTGGCCATTTTCTCCAGGAAAACCTTTGTTATAGGTCTATCTACGGTAACAATATATTCTTTCTGGTGCTTATTTCTGGCCCGTAAAATCTTATTTACTATATCTCCGTCATTGGTCAATAGAATCAATCCTTCGCTGGGTTTGTCCAATCTCCCAATTGGGAATATTCTGCTTGGGTAATTTATGAAGTCGATAATATTGTCCTTTTCCACCCGCGTATCGGTAGTGCAAACAATGCCAATGGGTTTGTTGAACGCAATGTATACCGGCTTTTCTTGAGGTTCGGAAATAAGCTCCCCATCCACCCGTACCTCGTCGGCCACGGTAATTTTTGTACCCATTTCTGGAACCTTTCCGTTAATGGTTACCCGTCCTTGTTCTATAAGTTTGTCCGCGGCCCTGCGCGAACAATAGCCCATTTCACTTAAAAACTTGTTTATTCGGGTAGCTTCCTTCTCTTTCATATACGCTCCTTAAGCCCGATTTCCGCATCGGATTTAAGGGCGAAATATACTTAATTAAACGCTTATTATTGTTAACATTGGTATAAGATATTTCACCCCTATTTCTTCTGTAGTGAATTTTGCAGCTAATTATTTTTTTAGGGGATCTGCATTCTCCATGTAAATTTCCTTAGCAAGTTCTTGTTTCAACTTTTTAAAGAACAATATTTCGGCATAGAATTGCCAATCGAAATTTAAGGATTGATTGGCCAAATGCACATGATGGTCCTGGTCCAGAATGTAATTATCCGGTTTGTTCAATATTCGGGTTTTACTGTAGACCGTTTCCAATTCCCTTCTAAGGCTGCCGAATTCCGACTCCAACTCTTTTAGCTTCGAAGCTGTTGCCATGATATCCTCTCTACTTTCCGCCTTGTCGTAGTCTCTAAGTGCCAATAACATTTTTGGACTATAACCTGCCAGTTTGTTAACCTGTTCATACACTTGTAGGTTATGGTCGTTGCGCAGGGCAAGGGAACGGGCATTCTCTATTTTCTTGGCAATACTATCTGTTTGGGATAAGGTTTCGGCAGCTGTCTTTAAACGCTCTTCATTGGACAAGCTCCAAGCCCCTATATTTTCTTTGTCAGGAAAGTCAATAACGGCCTCTTCCAAGGGATCTTTCATCTGATGAAGGAAGTTGCGTTGGTTCTTTTTAAGCAGGGCATTTTTCCAAAAGGCCACTGGGGACTCAAGTTCAGTAATAAAAGCCTCATTCTTGTCGGCCAAGGTATACCCATATTCCCGCTGTCTAAATGCCGACTTTATTTCATCCTTACTGCGTTTGTCCCCTATCCAGGAATATTCGGCAAAGGCCAGGATACCCCTCATATACAATTCAAAATGAGGGGAATCATCATCCCATAAAGTCAACAATAACCCATTTAGGCCGCTGTCTATGGAGCTAACCGCAAAAGAACGTATGTTTTCCATATTACTCTCTTCCTGTGGCATTAAAACCCATCTGGTTTGGCCCGCCGTGGCGCCCATAACCTCCATGCCGTGGTCCGTAAACCATTGCATGGCCTTGATGTTTCCTAAGGCTTGGGGCGAACTATAGTTCCACCTCATATAGATGCAATTCTTTGGGAAGATATCCAGAAACTCCAATAATTTGTGTTCGTTATCCTTCCAAACCTGATCCACTTCCTCCTGTGTCATATCTTTTTTGAACATGGGGTCATAAACGTCGGCCTGTTTTAGAGGCATATCATCCCAGAAAATTGGGGTCTTTCCGTGTTCTTCCGCAAATTTGGCCACTTTGTCCAACCACATCAGCTGTAATTTTAAGGGCGACTCCTTGCTGCCTCGTCCAGTGGTGTGTACTTCGTCACCCCCAACATGCAAGTATCTTCCGTGGGGAAAGGCCTTCATGGCGTCCAAATACAGGTCAAATTGTACTTCGTAGGTCTTGGGGTCCAATGGATTAAAGGCCCAATCGCTTTCTTGGTTGTCCCTGAGCTCCTTGTATTCCGGGTGTTTTAGAATAAATGAGGCATGGCCCAAGCCCTGTACCAATGGACTTATTTCTATATGCCGCTCTTTGGCGTAATCGCTGATCTTTTTCCATTCCTCAATGCTCAAGGCATCTGCGGAGGCAACTGTGGGTTGACGTTTAAATTTTAATTTGTCCTCAACTTCCAAAATAATACCGTTGATCTTGTAACTGGCAAACTTATCCAGCAGGTCATAATAGTATTCTGTCTTTTCCAAATGGTGTTTTACATCCAAGTGTACGGAGCGGTAGGCGAGTAATGGGTAATCCGTTAGTTGGCACAATGGAAGGTTTACCCTCTGGTCCTTGGCGTCCACCATCAATTGTTCCAAGGTTTTGAAGGCGTAAAACAACCCGGCCTCATCCTTACCTTTAATGAGTATCTGTTTATCCGTTATGGTCAGGGAGTAACCTTCCGCTGGAACATCCAAATCGGAATCTATTTCATACATTAAGGTAGTCTTGCCTTGATTTTTATCCAGCGCTAAAATATCCTCGTCAATTATGGGCAGTGCTTCCCCGTTTTTTGCTTCAGCTTTAAGGGTTGCATCGTAGGAAATTGAACTTACTCCGGTAACGTCAAATTCTTGAGGTTGGGGTAGTAATTTAAAGTCGCCCATCTTATTTTCTTTTGGGGAACAAGAGAATAGTAAAATGGAGATTGTCAATAGATAAATGCCTGTAATTTTTCTCATGAAATTTGTTATTGGTAGTTAGTTTTTGAATAAGGTGCAAAAATATTGAATAATATTCAAATGTGGAATTTTTTTTAAAAATTGCCCCAAATCTGTCAGGGGATCGATTATCTAGGATTTAAAAACTTTATTTGGTAATTTTTTATACCCCAAATTGCTCCAAATGATGGTTGAGATGTTTGTAGAACAAATTGTTCCATTCTGTTTTGGTCAAGGGACCAAAAGAATGTGATTCCTTATTGTGAAAGTGATCTTCTCCAAGTTCTTGGGTTTTTATTAAATAATCTATCAATCGCTGCTTTTCCTTTTCAAAGTCCCTCTCGTCAACGATTAGGAAGGCAGGTGCAGTCCGACTATTTTTCTTGTACGGTTTTTCATTGACCACCGGTTGTTTTACGAAAAGTTTAAGCATAAGTTTCATTGCTCCATTGGGTTTTGGATGTTTATCCGTATATACCATTTCATAGGAAACATTGCAGTGGGCCATCATTTGGGCAACATTCATTTTTCCCCATAGCCCGGCACTTTTAGGGGTTAGTTTATTGATTCTTCCTACAACCTCGTCTACTACCTTTTTGTCAAAAATGTTTTTCATGTTCTAGAGTTATATGATGTTCGTTTTTTTGTTCTTGCTTAATGGTTTTCTTTGTTTAACAGCTATTTGGGGTATAATTGCCGTAGTTTCAATTGGTGTAACTTGAGTTATTTTACCATAAACAGGGCATTGACGAAGAAGAGTTTGCCATTTTCCCAAAACCCCCTAAACAATGGGTTGTCTACCATATAAACAACCTGTCCCTTGCCTACTTCTTCAACACCGAATACCAATGTATTGGCAATTTTTTTCTTTGCCTCACTTCCAGCAAAACCCGCAACTGGTGAATCCGTGTTTTCCAAATAGACCACGGTCCCTGTCTCTAAGTTTTCAAAGGCATCGTCGCTCAATTTGAGAGTAAAATAGTGGTCGCCATAACCGTAGGCCAATGGGTGTGTTTGGTCAACCTTGGTTCTAAAGATGGCACCAGTAATTGCATTTTTAATGTCTTCGCGTTCCGCCTCTTCATATGGGAGTATGTTTTCTGTACTGTCTTTTTTTATTTCCTTTTCCTTTAATCCAAACCCATGTTCCCCATTTATACCCTTTATGGCTCCTTCCATGGCGATCACTTTTCCTCCATTCTTTACAAATTCCTTTAAATCCTGCAATTTATTTTCAGAGAAGAACTTACCGTACCATCCGTTGGGTAGGATAAGTACATCGTAGTCGGATAATTCCACTTGGTCATAATATTCGCTATCCAAAATAGTTAATGGGTAGTGAAGTTGTTGTTCAAAAAAGTGCCAAATTTCCCCAAATTCAAGGGTATTGGTAGGTTCGCCCGATAGCATTGCTATTTTGGTGTCCGTAATCATGGGTACATAGCTAGAACCAAAGTCGGGTCCTTTTTCAACAAATCCGGTATTTGTTGGGGTTAATGTGGTTTTGTTATCGTAAGCAACCCGGCTCAAGGTCTCCACAAAGTCTTTATGGTTTTTATTGTCCCCTTTGGTGATGATCAGGCTACCCCTATCAAATTTTTTGCCTTCGGCCACAAATGGATTTTTGGCAAAACGTACCCTAATATTTTCTTTGACCAATGCTGTCAAAAAACGCGCATCCTTCATACTGGACCAGTCACTTACAAAGGCATAGGTGTCCTGGTTGATGTCGACCTCCTTGGACGGAAGAATTTCCCAATCCCCAGAAGGGTCCGACTCCACTAACGTCTGGGAAGCAATAGCTTCCAATCCGTAGGCGTAAGGTAGGGACCATGCCGTTATATCATAGGTCAGTGAATCACTTAGCTTTGTATTGGGTTCCATAAGAACTTGCGCCAAGGTGCCTTTGACCTGGTCGGTAGAAACTACCAAAGTGGAAGGGGTAGTTTTTGTGGTCCCCAATTTTCCCGAGCTATATAAATGGCCCTTGGCAGTACCTTCCTTTGCCCAGCCGTATTTAATCTCATGGGATCTAAGTAGTGCTGCAATGGCGTCAATTTTATCGGGATCCCCGTTCATTACATAACTTTTGTATTTGAAATTTTTATTTTGATAAAACTTCTTGAATTCCCTATTTAATTTTTCTGTGTTTTGGGAAGCTACTTCCACGGTAGATAGACCGGTTGTAAGATGGTGGGCAATACGGTCGTTTAGGGTAAGGGTGTCCCCAATAATGGTCTTTACTCCCAATCCGGCACGCCCACTACCGCCTTGTTCGTAGGTCATTCCTATCCCCCCATTATAGGTGGGGTAAGTATCACCATAACTAGGATATAAGAGGTCAAAAACTTCTTTGGTAAAATAAAACCAACCGTTGGCGTCAAAATATTTGGCGTGGTTTTTCCCTATGGTAATCTGAAAATCGCGTTGAAAATCGGTTACCACCTCATGAAAGGGTTCTGCAGCCGGGGCAAAATAATAAGGGTTGTTTACTCCCTGTTCATGAAAATCAACATGTACATGTGGCAACCACTGGTTGAAAACTTTTATCCGCTGCTGACTTTCTACTTGTGTAAGCCAGGCCCAATCCCTATTTAGGTCGAACATGTAATGGTTGGAACGCCCGTTTAGCCAACCTTCATGGTGTTCCTTGCTGTTGGGGTCTATATTGTTCGGTGTGTTCTTAAATTGGTTGTACCAGTTAACGTATCTATCGCGACCATCTGGATTAATACACGGATCCATTATTACTACCGTATTTTCCAGGTAAGAGGACTTGTTGGTCAATAGTTCATAGATGGTCTGCATGGAGGCTTCGGTACTAACGCTTTCATTTCCATGAACATTATAGCTCAACCAGACTATGGCCTTGGTAGGCGATCCTTGGCCGGTGGTATTCTTTAGATGCTCCAATCTGATGGACTCCAAGGCAACAATGTTTTCCGGGCTGGAAACATAGGCCACGATCAGGGGCCTGCGTTCATTGGTTTTTCCATATTCTACCAATTTAACCCGATCTGAAGCATTTTCGGCCAGATATTTATAATAGTCCACCACTTGATGGTGCCGTGTAAATTCTGATCCCAATTCATATCCTAAAAATTCGGAGGGAGTTAGTAATGTTTGGGAAATTCCAAAGGCAGTAGAAAGAAGAAAAAAGGTTAGTAGAAGTTTTTTCATTTAAATCCGTTGATTTGCTAAGAATCAAATCTAAGGAATATTCGCGATATTAATTGTCATCCAACAGTACTTGGCATCTTATGGATCGGGTATGGTGTTCATCAAAAAGATATTAAAAAAGTGAATTTTAAACTTCTTAACGTATTTTTAGGAGCTGAAAAAAGGGATAATTTTATCTTTACCAGCTATTACCAATATTTCTATGGAAGTCGAATGTATACCCTTTAAAAAAACTGGTTATTTTTCCAATTTGATATGTGATTATCTGGATGCGAAGGAATCTTTGTCCCCTTTTTATGAAAGGCCGCCCCAAATTGATCAGTATGCCGAGCAGATAAGGGCCAAGCAAAATTTTCCAAGTTCCCATCGTGAAGTTCTGTTTTCGGTTCTTAAAAATCAATATAGGGAAATTGACATTTCGGAGGATACCAAGGTAAATATATCGCTACTCAGGGAGGCCTCAACATATACAGTGGTAACAGGGCATCAATTAAATTTATTTACGGGACCGTTATATTTTTTATACAAGATCATTTCTACCATCAATTTGACCAAGGAATTAAAGCTTACCAATCCCGAAAATAACTTTGTGCCTATTTATTGGATGGCGACCGAGGATCATGATTTTGATGAAATAAATTACTTCAATTTTAGGGGGAAAAAATTACAGTGGAATAAAAATGCTTCAGGTGCGGTTGGGCCGTTGGCAACCGATGGACTGGAATCTATCCTGGAAGCTTTTTCCAATGAAATGGGCAATAGTATAAATGCCAGTAAGCTTAAGGAATGGTTTAGAAAGGCCTATTTGGAACATGATAATCTTACCGATGCTACCCGTTTTTTGGCCAATGAACTTTTTGGTGAACACGGCTTGGTTATTTTGGATGGCAACGATGCGGCCTTGAAGCGCTTGATGGTGCCTATTGTGAAGCGTGATTTGTTGGAAAACGCTTCTTACAATAAGGTAAGTGAAACTATAGAGCAACTACAGCTACTACCGGAGAATTACGGTATACAGGTTAATCCTAGGGAAATCAATTATTTTTATTTGTTGGATGGTGTCCGGGAGAGAATTGTGGGGCAGGATGGCAGATTTTATGTAAACGACACTAAAATTGAATTTAGCCAAGAGGAAATTCTAAAAGAATTGGAGAATTACCCTGAACGTTTTTCGCCCAATGTAATTACCAGACCTCTTTACCAGGAAGTAATATTGCCCAATTTGTGTTATATAGGAGGCGGCGGTGAATTGGCGTATTGGCTGCAATTGAAAGCTATGTTTACGGAAATGAAGGTGCCCTTTCCAATATTATTGCTCCGTAATTCGGCCTTGGTCATTACTGGCAAGCAGATGGAGAAATTAAAGCGGATGAACATTTCCCTTGCCGATATATTTTTAAATCAAAGTAGTTTTATTAATAAGAAGATCAGGGAAATTTCCAATATTGATATTGACTTTACCCCACAAAAAAAATATTTACAGGAGCAATTCAGGGAATTGTATGATCTGGCAGCCCAAACGGATGCTTCTTTTGTAGGAGCTGTGAAAGCCCAGGAGGTAAAACAATTAAAGGGATTGGACAATTTACAAGGAAGATTGCTTAAGGCACAAAAAAGGAAGTTGCAGGACCATGTGGTGCGTATGACCGAAATTCAGAATCAACTTTTTCCCAATAAATCACTTCAAGAACGCAACCTTAACTTCTCGGAACTTTATCTAGAGTATGGAGAGCGCTTGATTCCACATTTAATGAAAGCGCTTAGGCCGCTTTCGGGAGAATTTTCTATTGTAAAAATGGATTGATCCGCACTTTTTTATTGCACTTCCGGACAGGTTTGTTGACAATCAAAAAGGTTATATTTGTTAAAAACAGACTATGTCCATGCACAAAGTAGACTTCGAAATGGTGGAGATGACGCTGGATGTCATGAAATACGCCATTGGTCGAATTACCCATCCGGCTCCAGAGTTGGGCAAGCCCAAAAAGGAAGAGGAGTTAAAGACCTTGGTAGGGGAAACGATAACTCCTGACGGAATTGGAGGGGAAAGGGCCTTTCAATTGTTTAAAGAGGTACTTATAAAAGCTACGGTACCTATTGATCATCCCAGACATCTGGCATTTGTACCGGCCTCACCTACACGGGCGGCGGTCATGTTCGACCTGGTAACTTCGGCATCGAGCATTCACGGCGCTTATTGGATGGAAGGGGCCGGCGGAATATTTTGTGAGAACGAGGCCATGAAATGGTTGGTGTCCCTAACGGGCTTGCCAAAGGGATCGTTCGGGGTATTTACCAGTGGAGGTACGGCCGCTAATTTATCTGCCATGGTAACGGCCAGGGAAAATTGGCGGAAGAATCCAGCAAATATCAATAAAAAAGGGTTGATCATAACTTCTTCAGGGGCGCACTCATCAGTAAAATCTATGGCCAAGGTTATAGATTGTGATGTGCTTTTGGTGGAAACCGAGGAACAGATGACTGCAGAGGCCCTAAATAATAGCATAAATTCCTTGGATGCCCAACAAAGAGACAGGTTATTCGCTGTTGTGGCAACTGGAGGCACCACGAATGCAGGTATTATAGATGATTTGTCCGGTATTGCGGAAATTTGTGGGACGCAAAATCTTTGGTTCCATGTTGATGCTGCCTATGGAGGTGGCGCCTTGGCCTCCAAATTGGCCCGGCCATTGTTCCAAGGTATAGAAAAGGCGGATAGTATAACCATTGATCCGCATAAATGGCTTTTCTCGCCCTATGATTGTGGTGCCATAATTTATAAGAATCCGGAATTGGCCAAGGAAGTTCATTCGCAGGAAGGTTCCTATTTGGAAATATTTAAGGATGAAGGCGCCCATGGTTTTAATCCTTCGGACTATCAAATACAGTTGACACGTAGGGTAAGGGGCTTACCGCTTTGGTTTTCACTGGCCATGCACGGGACCGATAAATATTCCTGGGCCGTTGATCAGGGTATTGGGTTGGCCAATTTGGCAGGGGAACTAATAGAAAAGCATCCCTTGGTAGAATTGGTAAGGGAGCCCAGTCTTTCCTGTGTACTGTTTAGAAGAAAGGGATGGCTACCTCAAGATTATACCCATTGGACCTATAAAAATCACAGGGAAGGTTTTGCGCTGGTGACTCCGACCAAGTATAGGCAAAAGGGTGTTTACGAAACTGTGGCACGTTTTTGTTTTATTAACCCGGATACAACAGAGAAGGATATCTCAATGATATTGGATTCTATGGCCTAGAAGGCTGGGATTTGGGTTGTCTATAACCGTTCTAAGGTACCAGATACTCACTTTCCCACAGAATACCAACTTTGGAGAACCGGACCCTTATGTGATTAGGTTGACTTAATTTTAGATATTCAATTTTGTAGGGTATAATCTCTACCAGACAGAAATGATTTTCTTCACTTAAATATTCCAAATTCTGTGGATTGATTAAATTACTCCCAGGAGACCTACTTGTTGTATATTGTTTTTTTGCGTAGCTATCCAGTTTGCCCCAATATTTCTCTTTGGTGCCCTCATCATCTTTGTAGGTTGCCGTGCCTTCAATCTTCAATTGGAGTAATTTGGCAGGATGGTATAGGAGTAGGCTTACCCTTTTATTTTCTTTTATATGTGTAATTTTTTTGGAGCGCTTATCGGTGTAAAAGGTCAGTTTTAGATTATCGGAAACATCCCGTAAGACAACGGTCCGCAAACGGGCAACCTGATCCAGTCCTACGGTGGCAAGCGTAAAAAATCGGAAAGGATGGTCTTTTTCCGTGGGTCCCTTTTGTAGCTCTTCCCTTATTTCTTCTAAGTAAACGGTGGCCATGATAATCTTTTTTTATGTTTATTAAAGATAAAAATAATTGTTGGAGTAGGGTATTTCTTTTCTCAGTTGTTATAGATATAAATTGCTATGAAATTGAAAATAATTTCCAAAGAAATTGTGAGTAGTTATAATTAGTTAATTGGTTTAGGTTGGTTTTGATTAGTAAGCCCGGTTGGTTACCGGGCTTTTTTTGTGCTTAAATCTAAAAATCTTTGTAATTGACCTAAAATTAAGCCCAGTTTGAATATCATTGTTGGGTGTTTTGGCCAATTATTGTGTTTTCCACTATTTAAAAGAAGCCCTTGTTTAAAAGGTCCTATCGGCAAAAAGCTTATTCAATATCTTTCTGTTTATAAGTTTTGTGATTATTATCCCCTAAAGATACTTTTTCAAAAATTTCAAATTACTATTTTTGCCCATGCAAAATAACGTCCTCATATTAGATTTTGGTTCCCAATATACGCAGCTCATCGCTAGAAGGGTCAGGGAACTCAATATTTTCTGCGAAATTAAACCGTACAACCACTTGCCCGAAGATTTATCGGAATACAAAGCAGTGATACTTTCTGGATCGCCGTTTTCGGTAAGGGGAGATGATGCACCACATCCTGATTTATCACAAATTAAAGGAAAAAAGCCTCTGTTGGCCGTTTGTTACGGAGCCCAATATTTGGCACACTTTAACGGTGGCAATGTAGCTCCTTCCAATACCCGTGAATACGGCAGGGCAAAATTGTCCTTTATAGATCACAGTGAATCCTTTTTTGAAGGTATTTCTGAAGGTAGCCAGGTTTGGATGAGCCATAGTGATACCATAAAGGAATTGCCCGAAGGAGCCATTAAACTGGCAAGCACACATGATGTTGAAAATGCAGCCTATAAGCTAAAAGGTGAAGATACCTATGCCATACAATTTCACCCGGAAGTGTATCATACTACCGATGGGAAAAAGTTGTTGGAAAACTTTTTGGTCCATATAGCCGGGGTGGCCCAGACCTGGACCCCAGACTCCTTTGTTGAAACTACCGTTGCGGAATTAAAGGCCAAAATTGGTGATGAAAAGGTGATACTTGGCCTATCTGGAGGAGTGGATTCCACTGTGGCGGCAGTCTTGTTGCACAAAGCAATCGGAAAACATCTTCACTGTATTTTCGTAAATAATGGATTGTTGCGGAAAAATGAGTTCCAATCGGTGTTGGACCAATATGAAGGAATGGGCCTAAATGTGAAGGGTGTTGATGCTTCGGCACGTTTTTTGGACAGCTTGGAAGGAGAAAGCGATCCAGAGAAGAAAAGAAAGGCCATAGGAAGGGTTTTTATAGAGGTCTTTGATGATGAATCACACTTGGTGGAAGATGCAAAATGGTTGGCACAGGGGACTATTTATCCTGATGTTATAGAGTCTGTCTCTGCCACTGGAGGTCCGTCAGCGACCATTAAAAGCCATCATAATGTAGGTGGATTGCCAGATTATATGAAGTTGAAGGTCGTGGAGCCCTTGCGAATGTTGTTTAAGGACGAGGTTAGGCGCGTAGGTGCCAGTTTGGGAATAGATAAGGAATTGTTGGGTAGACATCCTTTCCCGGGACCAGGCTTGGCCATCCGTATCCTCGGGGATATTACTCGCGAGAAAGTGGCTATTTTACAGGAAGTAGATGCCATTTTTATCAACGGATTAAAGGAATGGGGGCTTTATGATAAGGTTTGGCAAGCGGGAGCTATGCTTTTGCCTGTCAATAGTGTTGGCGTAATGGGGGATGAACGGACCTATGAGAAATGTGTAGCTTTAAGAGCCGTAGAAAGTACGGACGGTATGACGGCAGATTGGGTAAATTTACCCTATGAGTTCCTGCAAAAAACCTCCAACGACATTATAAATAAGGTTAGGGGTGTAAATAGAGTGGTTTATGATATTAGTTCCAAACCACCGGCAACTATCGAATGGGAATAATTTGAGAGCAAGTGCAATGGAATTTTAAATTTCCAGCTGGGCATTAATTTTTAATCTTATTATAACATTGTTGTGTTTATGTTCGTTCTCAATTTTGTACTTGGCTTATTTTAAATAGAACAAATAAAATCTATACTTGTGAAAATATATAGAAAAGTAATATTGACAACATTTTTATTAATGTTGGTGAGCATCAATGCAGTTGCGCAAAAATTTACTACCCATTCCGTTAAAGCGGGTGAAACTTTGGAAAGTATCGCAAAAAGATACAATGTTAGCGAGCAAGGAATATTAAATTACAACAAGGAGATAAAAAAAGGTCAGGCCTTAAGAGCCAATACCATTTTAGTAATACCATCGGCCAATGGCGCGGCTGTAAAAAAAGATAGTGTTTCAGAAGTAAACACCTTATTGCAAGCGTTACAGGGCGATGAGTCCGCTACTCAACAACGCGAACCTATAGGTTATACCTCACATAGGACCAAAAGAAAGGAAACCTTGTTTGGTATTTCCAAACAGTACAATATCTCGGAGGATGAAATTAAACGGTACAACAAAGAGTTGTACTCCGTTCAATTGAAAAAGGGCATGATTCTTAAGATACCCAAATACAAAAGGGTAGACCCGTCCGAAAAGGCATACATTGAAGAAAATTATGAAATCTATACAGTACAACCCAAAGAAACCCGTTGGAGTATCGCCAATAAATATGGGATTACTATAGATAGTTTATTGGTATTAAACCCTAAATTGTCCAAAATAACCGATTACCTTTCTTCTGGGCAGGAGCTTTTATTACCAAAGATATTGGGGAGCTCAATTAAGGATCAAGAAACCCAATTGTACAATTCTTACACCGTTCCGGCCAAGCAAACTTTTTATAGTTTGGAGAAAAAATTTGGACTAACGGCCAACGAAATTATAGCCTTGAACCCTGAAATAAAAGAAAGGGGAGGGCTAAAGGAAGGTATGGTATTGAGGATACCTGCGAAGAAGGTGGAGACCGGTGAGGTCAATATAGAGAATTACAATTTTTATGAGGTGAAACCAAAGCAGACCGAGTTTTCACTTACGCGTAAATTTGGGGTTACCTATAAAGAATTATTGGAGCTTAATCCAGAATTAAAAGATGGCTTAAAGGCGGGCATGGTCTTAAAACTACCGAAGGCCCAGACAGGAAATTTTGATGTAAAAAATGCCCTGATCTTGGATAAGATCAACCTAAGGGACAGTATCAATATATTAAACCGTCCAAAGTTAGTTTTTCTTTTGCCATTCAGATTGGATCGGTTGGATTTAAACAACAACGAGTCCACTAAGAGTGCTATTGAGAACAGAAAGGATGTAAAGTATAGTCTGGGACTCTATTCCGGAGCAATGGTTGCCTTGGATTCCATAGCTAAACTGGGAATCTCCGTGGATGTTAAAACATATGATACCCAATTGGACATGAATCGCACCAAGGGTATACTGCAAAAGGAAAATTTAATCGGGGTATCGGCAATTTTTGGTCCCTTGGAGGCCAAATCTCTAAAGGAGGTAGCGCTGCAAGCCTCGGAATATGGAGTGCCCGTCGTAGCACCCTTAACGGATAAGAGCGACTTGAGTTTGAACAATGTGTTTTTTGCCCTTCCTTCGGAAAAGGTGATGGAAGAACATATGATGACCTATGTTGAAGGATTGAGGACAAAGGAAAACGTAATCATAATTGCAGATCAAAAAAACAAGCCTACCGAATCCGCTTTGTTAATGAAATTTCCCGGGGCCAAAATAGTGGCCTTAAAGGAAGATCGTACGGTGGATATCGATAAAATTTCCAAGATACTTTCTATGGAGACCGAGAACTGGGTGTTTTTGGAAACTGATCAGGCCAATGTGGTTTATCATGTGGGGTCGTTATTAAATTCTTTGATAAGTAAGGAGATTGGCATAAGACTTTTCACAACAGATAAGAACAAGGCTTTTGATAGTGAAATTGTTTCCTATTCACATCTTTCCAATTTGAGGTTTACTTATCCTTCAGCTTCTAGGGAAATTGGAGAGAATAGTTTTGTACAGTCCTATAGAAAGAAATATGGTGCAGACCCGGACGCCTATGCGATACGTGGTTTTGATCTTACTTATGACCTGCTTCTAAAATTGGCCTATAAGAATGATTTGGTTATTGCTTCCAAACTTGTTGGGGAGACCGAATATGTGGGCAACAAATTCAATTTTAATAAAGACATCTCTTCCGGCTATTATAACAGGGCTTCATATATTCTCGGATATGAGAATATGAATATTATAGAACTAAAGGACTAAGCCATGACCTCGAAAGTAACTTATACCGGTGGACTTAGAACAAACTGTGTACATATAAGATCGGGCAATTCCTTTATTACGGATGCGCCCTTGGATAACCATGGCCAGGGACAGGCATTTTCCCCAACAGATACTGTTGCCACAGGCTTGGCAAGTTGTATGTTTTCCGTTATGGGAATAAAGGCCAGGGGTTTGGAATTGGATTTGGAGAATTCCACTGCCGAAGTTATAAAGCATATGGAGGCCGATCCTAGGCGGATTACCAGGATCGATGTTAAATTTAATATGCCCAAGATAGTTTCTGACAAACACAGAAAAATTTTGGAGCATACGGCACGTACCTGCCCCGTGCATTATAGTTTGCACCCGGACATTTTAAGAAATATTACTTTTCAGTGGGATCTTTAAAAAAGGTAGTCTGGCTTGCTATTTGGCTCATGCTCCATTTGGGCTATGGTCAGGAAGATGAAGTGATTTTATGGAGTCAGACAAAGAAATTAGCTTGGTCCGATTTCAAGGATAAGCCATCCAATATTTCCAATGCTGCGGCTATTACGGCCAGCGGTATCACCTATAGTTTTTCTGCGCAGGTGACCAAGGATAAAATGGAGCTCGATTTCAAGGTGGATACCCATTTTTATCCGGATAAATCCTGGTACAAGCCTAAATTGGCCAATCCGATCATCTTGAGCCATGAACAATTGCATTTTGATATTTCCGAGGTGTACGCTCGAAAATTTAGGCAAATATTGGCCAAGACCAAATTTACCAATAATGCCAAGTCTGAGGTAAAGGCGATATATAGGAATATACTTCGCGAACTAAACGACTATCAGAACCAATATGATTCCGAGACCAATTTTTCCAGGGATACCGTTCAGCAATTAATCTGGAATAAGAAGATTAAAAAAGCCTTAAACAATTAAAGAAGCCGTCTCGTTTACTAAAATGAGGCGGTTTTTATTTTTTATAGATTTTCATCTGAATTTTTTCATGAAGTAGGCCATTTTAATTTTTTGGAAGGAGATTTTAAGTGCTTTAGGCACTTTTCTTTCTCATATTATGCGCCAGGGCATGTAATCCGAACTCTAATTCCACTTTATCCAACCCGCGATGTGTAAATCGTTTAAAATTTCGGTTAGATTTGATATGGGCAAAGACCGGCTCCACATCAGCCGTTCTTTTTCTACGCTTTATTTCTCCTATTTCAGATAAAAGATGCTCTCTAGCCTTCTGTTTGTAATGCTCCAGGGCATGGTTACGTTCTATTACCCGATTGTATTTTCCTTTAAAACAAACATTCCTTATTGGACACCCATTGCAATTTTTTGCGCTATACTTACTTACTGTTTGCCTGTAGCCTGATTTGGTGGTCTTTGTTGCTTGGGCTATTTTCTCCATCCGCTGTCCCATCGGACATACATAATGATCTTCCTTTTCATTGTAATAAAGTTGGTCCCGGTGGAAGGGAGCCTTTTCCTTACGCTTTTTTCCTGCCTTATTTTGTTCTTTATCAAAAGTGTTGAATTTTACATAGCCTTTGATTCCTTTTTCAGAGAGTAGTTCATAGTTTTCCTGGCTTCCGTAACCAGCATCAGCAGTAAGAGTTTCTGGAAGATTTTGATAGAGGTATTCATAATTCTCAAGATGAGGCCGTAGGGTATGAATATCATTGGTGTCCTGGTGTAGGGTATAATTTACGATGAACTGATCTTCGGAACTGATCTGTACATTGTAGCCTGGCTTAAGCTGCCCGTTTTTCATATGGTCTTCTTTCATTCGCATGAAAGTAGCATCGGGATCTGTTTTGCTATAACTGCTTCGGTTGCCAAGGAGTTGCTCCTGTTGCTCATATTTTTCCAGGTTGGCAGGAAAATTTTTCGCAATATAGCGGGCTTTTGCTTTTGCTTTAGAGCTGGCTTTAGGATTCCCTTTGAGGATCTTGTCAATCTTTTGAGCTGTTTTTTCTACCTTCTCCTTATCGACTTTTTTAAAATCTGGAGGAGTAGGATCGGTATCCTCTTCATCAGCAATGCTTTGAGCATACTCCCACATCTCTTCGAGCTGCCGGGCCATCTTTTCTTTTTGGGTTTTAAGGGCATTGCCCCAAACAAAGGTGTAACGGCCGGCTACGGATTCTATTTTGGTGCCATCGGTATAAACTTCTTTTAACTTCACAAGGCCTTCCTGGGCCAGCAATAATACCACTTGCTTAAAAATATCTTTGAAAACATCCTTTAGCTTTTGGCTTCTAAACCTGGCTATGGTATTATGGTCAGCCACCTGCTTATTGGAGAGCCACATGAAGTTAATGTTCTCCCGCATGGCCTTTTCTATCTTACGGGTAGAATAGGTATTGTCCATATACGCATAGACCATTACCTTCAACATCATCTTTGGATGATAACTTGGCTGACCGTCTTTACTATAGGCTTTAATTAGTGGCTTTAGATCCAGATGTTCGATAACTCCATTGACAATCCGAACCGGATGGTCTTCTGGAATTAATTCTTCAATAGAGGGAGGAAAAAGCCAATTTTGTTGTTGATTGTACTCCTTGAAATTGCGCTTCATTTGGTAGTAATATTGCAACAGTAATGTAGCAAAAACCTAGCATTTATAAAAGATAATCAAGCTATTTCAAAGAATGATCCAAAAAAAAAAAGCTGCCTCTATTAATGAGACAGCTTCTTTAATTGGATTAACCTTTTATACGTCGCAAATGGTAACCCCTTCTTTTAGGGCGGCTATTTTATCTTCCCAAGTAGGGATAAATTCTTGGGCCACATGTCCTTTATAGCCTGTGGCCAAAATAGCCTTCATTATTGCCGGATAATACAATTCCTGAGTTTCGTTTATTTCGTTTCTTCCTGGGTTGCCACCGGTATGGTAATGTCCAAAGTACGAATGATAGTCTTGGATGTTGCGAATTATATCGCCCTCCATTATCTGCATATGGTAAATGTCATAAAGCAGTTTAAAATTGTCGGAGCCCAATTTTTTGCACAATTCCACTCCCCATTCGGTATGGTCGCACATGTAATCTTCATGGTTTACCTTGGAATTCAATAGCTCCATTTGTATGATAACTCCGTGTTTTTCTGCCAGAGGCATAATCTTTTTTAGTCCGTCCACACAGTTTTGCAGTCCAACGGCATCATCCATTCCCCTTCGATTGCCGCTAAAGCAGATAAGATTGGTATAGCCTGCTGCTGCCACCTTGGGAATCATCTCCGTGTAATTTTTAATCAAAGTCTCATGATATTTGGGGTCGTTCCATCCTTCCGTAAGGCTTATTTCGGCCCCGTTGCACATGGAGGAATTAATATTATACTTTTTAAGCAATGGCCAGTCTTTGGGGCCAATAAGGTCAACGCTTTTTATGCCCAGGTCGTTTAGGGACTTTAGAAAATCTTCTAATGGGATGCTCCCATAACACCAATAGCAAACACTGTGATTAATGTTGTTTTTTAATTTTGACTCTTCATTATTGTTTGGCTGCATTGCATTTCCAGTTTTGTAAGCCAGCATGCCAACCGATGCCGCTGCTGAGGTTCCTATAAATGTTCTTCGTTTCATTTTTTTCTACTTTAATTTTTTATTGAAGGTTGTGTATGGATTGCTTTTGCATTTTCTTGGCCCTCTTTTTGCTAGAATCTTTACACTGCCTAACCGAAAATACCATGTTGTATATATTTATATGTAAGGTTGTAAATTGTTATAAATGTAAATTATACGTGTATAAAGATAGGTGATTTGATTTAAAAGTACGAAATTTCAAAATAGAAAGTTCAAAATGGGGTTGGTATGTGATTGTAAATAGATTTCAATCAAATGCTTGGGATGCATTCCTGAAGATGGTATCTTTGGGTAGAATCTTTAGCATGAATATAGTTCCGGATAAGAGACAATTAATAGAATTGGCGCATTATAGAATGCCATTTGGTAAATTTAAGGGAAGATATTTGGTGGAACTACCGGAACCTTATTTGGTATGGTTTCAACAAAACGGTTTTCCAGAGGGAAAGTTGGGAAATTTGTTAAGGGCCATGCTGGAAATTAAAATTAACGGACTTGAGGGCCTAATCCGAAAAATTCAAAAAGATTTTCCCCAATATTAACCGTGAATTGTGATAGCAATTCGTATTTTTGCTCGCGTTACGAATTCAACCTAACGCTTCATGTCGCAGACTAAATATATTTTTGTAACCGGTGGGGTTACTTCATCCCTCGGAAAAGGGATTATAGCAGCCTCTCTTGCCAAATTATTACAGGCTCGAGGTTACAGAACTACTATCCAAAAATTAGATCCTTATATAAATGTTGATCCGGGAACTTTAAATCCCTATGAGCATGGTGAATGCTACGTTACCGATGACGGTGCCGAGACCGATTTGGACTTGGGACATTATGAGCGTTTTTTAAATGTTAGGACATCACAGGCCAATAACGTTACTACTGGTAGAATCTACCAAAGTGTTATAGAAAAGGAACGCAGAGGAGAATTTTTGGGAAAAACCGTTCAGGTTGTGCCTCATATCACCAATGAAATTAAGGAACGTATCCAATTATTGGGAAAGAGCGGGGACTATGATATTGTCATTACCGAAATAGGTGGTACTGTTGGGGATATAGAATCCTTGCCCTATATAGAAGCCGTGCGCCAGTTGCTATGGGAGTTGGGCGATAATAATGGGATCGTTATACATTTAACTTTGGTGCCTTATCTTTCTGCGGCCGGGGAATTAAAGACCAAGCCTACCCAACATTCCGTAAAGACTTTGATGGAAAGCGGAATAAAGGCAGATATTTTGGTCTGTAGAACAGAACACGAAATTCCGGACGACCTGAAGGAAAAATTGGCACTTTTTTGCAATGTGAAAAGGGAGGCAGTAATACAATCCATAGATGCATCAACTATATATGATGTTCCTATTTTAATGCAAGAGGAAGGTTTGGATACTGTTACTCTAAAAAAATTGGCCCTTCCGGATAACGTGGTTCCCGATCTAACAAAATGGAACCAATTTCTACAATGGCATAAGAATCCCAAAAATGAGGTAACTGTTGGACTTATTGGGAAATATGTGGAATTACAGGATTCCTATAAATCCATTTTGGAATCTTTTATCCACGCAGGTTCCGTGAACCATGTAAAAGTAAAGGTGAAATCAATTCATTCCGAACATCTTTCTGCCAAGAATATGGAAAAGAAGATGCAAGGTCTGGACGGTATTTTGGTAGCACCAGGTTTTGGGGAAAGGGGAATAGAAGGAAAGATAAAAGCGGTGCAATTTGCACGTGAAAATAAAATCCCATTTTTGGGTATCTGTTTGGGAATGCAGATGGCCGTAATAGAATATTCTAGGAATGTACTTGGTCTTAATGAGGCCAATTCCACGGAGATGGATGAAAATACTCCTGATCCGGTGATAAGTATTATGGAGGAGCAGAAAAATATTGTCAATAAGGGAGGAACTATGCGATTGGGTGCCTGGGACTGTCATTTGGAAAAGGGCAGTCTGGTACAAAAGATCTATCATGGGGCTTCCGAAATTTCTGAGCGCCACCGTCACCGTTATGAGTTTAACAACCAATATAAAAAACAATTGGAGGAAGCCGGGCTGGTAGCTTCCGGTGTAAACAATGAAACCGGATTGGTAGAAATAGTAGAGGTTCCTGCCCACCCTTGGTTTATTGGGGTTCAATATCACCCGGAATACAAGAGTACGGTAGACAACCCGCACCCATTATTTGTAGGTTTTATAAAAGCTGCTTTAAAGCATCAGAAGGAAGTTAAGCAATAAACTAGTGCCAGTTTGGCATATATAGCCTAATTGGGCATATATTTGCAAGCTGATTTAATCCGTTGGGAACGTAGATGTTGTTTGTATCCCCGCCGATAATATTTTAAATTAAACTTTAGATGGAGGAAAAGAAATTGGATATTAATACCATTATCGGTTTTGTACTGATTTTTGGTATTCTTATTTTTATGTTTTGGCAGAACCAGCCAACACCGGAAGAGCTGGAAGCACAAAAGGCAAAACAAGAGCAGCTTGAGGCCGCTGAAATGCAAAAAGCCAATGCTGTAAAAGAAGAGATTGCCCAACCCAAAACAGTCGATCTTCAAGATTCTATGGCCGTTGCAAGTTACAAAAGTGCTATAGGTGCATTTGGATTTACGGCTCCTACAGAGGGAACCACGGTATTGGAGAACGATGTGGTTTATTTGGAAATAAGCAACAAGGGAGGCCAGATTATCGAGGCGAAAATGAAAGGTTACGTAACCTATGATTCCATTCCTGTATATTTAATAAAAGATGGCAATGCCAATTTTGCACTTAATTTTAGTACTTCGGACAATAGGGTTTTAAACACCAACGATCTATACTTTGAACCCACACTTTCCAAATCCGGTGAGAATCAGGTGCTGTCCATGAAGGCCAAAGTAGCATTCGATAAGTTCTTGGAATATCGCTACGAAATGAAACCTGACGAATATCTAGTTGGTTTTACAGTGAGGTCTCAAGGCTTAAATGGCATCGTTAATAGTTCCAAGCCCATTGATTTGGATTGGAAGATGAAGGCGATCCGCCATTCCAAAAGTATTCAATATGAAAATAGGTATACAAGGGTAACCTATAACCATGATGGTGACAAAATAAGTAAGTTATCCGAAGGCAGTGAGGATGAGGAAACGGAAGTAGATTTAAAATGGATTTCTTACAGACAGCATTTTTTTAGTTCCATTCTTACTTATGCCAATAAGTTTGAAACCGCCAAATTGAATTCTGTAAATTTAGTAGAGGAAGAGAGTCACACCCAACAATTTACAAAGGAGTTCGCTGCCCAGGTGCCTTTGGAGTTGCAGGGCGGAGAGTTTGCCTATAATTTTAATTGGTACTACGGACCAACAGATGTAAAGGTTTTGGCCCAGTACAAGGAATTGGGACTGGAAGATTCTATTCCCTTTGGCTGGGGTATTTTTGGATGGATCAACAGATATATCTTTACCCCTGTATATACTTTCCTAAGTTCGTTCCTCCCTTACGGAATAGCTATTGTGGTCATGACCATTTTGGTAAGACTTATTATGTCGCCAGCTACCTATAAGTCCTACTTGTCCCAAGCCAAAATGAAGGTGTTGAAACCTGAAATTACAGAGCTTAACGAGAAGTTCAAGGACAATGCCATGAAAAAGCAACAGGAAACCATGAAATTGTATAATAAGGCCGGGGTAAGCCCTATGAGCGGTTGTGTGCCCGCTCTGTTGCAGATGCCGATCTTCTACGCCCTATTTATGTTTTTCCCAACTTCCTTTGCGTTGAGACAGAAGCCGTTTTTGTGGGCAGATGACCTTTCTTCCTATGATGCCATAGCCCAGTTGCCGTTTACTATTCCATTTTACGGGGATCATGTGAGTTTGTTTCCTATTTTGGCCTCTGTTGCCATATTCTTTTATATGATGATGACCACTGGGCAAAATATGCAGACGCAACCGGGAATGCCCAATATGAAATTTATTATGTATTTGTCTCCCTTGATGATGTTGGTTTTCTTTAACAACTATGCGAGTGGACTAAGTTTGTATTATTTTGTGTCTAATTTGATTACCATTTTTATAATGCTGGCCATCAAGAATTTCATTTTGGACGAAGACAAGATCCATGCCCAGATACAAGAGAATAAAAAGAAGCCTAAGAAGGAAAATAAGTTTCAGAAGAAGATGCGCGAGATGATGGAACAGGCCGAGGAACAGAAAAAAATAGGCAAGAAATAAGCCTAGATTTTCATAACATACGATTAAAGTGCTTGGATTTTTTCAAGCACTTTTTTTTTGAGCATAATCTATGGTTTTGTAGCGGTAATCGGCATGTTGTTGAAATTCAAATTGTTTATATACTTAGGCTGTTTAATGGTCCGTTCAGGAGGGTTATAGGATAACTGATGCCCTTGGAGAGGAAGTATGATGTGCTAGAATAGTTGTAAAACAAAAACCCCGGCCATGTGGTCGGGGTTTTTAGCATTGATTTGGTTTAATTTGGTAAGATTTGGGTCTCCAAAGATTGTACTTTTTTAAGCTGTGTAAAACTAATAGTTGTAAAGTGGTCTTTTTAGTATGCTAAAGTGGCTTCTTTTGATGTATGGGTATTTTTTAAAATTTAATTCTCCTACTTTAAGGTTGACGGTGCTTTAATTTTAACAGTTTGATTTCCAAAAAAAGTACGTCCAAGACCAAAAGTGTTTTTAGTTTTAATCCTTGAGGGTGTTACAATTGTTCAACACTGAATAAAGGGACGATTCCTCCTTTTTTGTTAGATTATATTTATAATGCCGGCAAATTCCAATTTTGTATTTTTGCAAAGTAAGTGTAAGACATAAATGGGTTGTAGCGACCAAGGGTAAACAATAAATAATTACAGATGCAAAAGGTGGTAGTCGGACTTTCCGGCGGTGTGGATTCCAGTGTTACGGCATATCTCTTAAAGGAGCAAGGGTACGAGGTTATTGGCCTGTTTATGAAGAATTGGCATGACGATTCCGTGACTATTTCCAAGGAATGCCCTTGGCTGGAGGATAGTAATGATGCCCTTATAGTTGCCGAGAAGTTGGGAATACCCTTTCAGACCGTAGATTTAAGTGCCCAGTACAAAGAACGTATTGTGGACTATATGTTCAGGGAATACGAGAAAGGGAGAACACCAAACCCCGATGTGCTTTGCAATAGGGAAATTAAGTTTGATGTGTTTATGAAAATTGCCATGCAACTGGGAGCGGACTATGTGGCAACAGGACACTATTGTAGAAAGGGGGTTATAAAAAATGAGGACGGAACGGAAACGTATCAGTTGCTTGCCGGTGCGGACGCCAATAAGGACCAATCCTATTTTTTATGTCAGTTATCCCAAGAACAACTTGCCAAAACCTTATTTCCAATAGGGGAATTACAGAAGCCTGAAGTGAGGAAAATAGCTGCAGAGAATGATTTGATCACCGCGGATAAAAAGGATTCCCAAGGTCTTTGCTTTATCGGGAAGGTACGTTTGCCAGAATTCCTGCAACAGAAGTTAAGGCCCAAAAAGGGGGTAATTGTGGAAGTACCTGCGGTATTGGAGCAGTATGGGAGTACCATTCCCCAGTTTAATTCCAAATTGGAAGAATTGGCCTATTACGCTGAAAAGCCTCATTATGACCTAACCGATGGAAAGGTGGTAGGGGAGCATCAAGGTGCCCACTATTTTACAAAAGGACAGCGTAAGGGATTGGACGTAGGGGGAACCAAAGAACCCTTGTTCGTAATTGAAACCGATGTTGATCAGAATGTAATCTATACCGGTCAAGGGAAGAGTCACCCCGGGCTCTATCGTAGGACCTTATTTGTAAACAATGATGAATTACATTGGGTACGTACGGATTTGGCGTTGGAAGTGGACCAGACTATGGAGGTTATGGCAAGGATAAGATACCGTCAACCTTTGCAAAAGGCGACACTTTACAGAGTGGATGCCGGGTTGTATGTGGATTTTGTTGAAAAACAATCGGCTATTACGGAAGGGCAATTTGTAGCCTGGTATATTGGAGAGGAACTAGTTGGGTCTGGTGTAATCTCTTAAAATGGTCAAGACAACCCTTTTCCTATTTTTGATATTCTCGGTTTGGGGAATGGCCCAAGAGCATGCCTGGGTATATTTAAAAGATAAGGACCAGGTAGAGGAGTGCATTTTAAATCCATCAAGTATATTATCGGAACGGGCAATACAAAAAAAGAGCAGATTTAATATTGCCATAGATGAAAGGGATGTTCCTGTCAACGAGGTGTACATTGCCCAGTTAAAACTTCAAAACGGGATCACGGTCAAGGCTAAGTCCAAATGGTTCAATTGTGTTCACGTTCTAGGTAGTGTATCCGATATTGCAGCTTTAACAGACCTTCCGTTTGTAGACCGTATTTCTTATGCCGACAAGGGTTTGAATGCCAAATCCACCTCGATTATGGCTTCGAGAAATAAGGCCAACAATCATGCTAATAAGTTTCTGGAACAAGAGGTCGATTTTGTCTACGGGCAAAGCGATGCGCAAATAAAACAATTGGGGGTACATGTTTTGCACAAAAATAACTTTACGGGTGAAGGTTTTTTAGTTGCTGTTTTGGACAGTGGCTTCCCCAATGTGGATCAGATGAGTGCTTTTGAACGTTTACGTTCTAACAATGATTTGTGGGGCGGGTACGATTTTGTTTTCAGATCAACAAATATTTATGCAGCCAACGGAAGTGATCATGGTACCAGGGTATTGTCCGATATGGCCGGTTTTGTGGACGAACAATTTGTTGGGACAGCTCCGGATGCCAGTTATCTGCTTTTTAGAACGGAAGATGCCGCTACCGAAACACCAGTAGAGGAAAGTTATTGGGTGGAGGCCGCTGAGCGGGCCGATAGCCTAGGGGTAGATGTTATTAACAGTTCCTTGGGCTATAGTACTTATGATAATCCAAGATATAATTATTCCCCAGCGGATATGGATGGAAATACGGCCTTTATTTCCAAAGGAGCCAATATTGCAACCGAAAAAGGGATATTGGTGGTGAATTCTGCCGGGAATTCAGGTGATAGCTCTTGGGGTATTATTACGGCACCGGCAGATGCCAATGTATTTGGTGTTGGAGCGGTTGATACCTCTGGCAACTATGTGGCATTTAGTTCACGGGGACCAAGCGCGGATGGAAGGATTAAACCAGATGGGATGGCCTTGGGTGCAGGAGCAACGGTAATAGGCCCGGACGACAGATTGGTAAAAAATAATGGAACCTCCTTTGCTTCGCCCATAATGGCAGGCGCTATCGCTTCCTTTTGGCAGGCGTTCCCTGAAAAAAACAATATGGAGATTATGGCAATGGTGTGGGAATCGTCTTCCCGTTATCAAAATCCAAATTCCCAAATAGGTTATGGAATACCCAATTTTTCCCTACCCTTGACGCTATTGGGAATAGATATTTCAAATGCCGGGGATGAGTGGTATTTATTTCCGAATCCATCCAAGACCGGGTTTCAAGTACAGTTTCCCATGGCCTATGGAAATGCTCGTATAACGCTGTTTGATACCTACGGGAAGCGCATTCTGGAAAAGCAAATTAACCAAGACAATGAGGAGATATCTTTAGAAAATTTAAGTAGGGCCATTTATATTGTACATGTAAAAGTGGACGGGATGCGCAAGGAATTTAAATTGATAAAAAACTAATGGGAAATAGAATTACCGATCTTTTTGGAATTCAATATCCAATTATTCAGGCCGGAATGGTATGGGCCAGTGGATGGCGTTTGGCCTCTGCCGTTTCCAATGCCGGTGGATTGGGGATAATAGGGGCAGGTTCCATGTATCCGGAGATACTGCGGGAGCATATAGAGAAGTGTAAGTTGGCCACCAATAAGCCTTTTGGTGTCAATGTACCAATGCTGTATCCGGATATTGAGAAGCTCATGGAAATCATAGTGGAGCTGGATGTAAAAACTGTATTTACCTCGGCAGGAAATCCCAAAACTTGGACTCCATATTTAAAGGATAGGGGTATAACTGTCGTGCATGTGGTGAGCAGTGTAAAATTTGCACAAAAGGCAGAGGAAGCTGGGGTAGACGCCATTGTTGCGGAAGGTTTTGAGGCTGGTGGACATAACGGTAGGGATGAGACCACTACCTTGACCTTAATTCCCGCAGTAAAAGAAAAAATAAGCATCCCTTTAATAGCTGCTGGCGGAATAGCAACAGGCAGGGCCATGTTGGCTGTTATGGTTTTGGGTGCCGATGGGGTACAGGTAGGAAGCCGATTTGTGGCGAGCAATGAAGCTTCGTCCCATCCCTTATTTAAACAAAAAGTGATAGAGGCTGGTGAAGGCGCTACACAATTAACTTTAAAGGAATTGGCTCCTGTTAGATTGATCAAAAATAAATTCTATAGCGATATACAAAAAGCCTATGCCGATTGTGCAACGGTGGAGGAACTAAAGTCGCTCTTAGGTAGGGCCAGGGCCAAAAAAGGTATGTTCGAGGGCGATTTGGAGGAAGGGGAATTGGAAATTGGTCAGGTGGCCGCCATAATCCATGAAATTAAACCCGCTGCCCAAATTGTAGTGGACATGATGGAGGAATTTAACCATGCCAAGGCAGAGGTGAAGCATTTTTAGGAACCATATTGAACCAAGAACTTTATTGTACCCAAATTGGGAAAATGGATTTTCCAACAGTTTGGGGGTTTCCTTAAAATGTGCCCCATTATTTATAAGATATATATAGTTATAAAACAGAAGTTTTTATTGGTATATCTGCATGTTCCCAGGCATTGTCAAATTCCTGTTTTATCTTTTTGGCCTCCTCCAATTTACCTTGACCAATAAGGCTTTCATGGAGTCCAATTAAGGACCAGCCGTTTTGTCGTACTATATCCAGGTCTTCCTTATATACTTTTTCAGCTTCTTCATATTTTTTAGCCTTAAGCAATGCTGCCCCTAAAGTCTGTCTTACTGGTATATGCCATGCGGTAGGCTCGCTGTATATTAGCTGGTCCTCATAAAATACCGCTTGCTTTAGGTGTTCCAAGGCCTCTGGCATATTACCTTCGGCATTGGCTATTTCACCGGAAACAACCCCATATGCAATTCGTGCTATACTCGAGGAGGGATTGGTATAATTGGCCACAACAGTTTCCAATTCTGGGTCGTTTTTCAATAGTTTAAGAGCCTCCAACTCTTCCTTGGCCTCTTTAATGTTATTTTTCCTTACAAAGGCAATTCCCCTGGCGTAATGCCATATAAGTTTAAGGTGTTTATATTGATCTCCTGGATAAGGTATGGTCAGAATTTCATTCCACTTTCCAAAGCGGGTATAGGCCAACAGTGGTGAGGAAGCAAAATCTTGTAAAAACGGCAAAGTCACCATCTCGCTTAGTGGGACTTTTTCCGCTGTTTTTTTGGCGGCATCAATAGCTAGTTCACTGTTGCCCAAGAGGGTAGAGGCCGACCATAGAAAATGTAAATTGTGCGGGTAATATCCCAATGGATACATGCCCTGGGAATAACATTGGGAGATGTAATCCTCATCTGCCAGGATAGCGGCTTGATTTACTTTTACTGCATCGGCATACCTGCCGACCCTAATATAAATATGGGATGGCATATGTACAATGTGTCCGGCTGCCGGCATTAAGGATCCTAGCTTGTCGGCACTGGGAATGGCGAGGTCCGGTTTGGGAAGTTCCACCATATGGATATAGTAATGATGGGCCCCTGGATGATCGGGATTTAAGTCCATGGCTCTCTCCAAGGCGGCTTTTCCCTTTAAGGTGTTAGGAGCTGGGTTCCCGTCATTGTCCCAATAGTTCCATGGCATAGTATTCATAATAGAGGCCGCGTACAAGGTCTGTACATGGGCATCATCTGGAAATGCTTTCACTACTTTTTCCATGGCACCCATATAGGCCATGTTCAACTCTGAAATTTCTTTAGTTAAATCACTACTGTATCTATGGGCCAGCGCATCTATTAAAGCTTTTTCTTTGGGCGTACCGCTATGGGACAAGTTTTTGGCTTTTGATATAGCTTCATAAGATTTTTTTCTGCGCTCGTCATCTGGCAACGGGTCATTTATGTTGGGACCTAAGGTGTAGGCCTGTCCCCAATAGGTCATGGCCGACTTGGGGTCTAGTCGGGATGCTTCCATAAACGAGCGGTGGGCTTCTGCATGGTTAAATGCATAAGTAAGTTTTACGCCCTGATTAAAATAGGTTTGGGCCTTATGGTCTTTTGTGCTAATACCGAAATGTAAATTGCCAAGATTCTCAAATAAGGGTGCAATTTGTTGGGTGGTATCCACATTGCTCAAGAGGTATTTGGCAACAGTACATTTCATGGAGTAAAAACTAGCTTCCTGTGTTACCACCAATACCTCAGGCGAAGATTGGGGTTTCCACAAATAGGTTATGGCCAATAGGATTATGGCCACTAAGAAGAGACTCAATTTTGTTTTCATGACTTTGAATTTTTATATTGATTTGTTAATTTCTTTTGGATTTCCAGGATGTTACAAGGGGTCAACCCATGTTTGAAGATAGGTTGCTTTGATTGCTAATCGAATATGTCTAATTGTGTGGGGGAAAATTGTGATGCCTGACTTATAGGGGAGATGGAAAACTAAATTTCCGTATATCTAAAATTAGTAAATTCTGAGGTTCTATACTAGAATTATATTGGTTTGTGTTGTAGAAGCTCCAAAATTCAATTCCAAAAACTATGATTTTGCTTTTAGTAAGAACTATTTGGTGAAGAGTTTTTTATGAAAAATGGTATGGGCAAGTCCTCTTTTAGTAACCAATAACTTTTTGGACTATACTTTGTGCTGTTGCCAACTCATCTGCATGGACATAAATTTCCTGATTCCCTTGAATGGCAGATCCAAATCCTGCCAATCTTCCAGATTCCGAATCGTCCTTTATCACCGGGATTATACCAATTTCCTTAAGTTGATTTTCTATGGTCTGTGCCAAAATAAAACTACCGGAAAATATGCGGGTGTATTTGGAATTCATTTTAATAGTGTTTGTAAACTGTTGTTAATATACAAATTTTATATAATGCTATAATCCAAGAGAATTTGTACAGGCATTAGTATCTTTGTGGCCAATGAAGACTGTTATAGTAGGGGTTACCTTTTTTTTATGCGCTTTGCCCTTGTGCGCCCAATTGGAACAGGATAAGTTGAAGCATTTTGCTGCAGGTACCTTAAGCGGAGCTATAGGAGCAGATATTGCCGATGGATTTTCTGGAGGAAATCGCTATTGGCGAATTGCTGGCGCCGTAACTTCAAGTTTATTGGCAGGCTTGGCCAAGGAGGCCTATGATGAACATAAATACGGGGGGTGGGACAATAGGGATCTTGCTGCTACAGTATTGGGAGGAGTGTCTATTGGAATTACTATTGATATATTTTCGGAGAAGAGACAAAGAAAGGAAAAGGAGATGATGGTCCAGATCATAGATGAAAATATGACTTTTGGCAAGCAGGGAAGGGATGACTGAAGGGATTTATGTATTCCAATTTCTAAATTAGTCCCCGAGCTTTTATTTCCAAATATTTGTTGATGGTATTTATGGTCAAATGCTCAGGTTTGGTTAATATGGTCTGTATGCCGTATTTCCTTAGTTCGTTAACGATAAGCTTCTTCTCATAAACAAATTTCTCCGCAATTGTTTTTTCAAATATTTGTTGGATGGTCTCGGCCTTTTCATCCGTAAATTTAATCAATTCGGTGTTCTCAAAGAAAATGACCACCAATAAATGTTGCTTGGCAATTGCCTGTAGGTAGGGCAGTTGACGTTGCAGTGCATCCAAGGTCTCGAAATTGGTATAGAGTAGAAGTAGGCTCCTGTGGGTGATATTTCTTTTAATATCGGCATATAACCGACTATAATCACTTTCTACAAAATTGGTCTCCAAATTGTAAAGTGTTTCCAAAATAAGGTTCATTTGGGAACTTCGTCTCTCGGCAACCACCCTGTTTTCAATTTTCTTGCTAAAGGCGAACATTCCGGCCTTGTCCTGCTTTTTAAGGGCAATGTGGGAAATAACCAATGTGGCGTTAATGGCATAATCCAATAAGCTTAGTCCGTCAAAAGGCATTTTCATGACCCTCCCTTTATCTATAATGGAGTAAATTGGTTGCGACTTTTCATCCTGATACTGGTTTACCATTAGTCCACCTTTTTTTGCCGTAGCTTTCCAGTTAATGTTCCGGATATCATCCCCTAAAACATAATCCTTGATTTGCTCGAACTCCATGGTATGGCCTATGCGTCGAATTTTCTTAAGGCCATATTCGAAGAGTTTATTGCTAAAGGCCATAAGGTCGTATTTCCTCAATTGTAGGAAGGAAGGGTACACGGGGACTTGCTGTTCATTGCCAAAGGTGTACTTTTTGGAGATGAAACCAATAGGAGAGTTGACAAAGACGTTCAAATTTCCAAAGGAATATACTCCTCTTTCCGTAGGTCGCAGGTAATACCGGAACACCTTTTCCTTTCCTTTCCCTAGGGTAGTGGAAATACCAAAATCCCTCTTTTGAAATTGATGGGGGACTTCATCCAAAATTTTCAAACCGGCAGGGAACAAATATGAATTGGAAAGGCTTATTTTAATTTCGTTTTCATCACCATTGGAAAGTTTTTCGGGAACCGAACGCCGGCCTTTTATTCCGCCCTTGGATGCATATACCAAAATAATATCGACCAAAAAAATTAGGGCAAAAACATAAAATAATAATTTTACTACCCCGAAAACATCAGCTAACATATAGGACATTAAGAAACCTAAGACCAAACAAGTCAATACAATAAAGAATCTTTTTTGTAGGTAGATGTTGCTTAGTATTTTTTTCATTTTCTTTATGTGCTATGATATATTTTAATGCCGAGAGGTTTTGTTCATTATCTTGGAATTTCAATAGTCTCCATAATTTGTTTTATTACTTTGTCCGGAGTAAACCCTTCCATTTCCCTTTCAGGAGTCAATATAACCCTGTGCCCCAATACTGGAGTCGCCACTTTTTTAATATCATCCGGGGTTACAAAATCACGTCCGTTGGTTGCTGCCAGAGCTTTGGAGGCATCCATGATAGCAATGGAAGCCCTAGGAGAGGCGCCAAGATATAGGTTGGCATTGTTACGTGTGTTGTGGACAATTCCGGCGATATACTTCATTAAATTGTCCTCTATTATAATTTCCTTGATAATCTCTTGATAGTTGGCTATTTGGTCGGCACTAAGCACCGAAGTAATTAAGCTTTCCAAGTTTTTGTTTTTTTGACGATGTTTACTTTCCAAAATCTCGATCTCTTCCGCTAGGGACGGATAGTTTACCTTGATTTTAAAAAGGAACCGGTCCAATTGAGCTTCGGGCAGTCGGTAGGTACCTTCCTGTTCAATTGGATTTTGGGTGGCAAATACCAAAAATGGGGGTAACATTTTATAAGTATGTCCGTCCATGGTTATTTGGCGTTCGGCCATGGCTTCAAACAAGGCCGCCTGTGTCTTGGCCGGGGCACGGTTTATTTCATCTATCAAAATGATATTGGAAAATAAGGGGCCCTTTTTAAACTCAAATTCCGAGGTCTTCACATTGAAAATTGAAGTGCCCAAAATGTCGCTTGGCATTAGATCCGGTGTAAATTGGATTCTGCTGAAGTTCACATTCATGGTCTTAGCCAAGAGTTTGGCAGTAACGGTTTTGGCTACTCCCGGTACCCCCTCAATTAAGGAATGCCCATTGGCAAGGATAGAAATAATCAGTAATTCGATCATTTCCTGTTGCCCAATGATAACTCTTCCCAATTCCGCTTTTATCTGTGCCACCGATGTCTGTAGTTGACCAAGGTCTATTCTACTCTTAAATTCTAACGGCTTATGGTCTTGCCCATGCTGACTTTCTTCCATGTATTATTTTTTAAATTGATTTAATTTTTTGTTCAATTGAATTACATCCTGTTCACTGTGATTCTTTTTATTTTTAAGATGCACTATCATATCCAATAAATCCTTTACTTCAGACAGTGGTTTGCCCGATCTGCTCGCCAGATCCCTAGCAGTTTTTTCATTGATAGCTTCAGTATTTAGGTGATAATTACTTCTAATCTGCTCCAGAAAAAAATTTATCTTTTTAACAATCAAATCTGTAAAATCCCTATGCTCATAATACAGCCCCCCTACGGTTTTGGCAAATTCAATGGATGAATTCTCCAAGGGTGTGATCACCGGAATGATCCGTTGCTCCCTTTTGGCCTTGAATATTATAAAAATCAACAGCCCTGCCATACCCAAGTAATAAGCCCACTTTAAGGATATTTGATTAAGTATAAATCGCATTGGGGAATCAATTACTATCCTTCCTGATTTTTTATAATTGTCCCAATATAAATCCATATCCTTTAGATAGGATAGGGCATATGCCACATAGTCTTTATTACCCTTTAGCATATAGTAGTTGGTAAACGCTTGTGGGGTAGTATTCAGGTAAAAATGGCCCTTTCCGAATTTAACCTTCACAAAATTGGAGCCCTTGGTTTTTTCATTGGAGCCGGATAGTAAAGGTTCCTGTTCCGAATTAAAGCTAATATATCCCAAAACCGTTGTGTTCAATGTGTCTACCGATGAAAAATGTGTATTGTAAACCCCTCGGTTCAAGGGGTATCTTTGTTTGGGAAAGGAATTGTTGGTAAGATATACCTGTATCGTATCCTCTTTTATTGCATATTGGGTTTCTACTTCAATATTCAAGGTGTCCGCCAAATAGGTCCCAAAGTTGGAAGCAGCAATAAAGGTATCGTTGCCGTCCTGCACGTATTGAAGCAATTTGTTGGTCTCCTGTTTATCCAGGTCCAGAAAATCATTGATCAATATGTAGCTGGAAGCGCTAGTGGTATCCCTGTCCACTAGGCTATTGTACAAACTTTCGCTGGTAGTGTATATTTTTTGTCCAGGGAATAAATTGGGAAGTTCATTGAACAATATATAGCACCCAAAAGGTATTTTGTCCGAAGACGTATAGGATGGCCTCCAGTTCAAGGGCTTGGGGCGCACAATTTCAGTTACTATAATACCAATAAGTACAGCAAGAAATAGGCCTAGGATTATTTTGGAACGTTTATCCATGGGTACCTATATTGTTTATGTTGACAAATTTTATCTCTGCGGCCTGATATTTTAGATCGTCTATTTCCTGTTCCCCGTACCAAATATGGTCGTACAAATAGGAAACATCTTTAAAGAGTTGCCTCATTTTAGGGGCTGTTATTTCTTTTTCGTAGTCTTGGTTAGTTTTTTCATAATGCCATTCAATAATCCGATGTTGAGACAGTGTTTTTAATACTTTTAGGTATTGATAACGTATGGCCAATCTGTAGTTCCTTTGTTCTATTGCATCACTTATCATAGCATCCAGGTCCAGACTTTCTATATGTTCCTCGGCCAAGTTTAGATTTATGGTTGCAGCCTCCTTTTTCCTAAATATGGCTGAGGCATTTTCACCGGTCAGGAATCTTATTAGCAAGTATATGGCCAAAGCAGCCATTAGTCCATAAATAAGGTATTCCAATATTTTGGTAATCCCCGGGGGAATATCAATACCAAAAACATCTCTGAGTCCGTTCATAACCCAATTGAGAAAACGGGCCAGGAAATTTTGTGATTCCCCGTCCCTGATATCGTATTCAAATTCTTTACCCTGATATTTTTGCGTTAGATTTTCATCCAATGTTCTCAATAGCAATTTACTGTTGGTATCCTGGGTTAAGGGTACCGAATCTTTTTCCACTTGGGCCAACCCGGAGAATAGGACAAAAAAACAGTAAATGGAGGCAGCTAATTTTATCACTGGTCTTGAAGTCCTATTTGGTCTATTTTGTTTCTTGAATTAAGATTATATGTTTTTTCGTGCAGGGAAAAATACAACAGCCCATTTACGAACTGTGATAAACATTGTGAATAAACCGCTATTATTAAGAATAGGTAGGTGCCCAAAGTGTAAATGACGGTAGGTACCACTGAAGCCCCCAGATCAACATCGTTTTGAACTACGTGAAAAGTGTATATTCCGATAAGAATCCCTGGAATCATAATGACCACCATGAACAAAAGGCCAATTAAGAACCCTAGGATAAAATTAACGCCCACAGACCTCCAGAAATTTTTGGTAACCAAGTTCCAACCTTCCCCAAGGGCATCAGTTACACCTCTTTTTTCTTTCAGCATCACAAAAAAAGAGACTCCAACCCAAGCCATTACAAAGTATTGAATTACATATTGGGCAAGCATACCTGCCAGCGGTATAAAGGTCAGGACTATGG
Organism: Arenibacter algicola; assembly: GCF_000733925.1. Classification (NCBI taxonomy): domain Bacteria; kingdom Pseudomonadati; phylum Bacteroidota; class Flavobacteriia; order Flavobacteriales; family Flavobacteriaceae; genus Arenibacter; species Arenibacter algicola. The sequence continues at coordinate 1,330,205 of NZ_JPOO01000001.1, forward strand.
CTGCGATCATGAGGCCAAAAAAGAGCAGTATCAAAATCAAAATAAAAACAATGATACTTCCCAGATTGTTTTTTACTTCTTCCCAAACTTCTGTCTTATCAAAATTCTGTCCTTTTCGTTCTTCATATTTTATCATATAAGACGTGCTGAGGCTATAATTTAGGACCGCTACCATTAGAAATATTATAAAGAATAAAATTCCTCCAAAAATAAAATACATTAAATAGGCTTCGCTGCCAGAACCTACTGCATCCAAGACAGTATTTTCGTTATTGGTGATAAGGCCAATTACCCCGGATACCAGCAAATAGCTTACGACTAATAGTCCGATAAGAAAAATACCATTGTAGCTTAGAAAAACATTGGTGAATTTTTTAAGGTTCTGTTTAAAGAATTCGAAGTAAACATTGATGATATCCCCAAAGTCCCTATTAACTCTTAGTTCAATAAATTTTTCCTGATTTTCGACTTGCATAAGATTGGTTTAACAAAATGGGATAAATGATGTAATAAAAAATAATCAGCAATAATGAACAGCCTATAATTAAAAACGCCAACCAAGAGGGCATATTGGAATAGCGGGTAATAAACCCTTCAATAAAACCGGCAATTATAAAAAAGGGAATGGTGCTGACCACGACCTTTAGTCCGTCCTTGGCCCCTTTCATAAAAGAAACCCTTCTAGAATAGGTTTTGGGAAATAGGATACTATTCCCCATGATCAATCCGGCACAACCGGCAATGATAATGACGGAAATCTCTATGGTGCCGTGCAGCCAAATCTGCTTGTTTGCCTGATAAAAGACATCTTGGGTGTAAAAAAAAGTAATAAAAGCACCTAGCATTACACCATTGCTGAATAGAATATAGGCGGTGCCGATACTGGTAATTACCCCAAAGGAAAAGGCCATAAAGGCTACTTTAATATTGTTTATGGTAATTCCTAAAAAAGTACCAATTTCACTGCCCCCTTTGTATATGGCCGTAGGGTCTCCACTTGCTATATTGTTGAGGGTTTCATTAACATAGGCATCACCAAGGATTAATCTCACAAAGGTATCATCGTTCATAACGGAAATACTTCCTATTGCAGAGGCAATCATAAAGATTAGAAAGGCGATGCCCAAGGTTTTATGATATTGCCTAAAGAAAAGTGGGAATTCCGTTTTCCAAAAATCCACTATTCTGTTCCGATTCTCCTTTTTGTTTTTATATATTTTTTGATGGGCCTGGGAGGCCAAGGAATTTAAGTACAATAATGTCTTGCTTTCCGCGTAATAAGTCTGTGCATAGGCAAGGTCGTTGGTCAGTTGAATGTAACCATTGGCAAGTTCGTCCGGGCTAATGTGGGCATTATAGTTGATAGCCTTTTCAAATGCTATCCATTTTTCTTTATTTTGCTTCACAAAAGCTGCCTCACGCATACTGGGATAATCCTTTAAGAAATAAAAATAGTATTAATATGTCCAAACTTCAAATCAATACAACGCAAAATGTAAACCTGGATTATAAAATTGTTGGTATTGGTGAAAGGATCGTAGCTTTTTTAATCGACGGATTTATACTATATCTCTATGCCGTACTGGTGCAGTTGATAGGAAGAGGCATAGGCTACGTGTTTGATGACAGTTGGACACAAATAGGATTGGTAAGCCTTATTTTTCTTCCTGCCATGTTTTATAGCTTAATATTGCACAGCCTTTTCAATGGGCAAACGGTGGGGAAAATGATCATGAAAATCAGGGTGGTAAGATTGGATGGGTCCCCTGTACATTGGTCCAATTTATTGGTAAGGTGGATGCTGCGGGTTGTGGATATTTGGCTTTTCTTTGGGTCCGTAGGGTTATTGACCATTTTATTTACGGATAAAAAACAAAGATTAGGGGACGCCGCTGCCGGTACTGTGGTCATTAGTACAAAGAATACAGTGAAAATTTCACATACTATTTTGGAAGATGTAGAGGAAACTTATGCTCCTAAGTTTACCAATGTTACCTTATTAACGGATAAAGATGTTCGTCTAATAAAGGAAACATATCAAATTGCCAAAAAAAGTAATGATTATAAGACTTTGAAGGCCTTAAGGGATAAGGTGGAAAGTCTTTTAAATTCCAATTCGGAGCTATATGACGTTCAATATATAGATACCGTATTAAAAGATTATAATTTTTATACCCAAAAATCATAGCCCATGTTCTATTTCATAATTGATATTTTAGGAATTATTTCCTTTGCTATTTCCGGAGTTTTGGTGGCTATGGACAAAAAGCTGGATCTTTTTGGAGTCTTTATCATTGCCTTTGTAACGGCAACCGGAGGTGGTACTTTAAGGGATTTGTTAATTGGCAATACTCCAGTATTATGGATGCAGGAACCCACCTATGTTTATGTTATTGCCGGAACCGTTGTTTTTGCTATAATTTTTAGGAATCAATTGAAATATGTACGCAGGTCTTTGTTCCTTTTTGATACTATTGGAATTGGTCTGTACACCATGGTTGGAATTTCGCATGGACTTCAGTCGGGCTTGCCTCCTGTTATGTGTATTGCCCTTGGTACTATAACCGCTTGTTTTGGAGGGGTAATACGGGATATATTATGCAATGAAATTCCGGTAATATTTAGGAAGGAAATTTATGCTACGGCCTGTATAATAGGGGGTGTTGGCTTTTTTCTTTTACGTAAGTTACCTTATGACGATGCGTATGCTTATGTGGCAACCATTTTAATAGTAATAAGTATCCGGTTAGTTGCGGTTAAATTTAAAATATCCCTTCCAAGCATATACCGTAGTCCCAAGGAAGGATAGTTGTAGTTAGGCTTAGGGCTTAGGTGGTGGCTGGTAATGGGACTACCTGCTTTCTACTCATTCCAAATTATTTATTCCCAATTAAAAAGCTTCAGCTTTTAAGATATATATGTTTTGGGAAGGCCAATCCCCATTGTCCACAGGTTGGCTGTTTATTTTATCTACCACATCCATGCCGTCTATGACCTGTCCAAAAGGGGTGTATCCACCGTCCAAATGATAGGAGCCGGGCTTGGTAACTACTATAAAAAATTCGTAGGGAGAGGCCAATTTATGGGGGTTGTTAATTTCACTGCTGGGCATGGAAACAACTCCCCTATGGTGTTTGTGTCCTTTTCTTGTATCCGGAGGTAAAAGATATCGGCCAATTTTTGACCTTTTTTCCGCAGTTTCCACATTATCGGCATTGCCTCCCTGAATTATAAAGTTTTTGACCACTCTATGGAAATAGGTGTTATTAAAATAACCCATTTTGGTAAGGTATATAAAGTTGGCTTTGTGATAGGGAACGTTATCGAACAACTCAATTGTAATGTCTCCTAGGCTAGTGGTAAGTTTTACCTTGTTCTCTTTTAAGGTTTTGCTATAATTGAAGAAAAACTCAATGGAATTATCCTCCGTGAGCTCAAAGGCTTTTTCTTCTTCTTTTTCTTCTTCCTCTACTTTTGGTGGCACTTCGGGAACAATGCTATCTTTTTTAATATTGTTTTGGGGGAGCTCGTTTTCTTTGTTGGTAGGCTGATCTTTGCAGCTCCCTAAAAGGAAAATAAACAATATTGCAAAAAGTGAAATCTCTTTAAATGTCATGTAATTTGTATTATTTTTTAAATCAGTGTTAAATGATCAATATCGCCCAAGGGTTGGTTGATTTTTAATTAATTTGCTGAAAATTACAAAAATAGAATTTGTGCATTTTGACGATTTTTCCAACAGAGTATCAAAAATAGAAAATCTAGAACTTCCGGGGAGTGCTTCGCATTATAAAATGGCCCCAATGTTCAGGATAAAGGAGTTGGAGTCCGGTAAAATCGTAAAGAAAAATCCAAGGCAGGCTGCAGTAATGGCGCTTTTTTACCCTAATATGGACTACCAGACCAACCTTCTTCTGATATTAAGAAATACCTATAAGGGCATACATAGCAATCAGATAGCTTTGCCCGGTGGAAAGGTAGAAAAGATAGACCTAAATTTGTTGGATACTGCCTTGCGTGAAACCCAGGAGGAAGTAGGGGCAGTTCGGGAGCAGATTACGGTAATCCGATCCATGAGTGAAATTTATATTCCTCCTAGCAATATTGAGGTTACGCCCTACTTGGGGCTATATAAAAAGGAGAAACCGTTTTTAAGACAGGCAGATGAGGTGGCAGCCATTGTTGAGGTTCCTTTGTATGATTTTATGGATGATAAGAAAATATTTCATCAAATTTTAAATACATCCTATGCCCAGAATGTAGAGGTACCGGCCTTTAAATTAAATGGTTATACGGTTTGGGGGGCAACGGCAATGATGTTAAGTGAAATCAAGGAATTGTTTAAACAAGTGTTATAAGGTACTTATTTTGTAATTTTGAATGTTAACAATAAAATATATGGGCCTGTTTAAGAAAAATCCGTTTGGACATAATTTGTTTTTAAAGAAGTGGCTTATTCGTATTCTGGCCGTTATAACACACAAAAGATATAGGGGATTTAATACTATTGAAATTGAGGGGTCGGATATTATTAGAAAACTGCCTCCACAGAATGTTCTTTTCGTAAGTAACCATCAGACCTATTTTGCCGATGTGGTAGCCATGTTCCACGTATTCAATGCCAGTTTAAGCGGTCGGGAAGACTCTATTAAAAATTTGGGGTATATATGGCAGCCCAAATTGAATATGTATTACGTGGCGGCGGCAGAAACCATGAAGAAGAGTCTGTTGACAAAAATCTTGGCATACGCGGGTTCTATAAGTGTAGAGCGGACCTGGCGGTCCGAAGGTCAGGATGTTAATCGGAAGGTTAAGTTTAGTGATATATCTAATATTGGTACTGCTCTCAATGATGGTTGGGTAATTACCTTTCCCCAAGGAACCACAACCCCCTGGAAACCGCTAAGAAAAGGAACATCCCATATTATAAAAAAATACAGGCCCGTGGTGGTCCCAGTGGTCATAGACGGTTTTAGAAGATCTTTTGATAAAAAAGGACTGCGTATTAAAAAGAAGGGTATTCTTCAGTCTATGGTAATCAAGGAACCATTGGATATTGATTATGAGAATGAATCTTTCGATTCCATAATTGAAAAATTGGAATATGCCATTGAGCAACATCCTTCCTTTTTAAAGGTTATTCCTAAAAGTGAGTTAATGGCCTACGAAGAAGAAAACAAAAAACGGAAATTCAGGGTTTAAATATCCATTTCCTTCAATTCCTTATAATTTTTATTAAGTTTCTTTAGGAGGATTCCGTAAAGTAAGAAATAAATGCATCCCATTACCAGGGTAACAACTATTCCTAAAACGACTACCGTAGATATCAAAATGGTCTTTAATTTCTCTGGGCTAATGTTTTCTGGCTGATAGTTATATCCCATGGCGACCATAGGGTCCTCGTTCAAGTATATTCCTACTGCCATGACGATAAAGGACATGAATATCAGGGACAAACAAAAAATAACATAGTATTTAACGGTCTTTCTGGTTTTTAAGATATTGGATAGAAGCTTTTTGGCATTGTCCAGAGTTGATATTTCCCTGTATCTTCTATAAAATTGAAAGATAAAATAAAGTACCACGGTGTATTGAAGCACGTTGGAAATCAATAAAAAATTCCCAAGGCCCAGATCTTTCCACACGGCCAAATTTTTGGACATGGATGGAAGAAAGTACAATAGGTGGGGCACTAAAAATTCAATAATGCTTATTAAGAAAATCCATTTAACGATAGAAGATGATTTCTTCCATATCATTTTATAAATATCATCAAAGGACAGTTGAGGCAATTGCTTGTCTTTCTTTTGCCAATCCCTTTTTAATAATTCCAGTTCATCCATCATATGGCTAGGGATTTAAAATTGTTTTTAACTTGTTCTTTATTCGGTTCATTTTCACTCTGGCATTTACCTCGGTAATACCCAAGGTTTCCGCAATTTCCCTATAGTCTTTGTCTTCCAGGTAAAGAAAGACCAAGGCCTTGTCTACATCCCCTAATTGCCTTACCGCATTGTACATCAGTTTAAGTTGTTGTTCTTCGGTAGGGTCGTATTCGTCTGCTGTTATTTTGAACATGACCGACTCATAATCTTGTGTCGGGATACTTTTTTTTGATTTTCTATATAATGTTATGGCAGTATTCAAGGCAACCCGATACATCCACGTACTAAATTTGGATTCTCCCCTAAACTTGGGATAGGCCTTCCATAATTGAATCGTTATTTCCTGAAACAAATCATTATGGGAGTCCCTATCATTGGTGTACAATGTACAGACCTTATGTACAATGTTTTGATTGCACTCTAATTCCGTAACGAATTGATGTTCCAAATCCTTGGTCACTCGGTTCTAGTAGTTAGTTGATGATTAGTAGTAGAAAATATAATTTTGTTACATCGAATATAAAAATTACTTTTTTAAAGTGGATATTTGAAAATTGTAGTGGATTTGCTTCATGGTAAATTATATTTCATCTATCCAAATGCTACAGTGGTTGGTCAAAGTTGTGTCCTGTGTTATTTGCGGGAGCCTAAATATATTTAAAACCAATATTCTTCTTCCCGATTAGTTTACGAATGTTTAAATTTACCCATATTTAGATGTATGAATATTCCTAAGACTAGTTTTCCAAGAATTGTCATTATAGGTGGTGGTTTTGCAGGTATTTCCATTGCCAAAGGATTGAAAAATAAAGAGGTGCAGGTAGTACTTCTGGATAAACATAATTATCATACTTTTCAGCCACTGCTATATCAAGTATCTACTGGTGGGTTGGAGCCAGATTCCATTGCTTATCCCATTCGAAAAGTTATAAAGGGCTATAACAATTTTTTCTTCAGGCTGGCCAATGTAGAGGAAATAAGAACCGAAGAAAATACTATCGTGACCAATATAGGTGCATTGGAATACGATTATTTGGTGATTGCTACTGGTTCTGAAACAAATTATTACGGGAATAGGGAGATTGAAATCAATAGTATGGCCATGAAAACCATACCCCAGTCCTTAAATCTAAGAAGTTTAATACTGGAAAATTTTGAGCAGGCACTTCTTACAGATCAGTATCATGAAAGGGATGCCCTAATGAATTTTGTTATTGTAGGTGCAGGACCTACTGGGGTGGAATTGGCCGGCGCTTTGGCGGAAATAAAAAAGGGGATTTTACCCAAGGACTATCCGGATTTGGACACGAGACGGGTACAAATTCACCTTATTCAATCCGGAGATCGCATTCTTAAGGAAATGAGTGAAAAAGCTTCCCAAAAAGCAGAAGATTTTTTGGAGGGCCTTGGGGTTCAAATTTGGAAAAACACAAGGGTAACGGGTTATGACGGCAAAACGGTCACCACGGATACCGATGTTGATTTTGAAACAGCTACCCTAGTATGGGCAGCTGGCGTAAAAGGGGTGGAGATCAAAGGTCTTAATGCCAAGGATCTATTGGTAGGAGGGAGTAGGATTCCGGTGGACGAATTTAATAAGGTTAAAGGACATAATAATATTTTTGCTGTAGGGGATGTGGCCTGTATGCAGACCGAGGATACGCCCAAAGGGCATCCCATGATGGCCCAGCCAGCCATGCAGCAAGGAAAGAATCTGGGTGAGAACTTAGTGCGATTATTGGAAAACAAGCCCTTGGAGCCCTTCGTGTACAGAGACAAGGGTAGTATGGCCACCATAGGTAGGAACAAGGCAGTGGTGGATATGAAGAATATTAGGTTCCAAGGTGTATTTGCCTGGTTTGTTTGGATGTTCGTGCACCTTTTCTTTCTTATTGGGTTCAGGAACAGAATGGTGGTCTTCGTGAACTGGGTTTATAATTATGTTCGGTTCGATCGGGAGGCCCGATTGATCATAAGGCCCTTCAATAGAAATTATAGTGCCTTTAAGGATTAGAAATATTTAACCGCCAGTACAATTGTCTAATCGGATGTCCCACTTTTTCTGGGATGGTACTTGTTCATTACTTCGGCCAAATGTGTGCGGTCTACATGCATATAAACTTCCGTAGTGGTTATGCTCTCATGGCCGAGCATTTGTTGAATGGCCCGCAAATCTGCCCCATTCTGCAATAAGTGGGTGGCAAAGGAATGTCTAAAGGTGTGGGCACTTATGCTTTTTTGTAGCCCAATATCCTGTGCAAGTTGTTTAATAATGGTAAATATCATGGCACGGGTCAATTTATTCCCTCGGCGGTTTAAAAACAGGACATCTTCAGACCCTTTTTTAATTGACATGTGTACACGTATTTCCTTTCTGTAGATATTTATATATTTTTTGTTGATTTCGCTTATGGGAACAAAACGTTGCTTGTCACCTTTACCGGTAACCTTTATAAAATCCTCCTCAAAATAAAGGTCAGATAGTTTTAAGTCCAATAACTCGGAAACCCTAAGTCCGCAGCCATAAAGTGTTTCAAGAATGGCCCTATTGCGCTCTCCTTCCGGTTTGGAAAGGTCTATGGCCCCAATAAGTTCATTGATTTCTTCCTCAGAAAGGGTATCTGGGAGTTTGCGGCCAACTTTAGGGGATTCTATCAATTCCATGGGATTGTCCTGGCGATAATCCTCGAAGACCAGGTAATTGAAAAAGCTCTTTAATCCAGATATTACCCTTGCCTGGGACCTAGGATTTACATTTTTTGCCAGTTCGTAAATAAATTGTTGAATGGTGCTCTTGTGAATATTTATAGGCGTTTCCACAATTTGATGGGCTTCAAGGAACAGCATTAATTTCTCAACATCCAGAACGTAGTTGCTAATGGAATTCTTGGATAGTCCTCGTTCCAAATTTAGGTAATGTTGAAAATCCTGAAGGGCTCGATTCCATTTCATAGGCTAAATATAATGGACTTTTTTGGGTTGAAATAGTTTAGGTACATGAACTATTGTTTCAACCGATTAATATTTGATCTTTCCTTAGGCTTGTATTGTCGATTACTATTTGATGGTGATAAAAACCGCCTTAAATGAAATACTTTTTTACGGAGTGATTAATACTCCATGCCCCTCTTTTTTTATGAATTACATTTTCATACATTTATCCCATGAAGATTATTATTATTAACGGACCAAACCTTAACCTTTTGGGCAAACGGGAGCCAGAGGTTTACGGAAAGACAACTTTTGAGGAGTATTTTGCCACCTTGCAGTTCAAGTTTAAGGAGGTGCAATTGGAATATTATCAATCCAATATAGAAGGGGAGATCATAAATAAATTGCACGATTGCGGTTTTGAAGGATACGAAGGCATTATTTTGAATGCCGGTGCATATACCCACACCTCCATTGGCATTGGTGATGCCATAAAGGGAATAACAACCCCTGTGGTGGAAGTACATATTAGCAATACTTTTGGACGGGAAGAGTTTAGACATACCTCTTATATTTCCCCTGCAGCCAAAGGTGTAATTTTAGGCTTCGGGCTTAAAAGTTACGACCTGGCCATTCAAAGCTTTTTAAATAAAGGCTAGGGTTGATGATTGGGTAAAAAAAACAATCCAAGTCGTTTTCAATAATTAAACAATATCAGTGACGTACATTTGTGCCTACTGAAAACTGTCCACTACCTACTGCCCGCTATTGAGGGCCATCTGCGGCTTCAAATACTTCTTGTCCACATAAAAAGTGCCAAAAGGTACAAGGGAAGCAATAAATAGAATGGCAAACATTTTTAGGTCCCACTTTTTCTCAACACAGACTACGATTGCCAATACTACATAGGCCATGAAAAGAAAGCCATGGGCATAACCAATATAGATATTGGGTTCCGGTATTTGTGCTAAATATTTTAGGGGCATCCCAATGCCAAAAAGCAATAGATAGGAAATACCTTCAAGAATTGCGGTAAGACTAAAAATTTTCAACATATCTTTTTTGGTGAGGTTTGTAATCAAATTATTTTTTTAGACCCGTCAGGTTTCAAAAACTGACGGGTCTAAATAGGTAAAGAAAATTTAAGCCTTTAACTATATATGTATTACTTCCCCATAGGCATGTGCTACAGCTTCCATTACAGCTTCACTCATGGTAGGGTGGGGGTGTACTGCTTTTAGGATCTCATGTCCCGTAGTTTCCAGTTTGCGGGCCACTACTGCTTCGGCAATCATGTCCGTAACACCTGCACCGATCATATGGCATCCTAGCCATTCGCCGTATTTGGCATCGAAAATTACTTTTACAAAGCCGTCCTTGTTACCGGAGGCACTGGCTTTTCCACTAGCTGAGAATGGGAATTTACCAACTTTAATTTCATATCCTTTTTCAATAGCCTGTTTTTCGGTCAAACCAACAGAGGCAATTTCAGGAGAGCAGTAGGTACAGCCAGGAATGTTACCGTAATCCAATGGCTCCACATGCATATCCGCAAGTTTCTCAACACAAAGTATTCCTTCTGCCGAGGCAACGTGGGCCAAGGCCTGTCCTGGGGTTACATCACCAATGGCGAAGTATCCCGGAATATTGGTCTGATAATAATCGTTCACTAAAATTTTATCCCTATCCGTTGCAATACCAACATTTTCCAAACCAATATTTTCAATATTGGTCTTGATACCTACGGCCGACAATACGATATCGGCCTCAAGAATTTCTTCGCCTTTGCTGGTTTTGACAGTGGCCTTCACTCCAGGGCCAGAGGTATCTACCTTGGTTACCTCTGAGGAGGTCATAATCTTTATTCCGGTCTTTTTAAGACTGCGCTCCAATTGTTTGGAAACTTCTTCATCCTCTACCGGTACTACATTGGGCAAAAACTCTACTACGGTTACTTCTGTACCCATAGCATTGTAGAAATAGGCAAACTCTATGCCAATGGCCCCACTACCAACAACAAGCATTTTCTTCGGTTGCTTGTCTAAGGACATGGCCTCACGGTAGCCTATAATTTTTTTACCATCCTGCGGTAAACTGGGTAGTTCCCTACTGCGTGCACCTGTAGCAATAATTATATTATTGGCCGAATATTCGGTTTCTTTACCATCATCCGACTTAACACTTACTTTTTTACCTGGTTTCAAGGTTCCATAACCGTTAATGACTTCAATTTTATTTTTTTTCATCAAAAATTGAACGCCCTTGCTCATGCCTTCTGCTACGTTTCTGCTTCTCTTGACCACCGCATTAAAGTCCTTGTCCACACCTTCGGCCTTGAGTCCATAATCGGCTGCATGAAGCAAATATTCGAAAACCTGAGCGGATTTCAATAATGCTTTGGTAGGGATACATCCCCAATTTAAACAAACGCCACCTAGACTTTCTTTTTCTATAATGGCAGTCTTAAATCCCAATTGAGAGGCTCTGATTGCGGCTACATAACCTCCAGGACCACTACCTAATACAATAATATCGAAATTGCTCATTTATATTTTTTTTGGTAAATAAATTATGAAGTCGCAAAGTTACAAAACCATACTGAATCCACACAGGGACCATTTTAAATTAATTGGAATAAAAAAGGCGGACCTATAAAATTTGGGAATCCACAGTGGGCAGTGGCAGTGGGCAGTTTTTTTGCTTATGGCTTACGGCCTATAGTTTACCGCATACTCTCACCTTAGCACCCAATCCTTGAAAAGGAAATCCATTCCGTTCCACAACCCATCCAGGTAGGCTGGGATGTTTATTCAGTGCATAGTCTAGTCTTTGGGCACAAAATTTAAGGCCGCACCGTTAATACAATGTCTCTTACCTGTGGTCTTTCTGGGGCCATCGTCAAAAACGTGGCCTAAGTGACCACCGCAAGTGGCGCAATGTTCTTCAGTTCTGGCATAGCCCAGATTATAATCAACATCAAAAGCAACATTTCCCTTTATCTCTCGGTCAAAACTAGGCCATCCCGTTCCGGAATCAAATTTGTGCTCGCTTTTGAAAAGCTCTGTCCCACAGGCAGCACAGGTGTAGACCCCCTTTTGTTTGTTGTTCAACAATTCGCTCGATCCAGGGTTCTCTGTTCCTGCTTTTCTAAGGACATAAAACTGCATGTCCGTAAGCTGTTTTCTCCACTCTGCTTCAGTTTTGGTAACTTTAAACTGTTCCTTTTTTTTGGTTTCCAATTTGGTAGCCTCTTTTTCCTGTGAGGTTCCCTTGCATCCAATGAAAATTACACAAAGTGCGAATATTATTTTTTTCATAGCGTATTATGTTTTTTTTTTTTTTTTTTTTGAGCTTCCTACATTTAGACGAAATTAATGTGGCTTCCTTTCATTCCTTGACTTAGGCCAATTCTAAAGTTGAGATCCCAATGTATAAAAATAGCCCTTATTTCTTGAAGGAAATAAGGGCCAATTGGATTTTTGAGCGAATTTTAGTTCAATTTATATCGCTTTACGTCGTTTTCTTCAATACCTATAGTATTCATAACGGCATTGATATTGGATTTGTCCAATTTGGAACCTGCCAACTTTTCTGCGGGTAAAATGGCTATTCTAAAAACTTGGTTCTGGGTATCTGCTGCATTGAGTGTACCTAAGTCAAAATCACCGTCAAGGAAAATTCTTACGTCCAAAAAGGTATGGTCATAGTTGTATTGTAAAATTCCTTGATCCAATAATACGGTTTGGGGTAAAAGACGCCACACATCAATAGGTGGTTCATTGCCGCCATCCAACTGTTCCCATAAGATATAAACCAAAACAACATCTGTTTCAAAAACTTCTACAGTTTGTGGGAACTGATATGTTATGGCATAATCGCTAGGATTAAAATCGCCCTCAATATCTATGACGGTTCCCAAAATGTTTACACCGTCCAAGCCGTCCTCTCCGTCCTGTCCGTCAAAACCGTCAAAGCCAGGAGGGCCTGCCGGTCCTTCGCAGGAGATAAAAAATAAAGCAATAAATGCGCCGAGTAATAAGGTAACTTTTTTCATAATAATTATTTTAGGGATTAATCAATTTCTATAAATGTTATTGTATTTTTATTGTAGTTTCAAAAAGCGTTCCAATTTTTATATCTATACTTGCATAGTTAGGTTTTAAAGAAAACTTGTTGTTCTTATATCCAAGATATGGAACAAAGTTGTCTTAACTGTGCACTAAATAACGTAATCATGACCAAAGTAGTATCCCATAGTTTATTTACGGATTTTGATATTAATCTATTCAAGGCGGGCAAACATTTCAAATTATATGAAAAGTTGGGATCCCACCTTATTGAAGTCAACGGGGTAAAAGGCACTTATTTTGCCGTTTGGGCGCCTTCGGCGCGCTCTGTTTCAGTTGTCGGCGATTTTAACAATTGGTACGAAGCAGACCATCAACTCTATGTGCGCTGGGACGGCAGTGGTATCTGGGAGGGATTTGTGCCCGATTTGGGAAAAGGTACTCTGTACAAATATATTATTCACTCTACGAATCATGGAGTGGTAACGGAAAAGGCAGACCCCTTTGCCCGAAGCTGTGAACATCCGCCTATGACGGCATCCGTAGTTTGGGAAGATAAACACAAATGGGGAGACGAAAGCTGGATGAAGTCCAGGAAGGAAAAAAACGCCCTGGATAAACCATTTGCTGTTTATGAAGTTCATTTGGGATCTTGGAAGCGAAAATCCAACAATGATTATATGACCTATACGGAATTTGCCGAAGATTTGGTGAAATACGTTAAGGAGATGAATTTTACCCATGTGGAGTTTATGCCCATAATGGAGTATCCATATGATCCGTCATGGGGATATCAATTAACGGGCTATTTTGCCCCTACCTCGAGATTCGGAAAACCTGAAGGGTTTAAACTGTTGGTAGATGCATTGCACCAAAATGGGATTGGGGTTATCTTGGACTGGGTACCTTCGCATTTTCCGGAAGATGCCCATGGTTTGGGATTTTTTGACGGTTCCCACCTTTATGAGCACCCCGATAGTAGAAGGGGCTATCATCCCGATTGGAAAAGTTTGATATTTAATTACGGTAGAAATGAGGTAAGGGCATTTTTGATCAGTAATGCCATGTTTTGGTTAGATCAATTCCATGCCGATGCACTGCGTGTAGACGCGGTAGCCTCCATGCTATATTTGGATTATTCCAGGGATGAGGGTCAGTGGGAGCCCAATATATATGGTAATAACGAAAATTTGGAGGCGATTTCGTTTATAAGGGAACTTAATGAAACCGTTTATTCCAGTTTTGAGGGAATACAGATGATTGCGGAAGAATCTACCTCCTTTTCAATGGTATCTAAACCAGTGAGTATGGGAGGTCTTGGTTTTGGTATGAAATGGATGATGGGATGGATGCACGATACCTTGGAATATTTTAAAAAAGAACCAATTTATAGGAAACACCATCAAAACGATTTGACCTTTAGTGCAACCTATGCCTTTACGGAGAATTTTATGTTGCCATTCTCCCATGATGAAGTGGTCTATGGTAAACAGTCCCTGTTGTATAGGATGCCGGGAGATGAATGGCAGCGTTTTGCCAACTTGAGATTGCTTTTTGGATATATGTATACCCATCCCGGGGCCAACTTAATTTTCATGGGTGGAGAATTTGGGCAATCTTCGGAATGGAATTTTCAAAAAAGTTTGGATTGGCATCTTTTGCAATACGACTTCCATAGTGGAATTCAAAAATTAGTGAAGGACTTGAACAAATTATATCAGGAGTATCCCGCCCTTTACGAGAAACAATTTAGTCCGGAAGGTTTTCAATGGATAGATTATGGGGACCATCAAAATTCTGTACTAACCTATATTAGAAAAGGAATTAACCCCAAGGAAAATATCTATGTAGCCTGTAATTTTACCCCGGTTCCACGGGAAAAATATAGAATGGGAATTTCCAAAACCGGGCAATTAAAGGAAATTTTCAATAGTGACGATACCAAATATGGCGGTTCAGGAATGAAAAACGGCACATTGAAAATTGGTAAAACTGCTTGGCATGGATATGATAAGTCCGTGGAAATCAATATTCCACCACTCGGAGTGGTCGTTTTTAAGTGATTTCAGGTATTATAACCTTACAGAATATAATTGCACCGCATATCATTTCTTTAATTCATATGAATGTATTTTTTTTGTATTCGCAAATTTAACCACCCATGATCACTAATACTGAACTTGAATACAAAGGCAATTTATACCCCAATACAATTGTTGAATTTCACAGGGATACGGATAAATTGTATTTCACCACCTCGAATGGGGTAATTTTGGAGATGACAATCTTGAGGGACAGTATATTTAGATTTAGATATGCTACCGAAAATATTTTTGAGCCCGATTTTTCATATGCCATCAGCGAAAATGTTAGTGTTGGATTTAATCACCTTAAGGTAGAGGAGACTCCTACTGAATATTTGGTATACACGGCCAAACTAAAAGTGCTTGTAGATAAAAAGACCCTGAGGACCCAGATTTCGGATCTTGATGGCAATATTATTAATGAGGATGAGCTTGGTTTTCATTGGGAAGAGAATTATGAGTTTGGGGGGAATTCGGTAAAAATGAGCAAGATTACCCAAAATGCCGAGAGTTTTTACGGCTTGGGGGATAAAGCAACGCATTCCAACCTTAAAGGAAAACGAGTAAGTAATTGGGTCACGGATCAATACGCCTATGGCAAGGACCAAGATCCTTTATACAAGGCTATTCCATTTTTTATAGGCCTGCACAACAATAAGTCCTACGGTATTTTCTTTGACAATACCTTTAAAACCAATTTCGATTTCGCGCATGAGCGGAGAAATGTAACCAGTTTTTGGGCAGATGGGGGAGAGATGAATTATTATTTTATCTACGGTCCCCAAATGAGCCAAGTGGTCAAAGCCTACACCAATTTAACCGGGACGCCAGAGCTGCCGCCTATGTGGGCTATGGGTTACCATCAATCCAAATGGAGCTACTATCCGGAAAGTAACGTTAGGGCCATAGCCAAGAATTTTCGAAAAATGAGGATTCCTTGTGATGCCATTTATTTGGACATTGATTATATGGACGGATTTAGGTGTTTTACATGGGATAAATCCCGTTTTCCAAATCCTAAAAAAATGATTTCGGATTTGGAGGAAAAAGGGTTCAAGACGGTTGTAATGATCGATCCGGGAATCAAAATAGATAAGGATTATTGGGTATATCAAGAGGCTATTGAAAATGATTATTTCTGCAAACGTGCCGATGGTGCGTTTATGAAAGGCAAGGTATGGCCCGGAGAATGTAATTTTCCGGATTTTACCAATCCCCAGGTCAGGGAATGGTGGGCCGAGCTTTATAAGGAAATGATGTCGGAAATAGGAGTACATGCGGTTTGGAACGATATGAACGAACCTGCGGTTATGGAGGTGCCCACCAAGACAGCACCTTTGGATACACGTCATGATTATGATGGACATCCATGTTCACATAGAAAGGCCCACAATGTATATGGAATGCAGATGGTGCGTGCTACCTATGAGGGCATTAAGAAGTATGTATATCCCAAGAGGCCCTTTGTAATAACAAGGGCAGCATTTGCGGGGACCCAACGGTTCTCTTCTACATGGACGGGCGATAATGTGGCCACCTGGGAACATTTATGGATTGCGAATGTACAGGCGCAGCGCATGTGTATGAGCGGATATTCATTCGTTGGTTCGGATATTGGTGGTTTTGCAGAACAACCTAATGGCGAGCTGTTTGCCAGATGGATTCAATTGGGGGTTTTTCATCCTTTCTGCAGAGTGCATTCCAGTGGCGATCACGGCGATCAGGAGCCATGGTCCTTTGATGATGAGGTAACCAACATTGTGCGTAAATTTATAGAATTGCGCTACCAACTTTTGCCATATTTGTACACTATGTTCTACAGGTATTCCAAGGAAGGGGTGCCTATGTTAAAACCATTGGTGCATTTTGATCAAGAGGATCATCAGACGCATTTTAGGACCGATGAGTTTATTTTTGGGGAACAAATTTTGATATGTCCGGTTCATGAACCCAATGCCCAAGGTAGAAGGATGTACCTGCCCAGAGGTACTTGGTACAATTATTGGACCAATGAAGCTGTGGTTGGTGGTATGGAGAAATGGGTGGTTGCCGGTTTGGATAAAATTCCAATCTTCATTAAGGAAGGGGCTATGATCCCAAAATATCCGGTTCAACAATACGTTGGTGAACTGGAAATAAAAGAAATGGTCTTGGATGTGTACTTTAAAAATGGTGTGGAAACCTCAACGGTCTATGAGGATGGACAGGATGGGTACGATTACAAAAAAGGAAGGTACAGCCTTAGAAACTTTAATTTAAAGGGGAAAGCAAACGAACTGCTTATTCAGCAGTTTAAGGATGGCAGTTTTATAACTTCCTATGAAACCTTTAAAATTAATCTTCATGGACTGCCCTTTAAGATCAAGAAAATACAAATAGATAATGAGTTTGTGGATCTGAAGGATGTTAAGTTAAACGGGAATAACAATATTCATATCAGCAAGGATTTTACTTTATTGCACATTATTGGTGCGTAATTTTTTTGTAATTTTCGGGGAATAAATATCTAATCGCAAGATGAAAAAAATAGTTTTAATAATAATGGTCTTTTTAGGGGTGGCAGCCTGCAAGACCAATCCTTTTACTGGGCAAAAGGTTTTGAACTTTTACCCTAACAGTCAAATTTTTCCAACGGCTTTTGCCCAATATGACCAATTTCTTGGAGAGAACAAGGTAATAACCGGAACGGATGATGCAAAAATGATAACCAAAACAGGTCAGCGTATTGCCGCGGCAGCTGAACGTTGGTTAACTGCCAATGGCTATCCTGGTTACCTAAAGGATTACAAATGGGAATATAATTTGGTGAATGATGAGACAGTGAACGCTTGGTGTATGCCTGGAGGTAAAATTGTTTTCTATACCGGGATACTTCCGATATGTAAGGGAGAGACCGGAGTAGCAGTGGTAATGGGCCATGAGGTGGCCCACGCCTTGGCAGACCATGGAGCACAACGGATGAGTGCCGGCACTTTGCAGCAGTTGGGAGCCGTGGCCGGTAACGTGGCCATTCAGGATGAACAAAAAAGGAACATATTCAATCAGGCGTATGGAATCGGGTCCCAGGTTGGGGTAATGCTTCCTTTTAGCAGAAGCCATGAGACAGAAGCGGATAGAATAGGTTTACAAATTATGGCCATTGCAGGCTATAATCCAGATGAAGCTGCGGAACTTTGGAAGAGAATGCAGGCCAATAGTGGAGGTAGTGCACCGCCCGAGTTTTTAAGTACCCACCCTTCCAATGAGACCCGTATCGCCAATCTTACGGAATGGGCGCCATTAGCTAGGCAGGAAGCGGCTAAATTTGGTGTTACCTCTTTTCAATAGTGATAGGCAAATTAAAAATAAAGAACTAATTTCAATTGGGAAGCTGCTCTTATAGGAGCAGCTTTTTTTATATATGACTCGAATCCTTCCTATAAAGGGCAGTAAAAAATTATTGAACGCTTGGGCATTTTATGATTGGGCCAATTCTGTTTATAGCCTTGTAATTTCGTCTGCCATATTTCCAATATTTTATGGCGCCCTGTTTCGAGTGGCCGAAATAGAGAAAGTTACAGTTTTTGGTGGCGAAATTGCTAGGGCACCCCTAATTAGCTATGTTACCTCGGCAGCGTTTCTGTTTATAGCTTTAATTACACCAGTTTTATCTGGTATTTCGGACTATTTGGGGAACAAAAGGCTCTTTATGAAGTTATTTTGTTACTTGGGGGCCTTTTCCTGCATTGGGCTATTCTGGTTTTCCCTAGAGAATATTTACTTCAGTCTGGGTTGTTATTTTTTTGGATTGGTGGGATTTTGGGTAAGTTTTGCTTTTAACAACTCTTACCTGCCCGATATTGCTTTTCCAGGACAACAGGATAGAATTAGTGCAAAAGGCTTTTCGCTAGGCTATATAGGAAGTGTTATTTTGTTGCTATTTAATTTGGCAATGGTCATGAAGCCCAATCTCTTTGGGATAGAAACAGACGCTGGCGGAATCGCGGAAATTAAGGCTATGAGGTATTCTTTTCTAACGGTTGGCCTTTGGTGGATAGGGTTTTCCCAGTATAGTTTTTATTTTCTTCCCAAGGGGTTTAAAAGGGAAGGGGCTAGGAAAAATATAATTCTTAATGGTTTTAGGGAGCTGAAGAATGTATGGCATCAAATGGGAGGGCAAATAAAATTGAAGCGATATTTGGCCGCCTTTTTTGTCTATAGCATGGCCGTACAGACTGTGATGTTGATTGCCACCTATTTTGGGGAAGAGGAAATTAAATGGTCTTCAGATTCCGAAAGGACTACAGGATTGATTGTAAGTATCCTTCTTATTCAGCTTGTTGCCATAGCGGGAGCAACACTTACTGCCAAGGCATCCAAAACCTTCGGCAATATTGGGACACTTATTGTGGTGAATATCCTCTGGGTATTGATTTGCATTTATGCTTATTTTTTGATTACGCCTATCGATTTTTATATAGCGGCAGGCTGCGTCGGAATAGTTATGGGCGGGATTCAGGCACTCTCCAGGTCTACTTATTCCAAATTTATACCCGAAACCATAGATACGGCATCATTTTTTAGCTTTTATGATGTAGCGGAAAAGATAGGGATTGTTATAGGTACCTTCTTATATGGTTTTGCGGCCCAATACTTCGGAAGTATGCGATACGCCATTATTTTGCTTGGGTTGTTTTTTATGGCAGGCGCATTTCTTCTGACCAGGGTAAATAGTGCCAGGCAAACCTAAGTTATGAGTGAAATATCCCTTAATGTTGGCTGATATCCCCGGACCCCGAAACTTTAGTGTCAATTTTTTCAGGATTGCCCCTGTAATCTATGTCCCCCGAACCCGACACTTTTGCGATTATTTCTTTATTGGCCGTAACCTTAATATTTGCAGAACCTGAAACTGTGGCATCCACATTGTCGGCAATTAGGTCATAGGCATTAATATCTCCGGATCCGGAGATGGATACGGTAAAATCCGTTGCTTTTCCACTTAGGGCCATATCCCCGGAACCGGACATGCCTGCTTTTAGGGAATTTACATCAAGAGCGATTCTAATGTCACCGGAACCGGACATAGCGGTTTCAAAATAATTGGCCTTTAAGGTCTTATTGCCAACAATCTCCCCCGAGCCGGATAAGCTTAAGGCCGTAATACTTTCTACCGGAATGGTTATGGATACCCCTTTTTTCCAAGAGGACGGCTTAAGGTTAAATCCGTTTTTTACTTTTATCGTTAATTTATTGCCATTAACCTCCGTTACAATATGGTCCAATATATTTTGTTCCCCCACTAATGTGAGCGTGCCTTCATTACCTTCTACCAATTCAATATCAAAGAAACCTGAAATTGCGATTTCATCGTAGTCCTTTGTTGTTCTCACTAGGGTAACCTGATTGCCGTTACCACTTATTTTATCGGTTCTTTGGGCGCTAATGCTGCCAATGATCAATAGACTGATTAAGGTGGTTGTTAAAAGTTTCATCTTTTTGTGTTTAAGGTTATTTTTTATTAAATGAAATCCCGCCGTATTCACTGGTAATAGTCATTAGATTACCACTATTTTGACTTCCGTAATAGCCTTTCAAATATTTTTGATTGGATTTTTCATTGCTTATGTTTATCTCAAATTCATCCTTTCCGCTTACTCCGGCATATTTTGTATCAATTTCAAAATCGAAATTATAAGCAGGGGAGTAACCTATTTTTATACCGGTGTAATCCGTGTTTATCCGAAGGTTTTTGGCATCGGCTGCCATCTCGTCAATTCTCACCGATCCGTAGCTGGATTTTATATCCACGTTGCCGTGTATTGTTCCCAAGCTTACATTTATATAATCTCCATTGCCCTGAACATTTCTAGCCTCGCCGATTTCCAATTTACCATAATCGCAGACATAGGAAAGGTCTTTCATTGTGTGGACCGTGGCATTGGTGTAGTCGGCAACGATATCCAGATTCCCTGCCTTTTCAATGGTAAAGCCGGAATAATCGGCATTGATTTTACCGCTGTTGATATAGCCTATGGTGGATTTGGAAGTATAATCGAAGGATAATTGGTTGCTTCTGCCGTGCAGTTCCCCAATTTCCAATCGGCCATAGTCGCAATTAATTTTGGCATGGCCGTCTATTCTGTCCAAAATAATACTGCCATAGTCGTTACTGAGATTAACACTGTTCTTAATGGGGATTTTTACCGTATAGTTTACCTGCATATTTACATTGTTGTTATTGCCCCAACTCCATCCCCAACTATTTTTATCCTTGTTAAAGATGGTAGTGGCAGAAACCATGTTACTGTTGCCCTCAAAATCCACGGTAATTTCATCCAGCTTACGCTGTACCTTATCTTCGTTGTCTCCTGTGGTCTTAATATGGACTTCTATAGTTACCCTATCCTGGTTCCAAGAGGTGATATTTAAATTCCCATAGCTATTATCTATTTTCAATAAGGCTTCCAAATTTACCTTGTACTCTTTTTTAATGGTTTTTTCCTTGGTATACTTGCCTCGGGGCATATCATTGTTGGAAAAGGAGCTAATGGGTACAAGCCATAACAGGGCAAGTATATATCTAAGCGGTAATATTTTCATTTTCGTAGTTTTTAAAATTTTTAATTTCTTCAATTTGTTCCAACACTTCATTCAATAGATCTATTCTGGTCTGAAAATTGGTAATCATGGCGCTTAAAATTAATTTGCTATTGCCGCCATCCAGGAGATCCTGTTCCATCTTTTTGTAATCGCTATCCAAGTTCCTAAGTTGGATCATGGTATCGGCAATCAATTTTTGAGTCTCGGGAGTACTTTCCTTTTGCATTTTTTTTACCTGATCCTCTATAACACTGGCAAAATAGTATTCGGTGTTGGTGATTTCCGGGGAAATTTTGGAAACCTGCTGTTGCACACTTGGGGATGTGTTAAGTAAATTGAATCCTATGGTACATAATAATAGCACGGCAGCGGCTATGGATAATGGTTTCCATCCGAAACGTTTCTTTTTGGTTTTTGCAACCGCAGTGGACGAGGCTTCCAATTTTGCCAGGAACCTTTGTCTGTGTCCATCTGTCGGTTCTGAGGTGTCAAAGGAGCCTTTTAATTCCCCAAACAGTTTGTCTATATCATCAACTTCCATGGTATTCGGTATTTAATTTTTGTCTAAGGCTTTCTTTGGCCCGTGAAATCATTGTTCTGCAATTGGCATAGCTCAAATTCATTATTTCACTTATTTCTTCGTAATCATAGCCTTCAATTAAATGTAAGGTCAAAGAAATTCTGTAATTGTCTTTTAACAGTTTCATGGTTTCAATCACTTTTTGAGCCTTTAGTTCAATCATTCCATTATCTGGGACATATCCATCATTGTCTTCGACCTTGTACATTACATTTCCAAGATCAACTTCCTGGCGTTTCATCCTTTTTTTATATTGATGAATACTATTGTTGACTACAATTCGTTTTAGCCAGGCCCCAAAGGAAACTTCTCCCTTAAATTGGTCCAGTTTGGTCAGTGCGCTTAATAGCGATTCCTGCATTACATCTTCCGCAATGGCGCTGTCTTTTACGATCCTATAGGAAACATTGTACATTCCCTTATAATAGCGATTGTAAATTTCTAATTGCGCGTGCCGGTTGCCGTTTAAGCACAATGGTATCAAATCATCAATATGTCTCTTTTCTAGGCTCAAAAAGGTATTGGTTTGCTTAATAGATGAGGTAATTTATGGAATGTTACAGTTTATTTATAAAAAGATTTTCTTTGTTGGCATAAGAATTGCCCAAATAGAAATAAAGAGAAATGCTAAAATCCTCAACCTACTGATTATTATAGGGAAAGAAGGTATACAAAGGATTAAATATAAATTATTTTTCTGTCTTTTAATGACAGAATGACCGAAATTAGAATATGGCTAAAACAAAAAACATACAATTTGACACAATGTCATTGCACGGGATAGACGAGGATGCGGAGTTAATACCCTTGATGACACCTGAAGATGAGGAGGAAATCAACAATGAAAAGTTACCCGAAACCTTGCCCATATTGCCTTTGCGCAATACTGTGTTGTTTCCAGGGGTAGTTATTCCGATTACAGCAGGAAGGGATAAATCCATTAAATTGATAAAGGATGCCAATAACGGATCAAAGGTTATTGGTGTGGTAGCCCAAAAGGATGAGGAAACAGAAAATCCAGGTGTAAAGGATATCAACACTTTGGGAACTGTAGCAAGAATCTTGAGGGTGCTGCAAATGCCCGATGGAAACACTACTGTGATCATACAGGGAAAAAAACGATTTGAAGTGGCCGAAGTGCTTACCGAAAAGCCGTACATCACTGCTACGGTGAGGGAGACAACAGAGGTTAGACCGACACGTGATGACAAGGAATTTAGGGCAATCATAGACACTATAAAAGAACTGTCATTGCAGATTATTAGGGACAATCCCAATATTCCCAGTGAGGCTTCTTTTGCCATTAAGAATATACAGAGCGATTCATTTTTGATAAATTTTGTCTCCTCCAATCTTAACTTGAGTGTAAAGGACAAGCAGGATTTATTGGAAATTGGCAGTTTGCAGGATCGTGCACTGGCCACTCTAAAATATATGAACATTGAACTTCAGAAGCTGGAACTTAAAAATGATATTCAGTCCAAAGTGAGAAGTGATATGGATCAGCAACAACGGGAGTATTATCTGCATCAGCAAATGAAAACCATCCAAGAGGAATTGGGTGGACTTTCTTATGAGGAGGAAGTTGATGAGATGCGCAAGAAGGCCAAAAAGAAGAAGTGGAACAAAGCTGTTGCCGAACATTTTGAAAAGGAATTGGCAAAAATGCAACGGATGAACCCACAGGTGGCGGAGTATTCCATTCAACGCAATTATTTGGATCTGTTTTTGGATCTTCCCTGGAACGAATTTTCCAAGGATAAGTTCGATTTAAAAAGGGCCCAGAAAATATTGGATAGGGATCATTATGGTCTGGAAGATGTAAAAAGAAGGATTATTGAATATTTGGCGGTGCTAAAATTGAGGAATGATATGAAATCGCCTATCCTATGCCTATTTGGACCTCCGGGAGTTGGTAAAACCTCCTTGGGCAAATCTGTAGCCGAGGCTTTGGGAAGGGAATATGTGCGAATTTCACTTGGTGGCCTTAGGGACGAGGCCGAGATTCGTGGGCACCGTAAAACCTATATAGGGGCCATGCCCGGCAGAATTATTCAAAGTTTAAAAAAGGCCGGTAAATCGAACCCTGTTTTTATTTTGGACGAAATAGATAAACTGTCCAATAGCCATCAAGGTGATCCTTCCTCGGCTATGTTGGAGGTTTTGGATCCGGAACAGAACAATGAGTTTCATGATAACTTTTTGGAAATGGGCTACGATCTGTCCAAAGTAATGTTCATTGCCACGGCCAATAGCCTATCGGAAATACAGCCGGCCCTTAGGGATAGAATGGAAATTATACACGTAACCGGCTATACCATAGAGGAAAAGGTGGAAATTGCAAAGAGGCATTTATTGCCAAAGCAGTTAAAGGAGCATGGTTTAAGTGTAAATCATTTGAAAATTGGCAAGCCTCAATTGGAAAAGATTGTTGAGGGCTATACCAGGGAGTCCGGGGTTAGGTCTTTGGAAAAACAAATAGCCAAAATGGTGAGGCATGCTGCAAAATCTATTGCAATGGAGGAGGAATACAACCAAAAGGTTTCCTTTGAAGATGTTGAGAAGGTTTTGGGACCTGCGCGAATGGAAAGGGATAAATACGAGAATAATGATGTTGCCGGAGTTGTTACAGGCTTGGCCTGGACCAGTGTTGGCGGGGATATTTTGTTTATTGAGTCCATTTTGTCCAAGGGAAAAGGGAATCTCACCATTACCGGTAACTTGGGTACGGTTATGAAAGAGTCTGCAACGATAGCCATGGAGTATATTAAATCCAATTCGGATAGGTATGGTATAGATCCGGAAGTATTCGATAAATACAATGTGCATATTCACGTTCCGGAAGGGGCTACTCCAAAAGATGGTCCCAGTGCGGGGATTACCATGTTGACCTCCTTGGTGTCCTTGTTTACCCAGAAAAAGATAAAGAAGAGCCTGGCTATGACGGGAGAAATTACCCTTAGGGGCAAAGTACTTCCAGTAGGAGGGATAAAGGAGAAGATTTTGGCCGCAAAGCGGGCGAAGATTAAGGAGATCATCCTTTGTGAGGATAACAGGAAGGATATTTTGGAGATCAAGGAGGATTATTTAAAGGGCCTTACTTTTCATTATGTGAACGACATGCAGGAGGTGATAGATATTGCTGTTACCGATGAGTCTGTTAAAAATCCAAAGCAGCTTTAAAGAGGTTGTTAAAAAGGAATAAATAGAAAGCACCTGCCGGGAGATTGGTAGGTGCTTTTGTTTTTAAAAGCTGGTATGTTCAGGTTATTAGGGTTTCAGGTGGCTCGGAATGTTGTCTGGGAGCCCAAATTTGGAAGCTTTCGCTTGTCAAAATGTTAAAATTTACGCTTGTTTATACGGGGCAATTGAGCAATTCTTACTATTTTTAGACCCATGGGAAAGATTACTATTGCTATTGATGGATATTCATCTACGGGAAAAAGTACTATAGCCAAACAGTTGGCGAAGGCATTGGATTATGTTTACGTAGATACTGGGGCAATGTACAGGGCGGTAACACTTTTTGCTATGCGTGAAGGTTTTGTTGGGGGTGAAAAAGACGATCTGGAAGGGTTGGTCAATGCCCTTCCCAAAGTGGATCTTAAATTTGTCTACAATAAATCCCTTGGGTTTTCAGAAATGTATTTGAATGGTGAAAATGTGGAGAAGGAAATTAGGACTCTGCCAGTTTCCCAACAGGTGAGTAAGATCGCCACCATAGAGAAAGTTAGGTTGAAATTGGTGGGGATGCAACAGGAAATGGGCAAAAAGAAAGGAGTTGTAATGGACGGTAGGGATATAGGTACAGTAGTCTTTCCCAATGCCGAATTTAAAATATTTATGACGGCTTCTCCAGAAACTAGGGCGTTTAGAAGATATAAGGAACTTTTGGACAAGGGGGAGAAGGTCTCGTATAAAGAAGTTTTGAAGAATGTCCAAACTAGGGATTATATTGATTCCCATCGAGAATTTTCACCCTTGAGAAAAGCGGATGATGCCATAGAATTTGATAATAGTGATATGGGTTTAAAGGAGCAATTGGAACGCATATATAATTTTGCTCTCCGTAAAATTGAAGGGAAATAGAAAAACCTTTTTTATTAATCCTCCAAAAATCAATTCGGGCGGAGTAGGGAAGTTAGTGGCCGTACTGGTACCAACTCCGGACTCCGCCCGAATTTAATTTGTAATTCCCCTAGTTGGGGATAACCAAAACTTGGTCTGGATGGATAACATCCGGATTTTTTAGGATATTGGTGTTTGCCTCAAAGATTTTCTTGTATTTCATAGGATCGCCATAGTATTTTTTGGCAATCTTACTTAGGGATTCTCCGCTTTTTACGGTATGTCTGTGATAAACACTTTCATCGGCAACAGTAATATTGGCCTTGATATCCGAAGGATTTTCTCCACCCAATTCTTTTATTTTATCCCACAAAAGATTTTTCTCGTATTGCGTGGCGGCCTGCCCTTTTATTTTTAGAATACCTGCTTCCTCTTTTACATCGCCATCCTTTATTTTTAATTGCTCGCCAAGGTTTAGGACAGCTTGATATTTTGCTTTCACACTCATAATCGTATTTTTTTAACGGTTAATATTTATGTCTTCAAGATAGGGATTCTTGGCCTAGTTTTCATGGATTTTTAGAAAATAGTCAAGTAATTGGCACTCATCTCATTTTTAGGTTTGTAAAACCATTTTTTAGTTGTATTTTTGCACTCCTTTTTTAGCAAAGCATCGAGAGGAAAAAGGGACGAAAAGAAAATCAATATAACTTCTTCCGTGGTAATTGTTAGCTCTTGTAACCCCATGGAATACAAATTAATAATCAGCAAATGGCTGAAGAAAAAACAACAGTTGAGGTAGAAGAAACTACTGAAGCTACACAAGAAACAAAAGTAGAAGCCCAAGCGCAGGATCCAAAGGAGTTTTTGGAAAATTTCGATTGGGACAAGTACGAGCAAGGAATAGAGCGAGTTGATGATTCCAAATTAAAGGAATTTGAAAGCTTGGTCGCTGAAAACTTTGTAGATACTGCAGACGAAGAAGTAGTACAGGGGACAGTAGTGTACCTTACAGAACGTGAGGCGATTATTGATATTAATGCCAAGTCTGAAGGTGTTATTTCACTGAACGAATTCCGATACAATCCTGACCTTAAGGTTGGAGATAAGGTAGAGGTGTTGATCGATATCCGTGAGGATAAAAGTGGACAGTTGGTACTTTCACACAGAAAGGCAAGAACTATCATGGCTTGGGATCGTGTAAATGCTGCCCATGACAAGGAAGAGATTGTTAGTGGTTTTGTAAAATGCAGAACCAAAGGTGGTATGATTGTCGATGTTTTTGGAATTGAGGCATTCTTGCCAGGTTCACAAATTGATGTTAAGCCAATCCGTGATTACGACCAGTATGTAAACAAAACTATGGAATTCAAAGTGGTTAAGATAAACCATGAATTCAAAAACGTAGTAGTTTCCCATAAGGCGTTGATCGAGGCTGATATCGAAGAACAGAAAAAAGAGATCATCGGTCAATTGGAAAAAGGACAGGTTCTTGAAGGTGTTGTTAAAAACATTACTTCTTACGGTGTCTTTATTGACCTTGGTGGTGTTGATGGATTGGTACATATTACTGATCTTTCTTGGAGCAGAATCAACCATCCAAATGAAGTGGTGGAATTGGATCAGAAATTAAATGTTGTTATCCTTGACTTTGATGAGAACAAATCTAGAATCCAGTTAGGTCTTAAGCAATTGGAGAAACATCCTTGGGATGCTCTTAGCGAAGACATTAAAATTGGAGACAAGGTTAAAGGTAAAGTAGTGGTTATTGCCGACTACGGTGCATTTATCGAAGTTGCAGAGGGTGTTGAAGGATTGATCCACGTTTCTGAAATGTCTTGGTCTACACATTTACGTTCCGCTCAGGATTTCGTAAAAGTTGGTGACGAGGTAGAAGCTGTTGTATTGACCTTGGATAGGGAAGACCGTAAAATGTCTCTTGGAATTAAGCAATTAACTCCAGATCCATGGACTGATATCACTAGCAAATATCCTGTTGGATCTAAGCATAAAGGTATTGTTCGTAATTTCACCAATTTCGGTGTGTTTGTTGAATTGGAAGAAGGAATAGACGGGTTGATCTACATCTCCGATCTTTCTTGGACCAAGAAAATTAAGCATCCATCCGAGTTTGTAACCGTAGGTGATACTTTGGAAGTTGAGGTATTGGAATTGGATGTTGAAGGTCGTAAGTTAAGTTTAGGACACAAGCAGACTACTGAAAATCCTTGGGATAAGTACGAAACTGAATTTGCATTGGATACAGTTCACAAAGGAACTATCGCTGAAATAGTGGATAAAGGAGCGACTATAGAATTTAACGAGGATATCGTAGCCTTCGTACCATCACGTCATTTGGAAAAAGAAGATGGCAAGAAATTGGTAAAAGGTGAAGAGGCCGAGTTCAAGATCATTGAATTCAATAAAGAATTCAAAAGAGTTGTAGCTAGCCACACCGCTATCTTTAGAGAAGAGGAACAACGCAATGTAAAAGCTGCCGTTAAAAAAGCTGCAGCCTCGGCTGATGAAGCTAAACCTACTATAGGTGATGCCAACGAAGCATTGCAAGCGTTGAAAGATAAAATGGAAGCTAACGACAAGAAAAAGAAGTAAGCTTTTAGATTATTAATATAAAGGAGCCCTGGCATTTGTCAGGGCTTTTTTATTGGGTCGAATTGGAAATTCGACCTTAACAATGCGGCGATTTATTAATGTAAGAATGTGTTAATGTATCAATTTAGCGATGTATTAATTTGGAAATGAAGCAATGTAATAATGTAGCAATTTGGCAATGTGCTAATTTGTAAATATATCAATGTAACAATACTCAATGTGCGCCCATACACACCCCTAGCCCCTCTCAAGAGGGGAATATGCTTTGAGCCTAGAGCCAGGAACTTTGAACCGGACCCCCTGCCAACTGCCACTGCCTGCTTCTGTAAAAGGTCTCGACTGCGCCCGCCTTACGTCCGGGCAGGCCTGTATACCGATAGGCAGGCCTGCCTAGCCGTCAGGCAGGCTCGACCGGTCAATGCTATATAGGCATGGACAATGGACAAACCTTGAACCTTGAACCTGTAACTTTGAACCGGACCCCCTGCCAACTGCCACTGCCTACTGAAGACTCTTCAATTTCAATACTTAATAATATGTGCACTATACCAAGCTAAACCTTGAAATAGACAGCCAAGTGAAAATAGGCTAATTGAATGATTTGATTATTGGTCGGCCAACCGTATCTCGGTAATCTCGAAAAGATCGGCGCATTTATCCTCAGTGTCAAACGATTCATATAAGTAGCCGCTAAACACCACCCTAACACCGTCTACCTCGAATTCCTCCAATAGGTTACATGGATAAAACTGCCCTAAGGGACCACTTTGATTTTCTGAATCGGGGTCAAGGAGGAAAGAACCATCACCGCATTGTTGACCAAGCATGGTACCTGTAGCCTCTTTTATTATGTGTGTTATTCTTCTATTTCTACTTTCTTCCTGATAACATCCAGGTATAGGTCCATCATCATTGGAACAGGAAACTGTCAGAAAAAACAAAATCAGTATAATTGCTTTCACTGTAATTGAATTTGTTTGAATGTAAGAAATTATTTGGACTTATTAAATTGATACTCAGAGGCTGGAATGATAACAACAGTGGGTTTTGTCAATGAAGCAATGTAATAATGTAGCAATTTGGCAATGTGCTAATTTGTAAATATATCAATGTAACAATACTCAATGCGCGCCCATACACACCCCTGGCCCCTCTCAAGAGGGGAATATGCTTTGAACCTTGAGCCTGGAACTTTGAACCGGACCCCCTGCCAACTGCTACTGCCTGCTTTTGTAAAAGGTCTTGACTGCGCCCGCCTTACGTCCGGGCAGGCCTGTATACCGATAGGCAGGCCTGCCTAGCCGTCAGGTAGGCTCGACCGGTCAATGCTATATAGGCATGGACAAACCTTGAACCTTGAACTTTGAACTTTGAACTTTGAACTTTGAACCAGACCCCCTGCCAACTGCCACTTCCTACTGCCGACTCTTCAATCTCAATCCCCAATACTATGCACTGAATACTAAGTCAAACTTTAAACCCCGATACAATCCATAATATTAAATAGAAATCCCTACTTTTGTAGTTCAAAAGCATTGGCCAAATCATCTATGAGTCAAAAAGTATTACTTTCTTCCAAAGAAATAAATATTATCCTGCATCGCCTGGCTTGCCAATTATTAGAAAACCATCTCGATTTTAAAAATACGGTTCTTATAGGGATACAACCTAGGGGAATATTTTTGGCTTCCCGCCTTGCCAAGATTCTTAAAGAGGATTATGGGGTAAAGAAGATAGATTTAGGATTCTTGGACATAACATTCTATCGTGATGATTTTAGGAGAGGCGATAAGACCTTGGAAGCCAACAAGACCAAAATAGATTTTCTGGTAGAGGATAAGAAAGTAGTTTTTGTGGATGATGTACTTTATACCGGTAGAAGTATAAGGGCAGCTTTAACGGCTATACAGTCTTTTGGAAGACCGTTGGAAATAGAATTGTTAACATTGATCGATAGGCGTTTTAGTAGGCATTTGCCTATTCAGCCCAATTATAGGGGGCGGCAGGTAGATGCCATAAACGGAGAAAAAGTTAAGGTAATGTGGGAGGAAAATGATGGGGAGGATGTAATATATTTAGTAAAGACATAAGCATGGGCGAATTAAGTGTAAAACACTTGTTGGGAATCAAGTATCTGAAGGAATCGGATATTCAGCTCATTTTTGAAACAGCAGATCACTTTAAGGAAGTGATCAACCGATCTATCAAAAAAGTTCCTTCCCTACGCGATATCACCATAGCCAATATATTTTTTGAAAACAGTACCCGTACTAGGCTTTCGTTTGAATTGGCGGAAAAGCGGTTGTCCGCAGATGTTGTTAATTTTTCTGCAGCACAATCTTCCGTGAAAAAAGGGGAAACCTTGATAGATACGGTAAATAATATCCTTTCCATGAAGGTAGATATGGTGGTAATGCGCCATCCCAACCCAGGAGCTGGAATATTTCTTTCCAAACATGTTAAGGCTTCTATAGTCAATGCAGGGGATGGTGCACATGAGCATCCTACCCAAGCCTTGTTGGATTCCTATTCCATAAGGGAAAAATTAGGGGATGTGGCAGGTAAAAATGTAGTCATTGTTGGGGATATACTTCATTCAAGGGTGGCACTGTCCAATATCTTTGCCTTGCAGCTACAAGGAGCCAATGTAAAGGTTTGTGGGCCCAAAACCTTATTACCCAAACATATAGAATCTTTGGGTGTTACTGTGGAAACCAATTTGCGAAAAGCCCTTAACTGGTGCGATGTTGCCAATATGCTGCGTATTCAGAATGAACGGTTGGATATTAGTTATTTCCCTACAACAAGGGAGTACACCCAGCAGTTTGGTGTTAATAAAGCCTTGTTGAATAGTTTGGACAAGGAAATTGTAATTATGCACCCGGGTCCCATTAACCGTGGAGTGGAAATAACCAGTGATGTAGCGGATTCCAAACAATCCATTATATTGAATCAGGTAGAAAATGGGGTAGCCATACGTATGGCAGTGATTTATTTATTGGCGTCAAAAATTAAATAACAAGCCTATGATTTTGGATAAAGAAGGAAATGTAACTACGGTTCTTCAGGAGAATATCTCATTGAGTAAGTTTCTATCCAACCTTAAGGACATGTATCCTAAGATTAAGAACGATCATATTATTGTGAATCTTTTTTCATTTTCAAAACTGACTTCCAACGACGTTTTGGAATTTTTGGAGCTCTCCGATACGCATCGAAAAACCAAAAAATCCTTCGTTTTGGTAACCGGAAAAGTATCCTATGATGAGGTTCCGGATAGTATCTGTGTGGTGCCCACCATTCAAGAGGCCAAGGATATTATAGAAATGGAGGAGATTGAAAGGGACTTGGAACTTTAAGAATATATAATTTATAAGTGATAGTGGAAGAAAGATGTTAATTGAAGTGACAACCACATTTATTGGGTTGTTATTGTCCATTAGGGGTCTTTTAAATATAATAAGGGAATAATCTTCCATTTTCCACTTTCAATATTTCATTTTTATGAAACTAACCGTATTGGGTTGTTATGCAGCAACACCAAGATCTTTAAACAATCCTACATCACAAGTATTAGAGATTAAGAATCAATTGTTTTTGATAGACTGTGGAGAAGGGACACAGGTGCAATTGCGCAAAAGCAAGATAAAGTTTTCCCGAATCAATCATATTTTGATATCGCATTTGCACGGGGACCATTTTTTTGGATTGCCGGGGTTAATATCTACTTTTAGGTTGTTGGGCAGGACCAGTGAATTGCATGTGTATGGCCCAAAAGGGATTAAGGAGGCTATTACCTTATTTCTCAAACTGGGGGATTCATGGACCAATTACCCACTTGTTTTTCACGAATTGACTTCAACAGAGCCTGAAAGGATTTATGAAGATGATAAGGTGTCCATTACCACAATTCCATTGGAACACAGGGTATATACCAATGGTTTTCTTATTAGGGAGCAGTTGGGAGAACGAAAATTGAATGTAAAAGCTGTTGCGAATTATAAAATAGACAAATGCTATTTTCAGAATATCAAGAACGGCAAGGACGTTGTTTTGGAGAATAATACTGTTATTCCCAATGCACTATTGACTTTTGATCCTCCCGCTCCCAAAAGTTATGCCTTTTGTAGTGATACCGCCTTTTCAACAAAAATTATTCCTTGGATCCGGAATGTGGATGTGTTATATCATGAGGCCACATTCTTGGAGACGGAAAAAAG
The DNA here is from genome assembly GCF_000733925.1 of Arenibacter algicola. Classification (NCBI taxonomy): domain Bacteria; kingdom Pseudomonadati; phylum Bacteroidota; class Flavobacteriia; order Flavobacteriales; family Flavobacteriaceae; genus Arenibacter; species Arenibacter algicola. The sequence goes on from NZ_JPOO01000001.1 coordinate 1,363,235, forward strand.
ACTGGCCCCAAAAACAAAACATGCCACCGCCAAAGAGGCAGCTACCATTGCCAGGGAAGCCAATGTAGGGATGTTGATCTTGGGGCATTTTTCCACTAGATATCAATCTTTGGACCTTTTTAAGGAAGAGGCCAAAACCATATTTCCGAATGTGGAACTAGCAGACGATGGCAAGGAGTTCGATCTTTAGTCCGAAGAAATGGCAATAATTTTGATGGGAATTTAAGGTTTTTATGCTAAAGCTATTTGCCTAGTAGGGCGGACCAAGTAACTTTTAAATCTACCAGGTCCCTTAACCGATATTTCGTAAGATTTCAGGTTTTGATAAAGGGTATTAAAATTGTTTTGGTGGGCCTATTCCTAAACTATATTTGTTCCTAAGTATATCGGTCGATTCTTGGTCGCCAAAGGTTAAAAAAACTCTACTTACTTTTCGTGTTTCAGTTTGTTTTATGCAATTTTGTATAGTAACTTTTCAAGATAATAATATCCAAGAGTACATATGCAAAAAGACCTAGGGAATTACAGGAAATCCTATGAGAAAAGCTCCCTTACCGAAGAGGTTATTTCGGATAACCCTATGGAGCTATTTCAAAAGTGGTTTTATGAGGTCGAGGCATCGGATGGGGTAGATGAACCCAATGCCATGACGGTCTCTACAATAGGTTTGGATGGGTTTCCAAAGAACAGGGTTGTATTGTTGAAAAAGTACACCTTTGAAGGTTTTATATTTTATACCAATTACGAAAGTGAAAAGGGGAGGGCCATATCCCAAAATCCCAATGTGTGCATTTCTTTTTTTTGGCCAAATATGGAAAGGCAGATCATCATTAAGGGAAGAGCTGAAAAAATAGCAGAAAATTTATCTGATGGCTATTTTGAATCGCGTCCTGATGGCAGCAAATTAGGTGCCATAGTATCCAAGCAGAGTGAGGTAGTTCCGAGCAGGGACTATTTGGAAAAGAAATTAAAGGATTTGGAGAAGGAATATGAAAATAAGGAGATAGAACGTCCCAAATATTGGGGCGGATTTATTGTAAAGCCCGTGTCCATAGAATTTTGGCAAGGACGGCCCAATAGATTGCATGATAGGATACGCTATAGCCTACAGGCCAATTATGATTGGAAAATTGAAAGGTTGGCCCCTTAATGTTTGGCCAACTCATTGGATTTGAAAAGTAGTGGTGATGTACGAACAATTGCACACACTCAATTTTTAGTTTTTTATAATGAATTAAATTGATTTAAACGTATGAAAACTGCAATATTGGTAAGGCACGGAAAATCGTCTTGGGAATATAATGTTTCGGATAGGGATAGGCCCCTAATGGAAAGGGGTATAAAGGATGTAAATAAGGTAGCGAAGGAGTTTTCATCGAATTCAATCCATATAGACGCTGCTTATTCCAGTCCGGCCAACAGGGCTTTGCACACCGCTATGATTTTTTTAAGGACCATAAACTTTCCATTTACAAAATTTGAACTTTCCAATGAACTTTATGATTTTTCAGGGGAGGATGTATACCGATTTTTAAAAGGATTGAACAATGATCAGGATACGGTTATTATCTTTGGACACAACGAAGCATTTACACATATTGCCAATTCTCTAGGAAACATGTATATTGACAATGTTCCTACCAGTGGGCTGGTACAATTAAAATTTGACACAAACGATTGGAGTGCCGTGACAAAAGGAATAACGGTACAGACACTTTTCCCAAAACAGTTATAAGAATGATCAAGAGTAAAAATCAATATATAAATAGAGAAATTAGTTGGTTAAGTTTTAATGAGAGGGTTTTACAGGAAAGTGCGGACAAGAATGTTCCTTTAATAGAGCGACTCCGATTTTTAGGGATATTTTCCAATAATTTGGATGAATTTTTTAAGGTAAGGTATGCCACCGTTAAAAGAATTGTAGAAGCGGGCAGAACAGGAAAGAGTGTTTTGGGAGGGGAAACGGCAAAGGATCTACTCGAAGAAATTACCGAAATCGTAATTAAGCAGCAGACCAAAAGCTTAAAAATACTTAGTGATATTGAAAAGGAATTGGAATCTCAGAATATTTTTTTGATCAATGAAAAAAAAATAACAGAGTCCCAATGTTCCTTTATTAAGAATTACTTCATCGAAAAGGTCAGTCCGGTTTTGATGACCATTATTTTGAACGATTTGGCCGGCTTCCCCATGCTGAAGGATACAGCGGCCTATCTGGCGGTAAAATTAATACTGAAGAAACAACCCGGTAGCCAATCCAATGTTAAGGAAAAGCGATATGCACTTATAGAAATTCCTAAGGGTATAGACCGTTTTGTTGTGTTGCCGAAGGAGGGCGATAAGAACTATATTATCATTCTGGATGATCTTATCAGGTATTGCCTAGGGAGTATTTTTAATATGTTCGATTACGAATCCATATCGGCACATATGATCAAAATTACCCGTGATGCCGAGTTGGACATGGATAATGACTTAAGTAAGAGTTTTATTGAAAAAATTTCGTCCAGTGTAGAGCATCGAAAAATAAGTGATCCCGTGCGTTTTGTGTACGACAAGAGCATTGGTAGGGATACCCTCGATTTCTTAAAGGAAAAAATGGACATAGAGGATACGGATAGTGTGATTCCTGGAGGTAGATATCACAATAGGCGTGACTATATGGGTTTTCCTAGTTTGGGAAGGAATGATCTAATGTACGATAAGATTGCAGCATTGCCCGTAAAGGGGATATCTATGGAAGGTAGTCTTTTTGAACGGGTAGCGGAAAAGGATTTTCTGCAGTATACCCCGTACCAGACCTTTTCCTATATCATTAAATTTCTAAGGGAAGCGGCCCTGGACCCCAAGGTGAGAAATATCAAGATTACGGTTTATAGATTGGCCGATAACTCCCAGGTAGCGGCATCCTTGATAAACGCCGTAAAAAATGGGAAACACGTTACGGTACAGATAGAATTGCAGGCAAGGTTCGACGAACAGGCCAATATTGAATATGCGGAACAGTTACAGGCAGAGGGGGTAAAGCTGATTTTTGGTGTAAGGGGCTTAAAAGTGCACAGTAAAATATGCCTTGTAGAACGGGAGGAAGACAGCCAAATTAAACGATACGGGTTTATTAGTACCGGAAACTTTAATGAATCAACGGCCCGTATCTATACCGACTACACTTTGTTCACGGCACATGATGGCATATTGAAGGAATTGAACAAAGTTTTCGATTTCTTTGAGACTACCTATAAGATCAACAAATACAAACATCTAATAGTATCTCCCCATTATACCAAAAATGTGTTCAAGAAATTGATCGATAAGGAAATTCAAAATGCCAAGGCTGGCAAAGAAGCCTATATTAAGATAAAAATGAACAGCTTTACTTCGTATAAAATGGTAGACAAGCTGTATGAGGCAAGTAGGGCAGGTGTAAAGATTCAGCTTATTATCAGAGGCATTTGCTGTTTGGTTCCCGGTGTTAAGGGAATGAGTGAAAACATAGATGCCATTAGTATTGTGGATAAATTTTTGGAGCATCCAAGAATTTTCATTTTTGGAAATGATGGTAATTCCAAAGTATATATATCCTCAGCCGATTGGATGACGAGAAATTTGGATTATCGTGTAGAAGTCGGAGTGCCGATTTATGATATTGACGTTAAGCAGGAACTTCTGGATACCTTTGATATTTCATGGAGGGATAACGTAAAAGCTAGGGTATTTTCCGAAAAACATGATAATGCTTATAGAAAGAACAATAACCCCAAAGTACGTTCACAATTCGCTACCTATGATTATTACCTTAATAAATTGAATTCCTAAAAAAAACCAGCTACTTTGAAAGTACGGAAATATGCGGCCATTGACATTGGCTCCAACGCCATACGCTTACTTACCCATAACGTCATTGAAGAAGAAGGGAAAGATACCCTCTTTAAAAAAAGTGCCTTGGTCCGATTGCCTATCAGGCTTGGGGAGGATGTATTTAAAAACGGGACTATTTCCAAGCGCAATGAAGAGCGATTGTTGAATGCGATGAAGGCGTTTCAGCTCTTGATGGATGTGCACGGGGTGGAAAAATATATGGCCTGTGCTACCTCGGCTATGAGGGAGGCGGATAATGGGCAACTGGTAATTGATAATATCTTGGAGGCTTCCGGGGTGCAGATTCAATTGATAGACGGGGAAAGGGAGGCTTCCATAATAGCCTCAACAGACCTTAAGAATTTGATAAGGAAAGATGAGACTTATCTTTATATAGACGTGGGCGGCGGGAGTACTGAGTTTACGGTCTTTTCCGAAGGGAAAATAAAAATTTCAGAATCATTTAAGATTGGGACCGTTAGGCTTCTGAATGGTATGGTAGATGATTCTATGTGGAACGATCTGGAACACTGGCTGAAGAGACATGTTAAGGGACTGCCCAATCTATCGATTATTGGTTCTGGGGGAAACATTAATAAACTACATAAAATGTCCGGACGAAAGGAAGGGGAGTCCCTGTCCTATATTTGGCTAAGGGCACAATATCATTTTCTGTCGAGCCTAACTTTTGAGGAAAGGGTCTCCGAATTGGGATTGAATCCGGATAGGGCGGATGTAATTATTCCTGCTACACAAATTTTTGTTTCTTCGGCAAAGTGGATCGGAGCCAAAAAAATTCACGTTCCCAAAATAGGACTTTCGGACGGGATTATAAAAACCCTGTACTACGCCAAAGAATAAGGAACATTATTTTAGAAAATGGATTCTAAAGGTAATTGGCGCGCAGAAGGCAATTTAGCCGTGGACCGTTTCAGAATTGCCCAGATCCTTCATGATGGCAGCCTCATAAGTTAGTAGAGCGTCCCATTTCTTGTCCACTTCCTTGCGATCTCCATACTTACGTGCGAAGTTTAGAAACATGGTGTAGTGCCCGGCCTCACTGATCATCAGTTTATGGTAAAAATCGGCCAGCTCCTTATCCTGCAATTGCTCGGATAGTAACCTAAAACGTTCACAACTGCGGGCTTCAATTAATGCTGCATATAACAAGCGGTGTACCAATTGGGTGGTTCTGCTGCCTCCTTTTGGGAAAAACTTTAGTAGGGCAATAACATAGTCGTCCTTTCTGTCCCTCCCCAATGTTTTTCCACGGGCCAATATGCGGTCGTGAACCATTTTAAAATGTCCCATTTCCTCTCTGGAGAGCGCTATCATTTCTTGGGTTAGTTCCGTGTATTCCGGAAAGCTCACAATCAACGAAATAGCGGTGCTCGCTGCCTTTTGCTCACAATAGGCATGATCTGTTAATATTTCATCGATATTTTTCTCAACAATGTTGACCCATCTAGGGTCTGTGGGCAATTTTAAACCTAACATAGCACAATTTTCTATTTCAAAAATAGAAAGAATACCATAAACCGCGGTAATTAATGCTGATATAGTTTTATATTTAAGCCTTCTTTGTAGGCATTGTGCAATAATTTGAATTGCCCTTGGGCTTACTTTATGTTTTATTGAAATTTATGGTTTAACACGGGATAAATATATTGTAATATGTTATTTGAAAATATCGGTACCCAGCTTCTGAAAATATTAGAGGATAATGTGGACAGTGAAAATATGCAATGGCTGTTGTCTAAAATTGCAGGCATTGTGGAGTCAGAGTCCACAAAGGATTTATATCTGACCTATAGCATGGTACCCACAAAAATTAGATCGGCAAAGGAACTGTCGCTTTTATTGGACGATAAGGAATTAAAGGCTTACCTGGAAATTCAACATGCGAACCTTCAACAGATAGGTAGGATATATTTGCTTTACAAGGTGTTGGAGGCCAAGGAGGATTTTTTTAAGGCCAAAGTGGCCAATATTATTGAAGTAGCGGATAAGAGTGAACTGGAAACCTTCCTTAAATTTTTGGTTTTGTTACCGCATCCTGAAAACTATAAGGTACAGGCTGTTGAAGCTCTTAGGACCAATATCTCCACCGTTTTTGATGCTATAGCGTTAAACAACCCTTATCCTGCACTTTATTTTAATGAACAGCAATGGAACCAAATGTACCTGAAGGCTGCGTTTATGCAACAAAACCTAAATGAAATTGAACAGGTAGAAAAAAGAGGAAACAAGGAACTTACAAGAATTATTTCGGATTACGCTCACGAGCGTTGGGCGGCATCAAGGGAAATAGATCCCTGTTTTTGGAGGCCAGTGAGTAATTTCATGAACGAAAAACTCTTAAAGGATATGAAGCGACTATTTTCCAGTGATAATATTGCAGAGCAAAAAGCAGCCGCTCTTTGTTGTTATCACTCCAATTCAAGCGAAGCGAAGGAACTGTTGACAGGTTTTCCCGAGCTTGTAAAAGGAATTGAAAATGGAAGTATTACTTGGGTAAGTATTAAAGAATAGTGTTAAATTTTAAAAAGAAAAGAGCGGTTCGATGGAAACATTGAACCGCTCTTTTTATTAAATGTAATTAAGTCTTACTTCTTCAAGGAATTGATCCACCCGGCAATTTTAAGTGCTTCATCTTTGGGAACATGCGGCATAGGTGCCATAGGTGTTGCATATTCGGGCCAGTTTTTGGGTTGTGGATTGTAAATTAGTTCCACTATTTTCTCATTGTTGTAATTGCGTTTTGAAATCTCGGTAAAGGAAGGTCCGATGACCCTTTTGTCCTTATGGTGGCATGCCACGCAAGTGTTGGTCATTAAAAGAGGCTGTACTTCGGTATCCGACAAAACTTTGTCTGTAGCTGATGGTTTTTGGGGTGCCGTTTTCTTAATGCTGACAGCTTTTTTCAATAAACTACTTCGCTTGGTCGATAGTTCGGATGCGGGAATTACAGTTCCCTCGGGAATATTATTCAAAGTATAGTACAAGGTGGGATGTAAAATGGTGTTCCCGGATTCTTTGGCCTTTACACCTGGTAGCATAATTTCGTGAACATAGTATTGCCGAATATTGTCAATGGCTACGTGAACTTTCATACCGTCATCGCTCACTTTTACCCCTTTTATCTTGATCTCCTCAATATTGGTCTGTGGACTACCATAGGCTGCATGATATTTGTAAATGTAGCTTTTGCCGAAATAGGAATCCAGATCCTCGGCCGAAGCCTTGTCCACAGGCATTGTAAATTCAATTTCAAATCCGTCGGGCTTGGCCCTGACGGTTTTCATTTCAAAAGGTGTACGCCCAGTCCATGTTAGATATTCCAGACCGGAATTAGTAGTGCCGGCAGAACCCCAGCCCCTATTGGTCTCTCCTACGAAAAGCCTTCCTTGGCTGTCAAAATCCATGCGCATTACTCCGGACTGAAAGCCCGTTCTGAAATCGAAAGCTACTCCCTGGTATTCTCCCTTCACTTTTTCAAGGACTACCCTCATAATCTTGCTTTGCCCCATGTCGCCGACCAGCAATTGATCTTCAAATGGACCAAATTTTCCCTGCGTTTTATCGACCTTGATTTCGGAATTGGATATTCCCAAAATACCATGGGGCAATATTACAGCAGGCAATTTTAATTCGGGGAGGGATTTTTTTATTTCATAAGCAAAATCTGGATTTTCCTCATCCATTATATTTTCCGGTTTCACATAACGGCCATTTACCTTGACCTGCCTTTTATCCAACTTGCTATAAAACTCTTCCTCGGTGAGTTTTATTGGGGAATCCTCGTGCCCCGTCCATTTAAGTCCGGCCGGATGTCCCGCGAATGCACCTTTTGGTAGATGCCAAATAGCACCGGAACCTACCCAGTCCCCTTGGTTTTCCGAGTAGAACAATTCCCCGTCTACCAGGCCATAACCTGCCGGAGATCGCATACCCGTGGCCCAAGGCTCCATTTTACCATCCTCGGTAATTTTCATGGTCCATGCCCTCCAGGGCACCCTACTTTCGCCCCTCCACCATTCTTCATTGCCAAAGGCAACATTGGCGGTTACAAAAAAGGTATTGTCCGGAGCCAATACCGGTCCAAAGGAATATTCGTGGTAGTGCGTGGAAACGGGCCACGCATAGATGGTCTTGTATTCATCCGCAATGTCATCACCATTGGTATCAATTAGTTTGGTCAACTCCCCTCTTTGCGCTGTATAAAGAGCTTGGTCATGATAGGCCAAGCCTAAGGGTTCGTGCAATCCGGATGCAAATTTTTTAAAAGTAGGGGGTACCCCATTGGCCATAGACGGATTTTCTATGATCCAAACATCACCACGGCGTGTACAAACAGCTAGATTCCCATTGGGAAGGGATAGCACTCCTCCTCCTTCCATATGGATTCCTTCAGGGGTTGGTACCGTAGTTAATCTGTAGTAATCATCCTCGGTAGGGGCATTTTGGGCCGATAGGGTTGTGGTTGTAATAAGCATTGTTGCCAAACAGACTATTCCAATCGCACTGATTGTATTTTTTGTAAAGGTTTTCATATTTCTTACCAGATTATTTCATATTTGATAGTGCTTCCATCCACAGGAATAATTAGTTCGGTTTCATCATTTACTTCTCTAATCATAGGTTCCTGACCAGATAGGACATTTACGTAGAATTGATGATCATTGACATCAAAAGACCCATCGGCCAATTGTTTGGCTTTTCCGGATGCAATCTTATAGTACCAATTGGATTCCCCTGTTTTGGAAAAATGCACTTCATTTATGATGTGGGTGTTTTTGTCATTTGGGTAAACCCTGTTCTCCACATCAACCCCTTTATAGGTGTATTTAAAGATAGGCAGGCCGTTCTCTTTATTTATGGTATAGCCTCCGGATTTAAATTCGGGAGCGCTTCCCGTTTTTGGAAACGGACTTTGCAAATCGTTAAGAGCGGATAAGGGTTGGTTTAAAAAGGTCCATAGAACTGAACCATTTGGCCTAAAAGAACCGTTGCCCCTACTGTGCCACATGGGGGTGGCATCAACAAAGTTACCGCGCCACATGCCAACTAGATTTTCGGATCCCATGTCATATACGAAGTTTATGCCTTCAGGTGTTCCAACACCTATAGTGTGGGACAAGCGCTCCTGATTGCCTTCAAAACTTACAAAGCCCCTTAGCATCCGTGGTGTGGCCTCGGTATTGACCAGAATGGGAGAAACTGAATTTATTTTTTGGGGGTAGGAATCGTATGTGTTGAAGATCTTTGGATTGGTATTTTTCGTTGCAATTGAAAGTCCCAACCTTGGAGCTCTCCAACCCGCATCTTTTATATTGGTCAATGTAAAAATATGGTCTCCCTCAAGAAGGGATACGGTTTTTTCCAAATTCTCTTCGGAGTCGGATGAATTATTGGTAGCAATGTTTTTTCCGTCAATAGTAAAATGGATACCTCCTGTGTACCCTATGGAAAAGACGTAATCGTCCGCTTTGGGAACATTAATTTTTCCTTTATATACAATACCATAATGATCTTCTTCATTTATGACCGTGATGTCTATAAGTTTCGCTGATTTCTCTTGGGTACTATTTGCGGTTTCCAATTCTTCCAGGCCTTTAAAATTACCCTTATAAGTACTATAAGATAAATTGGAAAGGGTAACATTGGATTCTTCTAAAAGTTGATACTTTATATTTCTAAAAGCCATTGGGCCATGATCTCCTTGTATCATCAGTGGACCCATAGCGGTTTCTTCTGTGGAAATTGGCCCCCCGGTAGGTAAGGGCACTTCCACATTACTATGAATTAAAACGTTGTTCAATAGTACGGAAACGAATTTTGCATTGGCAATTTTTTCCCCCTTATCATTGAATTTGGGTGCTTCAAAATGTATTTTGAGCTTTTGCCATAAACCAGGGGCTTTGGCCGGATTGCTCAATGGGGTTATGCCTAGAAATTTCTTTGAAGGTTCCTCTTCCCAATTCCTGTGAATGCCTCCGAAATCATATGAGGTTGGATTCATAACGCCCCAACTATCCTTTATTTGCAGTTCATACCGGCCCTGTAAATAAATTCCTGAATTTGATCCGTTGGGGATCAAAATCTCCATTTCCAGTTTAATATCACCATGTTCCCATTGCGACAAAAGATGGTCTTTTTGGGTAAAGCTGTAATCGTTGAACAAAACACCCGTTCCAGGTTCTATATGAATTGGATGAATGGCTTCTTTAACCTTTTTTTGTTTTCGTTTTTCTTTTTTGGATAATGGTTCCGGCTCCGGATCCTGGTGGGTATGCACTCTAATGTTTCTGTCGGCAATAACATCGCCAACTATTTTCCAATTACTGGACGGGTCTTTAAACCCGTTTAAATTTTCCAAGAATAATTGCTCTTGTGCCAGCAAGCTAAATCCTGAAAAAAGAAGGAGGATTGAGATTTTAATTTTCATTTGGTTTAATGGGTTTCTAAAATTGTAAGCCTTAAAAGTATCACATTATATTATTTTAAAGCTGCCGTAAAATTAAAATTAACATTTGGGCGGGGTTTGGGGTTGTTGTTGTTGTTGTTGTTGTTCAATATAATTATTAGTGGGTGAGCAGGGAATTATTTGAGGAATTGGTAAGATGTGTATAGCCATTACAAAAGACTGAACCTTAAAGTGGGTAATGTTGGTTTATGGTCGGATTTTTTTACAGGTTTATATAAAATTCTTTCCAAATGATTTAAATTGCTGCATTATTGCCTAGAAATATGATTTTTAGGCAAAAAAAGTATTCATCTAAGTATAATTTGTTTTTAGATGAGGTGTTATAAGGATTTATAAGTTAATGTTGAATCTACAATAGGGACATCTTAATTAATGGATGATATTAAATTAATTGGTTTTTATGAATAATATTTTAAAGTTGGTAATGGGACTTGTCCTTGCTTGTTTTTTAGGTTCTTGTTCCTCCAAGGAAACCAAATTGTTGGTGTTTAGTAAAACCGAAGGCTTTAGGCACGGTTCTATCGAGAAAGGCGTGGAGGCAATGAAGCAATTGGGAGAACAAAATGGTTTTATAGTGGAGGCGACCGAAGATGCAACCTATTTTACCGAGGAAATATTAAAGGAGTATTCGGCAGTTATGTTTTTAAATACTACTGGGGATATTTTAAATGAGGTGCAACAGGCCGATTTTGAAAGATACATTCAAGCAGGTGGAGGTTTTTTTGGAATCCATGCGGCTACGGATACGGAATACGGTTGGCCTTGGTACAATAAATTAGTGGGCGCCTATTTTAAGGGGCACCCTAAAATTCAAGAGGCAAGGTTGAATATAATTGACAAAAAACACCCAGCTACCAAATCTATGTATGATACATGGATGAAGACGGACGAGTGGTATAATTTTAGGGATATCAACCCAGAAATAAAGGTATTGATAGAAATAGACGAGACCAGCTATGAGGGCGGAGAAAATGGGGAGCATCATCCTATTTCCTGGTATCATGACTATGATGGGGGAAGGTCCTTTTATACGGAAATGGGACATACAGATGCCACTTTTGAAAATCCAGAGTTTTTAAATCATGTATTGGGCGGTATTACATATGCAATCGGTAATAATGTTTTGGATTATGGCAAGGCAAAGACGGAAAGGATTCCTGAGGAAAACAGGTATGTTCGCAAGGTTCTCGATTTTAACCTAAACGAACCTATGGAATTGGAAGAGCTGCCCGGTAGGGGGATTTTGTTCGTGGAACGAAGGGGTGCTTTAAAGCTCTATGATTTTAAGGAAGAGAAAACAAAACAAATAGCCCAGCTTAATTTGTTTTATGGCAATGAGGATGGTTTGTTGGGTATAGCAGTGGACCCCAATTACCAGAAAAACAATTGGATCTATTTATTTTATTCTGCACCAGGTGAAATATCCGAACAACGTATTTCAAGATTTACCTTGGTAGGTGATTCCTTGGATTTTGCCTCAGAAAAAAATCTATTGACCATTCCAACATTGCGCAAATGCTGCCATAGTGGAGGGGCTTTGGAATTTGGTCCGGACGGTAATTTATTTATTGGTTTGGGAGATAACACCAACCCCTTTGAATCTTCCGGTTTTGCACCAATAGATGAACGGGAAGGTAGGGCTTTATGGGATGCCCAAAAATCTGCGGCCAATGCCAACGACCTTAGAGGAAAGATTTTGAGAATTAAACCCGAGGACGATGGAACCTATTCCATTCCCAAGGGAAATCTGTTTCCTGTAGGTACTCCTAAGACTAGACCGGAAATATATGTTATGGGTAGCCGTAATCCTTTTAGATTTTCTATAGATAGTGAAACCGGATACCTTTATTGGGGCGATGTTGGTCCGGATGCAGGGAAGGGTGATCCCAATAGGGGGCCACATGGTATGGGAGAATTTGACCAGGCAAGAAAAGCCGGGAATTGGGGATGGCCCTATACCCGAGGTAATAACCAAGCTTATAATGATTATAATTTTACCACTGAAACCCCTGGGGAAAAATTTAACCCTGCCAGATTGATAAACGATTCTCCAAACAATACAGGTATAAGGGAGCTTCCACCTGCCCAGGAATCAATGATATGGTTTTCCTATAGTGCTTCGGAAGAATTTCCCTGGTTGGGTTCAGGAGGAATCAACCCCATGGCTGGGCCAATTTATCACGCTTCCAATTATCCCAATGCTACCAATAAATTTCCTAAATATTTTGAGGATAAGGTTTTATTGTATGAATGGATGAGGGATTGGATCTATGTGGTAACACTGGATGAAGATCACAACTATGTAAAGGCGGATCCCTTTATGCCCAGTAATGAGTTTTCCCATCCAATGGATATGCTTTTTGCCTCCGATGGCAATCTTTATGTGCTTGAATATGGACAAAAATGGAATTCCCAAAACATGGATGCCCGCTTAAACAGGATAAGTTATGTTAGCGGTAATCGCAAGCCGGTTTCCCGAATCACTTCAGATAAAATGGTTGGGGCCCAACCCTTTACCGTAAATTTTTCCGGGAGTACCTCCGAAGATTTTGATAAGGATAAATTGCAATACGAATGGTATTTTAATTCGGAGGAGATTCAGGATAAATCCATGGAGCCAAGCTTTACTTTCAATGAACCGGGGAATTATACGGTGCGTTTAAAGGTAACCGATGAAGCTGGAAATTCGGATATATCCACCCAGAAGATATTGGTGGGCAATGATATTCCCGAATTAAAAATTGAATTGGATACCAAGAACAGAACTTACTGGAACGGGCGTAAAGTGGCCTATAAGGTGGTTGTAACCGATAAACAGGATGGTAGTACCCTTGAAGGCACCATTGACCCCAAAGATGTAAAAGTCACCTTTGATTATATTCCCGAAGGTGAGGATATGGTCAAGGCTACCATAGGGCATCAACAGAACACCATACCTGAGGGCAAGTTGATTATGGACGATACGGACTGTAAGGCATGCCATGCCATAAATATTCAAGTCAATGGACCATCCTACGAGGAAATAGCAGCACGCTATTCGGCCAAGGACAAAAATTATTTGATAGATAAGATCATAAAAGGAGGCTCCGGGGTTTGGGGAGAAAGTATGATGTCTGCACATCCTCAACTTAAGGTCTCGGAAGTGGATAAAATAGTAGATTATATACTTTCTTTAAATACCGAAATTGGGAAAGATGAAAATCTATTGGCTATACAGGGCGAAGTTGGTTTTAACGCGCATCAGGCCAAAAATAGCCAAGGAAAGTATGTATTAATGGCCTCTTACACGGATAAGGGAAGCAAGGAGCAGCCGGAATCTTCACTATCGGTCAGGGATCAGATTATATTTAAATTTCCAAAGTTTGAAGGGGCTAATGCGGATGAAAAAAGTGGGGGATTGAGCAATTGGGAGGTGGAAGGAGATAATGTAGTTGGCTCCATTAAAAATGATTCCTATTTAAAATTCAACGATATTGGCTTGGAAGGCCTAAAAAATATAGAATTGTCAATGTATTTTGGTGCCGACTATCCATACGAGGGCAAAGTGGAAATTAGGGAGAATAGTCCAGGAGGTACATTGATCGGGGAAAGCTCCCTGAAGTATTTTAACAAAGAAAAGGGGGCGAAGAAGAACTATCTTATCCCGGTAATGCCTACCAAGGATTTTGATGCCCTCTGCCTTGTTTTTAAGGGTACAGGAGACAAGGAGCAAATTATAGCCAATTTTAACGCTATGATATTGAAATATTAAACCGGTTATGGCGCTAAATATAAATCGGATCTTAAGGACAATATTAAAGCCTGTAGTTCGGTTTTCTGTTAAAACACTTTTAAAATGGTCATGTTATAATCGTTATAACCCATTAATTAATTAACTTTAACGGTTGGAGTCGATTTTAAAAAAAAATGAATTTTTCGTAATGTTTTGATCAAATTCGTTGAGGTCAACGAAAAATTTTAACCTTAGATACGTTTATCAATTAAAGTATACAATATTATTATGGAAGAGAAAATGATGATTATTGATCCTCATGTACACATGACCTCCAGGACAACAGATGATTATGAGGCAATGGCAGCCGCGGGAGTAGTGGCTATTATAGAGCCTTCGTTTTGGTTGGGGCAACCGCGTACACAAGTAGGTTCGTTTCAGGATTACTATAGCAGCCTTGTGGGTTGGGAGCCTTTTAGGGCAAGTCAGTTTGGGATACATCATTATTGCACTATCGGATTAAATTCCAAAGAGGCCAATAATGAAGCTCTGGCGGAACAGGTAATTGAATTGTTGCCATTGTATGTACATAAGGAAAATGTGGTGGCCATTGGTGAAATTGGCTATGACGATCAGACTCCTGCTGAAGACAAATATTTTAGAATGCAGCTGGAGTTGGCCAAAGAACTGAACATTCCGGTACAGATACATACCCCGCATAGGGATAAGAAGTCGGGTACCTTAAAAAGTATGGAGGTTTGTTTGGAACATGGTCTGGATCCTGGTATGGTTGTTATTGATCACAACAATGAAGAAACCGTTAAGGATGTATTGGATCGTGGTTTTTGGGCCGCATTTACGATATATCCAAAAACCAAAATGGGGAACGAAAGAATGGTAGAGGTAGTAAGAAATTTTGGAAGCGATCGAATTATTGTTGACAGTTCCGCGGATTGGGGGGTTAGTGATCCCTTGGCGGTGCCAAAAACAGCCTCCCTGATGTTGAAAAGGGGAATAGCCAAATCTGATGTGGTTAAAACCTGTTATCAGAATGCATTGGATATTTTTGGAAAAAATGGTAAGATGAAAGAATCCGATTGGTTAAATCCACAAGGTATCAATCAAACTAAATTATACAACGACAATAGTGTTTTGCGAGGGCAGGAGCCTAAGGTTGATGTGGATAAGATAGTATAATGAATCCTGTGTTGAAAGGATATTTAAGGCTCGCAAGACCTGCAAATTTACCAACAGCTGCTGCCGATGTTTTGGCAGGTGTGGCTATTGCGGGCGTATTTATTGGTGTTTTTCTTAATAAGGATTGGAATACGTCCATGTTGGGGGATGTACTTTTGTTGGTGTTTTCCTCCGTATTCCTTTATGCCGCTGGTGTGGTTCTCAATGACGTCTTCGATCATAAATTGGATAAAACAGAGCGCCCGGAAAGACCCATTCCTTCCGGATTGGTTTCTGTGCGATCTGCCGCTATCTTTGGAGGTGTGCTCATGAATTTAGGTGTGCTATTTTCATTTCTGGTGGGTCCGGTAAGTGGAATGGTAGCCGTTACTTTAGGACTTTCCATTCTTTTGTACGATGCCTTGGGGAAACACCATTCCTTTTTTGGACCACTTAATATGGGAGTTTGCAGGGGTTTAAATTTACTTCTAGGGATTACCATTTTGGGTGATTTCGGCAATTGGGGGTATATCATTTTTCCAGTTTTATATATAGCGGCTATAACCCTTATTAGTAGGGGAGAAGTGCATGGCGACAATAAGAACCATATTATTTTTGCAGGAGGATTGTACAGCACTGTAATTTTGGGGATAGTTGTTCTTTTTTCAACTGCTGGCCTTAATTTATTGGAGGCCATTCCGTTTTTATTACTGTTCGCATTTTTAATATTTAGGCCTTTGTTGAAGGCGTATGCCGAAAATTCCCCCAAGAATATTAAAAAGGCAGTGATGGCCGGGGTAATCTCGATAATTGTTTTGGATGCAAGCTTGGCCGTAGGATTTTCCCATTGGTGGGTAGGGTTGATTATAATATTGCTATTGCCCTTATCTATTTTTTTATCAAAACTGTTCGCAGTTACTTAACGTTTTAAAGTATGTCACATTATAAACCAATAGAGCAATCCTTTAAAGTAGCTTATGAGTATAAGCTACATTTTACGGAAAATATTTTTAGTTTGCATAACCCCTTGTTCAAGGATATTATTAATGGGTACAACAATAAGGGGGATGTAAAAGTGCTATTTGTTATAGATAGTGGTGTACTGGCCTGCCATCCAAATTTAAAGGCGGATATTACTTCCTATTGCACACAAAATAGTTCAGCGATACATCTAACGGAACAATTGGTGATTGCTGGAGGGGAACAATGCAAGAATGATTACCACAATGTGGAGCGGATATTGAATGCCGTTAATGACAATCGCATTTGCAGGCATTCTTTTGTTGTAGCCATTGGGGGAGGTGCCATTATTGATATGGTGGGATATGCTGCCGCCATCGCCCATAGGGGGGTGAAGTTGATAAGAATTCCTACTACAGTACTCTCCCAGAACGATTCGGCCGTTGGGGTGAAGAATAGTTTTAATATTTTAGGTAAAAAGAATTTTCTGGGAACTTTTGCTCCAGCTTATGCCATAATAAACGACAGTAATTTTTTAACCACCTTGGAGCAGCGCGATTGGATTTCAGGGATAGCCGAGGCGGTAAAAGTGGCTTTGATAAAGGATGCAGTATTCTTTGATTTTATTGAAGAGAACAGTGCCTTGCTTCAGGCACGTGATATGGAGTCTATGGAGTACCTGATTTATCGCTGTGCGGAGATGCATATGGAGCATATTGCCCAAGGGGGGGATCCCTTTGAAAGCGGTTCTTCCAGACCTCTGGATTTTGGCCATTGGGCAGCCCATAAATTGGAATACATGACCAATTATCAACTGAGACATGGAGAAGCTGTAGCCATTGGCATGGCCTTGGATTTGGTATATGCCCATTTTATAGGGTTGATAAGTAAGGAAACACTGGACCGCATTTTAAAGGTTCTGGAACACATTGGATTCGATTTACATATTCCTATTCAAAAGGATAGTGATCTGGAGGATCTGTTAAACGGCATTCAGGAATTTAGGGAGCATTTGGGCGGGGAGCTTACAATCACCTTGATATCCAGAATAGGTACCAAACACGATGTACACGAAATTGATATTTCCACCATGGAAAAAGCAATAGTATGGTTGAACGAAATGTATAAACCTAAAGTATCGAATACCATATGTTAATACAAAACAAATATCATCTGAGCTATTGTAGCAATATCCATCCTGGTGAAGATTGGGAGCAGACCTATGATAGCCTAAAAACATATCTTCCTAAAATAAAGAAGCAAGTTTCTCCCGAATCCCCTTTTGGCATCGGACTGCGTTTGTCCAATGTGGCAAGTTTGGGGCTTGATGAAGGTAGTAATTTGAAAGATTTCAAGGATTGGTTGGACCGAAATCAATTCTATGTGTTTACCATGAACGGATTCCCATATGGAAATTTTCATAACGAAAGGGTGAAAGATATGGTACATGCCCCGGATTGGACCACCAAGGAGAGATTGGATTATACGAAGCGACTTTTTGATCAATTGGCCTTTTTAATTCCTGAAGGTTTATCTGGAGGTATTTCTACTTCACCAGTCAGTTATAGGCACTGGCATTCTTCTGAGGAAGCTTTGGACATGGCCTTTGCAACTGGAGCCAAAAGTATGGCAGATATTGTTTTGCAGTTGGTAGAAATTGAAAAGAAAACCGGTAAATACCTGCATATGGATATTGAACCGGAACCTGATGGTATGTTAGAGAATAGTGATGAGGTACTTCACTATTATGATACCTATTTGATTCCCATTGCGACCCAAAAATTGAAAACCGTTCTAGGATGTAACAAGGAAACGGCCAAGGATTTAATTCTAAGACATATAACGGTTTGTTATGACGTCTGCCACTTTTCCCTAGCCTATGAGGAACCGGAACATACGTTGGCAAAATTTAGCAAAGCTGGAATAAAGGTTGGTAAAATACAAGTGAGTTCTGCCCTTAAGATTCTTTTCAAAGAGGGTGATAATGAGGCTATATGGAATTCCTTAAGTCAGTTTAACGAACCCACCTATCTCCATCAAGTCACGGAAAAGGTAGGTAATAAAGTGGTCACCTATAAGGACCTTCCCGAAGTCTTGGAGCAGCGCTCCAATGCCAAAGAGCTGAGGTCCCATTTTCACGTGCCTATTTTTATGGAAAAGTACGATCATTTATTTTCTACCCAGGACCAAATACTGAAGGTATTGGAATATCTAAGGAAAAATCAATTCTCGGATCAATTGGAGATCGAGACCTATACTTGGGATGTATTGCCCAAAGATCTCAAAACTGAACTGTCCAATTGTATTGTTCGTGAAATTGAATGGTTAAAGAGTAAAATTTAAGGAATGAAGAAAACCGTTGTGCTAAACGTTGTGGGATTAACGCGGGGATTGATAGGGGAGCACACGCCCTTTATTAAATCTTTTTTGGAGAGAGGTGCTTCGGCGACAATTACACCACAATTGCCTGCAGTGACCTGTTCTGTACAAGCCACTTATTTAACAGGTAAAACGCCATCTGAACACGGCATAGTTGGTAATGGATGGTATTTTAAGGAAGAACATGAGGTAAAGTTTTGGCGTCAATCCAATAGCCTTATTCAATCCGAAAAAATATGGGACAAACTTAAAAAACAGGACAGTAATTTTAGCTGCGCCAATATGTTCTGGTGGTATAATATGTATTCCAATGCGGATTACAGTGTTACCCCAAGACCCAATTATTTGGCAGATGGAAGAAAGATCCCAGATGTGTATTCCTATCCTGCGGAACTAAGGGATCATTTACAAGAGGAATTGGGGACATTTCCGCTTTTCCATTTTTGGGGACCAAAAACATCTATAAAATCCAGTCAGTGGATTGCGGACGCCAGTTTAAAAACGGACGTTTTACATGATCCTACCCTCACCTTGGTCTACTTGCCACATTTGGACTACAATATGCAACGCTACGGGACCGATTTAACCAAAATTTCAAAGGACTTAAGGGAGATCGATGAAGTAGTTAAACAATTGGTAGAATATTATGAGGCCAAATCTGCCCATATTATACTACTTTCAGAATATGGGATAACCAATGTTACCAACCCCATTCATTTAAATAGAAAGCTTAGGCAAGAGGGGTATCTTGGTATTCGAGTGGAAAGGGGACTGGAATTGTTGGATGCTGGGGCCAGTAAGGCTTTCGCCGTGTCAGACCATCAGTTGGCCCATGTATATGTAAAGAATAATGAGGATATAGATAAGGTCAAGGCTTTATTGAAAAGTCTGAAGGGGGTAGAACAGGTACTTTCTGGTGGCGAAATTAAAGAGCTGCAATTGGATCATGAACGTTGTGGGGATTTGGTGGTGATAGCGGATAAGGATTCTTGGTTTACCTATTACTTCTGGTTGGATGATAAAAAGGCTCCTGACTATGCAAGAATGGTGGACATTCATAAAAAACCCGGATACGATCCGGTGGAGATGCTCACCGATCCAAAGGATAAATTCTTGATGCCAAAGGTTATTTGGAAGTTATTTAAAAAGAAATTGGGTTTCAGAACGGTAATGGATATTATTCCCTTGGACGCCACCTTGGTTAAAGGATCCCATGGTAGGATGCCCGAGGATCCCAAGGATCATCCAATATTGATAACCAATAATAAAAGCACTTCTTTAAAGGATAGTCTGTTGGCAACGGAAGTGTACGGTATTATAGAGAGCCATCTTATAAATTCTTAGTATGAGACTTTTTTCCAAAATATTTTCTGGAGTATTCACCATATTGTTTGTTTGGGCGGCATTTGTCCAGTACAATGATCCGGATGCCCTTATGTGGTACTTCATCTACGGAATAGCAGCTGGGGCGTCATTTTTATTTTTTCTGGGCAAATTAAATTTATTGATTCCATTTGTGCTGACCTTGGCTTACCTCATAGGAGCATGGATTTTTTGGCCGGAACACTTTGAAGGAGTTTCAATTGACGGGGGAAATATAGATAATATAGAACACGCTAGGGAGTCCTTGGGGCTTATAATCAACGCCTTGGTAATGCTGTTTTATGCTTGGAGGGTCAAAGTTGCAAGGGCGCTAAATATCTAAATCGAACTCTTTTCTCAAAAGATCTATAGCTGGATTTTTCTCCCTTAATTTCATGTACTTTTCTTCTGGGGTAAATGCAAATTTCTTGGCAGTGGCTTCGTTGACAGTTATTCGCAGTTGTATAAAGTGGTTGTTGAGCTTTAGTTTTAAATACTCCATTAGGTCGTACTTTTCCCGCTCAATTTCCTTTTTCATGGTGCCATTTGGCAATTCTATCCAAATAGTGAAATTATCGGTAAGCTTAGGAACATCCGAATGCAGGTTGGATGCTAAAATTTTCCGTCCATCATTATCCAAAATGTCAACGAAATCTGCCCAATGCCTTTGCATTTCCTCTTCTGTAAAATTAGCTTTGGGAAGGTTGCTTTCGTCAATAACATCCTCTTTTTTATTCAGTTGATGTTCCTTTTTGGCCTTTAGGCTGGAAAGTGAAAGGCCAGAAACCCTCCTTTCTGTAGATTTTATGTTGATTTTGGTCCTAGGCGTGGGATTGGCTTCCTGAATAACATTTGTAGATCCCCCAACATCATTCCCTTGTGGCGTCTGTGTAGTACTTGAAGTGGAGGAAGATTGGCCTTGGGGAGTTTGTTTCCCTACAATGGCGCTTTCGACATTAGGAGCTGCCGTATGGACTGATTTTGCCTCCGGTTCGTTGGGTTTAATTTCTTTCTCCAGAACGGAGGGGCGACTAACCTTATAAAAGGAGGCGGGGATTATAAAATCTGGTTTGTTGCGACCATTCCCTAAGGATTCAGACTTTTTTTTTTCTCCATCAAAATCGATAGAGGCTAATTTCATTAAGGTCAACTCAACAAGAAGTCGCTGATTTTTACTGGACTTGTACTTTATGTCACAATCGTTGGCCAAATCAATAGCCGATAATAAAAAGCTACTGGATGTTTTTTTGGATTGTTCGCTGTAGTGTTTTTTTGCCTCCTCCCCAACTTCTAGGAGTTCTATAGTATTCTGATGTTGGCACACCATTAAATCCCTAAAATGCGAAGCTAGGCCACTTATAAAGTGGTGTCCGTCAAAGCCCCTGGCCAAGGTTTCATTAAAAAGAATCAGTAGGCCCGGAATATCATGCTTAAGAATAAGATCTGTAGCCGCGAAATAAGTATCGTAATCCAGAACGTTTAAATTCTCGGTTACAGCTTTTCTAGTCAATTTTTTGCCAGAGTAACTCACAACCCTGTCAAAGATGGAAAGTGCATCGCGCATCGCGCCATCAGCTTTTTGGGCTATGATATGAAGTGCATCGTCTTCAGCTTCTATTTCTTGGTTCTCCGCAATATATTTTAAGTACTCGGCAGCATCCTTAACAGTGATGCGCTTAAAATCAAATATTTGGCAGCGAGACAGTATTGTAGGGATAATTTTATGCTTTTCCGTCGTGGCCAATATAAATATGGCATGTGCGGGTGGTTCCTCCAACGTCTTTAAAAAAGCATTAAAGGCAGCTTGGGACAGCATGTGCACCTCATCAATAATGTATACCTTGTATTTTCCAACTTGTGGGGGTATACGCACCTGACTTGTCAGCTCCCTTATATCATCTACTGAATTGTTGGATGCAGCATCCAGCTCAAAGATGTTAAAGGCAAAGTCCTCATCTTCATCCGTTCTGCCGTCTTGATTGATCTGCTTGGCCAGTATACGGGCACAAGTAGTTTTTCCTACTCCTCTGGGACCTGTAAACAATAGTGCCTGAGCTAGGTGATCATTGTCTATGGCATTAGTAAGGGTATTGGTAATAGCCTGTTGCCCAACAACATCCTTAAATGTCTGGGGCCTGTATTTTCTGGCGGATACTATAAAAGGTTCCAAGGCTATTAACTTATTTTCGGCGTAAAAATAATACGCCTATGGGTGAAGTACAAATATAAAAATAGCATTGTATTAAAGGGCCTATTTAACTTTCTTTAGTACTTTATTTATCAACAATTGAATTACCTTTGCAATAGCAGGTCGCCTTATCGCTCCCCGCTTTCCGTGGGGGGAGGAAAGTCCGGACACCATAGTGCAGTATAGCGGGTAACGCCCGTCCGTCGAGAGATGAGGACAAGTGCAACAGAAAGTATGTACAGGTTATGCTGTAGTGAAACCAGGTAAACTCTATACGGTGCAACGTCATGTAAATCAGTGTTTGAGGGCTGCACGCCCAAGCTGAAGGGTAGGCGGTTAGAGCCTTTGGGCAACCATTGGCCTAGATAAATGATAGGGAGGCCATGAAGTAATTCAAGGCTAACAGAATCCGGCTTATGACCTGCTTTTTTTAATGAGACAGCATTTGCACAGCAAATGCGTAGTCGAATTAATGCCGCAGCAGGCGGTATCACTAATTATCAAAGTGTTTTGGGTAATGCCGCCGTAGGCGGTATAATATCATTTTAAAGCTGTCCCGAGAGAATAATTTGAAGTTAATGTCGCTGCAGGGGCTATCTTTTTGATGACCACTGGCAATGGAATATTCTAGCAGTTAATGCCGCCTCAAGCGTTATAATGTGAACTTAACACGGCTTCAGGCGTTAAAATATCTACCAAATGTCGCTCAATGCGGTATCATTTCAATATAATTCAGTTGTATAAGACTTTAGTTATTCTTCGCTCCATTCGAAAAAACTAAAAATACTGCCGCCATATCTTCGCTGATTGGTGAAATGCTCTAAATGTGAAAGATCGGTATGTTTGGAATGCTCAATAATCAGAACACCATTCTCTAGCAATAGCTGCTTTTCAAATACCAGTTTGGGAATAGCAGCGAACTCTTCGGGGGAAAGATCATAGGGCGGATCGGCAAATATAATATGCGCTTTTACAGGGTTGCTTTCCAAATATTGAAAAACATCTTTTTTGATGGCTACTATAGGGAAGTCCAAGTCAGTGGATGTTACTGTAATAAACTTAATACACCCAAAGTCTGCATCCACGGATGTAATGCTTTCGGAGCCCCTAGAGGCAAATTCGTAACTGATGTTTCCGGTTCCGGCAAAAAGATCCAATACGCTGACCTCATTAAAGTGGTATTGGTTGTTGAGTATATTGAAAAGGGCCTCTTTAGCCATATCGGTCGTAGGACGGACTGGGAGCTTTTTGGGAGCACTTAGTCTTTGGCCTTTGTTTTTACCGGATATAATACGCATTAAAGAGTGTTTAGTAGAGTAAAATCTATTGTTTCCTTATCTGTTCCCCCAAAATGATGAAATGAAGTGTTGGAGGGGACGAAAATGGAAATGTCCCTTACATATTGATGGCACATATTGTATAGTTCATCTCCTTCTTCAATAGATCCAAAAAGTTTGAGCTTAGTGGTTTCAGTATCCAATTTCAATTGTTCCATGGTAAATAAAAGGTAATAAATAAAATCCTCCTTGGTAGCAAAACTGAAGTTATTGTATAGAATCAACTTTTTGTTGGAAATTACGGCGATGTCCATATGTCCCTCTATGAGGTGTACATAACAAATGGGCTCGCTTTGGTTGCCATGGTGGTTTGTCAAGGTCTGGATCATGATCGTCCCATGGTGCATAAATTCAAATTCACCGAAAAGGTCGTATATATAGTTGTTTATATTCATAAAGGGAACATAAACGTTTACCATGTCCAAACTTTTAATTTCATCATATTCCAGATGGTCGTTGGCCAAGATTTTTGCATTGAATTTTAGGTAATTGGCCAGCTCTTCTTCGTTGAAAAGTGGCTTTGGGACTAGGCAGAAAAGGTTGTTCCTGTGTATTACAACGACTTCTGAAAATTTTACGTCCCTTATTCTATTTTTCTCAAAAAGCTGTTTTATTTCCTTTTGAACGGCATAGGGAGTAAGTTCATTTTCAAAAACCAGTCTTTCGGAAGCAAGAATTGTATTGGAAAGTGTATCCAGAACACAAAAAGAAAGTCCATTCAAGCTAACTTGAATGGACAATTTATGATATTCCGATTTAGAATTCTCTAAAATGCTATTGGTCGTTTCGTTTGTCATATATAGATGGCCAATTTCCACTGGTGCTTACCTCGGTCAAAGATCCAACCCTAATTATGTTTCCGTTTACTTCGTCAACATTAATTTGTGCATTTTCCCTAGCCAACAAAGTTTTGGGTTGGTCATGCAATACAATATCCTTACTAACCTTTGCCTCAAAAACCGGAGCTTTATATCCGCTTTTTTCGATGATGCTCGCCTTCATTTCAAATTTTTCTCCACTAGGAGCATAAGGAACATTCATCATGGTCTTATAGCGATCGTCTTTTTTGAATAAGGAATCCTTAACGGAAACAGTACCAAGGGTATCTATTATTTTTACTTCTTTCAACATATCGATACCAAAATTCTTATCGTATTCCAAATAAGAAGAATCTCTCTGTTGGGTAATGGTGTATTTACCGGTATCTACAAAACTTACCAAGGCGTTAAAATCCTTTGCATATCTGCCATTTACAGTTTTATATGCTTCTTGGGAATTTCTGATGTCCTTTAAGTTGGATATTACTTTAGCAAAACGTTCTTGCTTAACTTTCTTAAATTCAATTGGGCCATTCACGGAATTATATATCATATAACCCAACACGATAGCTGCTATCCAAAGGACAATTTGTAAAATGGTCTTCATTTTGTAAGTCTTATTTTATTTAGTGGTTGTCACAAATCTACAATTTTTTTTTAATGGTAAAAGTATTTGACCTTAAAAATACTGATTATCTTTGAGGACCTATGACTTCTATAACCGACGCTACTTTTTTTAAACTACTGAAAGATAAATTTCCGCATGACCCAACTGCCAAGCAGTCAGTGGCTTTGCAAAAACTTGCAAGTTTTGTTTTGTCCAAGGAAAAGGAGAGCGTTTTTATGTTAAAAGGGTTTGCAGGTACTGGGAAAACTACCATTGTTGGTACAATTGTGACCAATCTTTGGAAGACCACCATGAAGGCCGTTTTAATGGCTCCTACCGGGAGGGCAGCAAAGGTAATGTCCAATTATTCTGGAACACAAGCTTTCACGATTCATAGAAAAATTTATTTTCCCAAAAAACAGAGTGGGGGTGGGGTACAATTCGTCTTATCACCCAATAAGCATAGAAATACCATTTTTATAGTGGATGAAGCTTCCATGATTCCGGATACGCCAACGGATTCGAAGTTGATGGAAAATGGGTCTCTCTTGGACGATTTGCTAATGTATGTGTATTCAGGACATAATTGTAAGCTAATCCTCATTGGTGATACCGCACAGCTTCCTCCGGTACATTTAAATATTAGTCCGGCTCTGGATGAAAATCAATTGGCCTTGAATTATAACAAGGAAGTTATAAAACTGGAGTTGGACGAAGTGGTGAGGCAGGCCGAGGATTCAGGAATTTTAGTAAATGCCACCAACTTAAGGGAGCAGTTGCAAAGTGAATTCTTTGATGATTTTAAGTTTTCGGTGAGTCACTATACAGATATAGTGCGCTTGGTGGATGGCAATGATATCCAGGAGGCTATAGACGATTCCTATTCGCAAAATGGCAAAGAGGAAACCGCTATTATAGTTCGCTCCAATAAACGGGCCAATCTATATAATGAGAATATTAGGAATAGAATCCTATATCTAGAAAACGAGTTGGCCACTGGGGACTATATGATGGTAGTCAAAAACAACTATTTTTGGTTAAAGCCTACTTCCGAAGCTGGTTTTATTGCCAACGGCGATATCATTGAGGTCTTGGAGATATTTGCCATTAAGGAGTTATACGGATTTAAATTTGCGGAGGTAAAGGTGAAATTGGTAGATTATCCCAATCAAAAACCGTTTGAAACTGTGCTTTTATTGGATACCATTATGGCAGAGACTCCTTCTTTGTCCTATGATGACGGCAACCGTCTTTATCAGGAAGTTATGAAGGATTATGCCGATGAGAAATCCAAATACAAAAAGTTTTTGGCAGTAAAGAACAATAAGTTCTTCAATGCGCTCCAAGTTAAATTCTCCTACGCCATAACCTGTCATAAGTCCCAAGGGGGGCAATGGAATACCGTCTTTGTGGAACAGCCGTATTTGCCTAACGGAATAGACAAGGAATATCTTCGCTGGTTATATACCGCCGTGACCAGGGCTAAGCATAAATTGTACCTTATAGGCTTTAAGGACGATTTTTTTGTTGATTAGGAATAGCCTAATTTCGCATTAAAGTTTGGAAATATGACTTTTGAGACCGTTTTAAGCATATTTTTAGGTATTGGGCTGGCGGCATCTGTAGGCTTTAGGATTTTTTTGCCTCTGTTTGCCTTAAGTTTGGCCGCTTATTTTGGTGTATGGCAACTAAATGAAAATTGGGAATGGGTAGGGAGTATGGCCGCCTTAATAACTTTTGGCGTTGCCACTATCGTGGAAATTTTCGCATATTTTATTCCTTGGTTGGACAATTTGTTGGATAGTTTTGCAATTCCTATGGCTGCTTTGGCGGGTACCGCTGTAATGGTGTCAACAGCTTCCAATTTGGATCCAGTGATTACCTGGACCTTGGCTATAATAGCGGGAGGGGGTACGGCCACTGCGATAAAAGGAGCTTCGGCTACCGGCAGATTGGCTTCTACGGCCACCACCGGGGGAACGGCCAATCCTGTTATTGGTCTGGTGGAAACGGGCACTGCGGCAGTAGTAACTACAGCATCAATTTTCGCCCCTATTCTTGCTGCGTTTTTGGTCCTTATTATATTGATCGTTATATATAGGTTGTATAGAAAGTTTAGACCGAGAACATAATCCAAATTAATTTTAAATAATTTCCGTGTGAAATAAGCATGCCCCAAAACTGTTCTTAGAATCAATGAAGAAATGCCTATTAAGTATGACCGTTAAAACAATTAATATCTACATATGAAAATCATTGCAATGATACCGGCTCGTTATGCAGCCTCAAGATTTCCGGGTAAGCTTATGCAGGACCTTCAAGGGAAACCTGTAATACAAAGAACCTATGAAGCAGCTGTAAAAACTGGTTTGTTTCAGGAAGTTTATGTAGTTACCGACAGTACCACTATTTATGATACCATTACCAATATAGGAGGCAAAGCCATAATGAGTATAAAGCAACATGAATGTGGAAGTGACCGTATTGCCGAGGCAGTTGAATCCATGGGTGTTGATATCATCGTAAATGTTCAGGGAGATGAGCCATTTACGGATAGGGAAAGCCTGGCCAGTGTAATCGAAGTTTTTAAGGATGACGTTAAAAAAGAAATAGATTTAGCTTCCTTAATGACTAGAATTACCGATTGGGTAGAGATCAATGACCCCAATACAGTTAAGGTAATTGTGGATAATCAGAATTTTGCCCTTTATTTTTCCAGGGCCCCAATACCATATCCCAGATCAAGGGAGTTGGACATACCTTATTTTAAGCACAAAGGAATTTATGCCTTTAGGAAAAGTGCTTTGATGGATTTTCAGAGACTGCCCATGCTTATATTAGAGGCGACGGAAAAGATAGAAGCCATTCGCTACTTGGAATATGGCAAGAAAATAAAGATGGTAGAAACTAGTGTTACCGGTATAGAAATAGACACGCCGGAAGATTTGGAAAAAGCAAAGAAAGTATGGAAATAGATTTTGGCAATATCAAAGTGGTTGGTTTTGATGCCGATGATACCCTTTGGGTAAATGAAACGTATTTTAGGAATGCGGAGGAAAAATTTGCCAGTCTTTTGGATAGTTATGAAACCAAGAATCAAATAGATCAGGAGCTGTTTAAAACCGAGATCAAGAACCTTGAACTATACGGTTATGGTATTAAAGGGTTTATGCTGTCCATGATAGAATCTGCCCTGGATCTTTCCAATAATAGGATTTCTCAGGCAACTATTACGGAGATTTTGAATCTAGGGAAAGAAATGCTGTCGCACCCAGTGGAATTGTTGGATGGTGTGGAGCAGGTATTGGAAGCCTTAAAGGATAAATATCGCTTAATAGTATTGACCAAAGGGGATTTGTTGGATCAAGAGCGGAAATTGGATAAATCCGGCCTGTCCAAATATTTTCATCATGTGGAAGTTCTAAGCGATAAAAAGGAAGAAAATTATAAGAATCTATTGGAGCATTTGGAAATTCCTGTGGAGGAATTTTTAATGATTGGAAATTCTTTAAAATCGGACGTATTACCTATATTGAACATTGGAGCAAAAGCTGTTCATATTCCCTTTCATACTACTTGGCAACATGAAGAGGTAAAGCCGGAGGAGCACAACAACGATCACCTTACCTTAGGCACCCTCTCCGATATTTTAAAGTTTCTTAAATAAGTTTATGGACATAAAAAGTAAAAATATCAACACAATTGCAAGCCCTGAATTGAAGACGAATTACAAGAACTTTCCTATGGTGCCTCGCGTTATATTTGGAGCGGGTTGTTTTGGACAGTTGGGGGAGATTCTGTTGCCAAAACGGATTAATTCCGAGGCGCCATTTATTTTTTTGGTAGACGATGTATTCGAAGGTAGTGGGCTAATTTCCAGAATACCGTTAATTTTTAACGATCAAATAATATTCATTTCGGCAGACGAGGAACCTAAAACGGACCAAGTAGATGCCTTGGTCCAGAAAATAAAAAACGATTATGACAATCTGCCTTCTGGAATTATCGGTATAGGTGGGGGTACTTTGTTGGATTTGGCTAAAGCCGTGGCCATAATGTTGACCAATAAAGGCAATGCGTTTCAATATCAAGGTTGGGATTTGGTAAAAAAACCATCCATTTATCATGTTGGTATACCCACCATAAGCGGTACCGGTGCGGAAGTGTCCAGGACAACGGTATTATTGGGACCGGAGAAAAAATTGGGAATAAATTCCGATTTTACCACTTTTGACCAAGTGCTCTTGGATCCGGATTTAACCAAAGGGGTTTCAAAAGAGCAATGGTTCTATACTGGTATGGATTGTTTTATACATTGTATAGAATCCCTCAACGGTACTTTTTTGAACGCTTTTAGCCAGAGCTATGGCGAAAAGGCACTGGAATTATGTAAAGAGGTGTATTTGGATGATCTGCAAGAGGATGATGCTAGAAATAAATTAATGATGGCTTCCTGGCATGGGGGAATGAGCATAGCCTACTCCCAGGTTGGGGTTGCGCATGCCATGAGCTATGGTCTGTCCTATTTATTGGGTGTTAGACATGGAATAGGAAACTGTTTGGTGTTCCAGCATTTGAAGGAGTTTTATCCTGAAGGAGTAGAATTATTTAATGAAATGAAGGTAAAACACAACATCCGGTTGCCAAAAGGCATCTGTGGTGAGCTGACCAATGACGATTTTGAAATTATGATAAATGTGGCCCTTAGCCTTGTGCCCTTATGGGAAAATGCCTTGGGAAAGGAATGGCGCACTATTATAACCCCTGAAAAATTAAAATCGATCTATCAAAAAATATAATATATCCTAGAATATGATTCTTTATGTTCCAACTTGTGCTGCGTTTTGTATCAAATATAAACAAGGCAGGTTGTGGTAAATAAGGGTATCTGGATCAAGTACAAAAGGCACCTAACATTTTAAATAGTTAATGGTTTATGCAGACCCTTGCCAAGTTTATATATTTTAAAATTTTAGGCTGGAAATTGGTGGGATCCTTTCCGCAGCTGGACAAATGTGTTGTTATTGTGGTGCCACATACCAGTTGGGTCGATTTCTTTTTGGGACTTTTGATTAGGCGGGTTTTGAACGAGGATATCCATTTTATAGGCAAGAAGGCACTTTTTAAACCACCATTTGGTTGGTATTTTCGCTTGATGGGCGGTGCTCCTATCGATAGAAGTAAAAATATGGATACGGTGAGTGCTACGGCCAAAATATTCAATCAACATAAAAAATTCAGATTGGCGCTTTCCCCGGAAGGAACAAGAAAAAAGGTTTCGGAATGGAAAACAGGTTTCTACTATATTGCCAAGGCGGCCAAGGTTCCCATTGTGATGGTGGCGTTCGACTTTGGAAAAAAGCAGATTAAAATTTCCAAGCCTCAATATCCTACGGATGACAAAGAGGAAGATTTTGCAACTTATAAGGCATTCTTTAAAGGAGTAGTGGGCAAGGTGCCGGAAAATAGTTTTTGATATTCACTATTATACACCTCAATGGACAGGATAACCGCTCTCTTGGAATTCTGTATTTTCACTGGAAATAATTTATACTTAACATGGATTTTTAGTTGTAGTATATTCTAATTTTTTAAATAATTAAAAGAGCTATAATTAAATTGACGGTTATGTCACCGTGGACAATGGATTTGATTCCTTCATAAATGTAATCAAACTGCCCAATAAGAGCTGTACACAACATTTTCAGGTACTTATACATCTTTAGTGCTTTAATAAATCCTTTTTTGGGCGTGGAATACTAATTTTGATCTTAATACGTTATCAAGGAACAAGGTTTAGGCCTGGTTATATTAAGGAATAACGTTGATTTAAATAGCATTTATAGTATTAATTCCATTGAGAATGAAAAGAAATCAAATAATAGTCTTTTTAATTTCCGTCTTCTGTTTTTTTACTTCTATTGCCCAAGTTGAGGTAATGGTTAATAGTCTTGGTGACGATGATGTTAAGGGTACTTTACGTTGGGCCATAAATGCCGCCAATGCTGATGGGGAAATCAATAAAATAAGTTTTGTGGAAGGATTGGAGGGCACTCTTAGCTTGTCTGCAGATCTGCCTCATATTAATAGTAATCTAACCATTGCTGGACCTGGGGCGAATCACATCGCCATCTCTGGGGAAGGGAATTATCGTATGTTCATGATTAATAAAGGGTTTAACTTGGATATCTCCGGGCTAACCTTAACCGATTCTGCAGATAATTACAATGATGGAACTATTTTTGCCGTTACGGGCTCTGCAGTAAAGGCTTCAGAAATAAGGGTTACAGGTGTTTCCAATCAAACAGCATTTTGGTCCAAGGGAGATAATTCATCCATAACTATCTCCAATTCCGTTTTTGAAAATAATTCTGCCACCTTGTTTAGGAGCTATTGGGGGTCTACTCCCAATTTTACTTCGGATAATGAAAATGACTATACCAATAGAATTACCATTACCGGATCGTCATTTATTTCCAATAGGGGCTTGATTTTTTCAACGGAGCATTATGTGAAAATAGATAATTGCATCTTTAGCGGGAATTATGATCAAATAGCCAGTTTTAAGGGGGTAAACCGCTACCAGATATTAAACTCTAAATTCGTTAACAATACCGGTCGGTTGTTGTTTACGTTTTCAAGTAAGATTGGGGATACCCCATCCTGGGGCGAGGATACACTTGGGACCAACAATACCCTTTTTGATGGGAACCTTTTTCAGGGAAATACAGGAACTATTATTAATACAGGTGGAGGTTTTAAACATGATTCCAAAACTACTATTACCAATAATATCTTTGTAAACAATGGAAATAATTGGTACGGTAATCCTATTGTAACCTCAGGAAACCAACAGAATAATTTTATAACCTCGGTTACCCCGACGGAAGATGAGGGAACCATTGTTCTTACGTTGAACAAATCACTCATTATCGGGTCTGAAGACGAGCTGCACTAAAACTGGATTCTGCAGAATTTTTCACCTGATTTTATTATTTCAAAAAAATTAAAGAGGCCCAATTACGGGCCTCTTTCTAATTATTGTAAGGTGATTATTATTCCTGCATGGTGTGATATACGTTCTGCACATCATCATCCTCTTCTATTTTCTCCAAGAGTTTTTCTACATCGGCCGCTTCTTCCTCGCTAAGGGCTTTAGTGACCTGAGGAATACGCTCGAAACCTGAAGATAGGATTTCGATGCCCCTGTTCTCCAATTCTTTCTGAATGGCCCCGAAACTCTCAAAGGGAGCATAGATCAATATACCGTCCTCATCCGCAAAAACTTCTTCCGCCCCAAAATCGATCATTTCCAATTCCAATTCCTCTGGGTCTATGCCCTCTGCAGGAATCCTAAAGTTACAGGTATGGTCGAACATAAACTCAACAGAACCCGAGGTTCCCAAGCTACCGTTGCATTTGTTGAAATAACTTCTAACATTGGCTACGGTCCTAGTGTTGTTGTCCGTGGCTGTTTCTACTAAAATGGCAATGCCATGAGGTGCGTATCCCTCAAAAAGAACTTCCTTGAAGTCGCCCAAGCTTTTGTCAGATGCCCGTTTAATGGCTCTTTCCACATTGTCTTTGGGCATGTTTACCGCCTTGGCGTTTTGGATAACGGCCCTTAATCGCGCATTGGAGCTAGGGTCTGGCCCTCCCTCTTTTACTGCCATAACAATGTCTTTGCCTATTCTGGTAAAGGCCTTTGACATAGCGGACCACCTTTTCATTTTACGTGCTTTTCTAAACTCAAAAGCTCTTCCCATTTCTTAGTTTTATTATAATAATTTGGAACAAATTTAATAATTTTTACTGCTGGCGCAAGTGTTAAGTCTACTGACTTACAATAATTTCCTCAATACTCTGCGCCAACTTAAAATCCCTTTCAGTAACTCCCTCCGCATCATGGGTGGAAAGCCTTATATTAAGGGAATTGTAGACATTGCTCCAATCCGGGTGATGATTTTGGGATTCACATTCAAAGGCGATTCTGGTCATTACAGAGAACGCATCCTTGAAATTCTTAAATTCAAAAGAGGTTTCAATGGCACCATCCACATAATCCCAACCGTCCAATTCCTCCAATCGCTTTTCTATTTCTGATTCAGATAATTTTTTCATGTCGCTATTTTTTATAAAGTTAATTAAAACAGTACAATTCCACGCGGCTTATTCACTAAAGATATGATGGTCTATTATCTCCTGATAGTTAAATAATAAATTCTTTGGAAGCTGGTTCGTTTTTGGTAGCACCGCCAAATAACGGTCCTCATTGGTGGTAAATACACGTTTGTAAATAGGCTGGTAGTTGCCCAAACGGCTTACGATTTCCTTTATAAAATCTTCATGGTGTATTAGGTCTACACTTCCCAAATGAAAAGTTCCTGACTTATTGTGGTTTATAAGGTAATGTATTTGCTGTGTTAGTTTATCATCGTTGGTGACGTTGATGATCAAATTGGGGAATACTTCAATAGGTTCTTTATTGGTCAGGGCATTTTTTATTTCTTTAATTCTCGGTGAATTTATGCCAAAAACCATGGGCACTCTAAGAATAGCCATTTTGGAAACAGGTATCCTCAGCAGCATATTTTCTATTTTAATTTTCAGTCGGCCATAGATGCTTTCGGACAAAGTCTTGTCATTTTCATAGGAAGGGTATTTGCTATAGGCATCAAAGACGTTGGCAGAGGATATAAAATACAATTTGCAATCCCTGTTTTGGATGTATTCCACCATATGTTGGTGGGCCATTACCTGTGCTTGGAAATTTCCCCTTATGGCAGAAATTATTAAATCGGGTTTTACTTTGTTCAAAATATCATGTACGTCATCCTCCTCCAGATCATAACGGAAGAACTGTTGATTGTTCTCAAAGCTCCTTCTTGCGGAGTAATAAGTACCATAGGTGTCAAAATAGGAATGTAATTCCTTGTAAATGGCATTACCTATAAAACCGCTTGCTCCTAAAATGAGTATTTTGTTCATTCTATCACCTCCTTTTGCAAAACTCAATCGCTACATCTGTTAGACCTTATAAAAAGGGAGTTTAACAATGGTAGCAGGAACTGCATTTTTCCTAATTTGAATATAGATTTTACCGCCAATTTGGGATGCTGCCGTGGGCACATATCCCAGACCAATACCTTTCCCCATGGAAGGCGACATGGTGCCCGAGGTTACAATCCCTATTTTATTTCCTGTTGCATCAACAATATCGTAATCGTGCCTTGGAATCCCCTTCTCATCCAGCTCAAAGGCTACCAGTTTTTTGGTAACACCTTCTTCTTTTTGTTTGGCTAAGGCTTCGCTATTTACAAAATCCTTGCTGAACTTGGTAATCCATCCTAAGCCTGCTTCCAGTGGCGAAGTAGAATCATTGATGTCATTACCGTACAAACAGTAGCCCATTTCCAAACGCAAAGTATCCCTGGCAGCAAGTCCAATAGGTTTTATGTTGTATTTGGCACCGGCTTCAAAAACCTTGTCCCAAATCTGTTGTACTTCTTCATTCTTGCAATATATTTCAAAACCTCCAGAACCTGTATAACCTGTGGCTGAGATTATTACATGTTCTATACCCCCAAAATCCGCTACTTCAAAGGAATAGAACTTTATAGCGTTTAAGTCTATTGAGGTCAACGTCTGCATGGCTTCCACGGCTTTGGGGCCCTGAATGGCAAGAAGGGAATACACGTCGGATATATTGCGCAGATCTGCACCAAAATCCTTATTGTATTTACTAAGGTGTTCCCAGTCTTTATCAATATTTGAGGCGTTTACAACCAAAAGATATTGTTCTTCTTTAATTTTATAGACTATTAGGTCGTCCACAATACCACCTGTTTCGTTAGGTAAACAACTGTATTGTGCCTTGCCAATGGTTAATTTGGAAGCATCATTGGAAGTTACTTTTTGTATGAGGTCCAATGCATTGGGACCTCCTACCAAGAACTCGCCCATATGGGATACATCAAAGACGCCCACGCCTTTGCGGACCGTTTCATGTTCTATATTAACTCCTTCATAGGAAACAGGCATATTATATCCTGCAAAAGGTACCATTTTGGCACCCAATGCCTCATGGGTTTTTGTCAATGCGGTGTTTTTCATTTGAATAATTTGAGGCGTAAAAATATCGAAAATTAATCGAAGGGAGAATCTATATACTTTTTGTTTTGCACAAATTGATGTTAATTTGGGTTCCTACTTTAATAATTTGTGGGAGCAGGGATGTTCCCCTCTTCAAACCGGGCAGTGATTATTTTTTGTCCCTTAAAGGGTTGGTCGGCTTGCTTTTCCATATTTCCGGCCAATTATTGATCGATAAGGTATTATAATTGATTATTTTTAAGCATTAATTTAATGATGACTATGAGGAATTTAATTGTGATTTCTTTATTTCTTTTTTTAACGTCTTGGCTTCAGGCCCAGGAAGTGCCCAACGATTTTTTAAGCGCTGATTTTCATAAGGGAAGGCGTCAGGAAGTGCGTAAGGCAATGCCTCCAAATAGTGTTGCGGTATTTTTTGCTGCAGCTGTAAGGAATAGGGCAAACGACGTGGATTATATATACCATCAAGATCCGGATTTTTATTATTTAACCGGGTATAAAGAGCCCAATGCCCTTTTGCTCATATTTTCTGAAATGCAAAAGGATAAAGCCGGGAACAATTATGATGAGGTGCTCTATGCCCAGAAAAGGGATGAAAAGGCCGAACAATGGAATGGAAAACGTTTGGGAGTAGAGGGTGTTAAAGGGCAATTGGGGTTTGAACGTGCCTTTAATGCGGAAGAATTTTTAAACACTGATATTAATTTTCCCAAGTTTGAAAATGTACTGTTTTTCGATTTCAATAATGATTTTAGGGATACCAATGACCCCGCTGATTTATTTGATTTGATAAGGTCATTTAAGGAGAAGTCCAATTATCCGTCAGATTACGACGCCACTAAGCAACAGCTTTATGGCATGATCAAGTCAACGGAATTGGAAAATAGTGCCAATGTGGCCCAAACCTTGGGGAGGTATTTAAATTATTACCAGGAATTAAAATCGGATAAATTATTGGTTGATTTCGTAGAGGCTACAGATGATAGGTCCCGGACTGAAATCAAGGAAAAAGTGGCCCTGCAATTGAAATCCAATAACCTCAACAGTGCTATGCTGGAGGAAATAATGAACACCTTAAGGGAAATTAAGACCGAGGAAGAGCTGGTACTTCTTAAGAAGGCCGTGGAGATTTCCGCGGTTGGTCAAATAGAGGTTATGAAGGCCATGCACCCCAATATGTCCGAAATGGAAATTCAAGGGGTGCATGAGTTTGTCTATAAGAAGTACGGTGCCGAATATGAGGGCTATCCTTCAATAGTGGGTGGAGGCAATAACGGTTGTATTCTACATTATATAGAGAATAATAAACCTAAGGTGGGGAATGATCTGGTTTTGATGGATTTAGGAGCCGAATATCATGGTTATACAGCCGATGTAACCCGTACCATTCCGGCGAATGGCAAATTTTCAAAGGAACAAAAACAGATTTACGATATTGTTTACAATGCCCAGGAGGCGGGAATAAAGGCCAGTGTTTTGGGAGCTTCTTTTCAGGCTCCTGGGCAGGCTGCCAGTGAAGTTGTTGCCAAGGGGTTGATGAAGCTGGGAATAATTGGAAGTCCTGAGGAGGCCAGAAAATATTTTCCGCACGGCACCTCCCATTATTTAGGTCTAGATGTTCATGATAAGGGTACCTATCAGCCCTTTAAGGAAAATACGGTGATTACGGTGGAACCTGGAATTTATATACCGGAGGGGAGCGATTGCGATAAGAAGTGGTGGGGAATAGCAGTTAGGATCGAAGACGATATTCTTATCACTAAAAATGGCCCTGTTAATTTATCGGGGATGGCTCCTAGGACCACGGAAGCCATAGAGGCAGTGATGAAACAAACCAGTCCGTTGGACCACTTTAAATTACCAGCACTGGATTAAATTGGTGAATATAGGGGCTATGAAAGTGCTAGAAGTGCCTTGCCCATAGCCTCTTTTAAAAATCCACCTGAAATTATTTGTTCCCTAACTTCAGCTACATTTTTTACCATATTTTGGTAGTCTTCATTGGACAGGTTTTTTAATTTCCCATCCAATTCCTCCAAGGAGGATATACAAATACCTAATTGGCGTTCTTTAATGACGGCGGCAATGGCCGCCTTATTCCATATAATTATAGGAAGGCCACAGAGTAAATAAAGAGATGTCTTGTGGGGGTTGTTATATAAAAGATACTGCCCAAAATGCCCGGCACATTCGTCTATGGAATTCCCGTTCCATACCAGGCCAAAGGAACCTCTTATGTGTTTTGCAACTTCATCCGGAGAAAACATGCCTTCAAAACTTATGATGGAATTGGCCTGGTCCACATCACCTTTAATAAAACCGCTACCGTATAGCTTCAAATGAAAGCTGTTATTTTTTAAGGCATCCAATTTATAGATAAAGGCACTTTTGGCCATTCCCAAGCCACCGGCGAAAACTACATCGAATAAGCCATTTTTAGAAAGTTCAGGAGCTGTATAGTTGCTATTGTCTTCCAAATAATCGAACATGTACAAGGGTA
Source organism: Arenibacter algicola (assembly GCF_000733925.1). Classification (NCBI taxonomy): domain Bacteria; kingdom Pseudomonadati; phylum Bacteroidota; class Flavobacteriia; order Flavobacteriales; family Flavobacteriaceae; genus Arenibacter; species Arenibacter algicola. The sequence goes on from NZ_JPOO01000001.1 coordinate 1,400,732, forward strand.
TCAATTTTGCGGTGGCCCTTTGTTGCTCGAACCATTTTTTCATGTTGTCGTTATGTACAATGATTACATCGGCACATGAGAATTTTTTCATTTCCCGGGCAATATCCTTGTTTTTTCCCATGAGGTATTTAACATCATGAATGATCAACACGATTTTACATTTTTTTATTCCGGCTATGGTAGTGATGTATTTGTAATATTTGCTAAGTGGGTATTGTATGGCCAAGGTGGAATTTTTTGGCAAACGAATAACGCCCTTGGTTATACCAAAAAAACTTACTACAGCACCAATGGCAGAACTGGCAAAAGTGGTTTGTTTAAAGCCTAAATTTTGGAAACCTATGGTGTCCAAGATCCGCTCACAATCTGTTTTCGGCTTGGAGGCTGCACTGTTGGTTGCTTTGTAATTTCGGGAGATATAATATAAATTGGCCATTTTGGGTCGGTTCATTAAGCACTACAAATATAACCATGTTATGGCAAAGGGGATTTTTTTTTTAAATTCAATTCATAAACGTTATAATATACATTAGTTTTACTTTTTATAAATTACAATAAGCACTAATAAACCTAAAATGAAATACGATTACCTGATTGTAGGAGCTGGACTATTTGGTGCCGTGTTTGCCCATGAGGCCAAAAAGAAGGGGAAAAAGTGTTTGGTAATTGATAAGCGTTCACATCTTGGGGGCAATGTTTTTTGCGAGGAGGTGGAAGGTATAAATGTTCATAAGTACGGGGCGCACATTTTTCATACCAATGACAGGGCAATTTGGGATTATGTAAATAGTTTTGTAGAGTTTAATAGGTATACCAATTCGCCCGTAGCCAATTATAAAGGCGAGCTTTACAATTTGCCCTTCAATATGAACACTTTCTATCAGTTGTGGAAGGTAAAGACGCCAGAGGAAGCCAAGGCGGTAATTGCAGAACAAGTAAGGGAAGTAGGGGTTAAAAATCCAAAGAATTTGGAAGAACAGGCTCTTTCGCTGGTCGGTAAGGATATCTATGAAAAATTGATCAAAGGCTATACGGAGAAACAGTGGGGAAGGAAGGCCACCGAACTGCCGGCTTTTATCATAAAAAGGTTGCCGTTGCGATATACGTTCGACAATAATTATTTCAATGATAAATACCAAGGAATTCCCATTGGGGGTTACAATAAGTTGATCGATGGTTTGTTGGATGGAATAGAAACACGTTTAGAGGTCGATTTTTTTAAAGATAAAACCGAATTGATAGAAACGGCTGATCAGCTAGTGTTCACTGGTAAGATCGATGAGTATTATGACTACCGGTATGGTAAACTGGAATATAGGAGTCTGGACTTTAAGCATGAAATCCTGGATTTGGAAAATTACCAGGGCAATGCCGTTGTAAATTATACAGCTTCAGACATTCCATATACCCGTATCCTAGAGCATAAGCATTTTGAATTTGGTACACAGAAAAAGACAGTTATAACCAAAGAATACCCTACGGAATGGTCCGGTAATAAAGAGCCTTATTATCCCATAAATGATTTAAGGAACAATGAAATTTACTCCAAGTATAAGACCTTGTCCGAAAAGGACAATATTATTTTTGGAGGAAGGCTGGCCGAGTATAAGTACTATGATATGCACCAAGTAATAGCCTCGGCATTGGCCAAGTGCAAAAAAATCTTTAACTGAGATAAAGCTATTTATTTACCCAATAGGTAGCCCTTCAGCTCACTATATTGGGAGATTTTGATCGACTTTTTCTTTTTCCCCATTACTTTTACAATACTTTCCGGTAAATCGATGTTTTCACGAATAGTGTCCTCCACTACATCTAAAAACTTGACAGGGTGAGCAGTTTCTAAGAAAATGCCATAGGTATCCGGATGGGTTTCCTGGTACTTCTTTAAGCCCAAATAACCAACGGCACCGTGGGGATCGGCCACATAGGTAAAGTCGTTGTATAATTTTAACATGGCTTCTTTTGTCTCATTATCTGTAAAGGAATAAGAGGATATATTCTTGGAAAGCTCATCAAAATTGTCTTTGTACAAATGTCTTATCCTGATAAAATTACTGGGATCACCAACATCCATAGCGTTGGAAATAGTGGCGATGGAAGCTTTTGGGTCATATTCTCCTGTATCCATATAACGAGGAACAACGTCATTGACGTTCGTTGAGGCAATAAAATGTTTGCAGGGCATTCCCAGTCTTTGAGCCATAATACCAGCACAGATATTTCCGAAATTGCCACTAGGGACAGAAAATATAATATCCTTGCCCTTGGACTTCATCTCTTTATATGCGAACAGGAAATAAAACATTTGTGGGAGCCATCTGGCCACATTGATACTATTCGCAGAGGTCAATTGCATGTTTTGGATCAACTCTTCGTCCAGGAAAGCTGTTTTTACCATGTTTTGGCAGTCGTCAAATGTACCTTCAACTTCCAGGGCAGTAATGTTCTTGCCCAAAGTGGTCAACTGTTTCTCCTGAATATCGCTCACCTTTCCGCTAGGATATAGAATAACAACCTTAACTCCATCCACCCCGAGAAAGCCATTGGCTACTGCGCCTCCGGTATCTCCGGAAGTAGCAACCAATACGGTGACATCCTTGGTGTTTTCAGATGAAAAATAGCCAAGACATCTGGCCATAAATCTTGCCCCGACATCCTTAAAGGCCAGGGTAGGGCCGTGAAAAAGTTCCAATGCGGCCACGTCGTCCTCAATTTCCACAAGTGGGAATTCAAAATCCAAAACATCGGCAATTATTTCTTTGAGAGCGTCTTCTGGAATATCCTTGCCCACAAATTGTTGTATGGCCAAGAAGGCAATTTCGTGATCGGAGTAATCTTCTATCTTGTTGAAAAAATCCTTTGGCAGGGCCTTGATTATTTCCGGAAAATATAACCCGCGATCAGGGGCAATTCCTTTTATAACTGCATCTTTAAAAGATACGTTGGGTGCTTGGTGGTTTAGGCTATAAAAGTTCATATTTATTGATGTTAGAATGAGTTGTAAATTTTGAGTTCCGCTAAAATGCATTGAAGGACATAATACATTAGCCTTCCAATATTTTAATCCCTTGGGTATTTATTTTCGAAACATGTACGTCATAGTCGACACCTATTTTTTCGTATACATTTCTCATAGCTTCGCCCACTTTAAGTGCATTTTCCTTGCCCTTACTTAGGGCAAAGATAGATGGGCCTGAACCTGAAATTCCACAGCCTAGGGCACCTGCTCCAATAGCATCTTCCTTTACCTTGTCGAATCCGGGTATAAGAATGGATCTAATGGGTTCTATGATATGGTCTACCAGTGATCTGCCTATTAGGTCGTAATCATTGGTAAATAGCCCGGCAATAAGCCCACCTACATTTCCCCATTGCTTAATGCCGTCTTCTAGGGAAATGGAGGTTTTGAGGATTCGTCTGGAGTCAGAAGTCCTTACTTCTATTTGTGGGTGTATTACCGTTGCGTATAACTCTGGAGGGGTCGGAATCTTTACAATGTCCAAAGGTTGGTAACTGCGTACCAAAGTAAAGCCTCCGTACAGGGCAGGAGCAACATTGTCCGCATGGGCAACCCCGCTGGCCAATCGTTCTCCTTCCATAGCAAATTTCACCAACTCTAGACTGCTAAAGGGACTGCCCAATAATTGGTTCATGGCCCATACTGCTCCTGTAGAACTGGCGGCACTACTTCCTATACCACTGCCCGCTTTTATTTTCTTGTAAATCTCGATCTCAAATCCACCTACATGGTCACTTTCCGCCAACAAGGCCAAACCGGCAACCCCGGCAACATTTTGTAGGGTCTCGGTGGGCAGGTCCTGTCCAGTAAGTTTGGTGATCTTTATTCCTTTTTCGTTGATTTTCCTTACCACCATCTCATCGCCTACAGAATCCAAAGCAAGACCAAGTACATCAAAGCCACAGGAAACATTGGCTATGGTAGCTGGACAGAAAATTCTAATTTCGTTAGTTTTCATTTTTATCAAATAAATTTCAGGCTTAGGCGCATTTTTAGAAATTGCCGATGCGTATAATATCTGCGAAGATACCAGAGGCAGTGACATCAGCACCGGCTCCGGCCCCTTTTATTATCATGGGTTGGTTGGGATAACGTTCTGTATAGAACAATACAATATTATCACTTCCTTCCAAATTATAGAAATCATGTCCCTTAGGTATCCGTTGTAGGCCCACACTGGCTTTTCCATTTTCGAATTGTGCCACATATTTCAATTTGCTGTCTTCCTCAACCGCCTTTTTGTACATCTCCTGAAACGAATCTTCATACTTGGTCAGCGATTTGAAGAAATCTTCATTGTTGGTTGTTTCCAAACTTTCCAGAGGTAGAAAAGAATTATTTTGGATGTCCTCTATGTTCAATACGTTACCACTTTCCCTGGCAAGGATCAATATTTTCCGCATTACATCCACCCCGCTCAAATCTATTTTGGGGTCGGGCTCTGTATATCCTTCCACTTGAGCTTGTTTTACTACATCGTGGAAAGTGGTACTGTCATTAAAATTGTTGAATACAAAATTTAGACTACCTGAAAGTACAGCTTGAATTTTTAATATTTTGTCGCCCGAAGCTACTAGGTGCTTTAAAGTGTCTATAATGGGTAGGCCTGCACCAACATTTGTTTCAAAAAGAAAGGGAGCGTTGTACTGTCTGGCCAGATCTTTTAACTCCTGATAATTGTCATAGGCAGATGAACAGGCTATTTTATTGCAGGTAACAACGGAAATACTATTCCTTAAATATGAATTGTAAGTTTCCGAAACCTTCTGACTGGCGGTATTGTCTACAAAGATGCTATTTCGGTAATTCAGTTTTTTTACCTTTTGGAAGAATAGGTCTAGATTGGTCTTTTCTCCCTTGTTTAGCAATTCTTCCCAGTTCTTAAGGGCAATGCCGTCTTCATCGAATATCATAGTTCTGGAATTGGACATCCCAATAACCCTGATATTAAGTTTTAGTTTCTCCTTTAAATACTTTTTTTGTGATTGTATTTGGTTCAAGAACTTGGCCCCAACATTACCGACTCCCATGACGAACAGATTCAGCTGTTTTATATTTTCCTCAAAAAATTCCTCATGTAAGGTATTGAGTGCCTTTTTTACATCCTCTTTGAGGATTACGGCAGATATGTTACGTTCAGAAGCTCCTTGGGCTATAGCACGGATATTAACGTTGTTCTTACCTAGGGTGCTGAACATTTTTCCGCTAAGACCTTGATGACTTTTCATGTTGTCTCCGACCAGGGCAATGATGGCCAAATCTTTCTCTGCAACTACCGGTTTTATTTTTCCGAGTGAAATTTCTATGTCAAATGCATCATTGATAACTTGAACCGCATGGTCCGCATCCTGATTGTCTATTCCTATACAGATAGAATGTTCGGACGATGCCTGGGTAATCATAACAACACTGATGCCAGCAGTTGAAAGTACTTCGAAAAAGCGCTTGGAAATCCCTGTAATTCCTACCATTCCTGGACCTTCAAGGGACACTAGGGCAATATTTTCCACATGGCTTATTCCCCGTACAGTTTTTCCTTGTCCATTTTTATTCTTGGTAATCAAAGTGCCAGGAGAATTTGGATCAAAGGTGTTTTTGATAACTATGGAAATTCCTTTGGTCAATACCGGTTGTATCGTAGGCGGATAAAGAACCTTCGCACCAAAATGGGATAGTTCCATTGCTTCCTCATAAGAAATATGAGGAATGGCCATGGCCTGCTTTACTATTTTAGGGTTGGCAGTATACATGCCGCTTACGTCTGTCCATATTTCCAGAACTTCCGCATTTATGGCGTTTGCAACAATGGCAGCAGTATAGTCCGATCCTCCACGGCCCAAGGTAGTGGAATCTCCATTTACGGCAGAAGCAATAAAGCCTCCCATAATAATTACGGATTTATTACAGTTGTTGACGTAGTCGGTAATATTTTTGTTCGTCAGATCAAAGTTAACGGCTGCTTTTCCAAAATTGGAGTTTGTTTTTATAAGCTGTCTGCTATCGGCATGAACGGTATCTATTCCTTCAACAATAAAATATTCGCTTATTATATAGGAAGACAGCAACTCTCCATAACTAACAATTTTGTCCGATAGTTTCGGTGTAATTTCCCCAATTAAATATGCCCCTTCCAAAAGTGTTTCCAAGGTGTTAAGCTCACTCTTTACTTTACTTAGCACCTTACTTTGGGAATGAATAGGGATTAGTTCCTTAATGGTAATAAGGTGTCTGTCCTCTATTTCCTTTAGGATGTTTTTGTAGGTTTGATCCTGTGCGGAAGCTAGAGCTGCCGTCTTTAAAAGAAGATCTGTAATTCCGCCAAGAGCGGAAACTACTACAATGCTTTTGTTGGACCCAAGGTCTGCAATTATATTTTTTACTAAACTTATATTATTGGCGTTGGCCACTGAAGTACCACCGAATTTTAGAACTTTCATGGTTCAAAGGTATTAAATAAGAAAAATTGAATTTTGATAAAATTGTGTAACAGACGTATATGTAGTAGCTTACCCCAATGGGGTAGTGGTGCTGATAACGGTAATGGCAATGCAACCATTTATAAATGGTGTATTAAGAAGATTATTGTCCGTATTGTTAAAAGTCATCATAAGAATAAAGAACCAAATGTAGTATTTTTGATTACCCAATCAAATGTTTTGACGGATTTTTACTAAATCATCAATTTTTACTAAATAATCTTATTGAATGAAGATTTTTAATGCCAAACAGATATACGAAGCTGACAAATTCACAATAGATAAGCAGCAGATTACTAGTGAACAGCTTATGGAGCGGGCCGCAATTCGGATTTTTAATTGGATGCATTCTAGAATGCAGGGTGCCCAGGCCAAAATTCATTTGTTCTGTGGTATAGGCAACAATGGCGGGGATGGGCTGGTACTTGCCAGACATTTGCAGGATCATGATTATAATATCGAGGTATTTGTTGTTAACTATAGCGAACACAGGTCCAAGGATTTTTTAATAAATCTGGATCGTTTAAAAGAGAAAGGTGTCTGGCCCAATTTTTTAAATGAAGAATCGGAATTGCCCGATATTGGAAAAGATGATATTATTGTGGATGCAATTTTTGGGATAGGCTTGAACAGGGTTCCTGATGAATGGGTGATTGGGCTTATGCAGCACCTTAACAACTCAAAAGCCTTTGTTCTGTCAATAGATATGCCTTCCGGACTTTTTATGGAAGCTGGTCTGCCCAATACAGAGGGGGTAATAAAAGCCAATTACGTGCTTACTTTTCAAGTGCCAAAACTTGTTTTTTTTCTTCCTGAAACGGGTAAATATGTGGATCATTGGGAGGTTCTGGATATTGGCTTGGACCAAGAGTTCTTGTTTAAGTTAAAATCACATTATGAGTTGATAGGGAAGAACGAAGTCCGGTCCATGTACATTCCCCGGGAGAAGTATTCGCATAAGGGCAGCTACGGCCATTCCTTAATAGTTGGTGGAAGTTATGGGAAGATCGGGGCCGTTGTTTTGGCTGCAAAAGGAAGTATGTTGGCAGGAAGCGGATTGGTTACGGCCTATGTCCCAAAGTGTGGGTATTTGCCATTGCAGACGGCATTGCCGGAAGCCATGGTACTCACGGATAATGAAGAAGTGGAAATTTCCAAAATAGATTTTGATATGCTGCCCAGCGTGATCGGTATTGGTGTTGGAATGGGAACAACCGCAACTACAGTTAAGGCTTTTTCTGATTTTCTCAAGGGGAATAAACTGCCATTGGTCATAGACGCCGACGGATTGAACATACTTTCCAAAAATCAGGACTTGTTCAAAGTAGTGCCTCCGCAAACCGTATTAACTCCGCACCCAAAGGAGTTGGAGCGTATAATTGGGAAATGGGCGGATGATTTTGACAAGTTGAAAAAAGCAAAGGAGTTCTCTGAAAAATACGATTGCATTTTAGTTATAAAAGGGGCAAATACCATTACTGTTTATAGGGATATGGGCTATGTTAACACCACGGGAAATCCAGGCATGGCCACTGGGGGGAGCGGGGATGTGTTAACAGGGATAATCACGGGCTTGATCGCTCAGGGTTATTCTGCATTAAATGCTGCTATTTTTGGGGTATACATCCATGGGAAAGCCGCAGATATTGCGGTAGAGAAATGTGGCTTTCAGGCCTTGATAGCCAGTGGGATATTGGATAATATTGGCAAGGCGTATTTGGATCTTTTTCAAGTTTCTGAACCTGATGCTGCCACTGGTGAAAGTGAGCAATAGAAGGTATGTTTTTGCCAAATATGACAATACCATACCTTTATTATGCTATTCTGCGTTGGATATTCTTACACGTCTTTTTACCCACATTAGGGCATTGTCCTGATCAATGAAGAATTTCATAGGTTTCTTGTAAAATAGTCTCTCGATATTAAAATTGTGCATGTCTATTTCTTTAATTGAAACTACTGCAAAAGCCTTAATATTCTCTATTTCCCTAATTTGATTGTATACCATTGGATCTATGGCATACGAGTTCTTTCTTAAACTTATGTAACCGAAGTTTTTATTTCTGAAATGAATTTCCATAATACCAATTATTTGAAATACTCTTTCTTTGGTTATGGTGCTTCCTTCATCAAAAATAGAAACCATGTAATCGTCAAATACCTGTACTTTTCCAATGTCCAGTTGATATTCTCGTACGATAATAGTCTTCTTGGGTCGTCCGACTTTCATTCTCCGTATTTTATATAGTGTGTCTGCAGCGAATGTAGAATTAAGTACAACTATTATAAAAATTATTAGATTAAAGACACTTTAATCGTTTATGTGGAGAGGAAATGGGCTTACTGTGTTTTATTTCTTACAAACCTGGGGGAATAAATAAAAAAAGGAGTAGCGTTTTGCTACTCCTTTTTTGTGTTAATTATAGATATCCAATTTAGGTTTTGGACGACTTTTCTGCTTTTTTGATCTTAATGGTGAGCTCTTCCTTGGCCTCGTCAAGATCCATATGAATAGTATCGCCTTCCTCCAATTTGGAATTTACGATTTCTTCCGCCAGAGCATCCTCAATATATTTTTGAATTGCTCTTTTAAGTGGCCTGGCACCGTATTGTTTGTCAAAGCCTTTTTCGGCAATATAATCCTTGGCCTTATCTGTTAGCTGCAAATCATATCCAATATCCTTGATCCTGAGGTATAGTTTCTTCAGCTCAATATCGATTATCCTGTGGATATCTTCACGTTCCAGAGCGTTAAATACAACAACGTCGTCTATTCTGTTTAAGAATTCCGGAGCAAAGGCCTTCTTTAGGGCGTTTTCGATAACACTTTTTTGATGGGTGTCTGCCTGTGCCTTTTTTGCGGAAGTTCCAAAACCAACTCCTTGGCCAAAATCCTTTAACTGTCTTGCTCCAATGTTGGAGGTCATTATGATGATCGTATTTCTGAAATCGATCTTTCTACCAAGACTATCCGTTAAATAACCATCATCCAGCACTTGTAGAAGCATATTGAATACATCTGGATGTGCCTTTTCAATTTCGTCCAACAGAATAACGGAATAGGGCTTACGGCGTACCTTTTCGGTCAACTGTCCGCCTTCTTCGTATCCGACATATCCTGGAGGTGCACCAACAAGTCTTGATATGGCAAATTTCTCCATATATTCACTCATATCCACTCTGATCAAGGCGTCCTCTGAATCGAATAACTCCTTGGCCAGTATTTTGGCAAGTTGTGTTTTACCTACCCCTGTCTGCCCTAAAAAGATGAAGGAACCAATAGGTTTGTTCGGATCTTTTAGACCGGCCCGGTTACGTTGGATTGCTTTGGCAACTTTGGCAACTGCTTCGTCCTGACCAATTACATTGCTCTTGATCAGTTTTGGCAATTCGGCCAGTTTGTTGCTTTCTGTTTGTGCAATCCTGTTTACGGGAATACCGCTCATCATGGAGACCACGTCCGCAACATTGTCTTCAGTAACTGTTTCTTTGTGGAGCTTACTGTCTTCCTCCCATCGTTCTTGGGCAATGGCCAAATCTTTCTCTATTCGTTTTTCATCGTCCCTTAGTTTGGCGGCTTCCTCGTATTTCTGTTTTTTAACGACCGTATTTTTTAGTTCACGAACGTCTTCCAACTGTTTTTCCAGTTCCAAAATTTGTTTTGGAACATCCATATTAACGATATGAACTCGAGAACCTGCCTCGTCCAGGGCATCAATGGCCTTGTCCGGTAAATATCTGTCCGTCATATACCTGTTGGTAAGTTTTACACAGGCAATTATGGCCTCATCGGTGTATATAACGTTATGGTGATCCTCGTATTTGCCTTTGATATTTTTTAAGATCTCAATGGTCTCGGTTACAGTGGTAGGCTCTACGATTACCTTTTGAAACCGTCTTTCCAGAGCGCCATCTTTTTCTATATATTGTCTGTACTCGTCCAAAGTAGTGGCTCCTATACATTGAATTTCACCTCTGGCCAGTGCTGGCTTAAACATATTGGAAGCATCCAAACTGCCTGTGGCGCCACCGGCCCCAACTATAGTGTGGATCTCATCTATGAACAGGATAACATCGTCGTTTTTTTCCAGTTCGTTCATAACCGCCTTCATTCGCTCTTCAAACTGGCCACGGTATTTGGTACCGGCTACCAAAGAAGCCAAATCCAGAGTCACTACCCTTTTATTGTAAAGGATTCTGGAAACTTTCTTGTTGATTATCCTCAGGGCTAGGCCTTCGGCAATGGCACTTTTACCAACACCGGGCTCTCCTATCAGCAGAGGATTGTTCTTTTTTCTTCTGCTAAGAATTTGGGAAACCCTTTCAATTTCCTTTTCACGGCCCACTACGGGATCCAATTTGTTTTCTTCTGCCATTTTGGTCAGGTCGCGACCAAAATTGTCCAATACGGGGGTTTTCGATTTTTTGCTTCCCTTTTGCCCGGTACCGGAAGTGCCAAAAGTGCCTTCCTTTTCCTCACTGGGCTCATCGGAATCACTGGGAAAAGATTCCGAGGTAGGAGAGTCTATATAATCATCATCACTTGTTATCATTGATTTAAACTGGTCTTTTACTCCGTCATAGTCCACTTTTAATTTATGTAATAATTTTGTCGTAGGGTCGTTTTCATTACGTAAAATACATAGTAATAAATGGGCCGTATTGATAGAGGAGCTTTGAAATAATTTAGCTTCCAAAAATGTTGTTTTCAGTGCACGCTCCGCCTGTCTGGTCAGATGCAGGTTCTTTTTGTCCTTTTGTGCAGCGCCAGCATTTGGATTGGCGGGACTTAATATCTCCACTTTTCTTCTCAAGTGATCCAAGTCTACGTCCAATGCGTCTAAAATGCTTATTGCTTTTCCATTACCGTCCCGCAGTAATCCCAGCATTAAATGCTCGGTTCCAATGAAGTCGTGGCCTAGTCTTAAGGCCTCTTCCTTACTGTAAGCAATAACATCTTTTACTCTAGGGGAAAAATTGTCGTCCATAAAATATCCTTTCAACTTTAAAAATAGTAAATCTATATCAATCTATGGCAAATACTATACCTAATATTCGTTAAAGGTGGTCGATTTGACGAAATAAGCCATTATTTGCAAAAAAATTAACAATCAAATAGATATGCCAACCTCATATTTGAAGTGTTAATAAATTCTTCACAAAAGTATGTCCTAAGTACTTGTATAGTATCGATTTTACGTATATTGTCCTGCTTTTTTAACTAAAAATAAATAGAAGATTTTAAATGGCAGAAGGAGAAAAATTAATTCCGATTAACATTGAAGATGAAATGAAATCTGCCTACATTGATTACTCAATGTCGGTCATTGTGTCACGTGCCCTGCCAGATGTTAGGGATGGTTTAAAGCCAGTGCATAGAAGGGTTTTGTTCGGAATGCATGAGTTAGGTGTTAGATCTAATAGTGCCCATAAAAAATCCGCGCGTATTGTCGGGGAAGTATTAGGTAAGTATCATCCACACGGGGATACTTCTGTTTATGATTCCATGGTGCGTATGGCTCAGGAGTGGAGTTTAAGGTATATGTTGGTCGATGGCCAGGGAAACTTTGGTTCCGTTGATGGTGACAGTCCTGCAGCTATGCGTTATACGGAGGCCCGTATGCGTAAAATTGCGGATGATATGTTGGCCGATATAGATAAGGATACGGTGGATCATCAATTGAATTTTGATGATTCCTTGCAAGAGCCAACGGTACTCCCTACCAGAATACCTAATTTATTGATCAATGGTGCCTCGGGTATTGCAGTAGGTATGGCGACCAATATGCCACCCCACAACCTTTCCGAAGTAGTTGACGGTACCGTAGCCTATATTGACAATAACGATATTGAGATCGATGAGCTTATTACCCATATCAAAGCGCCGGATTTTCCAACAGGTGGTATAATTTATGGCTATGATGGGGTTAAGGAGGCCTTTCATACAGGACGTGGTCGTGTGGTAATGAGGGCGAAAGCCAATTTTGAGGAAGTTCAGGGACGGGAGAGTATTGTAGTGACTGAAATTCCATATCAGATCAACAAGGCGGACATGATCAAGAAGACTGCCGATCTTGTCAATGAAAAAAAGATAGAAGGTATTTCTACCATTAGGGACGAATCGGATAGGAACGGTATGCGTATCGTATATATCCTTAAAAGGGATGCTATTCCAAATATCGTTCTAAATACGTTGTACAAATATACTTCGTTACAGTCCTCTTTTAGTGTTAATAACATTGCACTGGTAAAGGGAAGACCGCAATTGTTGAATGTTAAGGAGATGATCCACTATTTTGTGGAGCACCGCCATGAGGTAGTAGTAAGGCGTACAGAGTTTGAGCTTAAGAAGGCGGAAGACAGGGCGCACATCTTAGAAGGACTTATTATAGCCTCGGATAATATAGACGAGGTAATTGCTATCATAAGAGCTTCTTCCAATGCTGATGAGGCCAGGGAAAAGCTTATGGAGCGCTTTAAGCTTAGTGAAATCCAGGCAAAGGCCATTGTTGAAATGCGTTTACGCCAATTGACAGGTCTGGAGCAGGATAAATTAAGGTCGGAATACGAGGAGATAATATTGACCATTGCCGATTTAAAGGATATTCTTGCCAAGAAAGAGCGTAGGATGCAGATCATTAAGGATGAGCTCTTGGAGGTTAAGGACAAGTATGGAGATAACCGTCGTTCCGAAATAAATTTTGCCGGTGGTGACTTAAGTATGGAGGATATGATTCCTGATGAGCAAGTGGTAATTACCATTTCCCACGCCGGTTATATTAAAAGAACACCCCTTTCAGAATATAAGACCCAAAACAGGGGTGGTGTTGGTCAAAAAGCATCTTCCACCAGAAATGAAGATTTCTTGGAACACCTTTTCGTGGGTACTAACCACCAATATATGTTGTTCTTTACCCAAAAGGGTAAATGTTTCTGGATGCGGGTCTATGAAATTCCGGAGGGAACCAAAACTTCCAAAGGCCGTGCTATCCAAAACTTGATCAATATTGAGAACGATGATATGGTGAAAGCCTTCATATGTACACAGGATTTGAAGGATGAGGAATATGTAAACAGTCATTATGTTATTATGGCCACGAAAAAGGGTATCGTTAAAAAGACCTCTTTGGAGCAATACTCAAGGCCAAGACAGAATGGTATCAATGCAATAAGCGTCCGTGAGGACGATGAACTTTTGGAAGCTAAACTCACTACAGGTGCCAGTCAGATATTCCTGGGATTAAAGTCCGGTAAGGCCATTAGGTTCGAGGAGGTAAAGACGAGACCTATGGGTAGAAATGCCTCCGGTGTTCGTGGAATTACCTTGGCACATGATAACGATGAGGTAATAGGAATGGTGGCCGTACATAATTTTGAAGAGGAAATATTGGTAGTGTCGGAGAATGGGTACGGAAAACGTTCCAGTATTGAAGACTATAGAATCACCAACAGAGGAGGTAAAGGGGTGAAGACCATTTCCATTACCGACAAAACAGGTGGATTGGTAGCTATTAAAAATGTTTCGGACTCAGATGATTTAATGATTATCAATAAATCGGGCATCGCGATTAGGATGAGTGTTGAGGATTTAAGGGTAATGGGTAGGGCAACACAGGGTGTTCGACTCATTAATATTAAAGGCAACGATTCCATTGCGGCTGTGGCTAAAGTGATGAAGGACGAAGATGAAATAGATGACATTGCAGACCTAGAGGTAGATGCCAAAGAAGAAGATGGCACGGCTCTTGATAATGATAATGCGGAAACCAAAGAATAACATTTAAACACGAATAAACACTAATAAGTAAATTTAATTTGAAATGAAAACAAATATTTTAATACTCTCGACTATGTTTTTTTCGGTAGTCGGAATTGCTCAAAAGGATGAGATCAAAACGGCTGATAAAGCGTTAAAGTCGGGCGATGCCATGGCTGCGAAAACAGCATTGGATGGTGCATCTTCACTAATTGCCAGTGCAGATGAAAAAATGCAGGCCCAATATTACTTTTTGAGGGGAACTGCTTATGCCGAACTGGCCAAAAAAGGCACCGCCGGTGCTTTTGATGAAGCTATTTCTTCCTTTAAAAAAGTAAGTGAAGTAGAGGAGAAGAGTGGTAAGGCCAAGTACGGATCGGATGCCAAGGAAAAACTTTCTGGCATGACTGCCGACCTTATTAATTCTGCTGTAGAAGATAACAACAATAAAAACTACGAGGAAGCGGCCGGTAAACTCTATATGGGTTACCAATTAAGCCCACAGGATACTGTTTATCTTTATTATGCGGCCAGTAGTGCTGTAAATGGAGGGCATTATGAGAAGGCGCTAAAATATTACAACGAGTTAAAAGATTTGGGTTATGATGGAGGCGGAATGGTCTACAAGGCTACCAACGTGTCTACTGGTGAAGTAGAAGAGATGGAGAAAACCCAAAGAGAGCTAATGGTTAAATCTGGTGCCTATAAGGATCCAGTGGACGAGAAGACTCCTTCAAAAACTACGGAAATTGTTAAGAATATTGCCTTGATTTATACACAATTGGGTCAAGATGACAATGCCTTGGAGGCCTATAAGGATGCTAGGGCAAAAGACCCAAAAGATGTGAACTTGATCCTGAACGAGGCCAACCTTTACTATAAGATGGGCGATAAGGAGAAATTTAAGGCTTTAATGGCAGAAGCTTCTGAAGTTGCTCCTGATAACCCGGATTTGTTCTACAATGTTGGTGTCATCAATATGGAACAAGGGTTAATTGAAGACGCAAGGAAAGCTTATAAAAGGGCAATCGAAATTAATCCAGGATATGTGAATGCGCAATTGAACCTGTCTACCACGTATGTCAATGAAGGAAATGGCCTGATAGATGAAATGAATTCACTTGGAAATTCCAAAAAAGATATCGCTAGATATGATGAGTTAAAGGAGAAAAAGGATAGCTTGTTCCGTGATGGGGCTATAATCTTGGAGGATGCACTAAAATTGAACCCGGACAATCAAAGTATACTTTCACAATTAAAGAATATTTATGGTGCTTTGGGAGATAATGAAAACTTCTTACGCCTTAAAAAGCTTACCGGAGAGTAATAAATAACACTTTTCAAGAATATTTTAAAGGGCTATCGCAAAACGATGGCCCTTTTTTATATGATTTTTTTGATTACCCTTAGTTTATGGGTATAGGTATTTGTTTCGGTATTGAAAATTCCCGTATGGTCAATTCGGTCTATTCTGACCTTACCAAAGGAATGGATAACATAGTTGTTCTCCATGATAATTCCTACGTGGTCTATAGTGCCTTCGTTATTGTCGAAAAAGGCCAGATCTCCCGGTTCACTTTCTTCAATAAAACTTAAAGCCTCCCCTTGGGTAGATTGCTGTTGGGCTCCCCTGAGTAAACGATAGCCGTTTGTTTTATAGGTCATTTGGGTAAATCCCGGACCATCAATGCCAAAAGTGGTTTTTCCTCCCCATAGATAAGGTGCGTTTAAATAGAGGAGAGCTTTGTTTACGAGTTGGTCTTTATCTTGTTTTCCGATTGTGAACGAGCCATCGAATTTGTGATTTAGAGGACAATTTTGTGGTATACAAGATCCTAGCACAATAGGAAGCAGTACATTGTTCTCTGTTTCTATAAATGAAATAAGTTCGGAAGATACTTTTGTTGATTCCAGACTTTCCAATTCTTTAAATAGGTCTTCGTCTATAAGGGTGAATTGCTGATTGCTGACCCAGCCTTCAAAATTATCGAAAGCGTTGCGGATCTTGCTCCATTTTTTTCTTTGATCCAATACCTTAAAATGTTCCCCGTACAAAAGCTGGGAAACCATTTCGCTGGTGTCGTCTGCAACGGAACGTATTGGGACAATACTAAGGTGGCAAATACCGTATTGCATGGGCTTGCTTTACAAGAACTTATTAATTTCTTTCTATAATTATTGCAGAAGCGCCACCGCCACCATTACAAATGGCCGCTGCTCCTATTTTAGCTTTGTTTTGATCCAGTACGTTGAGTAATGTAATAATGATCCTTGCCCCTGAACAACCTAGGGGGTGACCCAAAGAAACGGCTCCTCCATTCACATTTACATTTTTATCGGTAAGGCCAAGTATTTTCATATTGGCCAGGCCAACTACCGAAAAGGCTTCATTAAATTCAAAATAATCAACTTCTTCCATGCCGATGCCGGCTTTGGACAAGGCTTTTGGAAGGGCTTTTGCCGGCGCTGTTGTGAACCACTTTGGTTCTTGGGCCGCATCGGCATAGCTTTTTATAGTAGCCAAAGGCTTTAATCCCAGCTCTTTCGCTTTTTCACTGCTCATTAGTACCAAGGCCGCTGCACCATCGTTGATGGTGGAGGCGTTCGCAGCCGTTACCGTGCCGTCCTTGGAAAACGCAGGGCGTAATCCGGGAATCTTATCCAGTTTAACATTTTTAAATTCTTCGTCTTCAGTTACCAAAATTGGTTCGCCCCTTCTTTGCGGAACTTCAACGGGTACTACTTCATTGGTAAATTTTCCACCTGCCCAGGCATCCGCAGATCTTTGGTAGGATTGAATTGCAAAATTATCTTGGTCTTCCCTGCTAAATTTATATTCAATAGCGCAGGCGTCCGCACATGTTCCCATGGCTTGCTGGTCATAGGCATCCACAAGTCCATCTTTTTGCATGCCATCGATCAATGTGCTGGGCCCAAATTTATGTCCACTTCTTAAGTGGATGTAATGGGGTATTAGGCTCATGTTTTCCATACCCCCCGCAACAACAATACTGTTGTCTCCCAATGCTATGGACTGGGCGGCCATCATCACCGATTTCATTCCCGAGGCACATACTTTGTTGATTGTAGTACAGGGTACTGTATTGGGTATGCCGGCATAGATGGCGGCTTGTCTAGCTGGTGCCTGACCGGCTCCTGCCTGCACAACGTTTCCCATTAGAACTTCCTCTACTTGGGAAGGATCCAATTTTATTTTGCTTAATGCGCCTTTAATGGCGATAGCGCCAAGTTCTGGTGCCGTAATGGTGGACAATGCTCCCATAAAGCTTCCTATTGGTGTTCTAACAGCGGAAACGATCACAACATCTTTCATCAAGTTCATTTTTATTATCTGCGAATTTAAGAAATTAATGCGCAATGAGGTGTGCAACGCTAGAATATTCCAAGTTATTTCTGAATCTGCAACTGCTTTTGGGGATTGGTAATAGATGAAATAAAGCCTACGCCTGTTGGTTAAATTTTATAAGTAGGTTTCAAAAGTGGTGTTATTTGGGTAAAGTATCATTTTAAGTTTATATTTTTCTATTTTTGACTATATATACTTACCGTATGCGCACTTTTTTGGACAGCCTTTATAAAAATCACTCCCTGGTTTATAAGTATTTTTTATATTTCTCGGCTGTTTTCTTTATTGTATTCTTTTTTCCACGTGGCGGAAAGTTTAAATACGAATACCAAAAGGGCAAGCCATGGCAATACAATAATTTTTATGCTCCATTTGATTTTTCCATAAATAAGGGCGAGGAAGAAATTATAAAGGAAAAGGAGAAAATAGAAAGCAATCATATAGACTACTATTATTATGACTCCGGTATTGTGGCCGAAGTAGACAGCACAATTGGCAGGGAGCTGGGTAAGGCTTTTAATTCCTCCAGTTTTAACCAGAATGAACTTGAAAGGATCAAAGATGTTGCCAATGACGTTTTGGCGGATCTATATGCGAATGGTATTCTGTCCAAAATAGAGCGGAGGAGCACTAGCAATAGTCTTTACTTGGTTAAGAATAATGAAGCCACTAAACTAAATTTTGATGATGTATATAGTCTATCTGAGGTAGAGGGCGTTGTTAGGAAAAAACTTGCCCAAGGCAATTTATCGGCTTATGAGCCTTCTTTTCAGGAAGTGTTCTTCAATTTTATAAAACCCAATGTTAGTTTTGACGCTGATCTGTCCAATAAGGAGTTGGAGTCCGAATATTCGAAGATTTCCTATACTTTGGGAAATGTGGACGAGGGCAAGCTTATTATTGCCAAAGGGGAAGTTGTGGAGCAGGAGGACGTTAGGGTGTTGGATTCGTTGAAAAGTGAATTTGAGTCGGAATTATGGGAAGAAAATAACCAATATTTTATACTGTTCGGCTATACCGTATTGGTGGCAATGGTATTAATGATGTTCTTCCTTTTTCTTAAAAAATATCGTCTGGAAATCTTTAAAGACAATACAAAGGTCACCTTTATAATAGTTAATATTCTTATCATGGTATTTTTGACCACTATGGTGGTCAAATATGATGTAGAGTATGTTTTTGTGGTTCCATTGTGCATTTTGCCCTTGGTCCTCAAGACATTTTTTGATGCAAGGATGGGCCTCTTTGTTCATGTTCTTACCGTATTAATTTTGGGTTTTGTAGTGCCCAACAGTTTTGAGTATATATTTCTCCAAACTTTGGCCGGTATTGTTACCATCTTGTCTGTATCCGAACTTTATAAAAGGGCTAATTTATTTATATCGGTAGGTCAAATAACACTGATTTATATTATTGGTTATTTTGCTTTTCATATGATCCATGAGGGTAATCTGGAAGATATACACTGGATGGCTTTTGGGTATTTTTTCTTGAATGGAATGATTACACTGTTCGTTCAGCCATTAATTTATATTCATGAGAAAATATTTGGTTTGGTGTCCGATGTTTCCTTATTGGAGTTGTCCGATACCAATTCCAAATTATTGAAGGAGTTGTCCAATAAAGCTCCTGGAACCTTTCATCATTCCCTTCAGGTAGCCAATTTGGCTGAAGCTGCGGCCAATGAAATTGGGGCCAATGCCATGCTGGTGAGGGTAGGGGCGTTGTACCATGATATTGGTAAAATGAACAACCCTACCTATTTTACGGAAAACCAGGTTACAAATGTTAACCCTCACGATGACTTGGAGCCTAGGGATGCTGCGGCCATAATTATTAACCATGTCATTGAAGGCATAGAAATAGCAAGGAAGAATAAAGTTCCAGATCGTGTAATAGATTTTATACGGACCCATCATGGAACTTCACTGGTCTTTTATTTTTACAAAAAGCAGGAGGCTATGGAAGGAGAGGTAAATGAAGAGGATTTTAGATATCCCGGACCGATTCCTTTTTCAAAGGAAACCGCCATTTTAATGATGGCAGATTCTGTGGAAGCTGCTTCCAAGAGTCTAAAGAACCCCACTTTTTTGATAATCGATGAATTTGTTGAAAGAATTATTGAAGGTCAAATCAAGGCTGACCAGTTTTTAAATGCCAATATAACTTTCAAGGAAATAGAAGCGATAAAGAAGATTTTGAAACAGAAATTGGTCAATATTTACCATTTAAGGGTAGAATATCCGGAGTAGTGGGTTTCTAGAATTGTTTGAAGCTTAATGAGATAAGTTAAATAAATGGCTGATTCGAAAGAACAAGTAAAAAAAAATCGAAAAATTGTTGCGTTCTTATGAATGAAAAAGTACATTTGCAACCGCATTTTTAATGCGTGAGCTTTAAAATTATTGGAGAGGTGCCGGAGTGGTAACGGAGCAGATTGCTAATCTGTCGACGGGTAACTGTCGCCAGGGTTCGAGTCCCTGTCTCTCCGCTTTTTTTTAGAGTAGTATTGATGAGATGGTTTTAACCATTTTGGGGGAGTACCAGGCCTATAGCGTGGCAGGTCTCGCCCGGTTTGTAACGCAAGGCGTTATTATTGAACCGCGTTTGGGACGCGGAGGTCGTCACGCTTGAGGCGTGACCACCCCAAGAAAGAAAATAGATAACTAGTTCGGGGTGTAGCGTAGCCCGGTTATCGCGCCGCGTTTGGGACGCGGAGGTCGCAGGTTCGAATCCTGCCACCCCGACGAACCTAGAAATAGGTAGTAGCAAAAACACTGTTAATCAATTGATTTTCAGTGTTTTTTGTTTTTACACATTTTCTTTGATATCAAATGATATCATATGTGCACACCTAATTCGGTGTGCAAATCGGTGTGCAACGGTTCACTGAAATTGTAGTAACTTGAAAGAACTTTAGGTAGTATTTGACTTTTTTCCTTAGTGATCATTGTCTAACTAAAGCCGTTTCAAATGAAAACAAACCAGACCTTTACGGTAATCTTTTTTACAAGAAAATCAAGAAGTGTAGCAAACCTTCTATCCATTTATGTACGTATCACCATTTTGGGCAAACGTGCGGAGATCAGTTTAAAGCGAAAGATCGATGCAGGGCAATGGGATTGCATCAAGGGCAGGGGCAAGGGCAGGTCGGAGGAGATCCGTAACCTGAACACCTATTTGGACCAGGTGCAGGCCAAATTGCTACAGTGCCATGCCCAACTTGTCCAAGAGGACAAGATAGTTTCCTCCAATGCTATTAAAATGCGTTTCCTGGGTGAAGATGAGGTTAGTAGGACCTTGATGGACCTTATCGAATATCACAACGGGAACATGGTCCATGTCCTGAAGCCTGGCACCATGAAGAACTACTATACCACGGAAAAATACCTAAAGCGATTTTTAAAGAGCAAGTACAAACAGGAGGATATCCACCTGAAGCAGCTCAACTATCGTTTTATACTGGACCTGGAACATTATTTAAGGAGGTGCACGGACAAAAAGAAACAGCTGTGCCTTAACAATAATGGGGTGATGAAACATTTGGAACGGTTCAAGAAGATGGTAAACCTTGCCGTGAAACTGGAATGGGTAAATAAAAACCCTTTTGACAGGTTCCAATTGAAGTTCAACAAATTCGACCGGGTGTTCCTGACCCAAAGGGAATTAAGGCTTATAGAGGAAACGGAATTCAAACAGGACAGATTGCAATATGTAAAGGACTGTTTTGTGTTTTCCTGTTATACCGGACTTTCCTATGTGGATGTAAAGGAACTTACTTGGGATAAGATCACCAAGGGGATAGATGACCGGAACTGGATTTATACCAAACGGGAAAAAACCGACGAGCTGGTCAAAATTCCTATTCTTCCCCAAGCATGGGAGATTTTGGAAAAGTATAGGGATTATCCTACTCACAATGGATTGCTTCCCATTTGTTCCAACCAGAAGGTAAATACTTATCTCAAGGAAATAGCAGGAGCATGCGGAGTCTATAAGAACATTACCTTCCATGTGGCCCGACATACCTTTGCCACGACCGTCATGTTGTCCAATGGGGTACCCATTGAAACGGTCTCAAAACTTTTGGGCCATACCAAATTGTCCACCACCCAGATATACGCTAGGGTAGTGGAGTCCAAGATAAGTGAGGATATCGGCAATCTATTGATGAGGTTTAAGGAAAGGGAGAGCCAAAGTGCGGTTGAAAAGAAAGATAAAAATGGGGAACGAGAGATAAGGACTATCGACTCCAAATCCTTTAGATTAGCTTAATTAGATAAATAAGCTAAAAAGGATAATGATGATGGTGAAAAGAGGGGGTTTGGGGGAGACTTATACTTCCAAAAATGTCCATAACTTTAGCTTATTCAAAAAAGAATGGGGTGAACTAACCCCAAATCTAGGTTAACGGCCTAGGGTAAGTATTAGTCCCCATTCTTTTCTAACCCGGTTACAAGGACCATATAGAATTTTAGGAATTTACCTGCTAAAGGTTTTAGTCAACGTAACCATCTAAACAGGATAAAGTTATGAAAATCATGGAAACCATCGGCATCGATGTCAGTAAAGTGACCCTTGATGTCTGCATTCACAGCAACCAGGAACTGGCAACCTTCGAAAACTCGAACAAAGGCTTTGCCCAACTGCTCAAATGGGGCTACAGATCCAGCCCCCACCCAAAGGAGCATATTTTTATAGCCTTCGAACACACGGGCCTCTATTCGGAACGGCTATCGGAATATCTTTCCGAAAGGGACATTCCCCATGCCATGATCTCGGGATTGGAAATAAAAAGATCCTTGGGGATCGCAAGGGGAAAGGACGATCGGATCGATGCCTCCAAGATTGCTCTGTATGCCTAAAGGCTGCGGGATGAGATACGACCTTCCCTTGCGCAGTCGAAAGAAATCAGGTCCATCAAAAAAACTACTTTCCCTTAGGGACCGTCTTGTAAGGCAAAGGGCCGGCTACAAGGCAAGTTCAAGGGAACAAAAGGACATCCTCAAACGAAAGGACAGCGAACTTCTTTTCAAAGTCCAGGACAGGATGATCAGGGAGCTCTCAAAACAGATCAAGGAAATCGAAAATGAAATGCAACAGATCATAAAAAGTAGCCCTGAACTCGATCATATATTTGTTCTACTGAAGACAATAAAATGCATTGGCGATCAAGCTGCCCTGTTCCTATTGGTATATACAGGGGCCTTTACCAAATTCAGGAATGCCCGACAGTTTTCTGCATATTGCGGAGTGGCTCCCTTTCCCAATCGATCGGGAACCAGTCTAAGAGGGACGACCCGTGTAAGCCATCTGGCCAATAAGAAGATGAAAAGTCTGCTCGATATGTGTGCCAAATCGTCGATCTGCTATAACATGGAAATAAAGGATTATTATTTCCGTAGACTGGCAGAAGGGAAAAGCAAAATGAGCACAGTGAACGTCATACGGAACAAGCTTATATCACGGGTATTCGCCGTAATCAATCGGGACACACCATACGTTGACCTATGGAAATACGCCTCTTAAAAATTATTTTCCCCTCAATATCGCCCCCCACAAAAAGGATGGGGTGTATTGAGGGGGAAATAATCGACCAATTAAAAAAATAATGAAATTTTATTTGGAAAGTCCATAGAATACTTACCATGTTATACGGCTCCAACGGAGAGGAATATTTAGTATTCCTGCAAGATTTAAATGAAATTTTGAGTTTAAACGAATTAGCTGAGTTGGACTATTTGTAAAAAGATCCAACATACGGCGTTTAAACCCTCAAATCTACAGTGAGCAGCTTATTCGAGTGAACTCCACTTATTCAAGATTTAGGTAAAATTATCACAGATTTCTATATTGGAATAGTGTATTTGTGCTTAACAAATATAATGATAAGTAAATTGGTCGAACCAAATTACATTTTTGTCGGCCAGTTTGCATGTCACAAAACACTTTCGGAAGGATTAAGTAAATTTTTAACTTTTAGTTGCTCAAAAAAAAGGTAATGCTGCAATATATTGGAAGTTATATCAAGTTATCCATCCTGGCAAATAACTGCTCACCACACAAATGGATAGTTACACATCATTGGCCTGCAGATCATCGATTATTTTTGCGTTTCAGCAATAAATGCAATTGATTTGATTCTTAGAATAGGCATGGTCTAAAATAAAATCTGTAGACTATGGTTAATTTTATTACAGAAATCGTATTGGTTGTACGATCGATTTTTAATTTTTATAATACAATATTTTATAAAATGAAAAAGTTTCCCCAAATTTTGTTCATTGACCTGTTTGCCCTTTCGCTAAAAGTAAAGGCTCAAGCGATAGGAACCTTAATTAAAACGGCATCAGAACTTAATATTTCCACTTACTGTAGTGCCAATGACGCGAATATGAATTGTAGTAGCTGGCCAATAGAACAATCCTCGGTATAGATGTATTTGAAAGAAATAGTTCTAGAACAATTAACGGAGGTCCAACTTTGTTGGTCAATACTGCTGTTGCAAACGCGGCCTCCTTAGCTGTTTTACTCCATTTCAGAACTATCTCAGGTTGTACTCCGCGATGTATGAGCTACTCCCAATATGATGACGGATGATGTCTTTGTTTGTAGTAGGGAAATAGCTGCAACCTTTGTTGGTACAGCTTGATAAGCATTGAATGTTGACCCGATCCGTTGATAGTTCGGTGTTTCAATACAAATCGGCGTATTAAAAAAAGTAACAGAAAGTAGTAATCCTAAATATATTAGTGGCAAACAGATAGACCTTTATTCATATAGTATTTTTCACTTCCTATGTAAGGTATTGTTTTCGTTTGACATGATGTTTAACTTAATTTAAAAATGTATGCATACCAACCAAATACTCTACATTGGGAACCATTTAATCGATATTCACCTGTTCCAGGAATATCTTTTTGAAGAAACAAAATTTTGGAATTTTAATATTTCAAAAAATTGCATCCATGCTTACCATTCAATTTTTGTCGAAAAAATCGATCAAAATGAATGGGTTCCCGACTTAATTTTAATGGAGGTAGATGAATCCATCGATGCGTATAAGGTTTTGCTGGAGGCATTTAAAAATGAAGAACCATTTAATCGTATTCCCCTAATGATTTTAGGAACGGAATCGGTTCCCGTTGCTATAAAGGAAATCTATATTGATTATGCCGATCTATATGTGGAAAAACCCTTGGAAATGGTAGATTTTATCAAATCTATTAAAGCAATGTCCAACTATATAAAAACCATCGATTCTTTATGGCAATTTAAAAATGGATCGGCCAAGGTTTCATAATACTTGAATGACCGGGATTTGAAGTCATTTATATGAGATTTAAAAATGTCTCCGATCAACACTATACAACTCATTTGAAAATGAATCCTGAAAATTATAATTATGGACCTAACCAAATACATTTTGATTTTTTTTTCATGTATGACCATAAATGCCCAACAAAGCACTAGCTTAAAGGAAGATAGATTCAATTCCTCCCTGATATCCCCAACTATTGTACATGGGGAAATGTACTTTTCTGGTATTACCAATGGGAACAACAAAACAATAGTGAGCTTTAATGCCTATAAGGATACAGGATATGAAAAATATGATTTTGGGGCAACTTTTATTAATTCATACCCCATGACCTCTGGGATGTTGTACATAACAAAAGACTGCGATTGGTTTGTGGTCTCCCTATCCATTGGTGCCTACAAATTTAACAATCGGTCGGCTTCATATAGTGGCGCATACCTTTCCCACAATTATAATAGTGGTTATTTTGGGTTTGGTATGGCAGATATTATAGATGTGGGTTTCAAAAATGGTACCGAGGACGATTTTTTTACTTTGATGCCCGGACTCCACAAGTATTCGCTTTTCAAAAGATTATAGATCTATATGATTTTTCGATGGGCGCAGCTGTTAACGGCTCTCATCACGTATTGAGAAATGGAATTATAAAGCCGCCATAGTGTAGCCTTCCCCTTTTTGTAGGCTTCCCTAAAAATAGGACAGTATAAAATTCGAATTTATTAATTTTAAATTTTAACTGTCACATGAAAAGAACAAAATTTACGGAAAGCCAGATTGTCAAGGCACTAAGGGAAAACGAACAGGGAAGATCCGTTGGCGATATTTCCAGGGAACTGGGTATCGACAAAAGTACATTTTACTACTGGCGCAAGAAATACGGAGGTATGGAGCAGCAGCAACTGAAACGTCTAAAGGAGCTCGAAGAAGAGAACAATAGGCTAAAACAAATGTATGCGGATGTTAGTCTGGACAATAAAATGTTAAAGGACGTTTTGTCAAAAAAGTTCTAAGGCC
This sequence comes from Arenibacter algicola, assembly GCF_000733925.1. Lineage (NCBI taxonomy): Bacteria > Pseudomonadati > Bacteroidota > Flavobacteriia > Flavobacteriales > Flavobacteriaceae > Arenibacter > Arenibacter algicola. The sequence continues at coordinate 1,426,688 of NZ_JPOO01000001.1, forward strand.
TTCCGACAAGAGAGTTCGAGCAAAATATCTCATCAAACAATATACGGTTCCCATATTACGTGCGTGTAAACTTGTTGATTTAAGCAGATCAATGTGGTATTACCAAAGTAGACGGGATGACAGCGAAGTCATCGACAAGCTAACCGAGTTGGCCGAATCATATCCGACCCGGGGTTTTGATGAGTATTATCATAAGATCCGTCGTGAGGGCCTAAAATGGAATCGAAAGCGTGTGTTGCGTGTGTACCGCAATATGAAGCTGGGCCTTAGGCGCAAGCACAAGAAACGTTTGGTAAAACGTGTAAAGCAACCCTTGGAAGCACCTTCACAGCTCAATGAATGCTGGAGCATGGACTTTATGAGCGATGCGCTTAGCGATGGCAGAAAAGTACGCGTATTCAACGTTATTGACGACTGTAACCGTGAAGCTATCGCCATTGATGCCGGACTATCCTATCCGGCACGGGCGGTCATTGAAACATTGGAAAACCTGAAAGAAGATATAGGGACTCCCAAATATATAAGATGTGATAACGGACCGGAATTTATCTCAAAGACATTTATGAACTGGTGTAAAAAGAACTTTATAGAAATCAAATACACCCAACCTGGAAAACCGATGCAGAACGGATACATAGAACGGTTCAACCGCTTTTTTAGAGAAGACATATTGGACGCTTATTATTTTAATGACGTATATCAGCTCCAAAAGATAAGCGATAACTGGCGGGAGGACTATAATTTTAACCACCCACATAAATCTCTGGGCAATAAATCGCCCAAAGAATATATGCCCAGATTTGATGAAGAATTTAAATTCTTCATCAAATCTGACCTAAACAACAATTATTTATCGAATTTAGAGGTGTCCTAAAAAGGGGAAGGCTACATTCTCTATTGACTATATTTAGCCCTAAGGATGCGAATTAAGTCTAGAAAAGTTAAACTAATATGATTGTTAAAGTATCTCCATCTTTTGATGGTATTTCTTGTAGATTTTAACAAGGTTGCCATGTTCCATAGTCTACTATGTGATACCTTTTTACTCCCTGTTTCATAGATGATATGGCATACCGCGAGTTGGTCTTTATGTATAAAGAGTATTGTGAAATGTATATAAAAGTAGAAATATTGGGTTTGGATTTCCAAAGGATATTCTTGATAATCTAAGGGGACACCTGCTTGGTACAAAATAGAATTAGTAAGTGTTTTTGGTCCAGTATATCGTTCTGGGTCAATAAGTTATGAAAATTCACCAGAATAAACAAAACACTTCAGATTTCGTGGCAGCTTTAGCTATTTGATTATAGGTAATATATATCTAAAATTTATAGGATAAATCTTACAAAAAGTTAGATCGCAATACAATAATTCACCGCCACAAGAGTTAAACAATTATAAGCTCTTTTTTTAATTTTGTATGTGGTTTTCCACATTTCGTATGGGCATTGGCAATAAAAAGAGTTCTTTTGGTTTTTTCAACGTTGGATTATGTGTCGGCAAAAAACAAATGTGCTACACGTGCGGCTAGCATCAGCTTATTCACAACATACTTATAAAATAACGATTAACTATATTTCCCATATAGGCTAATTTAGTATTTTTTTGTCTCTTATGTACATTTGTTAAACTTGATCCACTTGATTCAAAACTATGCCTTCTTTGTGTACATCTTCTTGTGGAGGGAAGGACACCAATCATTTAAGAAACATGATGAATTTATAACCTCACAATTGAAATCATAAGTATTATGATTTTTAAGGTTGGAAATTTAGGACTTCGATGGTTGCAAAGTAGGGTGACAGAATTGGTACTCGCGTCAACAGGAGAACAATCAGAATACTTACCCTTCATTTCCACTTAAATGTTCAGCAAAACTTCTATGAATCCTTTAAAACAGAGTGTTTTTTACTGTAAAAGCCGCGAAAAACATTCCAGTACTATAACTGTACATGACTATAATTTTCTGAGCAGATTGGGTTATAGGAATTCTGTTCAATAATAGCCTTTTTTTAGCTTAAATTATTTAGGGGAATATAAATTTCCTTTTAAAACACTCCCGTCACCTTATGAGGAAAGCATAGAAAGGAAATTCATTTTTAAGCCTAAAAAATTATGGGTTTAGATCAAGTTTGTTCTGAAAATTTGTCTATCAAGTGGATATCAAAATAAGAGAACCCACGCCGTTGTATATGTTGTTCACATTTAGTGAGTGTCTCGAACCTCACCTTACGGGTGTACAAGCACCCTCAAATAAATTGATTAACCTACAATTAGTTCAATACCTGCTTTCTCTGCCTTGTATTTTATTTTGGTCATGAGCTCGCAATAACTCCAGTTTCTCAATACAAATTCTTCCTTTTTAGCAATATCCATCTTATCTTTCTGATTTAATAAAATGAGCGTTCCTGCCCGATGTTTAATGCAGAAATCAATTAACCTTCGGCTGTATACGTGTATACGATGGAGTACATAATCACTTTCTGACTTTCGAAGCCTGTCCACCGCTTTAAGTTTTCTTTTACGCCCTTTGCCCGATCTGGAATAGGTCGCGCCAATTTGCGCTCGTTTGTATGCTGCCTGTATCGCCAACCTCCTGTACAAAAACTCTTCCCTGGAACCAATGGTAAGTTTGGTTTTGCCAGCTTTCACAATTATAGGGTATTCCAGGGACAGTAAGGCCTCCGCCATTAACGCCGGATCTAGACTATTCCTTTCTTTTTCAATTTCAAATACTGCCAGCCAATAGGTTTTACCATCTTTGAGTTTAATGTGTGAAGTGCAAAGCTTGATGTCCTCTTCGACCAGACGCTCCAAGAGTTTTTGTTTGTCGGTGAAATCCCTTCCCAAATAGGTTTTAAAGGGAATGGAGAATAAGCGAAAACAAAATGCTTTTTTATCGGGATTATAGGATATCCGGTTCATGCTTTTTGGAGGGAACGGAAATGCCATTTCCTTTTTAAAATTCCGTAGGGAGCATTGCCCCCGCCAATATTCCGATTTGTTTTTATTAAAAGTGGATAACAGGTTATTGTTCAGGCTCGATAAAATATCGGTAGGGATTTCTCCTTTGAAGCGATCGGATACCACGCGGTAAGTGGTATTGATACGGGAACGTTGCAGGATACCGTCTTCCTCTTTTTTTTCATCGGCCAGTTTGTACTTGATTCCTTCAGAAAGATAAAAGAACTCTTTGATCATTTCTTGTACATACATATGGGAGACCATAATGTTCGCCGCCCTAAAGCACCGATTTTGATACTGGTAGAGTTTATCCAGTTTCTCCTTACGCTCTTCTTTGGTAGGCAGATCTATCAGCAACTGGATCCTTCTAGTGAGTTTAATAGTTGATTTTCCCATATTAAGCCAATTCTAATTTTTCTTTCTGACGAACCTCCGATAGCTTATATGCCGCTATAAATTCTTTATGGACTTCTTTTTGGGGTAGGTTAAGGACCTCGGCAATAAATGCAAAGGAATACTTCTTGTTGCACCGCAACTCCAATACCCTTTCTTGTTCCTCGGTCAACACTCTCGGGGCTTTTACTTCATTACCGGAACACTTTTGTTCATTTACACGACTACTCCCAAAATGGATAATCTTTCTAATATCCTGAATAGCCTTTTTTACATCTTGACTGGTCTTGCAAATGCTTGTTCCCATTACTTCGGCAATGGCTTTATATTGGAAGCCATATTTTAAACAGAGGTTGATTAAGTGTCTCCTTTCTGCGGTCAATAAGGGCAGCACAACTTTGATTTGGTCGAAGGCTTTTTGTTTCGACTCTTGATTTCGCAAATGTTCATTGTCATTAAGCGAATCATAGCCCACCATATAGTCCTGGTAATTTTCGTAGCCTTCTAAAGAGTAAACTTTCCTAAAGAACTTGTTTTTGGGCTTGCTGTAGTATGATATACATTCTCTTTTCATGACAAACCTTAAGAAGTAGAAGATATGCTTTGGGCTTTCTATATGGTCCCTATGGGTCCATAGCTTTAAAAAGGCATCTTGAACCAAGGATTCTATTACAAATTCATCATATATAAATCGCTTTCCCACCCAGAATATATTTCTGCTGTATGTAGCATGAATTTGTGCAAAGGCGGATGTGTCACCATTCTTTAACAGTTCAAAATTTTTTAGAATGTGAATATTGTTCTTCATAGGTTTGATTTTTTGGCGATTATGATTCTCTAATAAAATGATTGATTTTTGGTCTGGGAATGTGTTCTTTTACTTTGTCTCTAAAGGCCATTCGCTCCCATACCGTTCCGTCATCCCTGCGAAATACTTCTTGGAAGCTATCCAGTTTTGATAACAGAAAGGAGACCATGTTTCCCGGGATATGCACTTCTTCTATATCTTTGCATGTAGTGTTCAGCTTAAGCAATAGATATCTGGGAAGGCAATAGTTTTTTGATATAACGGTCCACTCAAAATATTTCACTATAGCTATAGGTTCCTGACTGTTTATCAGATCTTTTATTTCCGTGCTTTTCATTTTTTGGACTTATCTTGATTCTTTGCGATAAAGTAACAATGCCGTTTTACGGTACCGAACCAAAACCATTGGTATTTTACCAAATGGATTGGGTATCTTACCAATAATGTTTGAAGATTTTCCACTATCTTTACCTACAGAACATATAGGATAAGTTATTATATTTGAGATATGAGCACAGCAACAAAACCAAACCATATCGGCAGAAAGATTGGCCGTATTAGGGAATTACGCGGCATGAAGCAGGAAGCCTTGGCCATGGAACTGGGCATTAGCCAACAGAGTGTTTCCCTAATTGAGCAAAGTGAAACCATTGAGGAAGAAAAACTGGAACAGGTGGCCAAGGCTCTAGGTGTTACCGTCGAGGCGATCAAAAATTTTTCGGAAGAATCTGTACTTAATATAATTTCAAATTCCTTTCATGATAATTCTGTTTTGAATGGCGTTTTATACAATCCAACATTCAATCCTATTGATAAAATTATAGAGCAATCTGAAAAGATTGAGGAACTATATAAAAAATTGTTAGCTGCTGAAAAAGAAAAGAACCACTATTTAGAGAAGCTATTGAATAAAAAATAGATTTCCTTTTTTTCACATAGAGTATAGAATTTTAAAACCATATCCGTTTTCATTCAAAAAAAGGAATCGGTTATGGTTTTCTTTTTTTAATGATAATAAGCTCTTTGCAACCATCGGGAGCAAAGCAAGATCGTCTTTGTGGCCACAAAGACACATCTTGAATTCTCTGTTTGCGGCAAAAAAATGCCTAAAAATGGTGCTTTAGGGAGCTTTTGCCGCAAAAATCCAAGGTTTTTTTGGTCTTTTGAAATATAAATAACTGAAAATCAAAATAATAAGATCAGTAACGTCGCTTTAGCGCGTTACCCTCTTGCTGTGCGTACTGAGTTGCCCCAGGGTAGAGTGTACTTAGAAATAAGTTCATTGAAAGGGCAACGTAACTTTGAAAGTGATGATAGGGTTTATCAAGGTCAAAAAGAAACGAGCTAACTTAAAATCAAATTAGAAAGTTAGAGGACTCACACTTTGATTTGTGATAGACAATTGGACTATCGGGGAAGATATTCAGGTATCTTTCTCAAACCGCCCTGTGGTGCTTGTTTCTAAGGGAACAGGTATTGAGCGACAGGGTCAAGGCAGGCAAACCATATTATTGTTATTGCCTGTAAGGTACGGGTATAGGAGTTGAACGCAAGTGAACCCTTATTGACGTGTCGAAAGTAACCTTTATTGTGCCAAAACCAAGGGGGAGCAGCCCTGCGAGACAGAATGTAGCGGTTACCTGATTACTGGCTACATGGCACACGGCATATAGAGGGCAAGAACTATACCTAGGCGCTATCAAGGAACTTGGGAACCTGTCGTTATGGTGTTAAGGGAGAAAGCCAAGCAGAGACCCTGTAAGGCTCCGAGTACCAATACATAGCACAGGGGCAGAGTATCCCGTAGTAGTGATTGAAGGCCTTTGTAATGAAGGTTTAGCGAAGGGGGTACATTATTCAGCTGGATGGATTAACCAACTGAGAATATTTTTTTTTTTTAGGATGAAATTAAATCAGACAGCAAAGCAGTTTAAAATTCCGAAACCACTGGTTTGGGAAGCTTACCTTAAGGTAAAACGAAAAAGAGGAGCTGCAGGGGTAGATGGAGTTACCATGGATGACTTTGTAGAAAGAGAGGGTAAATACCTTTACAAACTCTGGAACCGAATGTCATCAGGGAGCTATATGCCCCAGGCAGTTAAACTTGTCGAAATACCAAAAGGAACAAAGGGAGAAACAAGACCTCTGGGTATTCCTTCAATAATTGACAGGATCGCTCAGATGAGTGTTGTTATGCTACTAGAACCAAAGATAGATCCGATATTCCATGAAAATTCCTATGGTTACCGACCCGGACGTTCAGCCCATCAGGCTGTAGAACAGGCCCGCAGACGTTGCTGGAGGAATGATTGGGTTCTGGACCTTGATATCTCCAAATTCTTTGATACGATCGATCACGAACTATTGATGAAAGCAGTAAAATTACATACCCAAGAACGTTGGGTTTTACTCTATATCGAACGATGGCTTAAAGTCCCGTACCAATTAAAGAACGGAGAGCAAGTTCCCAGAACAAAAGGAATACCGCAAGGTTCAGTAGTAGGGCCGATTTTAGCAAATCTATTTATGCATTATACCTTTGACTATTGGATGAAAAAGTACTACAACCACATTCCTTTTGAAAGGTATGCCGATGATTGTATCTGCCATTTTCGAACATTGGAAGAAGCGGAATACATGCATGAAAAGATCAAAATGAGGATGGAACAATGTGGATTGGCATTAAATAAGAAGAAGACCAAGATTGTCTATTGCAAAGATGATGATAGGAGAGGAAGTTATAAAGAAGTAAAGTTTGACTTCTTAGGCTTTACCTTCAGGGCCAGAAGGTCTAAAAGTCGTCGGGGCAACTACTTCATTAATTTTAGTCCAGCCATCAGCAGGAAAGCTATCACAAGAATCGGAAGAGAAATCAGGAGTTGGAACCTTCATCTTAGATCTGATAAAACCTTGACGGATCTGGCCAATATGTTTAATGCCAAGCTTCAGGGATTTATCAACTATTATGGAAGGTTTTACAAATCTGCGATGTACCCCTTATTCCAAAGGCTAAACCACAGACTGGCCCATTGGGTTGAACGGAAATTTAAAAAGTGTAGGAGACACAAAACCAGAGCAATAAGACTGTTAGGTGAAATCTGTCATCAGAACCCTACTTTATTTGCCCACTGGAGAATGGGTGTCCTACCTCCAAAGACAGTATAATATCTTTGGCGCAGAATAATAGGAGCCGTATGATGCGAGAGTATCACGTACGGATCTGTGAGAGGCTCAAGGGGAGGTTCCTTGGGCCTACTCGATTAGTGGTACATTGTACACATAAATATGCTGCATTAAAGTTGCTCGGTTCGATAAGGGGGCGACTAAAGAGTTGCCACTTAGAAATCAATGAAGAGAAATCAAGGATTGTCTATTGCCATCGCAACCAAAAGAAGCAACCTAAGCTCAAGGAAACCTATCAGAAGTTTGATTTTCTCGGCTTCACGTTCAAGCCTCGAACAGTAAGGGTCAGGGGTAAGCAAGTATTGGGCTTTACCCCAGCTATCAGCCAAAAGAGTACCAGTAGGATAGCATCAGAACTAAGGAAGAGGGATATCCATCGTTGGGTACAACTACCACTTGGCAAGATAGCAGAACTGCTAAGACAGAAGATAAGGGGATGGGTCAATTACTATGGAAAATTCCGATTGTCGGATATGAGGAAGCTCTTTAGGATATTGCATATTCGTTTGGTCAAGTGGATACGCAATAAATACCGTCGTTTTAAACGTAAAGAGTGGGTCTATGCTTATCGATACTTACAGAAGGTATCCAGATGTTACCCCAATCTTTTCTATCATTGGCAATATAACGTGTTAAGACCATAATTGCAGTCTTGGTTTAAGAAGAGCCGTATGATGGGAGACTATCACGTACGGTTCCTTTAGATTTGAATCTATAAACAATATACAATTAATCAATAATTATGTTGTTGAAAAGAATATGGCCAAAACCACGCCCATAAGATCCATAAGGATTACTAGAGCATTGGTATTGGCCATAAATAATCAATTATGCCAAAAGGTTTTAATCATCCAATAAATCAATAAAATCCTTGAACCTATCCCTTAGCTCTTGGGCAATTTCATTATTGCCATCGGTGTCCACCGGACTTATTTCTATTGTACCATCATTGTTGCCATCCACGGCCTGAGAAAGGTTGACGCCGTTCACACTGTTGAACAACAGGCTTAGGTCAAATTCTAGAGATAGGTTTTCAGTGCCGCTTGAAACGGTAATATCAAATTGAGGATCCTCAAAATCAAGTTCGAGTTCATCCTCAAAATTATGCCAAAAGACAAAAGGGATATTGTCTATGGTGCCTTTTACCAAGATAGACTTTTCAAAAAGTGCACTGGTGTCATCCGTACTTTTGTCAAATTTAAACTCAATTTCCTCATACTTGCCCATAGGTACAGATGCGGTAAGAAAGGATATTTTACCTGCCAACAAATCAAGTTCAAAAGGGCCTTCCAATTCAATTTCGTCCTCAAAATCGAAATAACCGTCATCATCCCATTGTTCGTTGTCATCTTCTTGATCGTCGATGTCCAGTTCCAATTCGAACTCTTTTAGGTTCAACAAGAAATCACTTAACACTACCGAATTTGCAGATGCCTTATCCGTAGTGGCTGTTTTGCCTGTAGGGCTTACATAATTGCTTTTGGCACTGATGGCCAATTGTCCATTTTTGCCCATGGGGTCATCCTTGGTACATCCTGTCAGGCCAAGTAGGCCGATAACTCCGATACCAAGGTAACGGAAGGTGTTTTTTGCATTCAATAATAAATTTGGGTCATTCGCATTCATAACTTAAGTATTTAAGGTTATTGATATAACAACTGGTAAAGCATAAACCCTACCTAAACTAAACGATTAATTATCTTTTTTGGTATACAGGGGAGGGAAAACCATTTAGAACCCTATAAGCCAGGTTATTATACATGCACAATACAATTCTAATTTTTGGCAATATCATTGCTTTGGTTTGTGTAGATATCAGGCAAGTTCTTGGTTTTTTCTTGGTGGGATGTCTAATGTCAATGGGAGGTTCTGCTATAATACCTCCTTTTAAAACCTGTTTAATTGTTCTAAATAGCATTTTCTAAGGGATTCCATAGTGGCATGAGGATGATCAAAAATCTATACCCATTCCCATGCTTAGTTCATGATCCATTCCAGCATAAAAATCTAACCTTCCCACGGATAGTTTTGCATAGACCAATAAGCTGTTGTATTTTGAATACCCAATACCTATATATTGATTTTTATATCCCAATTCCATGGACATATTAGGGTTAAGTTTTTCAATACGATGGTATGACGCACTTGCTGCCAGGCCCAGAGAAAAATCATATAGGGCTATAATTTTTTGATGAACAAAGACTTTCGGAGTCTTAGCATCGAAGTAAAAAAAATTATCTGCTGTCCCATTTCTGAACCCTACATCGAATATATCTGAAATGCCAAAACCGAAATAACCGTTCTCATGATTGTGTGAAACATAAACACCGGTATATGAGGCTGAACGATTATTATATTTGTAGGCCCCAAGGGTCAGGGAAACAATAAACCAGTCACAATCCTTGGTCAAATAGACCATACCTGAGGTCATGGGATTCGAATATATAAAAGTTCCCCCGACATCGTATTTTTCATACTTCGTTTCCCTATATGTATTAAAGGTTACCGTTGAATTATCATTGCCATCGGTAATCCCTGAGAATTTCATGTCCCCATGTACCGTAGTAGGTGAAATCAATGAACTATTAAATCGATCCTCTTTTAATTTGCTCGTTTGTTGTGCACATAAAGTTATGGACGATAACAAAATCAAAATGTATTTGGTAAGTTTCATAATTACAATTTTTGGGATTCAGTTCAAAACGCTCCACAAGTGGTATAGACGTCATTGTTCTTTTAAAATTATTTTATATATTATTCTTTAATAGGGTATTATAAATTTTAAAAACTTGGGACTTTCTATTTAGAAGCTTATTTAATGAATTGACTAAATAAAAAATGATCAACTCTTTATACAACTAATGAATTTTTTTAACACCAATTGGTTTTTGATGTAATGCTTGGTTTAATCTCCATAGAATGCCGCTAGACTTCGAAGTGGCAATTCGGAGCCGATTATTATAAAGGGAATATGATTGAACTGGACATTCTCTTTGATTTTTTCGGGAATAAGCCTTTCCTCTTTTGGGTTATGGCCCAAATCCATAAGAATTACTTCAGAAATCGAAAAGTTGAAACCTATACTTTCAAAAAATATACTTTTGAGGGAGTGAAAACCTTTTTTAGAAATATCAAGATTCCAATTCTGGGTTTCGTCAAAAAGTTATTCAAGTAATAGGTGAATATCGATTATATTGTTTCCTGTATTTAGTATTTGGTTCGCATACATAACATTAAAATTTATTGGATAACTAGTAAATTATTTTATAGTACTTTCATAAAGGGTCAATATTGGTTGGGGATTATAGATTATGTCATCAGAATAAACAAAATTGAGACTATAGCTCCATTTTCAGGCCAATACCGGCATACTGGTTGCGATATGCCCTAAAGGACCTAGCACCGATATCGGTGTAATTGGTGGTCCTGATCCGGCTATAGGCCTCAGCTGAAATAAATAGATTTTTTCCCAAAGCTTGACTGACATCCAATTTAAAATTGGTATATCGGTATTGTGTCAGTTCCCCTTTTGGACCATTGCTATCCATGGCTTCAATACTTTTGTAATTTCTGCTAACATATTCGACCGTGGTCCGCACCTTGGTTCTATCATTATCAAATTTCATACGTAACACCGGACCGTATTGCCTATATCCGGAACGGTCAGCCGACTTGTCCAACCTAACTAGATACTCCAGACTCGGTGTCACTTCAAAATTTTCGCCAATTGGATAATCGTAAAAAACCTGAGCGTTTATATACCTCCAATCCCTAATTCCGTCAACGGTTGAACTTGAAGCATCATATGTATCATAAAGTCTTTTCTTGGCGTACCCAATGATACCAAAAGAATGTTTCAGACCATTTCTTTCGAAATCTTGCTCTGATCTAAACTGTAGTCCATATTCATTATATTGTAAGTCCTTTACTCCATATGGATCGAAATTTCTGAATTTGTAAAATCCTTCCAGTGTAGTTTCATGGTCCTTAAAGGGGGAGAACTGTATGCCCGAGATTGCGCCATAATCGTAGTACCCAAGTGGGCTTACCAATACGTCTTGGTCACCATCGAGACCATTGCGGTTCATCCGTTTAAATGTCGCTTCCAGTAAGAACTCCATGTTTTTCCCGATATTATAATCGTACTTGGCGGACGTTGTCATACTCCAATAGCTATCGTCATAATTTTCATATAACATCCTGGCCTGTGGACTAATTGAGAAGCGGATCCTGTTTTCTTTCGACATGTATCGGTAATGATAATCTATCATCACAGCCTGATAAATGCTGCTGGATATCAATTGGTCTCCAGAAAATAGCGTTCCATCCTGATCGACGGCAGTGGGACTCTTAAAATAATTATAGTCATAACCTCCAAGGCTTTCTGCATCAAAACTATGTTTGCCCTGCGCAAAGCAAGAAGTCGTTATGGCAAAAAAAAGTATATATGGTAATTTTAGATTTTTCATATGGATTTGGGATTTTAATGGTACAGTTGTTAATGAAAAGCTTATTAAGGATTAGTATGCCCAAGAATCGGAATTAAGGCCCAGTTTCTGATAATTGTGATGTAGAGATCTTGAATGTTGGAATAGATGATCAATGGCTTTTTGTAGGCCACATTGGTTCACCAACTGGATGGCAAGGCCCGGGCGCACATTTACCTCCATAATTTGAGGGCCCTTGGTTTTGTCTATGACCAGATCAATGCCCAGATAGTCCAACGGAAAGGCCTTTGATGTAGCTATGGAGAGTGCCATAATTTCCTTCCAAAAGGGAATGGTCACCCCCTTGATTGATTTAGGATTGTCGGGATGATGGTCCCTGTAATTTTTACCATCATAGACCTGTGTAAGTCGGCCATTGACCATATCCACTCCTATACCCACGCCGTTCTGATGCAGATTGGCCATTCCCCCAGACTTGGATGTGGGCATTCGGAGCATTGACATTATGGGAGTGTTCTTCAAGGTGATGATCCTAAAATCGGGCACCCCTTCGTCATAGATTTCAGCAAAGAAAGGATGTGGCACTATACATTCTTCAATTAAACAATGATCACCGTCCCCTCTGGAGAAAAACCCGGAGACGATTGCGGTGATATGCTGAAAAATTTGACGCTCTGTAATTTTAATACCGCTATTGGACCAAGTGCCATCTTCCTCTTTTTTTATAATTTTTATGCCACCGCCACCGGACCCATTGGCAGGTTTTACGGCTATAGCACCATAATTTATGCATTTTGCCCATTCCCTTTTTATATCGCTAACGTTTCGGATAACCGCATACGTGTCCGCACATGCAATTTTATTGCTGTGAAGGATTTCCTTGGTTTTCACCTTGTCATCCGCTAACTTATAATCCCGTTTATGGTTATTGGGGTATATTAAGTCTAGGTTTCGTCGATTAAGACCGATGATTCCCTGTCTATTCTGTATTTGAAATAATTTTTTAAACATGATCAAATATTTTTAAGGTTGAACAAAGGTTGAAATCGAAATAATTCTGTCCATCGCAACCCAATGTAACGTCCTAAAATCATGGCCAGCGCAATGACAATCAGCAGTATCTCAGGAAACAAAATGATGACCGAAGAAACAATGGAGCTGGACAATAGCCAGTAACAGAAAACTACAGAAATTATGGTTTGTGAGAAGGTGGCAGTTGCTTTTTGAAAACCGTCCTCAGCGATCAAGGTGGAAAATCGTTCCGCCGAGACGGTGAGAATTATGGTCGGAAAAAAGGAAAGGGAAGTCAACCACACAACATTGGTTATCATTCCTATATACGACCCGGCCAACATGACCAACACCATTAGTGAAAGTGAGATAACTAATTTTGGTGTGTGCAACAGTCCTAATCTATTAAAGGGCCTTGTCACTAATCCCACAAATAGTATTAAAAATATAAAAGAAATAATTCCTTTTATAAACCCTATTTCCATCAGGGAAAATGATATTAAAACTGGCAGGAATACGCCAAATGTTTTTAATCCAACAACATTCCTAAGAAAAGCTACCAGTAATCCGCCTATGGGGATCATGAGCAGGAGGATGAGCATCTGTAGATTAATGATGTCATTTTCGACCAATCCCCATAGTGATATGGGGTATTTCTTTCCAAATTCATCTGCGCTGATCCCCAAGAACGGAATGTTGACCTGTTTTTTGATCTCATAGGTATAGTCAAAGTTGATACCAGAGGTGTAGGTGATCATAAATTCATCCCCTTCATATAATTCCAGATAATTGGCCGGCAAATGGGCATAGTGATTGTTCAGGGCATCGAAAGGTATCCATTTGTCGTTTATATTAATTTCCGTCCAGGAATGCGAGGTGCGCTTATTGGCCTCCTCTAAGATTATACCTCCTTTGATCCGTGAGGGATAGCCCAATTTTCTGGCCAATGCAACCAGTAACCTACTTTTTCCATTACAGGAAGCCCTGTTTTGTTCCAAGGTGGTTATGGCGTCCGTTAAGGAAATTATCGGCGCTGAGGGGATTTCATATACAAAATCAAAAAGGTTTCTAATGACTTGCCGATCACTGATCGCATCGGTAGATAAAAGATTTGCCAGGGAATCAATGCGGTCATCATTTACTTGTATATACTGGGAAGCTTCTAAATAGGAATCATAATTTGATCTATTATGATCAAAATTTAACGGAAAATCATAATTCTTGGTCTGGCCCTCAAAGGTGAATTGATAGTTTATATCCTCATAATTATTTTCTTTGGTGCTTGTCCATACACCTTTTAAGTTATTGCCTTCGTTCAATTCTTGAAAGCTCCCGGGACTATCGGAGACATCCTTGGCGTTGGTAATGCGCTGATGATCATTGCTTTTTGGTATAAATGTCCTAACGATGGTATTGCCCTTCTGGGTCTTGTAGAAGTAGCGGTAGTGGACGTTGTACATGTCGTCTGCATAGAAACTGTCTATGTACTTGGTTGCCGGGACTATTTTAAAGGCCAGAGAAATCGTTGCCAAAATCAGGATAGCCAAAATGGTAATACGAAATTTGTAGGTAGAATTCATATTGCATTTGGTGGTTTGGTTTTTAATAAACTTATTTTAATAGCAAAAACTTTATGTTTTTGTAGTATAACACTTACAAAAGTATTTACCCTACCTCCTTGTCCTTATCTTTTTAATTATATTGTATACATATTCCTTTCGAATTTTACGGGATCCCCATTATTCATTGATATTCTAAGGACTTACCCTTTAGACCATATTAACTTTTTTTAAAATAGGTTAATTATTGTTAAGAGGGATATATCTAAAGGCCAACCCATTAAGAATAGCCATCTATACGTCTTACATGGTAATTATTAAGGGAACGAAGTCTAAGGCAAGGCCGATGTTCGATGCAACCACCTAATAGGTTTGATTTGTATAGGTTCGAACACAAATAATCGAAAACTTGAAGCAATTCATTCCTGTGTTTGAAATATTAAGATAATCAGTGATAATTACAAATAAACTATCACTAGTGTCAAAAACGCGTTGGGGCAATAATTCAGTGAGTTGAGCGAAAACGTATTTGCCTTGATTCATAGGTTCGTGGAAAAATCACGAACTTAAAAAAAGTGCAATTCAAATCGTCACCGTCAAAAAACAGTGATATCTTTCTAATTATCAATAATTTCAAAGAACATTTTAAAATTTATAGTAGACACTAGTGATAAACTATTTAAATTAATTAATGCTAACACGCAAAATGGGTAGTAATAATGGTTGGTTGAACATGAACGGGTTAAGCTTAAAATGTAACAATCAACTGATTTAGATTTTAAAATTTTATTTGCAAGGTAGCATACCAATTTTTTGGTGCCGATGGAATTATACCAGGTCCAGGGTAACCTGTAGCTCTTCTTGTAAAATACCTATTATCCAAAACATTATTAATGCCAGTTTCTAACTTGAAATTTGCATATTTATAAGAAAGTGAGACATCTAAAATATCGTATTCAGGAATTTTCCCTACCACACCACTCAAACTTGCAAGCGTGGAATTTGTGGCATCTGTAAACTGACTTCCCAGATATGTATACTGAATATTTCCCAGCAAATTCTTATAACCCCCTTGCACCCCTATTTTGATATTTAAATCCGGAACAAACTCCACTTTATTTCCTTTCACACCATATTGTTCCGAAGTTGTGTATTCGGAATTTATTAGTGCTGTATTAACAAAAGAATTAAGTTTTACATGTTTATTTAGATCAAAATATTTTTTTAGATTAAAATCAAATAAGGATTCTATACCATACATCACAGCATTTCCTACATTACCTCTTTCGCTGATTACCCGACCATCGGACAAACTTTTTTGAACAAACCCGATCCTACCGTTATAGAACAAACCAAAAACACCTAAATCATAAGATATAATATTATTAAAGTTACCCCGCATTCCCAAATCAGTTGTGAACCCTTTTTCATCTGTAATATCTGAATTTATGGAAAAAGCGGGATTTGTAATATTGATATCGGAAAAAGTTACGGAGCGATAATTTTGTGAAATATTCCCATAAACCTCTAGGGTTAGGTTTGGTTTAAAACTCAACCCAATTCCCAATAATAGAAGGGAACGATCAAAATTCTGACTTTCCCTTACGGTTTCCTCAAAGATAACATTGCCTGCAGCATCCGTATTTATGTGTTTGTAAAACCCATCGCTTTGTGTTTTTATATATTCAAAACGAAATCCAGGTGTTATTGAAAAACTGTTGGAAGCGTAATAAATATTTTCCCCAAAAAAAGACAAATTGAAATTGGGCAAATCAAACTCAGATTGGTTTGGGTAATAGGGATATTCGGAAAGGGCAAAGTTGAAATCCGGTCCTTTCCCGGCATTACCTGGCCCTTGCTTTTGATAATTGTCCGCTTTGTAAAACTTGGTGCCCACTAAAAATGTCGCATTTTGATTTAACATCTTGTACTTGCTTAATAATCGAGATTCATAGCCAAAATTAGAGAAGTTCCCTTTAATTAGGTCTCGCTCATTTTGAGGGTCAACTTGATTTACCCTATTGGTTCTAAATCCTAGTGCATTTCTGGACGCATCCAAACCAAAAAAGTTGAAAGTAAAATTGGTTTGGTTGGAAAATTTGTGTGCAAATTTAAAGTTATAAAGTAACCAATCTACTTTAAACCAGTTCCGTTCACGGTTACTTTGATATGGATTCTCGGCAAACATGGCATCGGTCAATCCACCGCCTTGGTGCGCTAAATAGCGTAAATAAGACAGCTCGACGGTCAACGAAGTATTTTCTGTAAATTGGTATCCCAAATTAGCAAATACATTTTTAGATTCAAACTCTGAATTTGGTCTAAATCCTTTGCCATTTTTATAGTTAAAATAAGTATAATAGCTCCACTTATTGTTTGTGCCATTTAAACTTGTAAAATGAGTGTATAACCCAAAACCTCCTAATGTGTTTCTAGTAATCACTTCTAGAGGTTTACTGGGATTTGGAGATTTTATTTTGAAATTTATTAGACCTCCAAATTGCGTACCATATTGTAACGAAGCTGCACCACGGATCACTTGAATTTCCTCCAGGCCCTCCGAAGCTGGCGTATAATAACTTTCAGGATAACCCAAAACATCCGCACTGATATCATACCCATTTTGCCTGGTGTTAAAATTCGCTGTCCGGTTAGGGTCCAGACCTCGTCCACCAATATTAAGCTGCAAACCTGCATCATCGTTTTGGTATATATTCAGTCCTGCTACCTGGCTGTATATTTGGCGTGCATTGTTCGAGGCCAAATTAGCCATTGATTTCTCAACCAAAATAACTTCTGTTTTTTTACCTGCATATATGGCGGTTTCCTCAACATCATTCAATCGTTTTAAATCAAAGACGCCCTGTTTTCTGGCAATGACCTCAACTTCGGTCAAGTTTTGGGTCAAATCATTTAAAGCTATAATTAATTCAGAAGAATTTTCGGTTTGAATTGTTACTTCCTTAACTTCATACTCATAGGAAAAAAATACAAGTGTCACTTCTTTTTTTGAGGTTCGAAATTGAAAGTAACCAGATTGATCTGTTGTTGCCAATAATCCAGAAACTTTATCGTAAACATTAACATCAGCAATGACATTGTTGTTTGTCGAAAAGATAACAGTACCCGAAATGCTATGTTGTGCAAACGTTGAAACACTAAAAATAAGTGCAAAAATAAACTTAAAGTCCTTTAATGTCATCCTTAAATGGTAATATCCAATGTTTTGGCTTAAACGATTCCTTTTCTTGGAGCAAATCTATCCCCTTATCGATAAACAGTTCGCTTATCCTTCCATTCAAGGCTACATAACTTTCAACAAAAACTTGTACATTATCATGGCCTTGGGATGTAAAATAATCCCCCAGATAATGTGCGTATTCTAGAATAAAATCAGGTTGAAAGCTCATTTGTTTTTCTTGAAATGGGGTCAAAAAATCTTTATTGTCAACATAGAAAAAGTCATTGGTTTCTCCATTTACGATCTTAAAGGTTGATATTCCCATTTTTTCCATAAGCATAACTCGCCATGAAAAACGGTAGCCCTCTTCTGCCCAAAATAATTCATTTGGATACAGTAAATATCGAAATGGAAAAATAAGCTGAAAACCAAAAAAAACTCCAATAATAAATAACAATGGTTTTCTATAATTGAAGGCATAATCATCAACTTTCGATACTGAAGAAGTATTTATTTTAAATATGAAAATGTATTTAAGAGCTCTAATAATCCTTTTATGCAAATCAGCATCAAAAAATATAAGTGCCGAGACAATCATAATAAAAGGGAACATCCCAATAGGAAATAGTACCCTAGTAAAAACATGAAATATAACCACTAAAATGAATGCGAACCGACGTGATTTTTTGTACAATAATAAAAAGGGAATACTTAAATCATATAGTATACCACTCCAACTCATTGTATAGTGAAACCAATTTTGGTGCATTAACACCTCCCCGATCAAAGGCAAATCATATTTGGCGGGCAACCATATTTTTAAGGGCTGCGCCCTAAATAGCCAGTCACTGTTTAGTTTGGCCAAACCAGCATAAAAATATACAATCCCCAAAAGAAGCTTTATACTATCAATGGTCCATTTTGGGATATTTATGTACGCTTTTTTTCTTATGTAGTTATCCATCGAAAAATAAGCATTTGCAGGTATAAAAATCATTAGAAAACTAAGCAGGCTAATAAAGTAGTAATGATTTAAATATGTGGTTTTATCCATAAGCTCTATATATGTAAAGCTCAAGAAAAAAGCAATTATAGCTATTCTGTATTTTAATCCCAATGCAACTAGGATGGCCGCTATTCCACAAATGGCAAAAAGTAAATAGGTGTACATGCCAATAGGTTTGACCCACCCGAAACCATAATATGAAAAATGAAACTTCGGTTGAATATACAGCGATTCTATCCAACCGAGATACCAAAATCGCCCAATACTAAAGCACATCATAATGCCAAAACAAATTCTAAATACGACTAGAGGTGCGGCATTGGTTGATTTAGCGAGATATGAGGTAATATTTAAACGCATTGATAATTAATATGGAAAGCCATTATTAAGACAATCTTTAGAATCAGCCCTAGATTTTCAGTCACCATCTGCATCAACATAATCTACACTTATATTAAATGCTTGTAGCATATCAACTTTTAATGAGACGACGATTAATTGGAGTGCATCAAAAGCTTCGGTCATCTTCGTATTATCTGTATTGATTTGGGAATTAAAGTTCATATCCAATACCTGTATTTTTTGCCGAGCAGCATCAAACCTCGAATTTACCGCAGTTGCTAAGTCGTTTCTTTTCAAATAACCCAAATAACTTTTAAAACTTTCACCACTTCGGTCAGAACCGTAGTACTTCCCGTTAAATGTATTTTGAACTGCCAGCAAGGCATCCAAGGCTAATTCCTTGGAAATATTCTTGCTATATAGGCCTTCTACTTTGTCAGGTAATGGAGTAGAAGAAAAAACACCTGCGGGGATTCCAAATTTATTCGCGCGTAATCCTTTTTCATAATAGAATATGTAATCATTTACAAACTTATTTAGAGTGCTGGTTACTGTATTTGTTTTTTGACTGACAAAGGTATCTCTGTAGGATGTTTTCCAATCGTTTAAAACGGTTTCGGTCAAAGACTGCATCTGATTTATTAAATCGGATAAATAATTCAAATACTTTACATCTGCATATTTGTTTAAAATTTCAACATCGTCATTGGCTATACCGAACAACATATAGTCAACTGCGGGAAACCCAACTGCATCATTGTTATTGGTATGGCTTAGATCATAGGTGCCCGAAAAAACATTTGCTTCCACATCCGTAATGGAGACGGGATAAATATTCATCTGAAATGCAAATAAAATTTCTTCAGCTTTACCTATGTTAAACATTTCTGCAAATTGCCATGTCCTGTAGGCACTTAGCCAAGATGCCCTCAATGCAACTAAATTTGTGTTATCGGGTTGAGATATAAAATC
Source organism: Arenibacter algicola (assembly GCF_000733925.1). NCBI lineage: Bacteria > Pseudomonadati > Bacteroidota > Flavobacteriia > Flavobacteriales > Flavobacteriaceae > Arenibacter > Arenibacter algicola. Next base: position 1,446,555 of record NZ_JPOO01000001.1, read on the forward strand.
ATCTTTAGCGAGTTTTAATGCTTTAAGTTTAATATTTAAATCTTCATAGGCCGGTATAATAATATTATCTGCCAAATTGATCAATAGGGCTTCTCTATCAAAATCATCTGAATTACTACTACTTGGGCTATCTTCAGAAGATGGGGAACTGCATGCCAGGAGACTCATAGCTCCCAGAATTATTAGAAATAATTTTTTTATCAAATCCATTGGCTTTTATATTATAATTTGTACTATACAATTAGTAAAGTAGTTTCTGTAATAATGGAAACAGCAACTACTTTTTTGAGAATATAAAGTTTTACTAATTAGCTGCTTGAGCTGTAGTAAAACCAAACTCCGCCGCTATGGATGCTGAAATACTGTCTAGGGTTTCTGGTGTTACATCCCAAAACCCGTTGCCTTCCATGAGTTGCGCTAAATAGCCATCAACTTCGGTTTTGGTTACATAAGGTATGGTCGAGTTAGGCATTCTAGAGAATTGTAAACTGTAAATAAACCCATATGCTTCCGACAGGGCATGAAACGCGGTAGCTTTATCAGATTCTAAATTGGTTTTTCCGGCCTGTAAATAATATACAGCTCTTACGGCTGGTATTTTTGATAAATTTTCCCTGATAATTTCCGCTTGTTCATCGCGAACAGTATAAGATTTGGCAACGATTGCCGCTCTTCCTAATTTAAAAGCATTGTATATCGTTACTGGTATTTCAGAAAAATCTGGGTCACCTTCCAATTTGTATAAATATTCGCTTAAGAACTGATCTGCATCCAATTGGGGTACTTCGGGATCAGTTTCGTTCCCATACAAATACCCGTAAGCCTCATCCCACTTATGTTCCATTGCAGTAAATTCCTGATTTACTTCCAATACCCCATTATCATTATTTGGTAAATTAGAACCTTTATCCAATACTTTAGGGCTTAAATAGTTATTAAGAATTTGGTCCATCATTAAAGCACCTATCAACCCCTTGGCAAAAGCTTGATTTAGTTCCAGTCCTTTATTGTTAATATACCGGATGGAACCTCCTCCGGCTTGCTGTATTTGACCAGCTTGTCCTGCAGAGGCAGTTGTGTTCCAGTTTATAAAAACCTCTGAAGCTTGGGACGCAATCCAATTATCAAAATCTGCTTTAATGGCATTTGAAGTGGTGGTATTGGCTGAAAAATAATCTGCCGATGCTGCAATTTTGCTACGTATACTTTTATTGGATAAATTTAAATTGTCATCGTTAAAATCATTTTCCCCTTGAACATGGGCAAACATAGCATCCAATTTTATTTCTGTACTTGAATTATCTTTTAATGAGGACACCAATTCTTCCGCCATTTTTATTCGGGTAGTTTGCCCTTCAAAATTTACCGTAGATTTTCCATTTCTTAAAAAGCTATATGTATTGGGGGCTGTAACTTGATTTACGTCATTTACACCATCATCATCCGTTGAACATGACTGGAATATCACAGATACTATTAGTAATAGGTTTAAGCTGAATTTTTTCATTTTATTATTTTTATTTAGACTAGTTATATATAATCATATATATGAAGTCGCAAATATATATAGGTAAATTGTTTAAACAAAATTTATTTAGATTAATTATAAATAAAATTAAATTTAGCCACAATGGCCAATTAGAAATGGAAAAAATTTGAATTTTGGAATCTTAGGTATAATCTAGTATTAATTAAAATCTTGGCTTGAACGCAACCAAGTGGTTTATATAAAAAGGGTTTTCTGCTAATTACGTGATAGAAAACCCGTTACAAACTAAACCAATTTTTAATTTCCCAATCTTATGGAAAACTATTCATTTACATTGAAGTTGTTCAAAACTATGATAACATACCAAAAGCCGAAATTACCTGGGAAGCAACACATAATCTGGAATCCTCACTTTGTTCTTTTTTTAGGACCAGATCCAAAACCATCGTTCCATCGGCATCTTTAAAATTAATTAAAATTCTCCCTCAAGTGTAGCTGTTATTTCCACATTCCAATCAGTGGTATATTCGGAATTGTTACAGTAATAAGCATTCGAGGCAGTTCTTTCGCTGCCTATGATATCCCTATCAAAATCAGATTTTGTACTAGGATTAACTTCGGTATAAGTACAATTTTCTTTACTTCAGCCAATAAAATTACCATCGTCCCACAATTTACTTTTTACACTGGAGTATTATGACTGCTTTTTTTAATGGCAGCAGAAATTTCACAGGATGTACCAACTCCAAGGATGATATTGGTCTTTGATAATATTATTTGTACCTTTAATACACTAAAGAGCATCAAATGATATCTTTAGAGTTCTTACTTGGTTTTGAGTGTACAAATAGGTGTGCAAATTGAAATAAAATTATGTAAACAACTGTATAACAGTGTTTTGGGTGTAGGTAGTTAGGTCTGCCACCCCGACGAACCTAGAAATAGGTAGTAGCAAAAACACTGTTAATCAATTGATTTTCAGTGTTTTTTGTTTTTACACATTTTCTTTGATATCAAATGATATCAAATGATATCATATGTGCACACCTAATTTTGGATCAAGTACAATTTCTGGGTATTTGGATATTTATGCAAATAATTGAGTTAATCTAAACAGGAAGAATTCTGTATTTCTAACGCCTCTGAACTGGGCCCTAAAAGCTTTTATTTTGGCATTGAAGGATTCTGCAGATGCGTTTGTGCTCCTGTTTATAAAATAGTTCAGGATCGACCTATAGTTGAGGGATATTGTGGATTAAGTACAATTTCTGGGTATTTGGATATTTATGCAAATAATTGAGTTAATCTAAACAGGAAGAATTCTGTATTTCTAACGCCTCTGAACTGGGCCCTAAAAGCTTTTATTTTGGCATTGAAGGATTCTGCAGATGCGTTTGTGCTCCTGTTTATAAAATAGTTCAGGATCGACCTATAGTTGAGGGATATTGTGTTGGCAATGGTATTGAAGGCCCTGAAGCCTGTATTCTCTACGTCTTTGTGCCAATGCGCCAGCTTTGTATATGCCGTTTGAATGGAAGTTGCCGTATTGAATATGTTCCTGAGCCCCTGTACCAGGTCGAATGCGAGTTTTATATCGGGATAATGGGCGAACAATATTTTACTTCTTTCCGATTGGTTCCGGGTCCAATTGTTGGGCGATTTATAAAGTAGGTACCTACTTCGGGCCAAGAGTTGTTTTCTGGTGTCCCCGTTATTGAATTCTTTTGGGACGAAGGCCCTGTTCTTTTCTTTTGCCCGTTTTATCTGTTCGTTCTCCAGGTCTATGGCGTCCCATCTATGCTTGATCCGAATGTCCTGAAGGGCCTCCAGTGCCAGTTTCTGTACGTGGAACCTGTCGGTGACCTGTACCGCTTTGGGGAAGCATTTTTTGGCGATGGTCTTCATGGAGTTTGCCATATCCAGGGTGATTTCCTTGACCCTGGCCCTTTTCTTGTCCGATATCTTCATTAGTTGTTCTATGATAGGTTCCACCTTGGTACCGGAGAATATGGCCACTATGGACCCTTTTTTGCCCTTGGCCTTTTTGTTGGTGATTATGGTATAGAGTTCCCCTTTGGAGAGTGCCGTTTCGTCAATGGACAGGTAAGGCCCCATATTTTCGGGAAAGATGAGCCACTGTTTGGCATGTCCCTTTTGTTCCCAGTCCTTAGAATCGCTCAGATAGTCCTTGTACTGTCGCTGGAGTCTATTGCCGTTTACCCCGAAGAGGGACCCCAGCTGTTGGCCGCTCAGGGCCGTATTATCCGTTGATCTCTTTTAAAAAAGCAGCGAACTCCTTTGATATGCGGGTCCCCTGTGCAATAAAATCATCCCAATCACGGCTTGCCTTGGTCCACTTTCCATCTATCAGGACATCCCAGCGCCTGCGCTTGAGGCTCAAGCTGACCAGATTGCTGCGGATCGGATAATCATCGATGACCCTGGGCTCCATAAAGCCACTGGCCTTAAAGGTGTGATCTTTGTAACGCTCCGGTACCTGCTTTTTCTCCTCTAAAAATACAGTCAACCGATTGTCGTACAAGGGATTCTTTATCGGCTTTTGTTCAAAACCGACGATATCAAAAAAGTCAAGTAGTCCCTCTGGTAAAAATAAGCTCAATAACGATAAATCGGTTCCTTTGTCCATCCATTAAATTTAAAGTGCAAAGAAATAAATTATTCACTTTAGACCCAACTTTTGTACTTGATCCGATATCTATCTAAAGCAGCTCAACTATCGTTTTATACTGGACCTGGAACATTATTTAAGGAGGTGCACGGACAAAAAGAAACAGCTGTGCCTCAACAATAATGGAGTTATGAAACATTTGGAACGTTTCAAGAAAATGGTGAACCTTGCCGTGAAACTGGAATGGGTAAACAAAAACCCTTTTGATAGGTTCCAATTGAAGTTCAACAAATTCGATCGCGTGTTCCTGACCCAAAGGGAATTAAGACTGATAGAGGAAACGGAATTCAAACAGGATAGATTACAACATGTAAAAGACTGTTTTGTATTTTCCTGTTATACCGGACTTTCCTATGTGGATGTAAAAGAGCTTACAAGGGATAAGATCACTAAGGGTATAGATGATAGGAATTGGATCTATACCAAACGGGAAAAAACGGACGAGCTGGTCAAAATCCCTATACTTCCCCAAGCATGGGATATTTTGGAAAAGTACAGGGATTACCCTACCCACAATGGATTACTTCCCATATGCTCCAACCAGAAGGTGAATACGTATCTCAAGAAAATAGCGGGAGCATGCGGGGTCCATAAGAACATTACTTTCCATGTGGCCAGGCATACCTTTGCCACTACGGTCATGTTATCCAATGGGGTACCCATTGAAACGGTCTCAAAACTTTTGGGCCATACCAAATTATCGACCACCCAGATATATGCTAGGGTAGTGGAGTCCAAGATAAGTGAGGATATCGGCAATCTATTGATGAGGTTTAAGGAAAGGGAGAGCCAAATTGCGGTTGAAAAGAAAGATAAAAATGGGGAACGGGAAATAAGGACTATCGACCCCAAATCTTACCATAACTTAACTGCGCATTTGGTCTACTTTTCATATCCAATCATCTTCAACCAACTAGCTTTCGGTCCAATTGCCGTAAAATTACAGCTTGTGTTATAATTAATGTTTATAGATCTTAGTTTTATTTCGGAAAGCAATGTGCTTTGAATAATACCTTATGAATTAAAAAAAAATATACAGACTACCACCTTTTCCAAATTGATTTTAAAAGGTAGGTTAATGTAGGTATGGAAGATTTTTTCTTGCGGCTAAACCAATTGTTTACTTTAAAGATTCTAGTAATTATGGGTAATATTATGCCGTAAACATGGGGCTTACATACGTTTGCTTCAAAATTTATATTTGGAGACTGAAATTTTATACTCCTTTGGTTCTTAACTTAATAAGTTTGGACAAATCTATTCTCCTTAATTCTAATATTTGATTGTGGATGAGTCGATTCTTTGAAAAATGAATTACTAACCAAATTTATAAACTCAGTTTATGACAAACCTATTATTTTTTAAAATCGAATACTTTAAAAAGCTTGGATTTCCAATCCTATTGTTTCTCTGTTGTGCAGAGATTAACGCTCAAACTACGGTTTCTGGAAAGGTATCTGATGCAGATGGACCAATTCCTGGTGTCAATGTTGTTTTGAAAGGAACCAACAATGGTACGGCAGCGGATTTTGATGGTCTTTATGAAATTCGGAATGTTCCGGCAAATGGCGTATTGGTATTTAGTGTTATAGGGTACGAAACCAAAGAAATCGCGATTAATAATCAAACCCAAATTAATACAACTTTAGAGTTTGATGTTTCTTCCTTGGATGAGGTTGTCGTAATTGGTTATGGACAAATGAAACGTACGGATTTAACAGGATCTGTGGTTTCTGTATCTAGTGAAGCAATAACTCAATCTGTGGCAACATCTGTAGATCAAGTTTTGCAAGGACGTGCAGCAGGTGTGCAAATTCAACAGAATAGTGGTGCACCTGGAGGTAGTTCTTCAATTCGTATACGTGGAATTAGCTCGCTAACCGGGTCTAATGAGCCTATTTTTGTAATTGATGGTGTAATTATTGATGGTTCTACCGGATCAAGTAATAGCAATCCTTTACAATCCATAAATCCTTCAGATATTGTTTCCTTGGATGTATTGAAAGATGCATCTGCAACAGCCATTTATGGATCGAGAGCAGCAAACGGGGTTATAATTATAACCACCAAACGAGGTAAGGCAGGGGAGTTATCCATGACTTATGATACTTATATGGGTTGGCAAGAAATACCAGGAAAGATAAGCTTAATGGATCTACAACAATATGCTGTACATCATAATACACGCGCTGATTTGGGTATTGTTGAGCGTAATAATGCTTATATCCGTCCAGATTTATTAGGACCAGGTACAGATTGGCAGGAGGAATTATTTACCCGAGCCATGATGCAGAGTCATAACTTATCTGCTTCCGGGGGAACGGAAAAAACTACCTATGCCATGGGTATTGGTTACCTAGATCAAGATGGCATAGCAATTGGTTCAGCGTTCGAGCGTTTTAATCTAAGGGGAGTAATAGATTCCCAAGTTAAAGATTTTCTTAAAGTTGGCGTAAACCTGGCATTGAGCAATTCAAAATTAAAAACTACGGTTTCCGAACAAGCGCTGATTCCGACTGCACTTAGACAAACCCCAAATGTTGCCGTACGTAATGCAGATGGGTCCTTTGACGGGCCGGATACAGATCAGTTTGTTCAGAACAATCCAATTGGCCTTGCAGCCATTAAGGATAATAGGAATGAAAATGTTGGATTAAGAGCCAATACTTATGCCGAATTAACATTGGCGAAGGGACTTAGTGTTAAAACACAGTATTCGTTGGACTATGGTTTTTCCAACGGGTATAGATTTGATCCTTCATACGCCTTCGGTGCTCTTATAAATGATGTTAGGGAGAGTAATAGGTCAAAATCCTTTAGTAAATATTGGAATTGGTCCAATCTATTGAACTATAACAATGAATTTGGACAGCATAACGTAAACATGATTCTTGGTCAAGAAATGCAGGAATCCAAGTGGGATAACTTAACAGGATATCGATCTGGCTTTATAACTAATGGTTCTACCGATTTAAATGCAGGAGACGCTACAACTGCTAGGAACTCCAATGCCAGTAATAAAAGTAGTATTAGTTCTTATTTCGGTAGAATGTTCTATTCATTTGACGACAAATACCTCTTAACAGGCACATTGAGAAGGGATGGATCTTCCAAATTTGGTAAAAATAATCGTTGGGGCTGGTTTCCTTCAGCTGCCTTTGCCTGGAAAATATCCAATGAAAATTTCCTAAAGGAAAATGATGTGATCAATAATTTAAAACTGCGTTTAGGTTGGGGAGCTGTTGGTAATCAAAATGCACCTAACTACGCTTATACCCCTATTTACTCAGCTTCACCAACTACTTTCGGACCTGGTTTGCTAGCTGCAAATACAGCAAACCCGGATATAAAATGGGAAACTACTTCGTCCAGTAATGCTGGTTTGGACCTTAATCTTTTTAATAACCGTATAGAGTTTATAGTGGATGTTTATTATAAAGAAACAAAAGATTTACTACTGGAAAAACCCCTGCCAAGATATGTTGGTGTTGCAGGTATAGGATCAACAACACCACCACAAGTAAATATTGGATCCCTTGAAAATAAGGGAATCGAATTAACACTAAATACTGTGAATGCAGATACAAAGGATTTTTCTTGGCGTTCCAATTTTGTTTTTTCTATGAACAGAAATAAGGTGTTATCATTGGTTAATGAATCGTCCATACTAAGTAAAACGCTTCAACAAGGTTCAGATATTTCCATAGTAACACGTACCGCCGTCGGGGAACCCATTGGACAGTTCTACGGGTATAAGGTTATAGGTCGATTTGAGGATGCTACAGATTTCTATTATAAAAACGAGGCAGGTGAAATAGTTCCAACAGCATTACCAACCGAGGTAAACACTATTGGTGAAAATGCCATGTGGATAGGTGACTATATGTTCGACGATAAGGATAAAAATGGAGTGATAGATGAGAATGATCTACAATACATTGGTAATCCTGCTCCAGATTTCACTTTTGGTGTAGGGAACTCCTTTACGTATCAAGGGTTGGAGCTAAATATATTGTTAACGGGCTCGTACGGGAATGATGTAGTAAATTATCAGAGGCGTTTCTTGGAAAACCCTCGTGGTAATACAAATTTATTTGAAACTGCCTTGGGTTATGCCCAATTGGGTCTAATTAACCCTAACGGACCCAACGACTATCGTAATGTTCAAATTGTGGGAGGCGATAAATACATGCCTAGAATTGCCGGTTCTTCGGCAGCTTCGGAATCCAACTTCCGCTTTAGCGATAGGTTTGTAGAAGATGGCTCCTATGTAAGAATTAAGAATATTTCTTTTGGCTATAACCTACCACAGGACTGGATTGCCAAGTTCGGATTACAAAATGCCAAAGTATATACCAACATGCAGAATGTATTGACATTTACCAAGTATTCTGGCTATGATCCGGAAGTAGGATCTATCAATCAAGATGCTCTTTTAACAGGTATCGATAATGGCCGTTATCCGTCACCTAGTATAATAACAGTTGGATTAAATGTTAAATTCTAAAAAAAAATACTATAACTATGAAAACTAAAAAAATAATTTATACTGGTCTTATAATGACGTTTGTCCTTATTTGTACGAGTTGTAGCAATCTTTTAGAGGTAGAACCGGAAGATTTGGTTACTCAAGATAATTTCTATAATTCAGAAGACGATTTTAGAGCGGCAACCGCACCCCTTTATAATAAGGTGTGGTTCGATTTTAATTCTAAATTCTATTATGGACTTGGAGATGGCCGTTCTTACAACTTGTATGCACCATTCTCCGATTACATTTACCCATTCAGTGATTTAAATGAGACAGGACTGACAGGGCCGTTGGTTGAAGCTTGGTCATCATTCTACAATGTTATTCAACAATCCAATAACGTTATAAATGGGATAACGGCCAGTACGGTTGATGAAAGTGCAAAACAGGCCTATATAGCTGAAGCACGTTTTATGAGAGGAACAGCTTATTGGTATTTGGCTTCGTTGTGGGGCGATGCAATTATTTCTACCGATCCTGCAGAATTGGTCAGCAATCCTATAGTCAATAAAAATCCAATCGAAGACGTGTATCAATTTGCAATACGCGATATGGAATATGCTGCAAAATACCTTCCTGAACAATCCGGTCAGGCAGGTAGGTTAACCCGTTATAGTGCATTTGGTATGTTATCGCGAGTTTATCTTTCCTATGCCGGTTTAAGTGATAATCCAAACAGTGGCACCCGAAATCAGGAATATCTGGATTTGGCCAGAAAAGCTGCAGATAAGGTTCTTACGGAAGGCCCATACGTTTTAATGGACGATTATGCCGATTTATTCAGGATAGAAAATAATAATAATAGTGAATCATTGTTTGCATTACAATGGGTTCCCAATGGAGATTATGGTGTTAATAATATGCACCAAGCTTTTTTTGCTTTAGGTTCGGATATTACTGGGGATGATGCTGCATGGGGATATTGGACAAGAGCATCTTATGATGTGTTAAAGGAATATGAGACTAATGATCAACGTCGCGAGGCCACTTGGATGGGCAATGAGGATTTCTACCCCAACATTAATGTAGCAAATGGTGGTTACACTGTAGATCACCCCAATGATTTTCTTACAGTTAAAAAAGGTGTGGTAGGTTCAAATAAAGATAACGCCAGTATAACTCGTATGAATTCTGCCTTGAATACTTATATGATTCGTTTGGCAGAGGTGCATTTAAATTATGCCGAAGCGGTTTTAGGCAATAACACAAGTACCGCAGATGCCAATGCCTTAATTTATGTAAATCAACTTCGTACCCGAGCTGGTCTTGAAGAAAAAACGTCTCTAACGTATGATGATATCATCCATGAACGAAGGGTGGAATTATGTATGGAAGGGCAATTTTGGTTTGATCTCGTAAGGCGCTCCTATTACCAGGAACAAGAGGTTATCAATTACATTATTGCTCAAGATAGGGGAACCATTACACCTTTTAACTATGATTCCGAAACGAATACCGTAACAGTTGATGAAACTGTTGATCCCAGTACACGGTCTATAGGAGTGATTGATAGGTCTATATTCTTTCTACCTTATCCAGAATCAGAGGTTGTGCAAAATCCTTTACTAAAGGATGCTCCTGTACCATATGAATTTACGGAGGAAAGAATAACTGACTTGTTCTAAGGATTGGAGAAAAAACAATAATAATTAAAATTAATTTGATATGATAAAATATATATTAATTAAAAAACACTGTACATCCTTAACAATCGTGGTTCTGATATTGGCTTCCATACTTTTTGCGGCATGTGAAGAAAATGATTCTGAAGGTGGTGCGATTGCCATTAGCAAAGTATTTCTGGAAGACGTTAATTCATCAGTTCCGGACAGGCAAGTGAACTTTGGTCGTTTGGGACAATTGTTGCGCATTGAAGGTTATGGTTTTGCAGGACTTAAAAAAGCCTATATAAATGGATATCCTACCTATTTTAATCCGGTATATGTGACGGATAATTCAATGTTGATCAGTATTTCAGCTGACACGCCAACTGTTGATGCAGATGAAAGTGTTCGCAATACCATACGTTTGGCAAATGATACCAATGAAGTAATTTTCTCTTTTGAAATTAGGTCATCGGCACCAACTATAACAAGCATTTCCAATACATTGCCTAATCCAGGTGAAGAAATCACCGTTTATGGTACTGGATTGATAGAAGTGAATAAAGTTGTATTTCCAGGCAATATCGCTGTTACAAATGGGATTAGCTATGATGAAGAAGACGGTGAGTTCTTTATGGTAACCGTTCCCGAGGGAGTTTCAGAGAACGGCGGTTCCTTATTTATAGAAAGTGCCAATGGTGGTGCATATTCACCATCCTATTTTAACTTCAAAAAGGGAGTTATATTGGATTTTGATGGCAATGGTGTTCATGGATTTTGGGATGCAGGAAATAGTATGATTAAAGATGTAGACATAGAATCTACTTCAATTGGAGTTGGAAATGTTTCACAAGGAATTTATGCTCCGCATCGGCCATCTAGAATTGCCTCTTTTGCTGCAGCAACAAATCGAAATTCAGAGGTATGGACGGCAGGTAATGATGTGGATAATTGGCGTAGTCAAATAACCCCTTTTATTGCAGCTTCAACCCCTTTAGATCAAGTGGCCTTTCAATTTGACATATATGTTCCGGAACCTTGGGCAAATACCGGATACTTGCAAATACTGTTAATAAATAATTTTAACGGTGGAGAATGGAGCGGTGGCGCTTATAATTACGTACCATGGATAGTTGATGGTAAAGTAAAAGCTTTTCAAACCAATGGTTGGACGACGGTAACAGTTCCTTTTACGGAATTCTATAATTTTTCGGATGGCGAATACACCTTTGAAGATTTGCTGGCATACCGCGAAGGAGCAACTTATAAAAACTTCGGAATATTCTTTAACAACTCGGACATTAAATTAAGTGATATAACTGGAGGTAGTAGTGAAGTGGAATTTGCATCTGCAGCCACCTCAGTAAATGTGTACACTGATAACTGGAGAATTGTATCCTTGGAAGTCCCGACCACTACCGATTTTCCTGAATAAACTTATAATAGCCGACGACTATAATCTTTAGTTAGTTTACCTAAAAAATAGAAGATTTTAAACTTATAAAAAAAAGAAAAATGAACTACAAAAAAATATTAACCATTATGGCTCTTTCGCCCATGATTTTTTGGTCCTGCGACGATCAAATGATGGATTGGACAGAAGATGCTGAAAAAGGCAAGGTAACGGTAGCGGAACTGCCCTTGGAACTCGCTGAAAAAATTACCAGGTACGAGGCATTAAATACGTACACGGATTTTGTTCTTGGTACGGGCATTGGGCTTGACCTGTATCTTAATGATGCCACCTACAGAGGTTTAACAGATGCTAATTTTGATGAAGTTACTGTTGGTTATGCCATGAAACATGGCCCAATGGTAAATTCTAAGGGAGAATTAAATTTCGGAAATGTTGATGCCTTCATTGCTAAAACGAAGGAAGCCGGATTAAGTGTATTCGGTCATACTTTGGTATGGCATCAAAATCAAAATGCAAGTTATTTAAACAGTTTAATTGCTCCAACTGTTATCCCTGGTTCAAGTGGCGCCAATTCCCTTGATCTTTCGGGATTAAAAGACGGTTCACTTGACGGTTGGGGAGGATCTTGGAATTCCGCAATTTCTGTGGTCGAGGGTGAAGGGCTATCAAGTAGTTCACAAGCGGTTCAAATGATCGCAAGCGGAACCTCAAATCCATGGGATCTACAACTTGGAACTCCAGATATAACTATTGTCAGTGGTCATACCTATGAAATTTCATTTTATGTAAAATCCGATCAACCTGGTAAAGGACGTATATCATTTGAAGGATTGGAAAATAACTATCCATGGCAAGATTGGTATGCTACCGGGGGGGACTGGACCGAAGCGTTTGATACCACTTCGCAATGGCAACAGGTTAAAATAACACTGAACGACTTTACCGGGAATACTTTCAAGTTTTTCTTTGATATGGGTTATTTGGATGGAGTAACCTATTTAATTGATGTAGACAATATACAAGTGGTAGATTTGGATGCTGAACCTACTTTCGTTAATTTAATAACCAATGGCGACTTTGAAGGAGGTACCCTGGATGGTTGGGGAGGTTACGGAAATGGCTCCTCAAGAGCGGTATCGGCCGAAGGAGAAGGTTTTGGGGATACAGGATATGCTATGGTATTGACAAACCCGACGGCGGCGAATGCGTGGGAAGCACAACAAGTGTTTACATTTGATCAACCCTTGGAACTCGGAACAGAGTATACCTGTACTTTTTGGGTCAAGGCTACAAGCTCCGTAATTTTGCAATTTGAGATACAAAATGCCGATTATGCTGGAGACTACTATGGAGGTATTAATGTAGGCACAACTTGGACTCAGGTAACAAGAACTGTAATCCCATCAACTGATGATAAAACAAAATTTATTTTCGATTTTGGAGAGGCAGCTGCGACTTATTATATAGATGATATTGTATTAACTTCTGGAGAAACTGGTGGGGGTTCAGGCCCTACTATTGTTGAGAAAACGGAGGAGGAAAAAAAAGAAATTATAGGTGCTGCTATGGAAGATTGGATTTCAAAAATGGTGGGGCACTATAAAAGCGATGTACATGCTTGGGATGTTGTAAATGAACCAATGAAAGAAGGAGGTTCACTTCGAGATGGAAATATTCCCGAATTGGCCGATGATGAATTCTACTGGGTAAAATACCTAGGTGAAGATTACGCTGTTACGGCATTTAAACTAGCCCGACAATACGGAAACCCAACGGACAAACTTTTCATCAACGATTATAACCTTGAGTACAGTTTGGAAAAATGTGATGGTTTAATTCAGTATACACAGTACATAGAGAGTCAAGGTGCTACAGTTGATGGTATTGGTACACAAATGCATGTATCCTATGATAGTGATAAAGATAAAATAGTTCAAATGTTCCAGAAATTGGCTGCTAGCGGTAAATTGATCAAGATTTCAGAGTTGGACGTAAGATTAGGGACAAACTCACCCACCAATGATCAGTTGGCAGCACAAGCCGAAATGTATCGCTTTATCATAGAAAAGTATATTGAACATATCCCATCGGCTCAGCAATATGGGATAACCATTTGGGGTATTTCGGATAATGAGCAGGAGCACGAATTTTGGCTTCCTGATGAATCACCCAATCTATGGGATGCAAATTACAATAGAAAACTTGCTTATAAAGGGGCAGCCGATGGTTTAGCTGGACGCGATGTAAGTGAAGATTTTACTGGAGAATTACAGGATTAACATCAACAAATAATTTCAGAGATCTGGTGGATTTTTAGTAAATGAGTATTGATGATTTTATTGGAGAAACTAAAAAGGTAGTTATTTTAAATAATTGCCTTTTTTTGTTATTTAATCCCAAGTGTCCTAGATATGACAACGTATCTATGCAATTATTTACTTGACCGCGAAAGTTTATTAATTTGTTCCTATGCCCTAAAAATCCGTGAATTATTAAAGTCCAGGTCCGCAGCGTATAATTGCGAAATAAAGAACCCCTTGTTAGTTGGTGTGTAATGTAACAATTAATAATAATCATTTAACTTATAGGATATGCCCAGATTCCGGAATAACACAATAGATCTGAATTACATTAAGCACGGCCCAAGAATGGCCGGCCTTATTGAGCGGAAAAATCACAAATAAATTACTTTAATTAATCCGGGAAGATTTGCTGAGCGGATTTTTTAATATTTGTTTTGAGGGAAGTTCTGATGTCCTTCAAATTCCGGTCTAGCCTATTAAAGAGTTAGCAATATTTATTACAATTGATATTGATTTTGGATAATTAGCTGTTTTGAAATATTTATTTCGCTTTAATGTTAATCCCAATATCTGTGGGCCCAAGCGATCCACGTACTCCAATTTGGTCCGGTGCTATGTCCTCCGGCGTGTTGCCTATAGGCTATTTCTCCAGTAGTAAGGGCATTTCCCATTAATGGAAATTTATTAGTATGAAGCCCATTTTTACCAAGAAGTCTATAAACTGGGGATGCATGTACACCTGCAAGAAACATACCTTTTGCATCTACCCAATTACCCTCGATCAGTGCCGATCCAGCACTTATAAAGACAGGTCTTGGTGCGCATAGAGCAATTAATTCATGGGCATCGACTGGAAGATCGGTAACAGTGAGTGTGCTTGCATACTTAATAAAGTTTCCGCAAAACCAGTGGTATTCTCCAGAGGAAGCTAAGTTTTCAGTCATTTCACCAAAATTTCTTCTCAAGAGAGAAGACCCTCCCGCACCGGCCGATCCAATAAACGCCATGGAAAATCGCTGATCAAATGCCATAGTGACCAAAGCAGCTTTGCCGTATCTGGAAGTTCCTTCAATAGCTATTTTTCTTGCATCTATCGTTGGGTCGGTTTCAAAATAATCTAGTGCTTTTCCTGCACCCCAGGCCCAGGCACGAAGTACGCCCCAATCTTCTGGCTTTCTATTCCGTCCCTGGTTTAATAAACCAATTATCCCTGAAGTAAGTCCAGCACCATTGTCATCTTGAATACTGCTGGGTACTAAAATGGCATACCCCCAATGCTGCGAAATTAACTGTTGTTTCCAACGTGGTTCATATGGGGATGCAAAATAACTTTTTGGTTCGGCAGGAGGAGTGCCGAAAGGCCATTGGATATAACCAAATTCCATTACCAACGGTACAGGACCGTTATCAGCCATTGGAATGCCTATAAGTAGTTCAATTTTAACATCGATTTCTGGATAGGTCGAATTATCCACCTTACCTATTAAGTGCTTTTCTCTAACCGGATAAGGGCCTATCATAGTATCCTTTTCCTGCTTCACGGTCCAAGTTACTTCTGGAAGTATTGTTGGCAAAAAACCATACATTTCTCTTTCAAAATCATTGGCAATTTCGCCTCTGCGTATTTTCCACCATTCCTCTTTAGTTGTTACCCTCTTGCCTTTTTTGGTTATTAAGGGGTTAGGTATGTTATAAGGTTTTACTAGGGCCTCATTGGTATTTGCAGCGTTGGGATTATCTGGGTTACCAGAGGGACCAGGTCTATTATCAATTTTTATGCCTAGCTTTTCTTTCATATTCAAAAAATCGAGCTGGGTATATCGATTAATACTGTCCCTTGCTTCTTTCGAGTTTTGGGAACTGATCGTTAACGTCCAAAAGACCATAGTTAAGTATAGAAAATTCCTTACCGTCATATAATTATACTTTTTGTGATAAATTAATTCCCTCGATTAAAAGCATTTTGCCATTAAAGTTATTCAATCCTAAATGGGGAAGCTGGTAGACCTTCTCGGTTATACAGGTTTGGATTATCTGGGTTATCCCCCCATGCATAACGAACGTATTGTGGGTTAACAATCTCATCACTCCAAACGATGACTTTATTCCCTCGGATTTCGGCATTTGCCCAAACGAAGTTTTTATCCTCACCTGCAATGGCAAATTCTCCTAACTCCTGACTATCATTAGTTACTAAGCCACCTCCAACATGCATAAATGAAATAATAATTTTGTTGCCATCAATTTCGTGTTCCTTGTATATGGGACCTGAATAGACGATATCCTCACCGTAAGCAAGTTTTAAGGCAGCCAAGGCCATGCGTTCCCCAACATCTTTTTTGTTATCAGGGTGAATATCGTTCCATTCCCCTAAATCTATATTTACCGTCATGGCAGTATTGGGGGTGGTAAGAGCCTTTAACTGGGATTCCCTAAACTCCGCCCAATTGCTCCTGGAAGGTAAATAGTTTACCTCCATATAATTGGGTAATTGTGCATAAATAAAAGGTAGATCGGCATTATTGAATTGTGTTCGCCAATCCCTTATAAAAGCAGGTAATAGATTGGCATAAGCTCCTGGATTACCAGAGTTACTTTCGCCTTGGTACCACAGTATTCCTTTTATGGATAGCTCTGTAAATGGCGCTACCATAGCATTGTAAAGAGCAGTAGGTTCATTTTGTGGGTTAAAGCTTCGGCTCCCAACAGTTTCTGGGGAGGGAGGTGCAAATACTTCTCCCACTTTGTATTTCCAATACCCTTTAAGATCCACTGTGTCCTTTTCCGCAAAAACATAATAGGGTTTGTCGGGTACAAAACCACCCTTGCCAAAATAATTTGTCACTTTTACCACAAAAATATTTTTCCCCTGTTTTAATATATTCTTTGGTACACTATATCTTCGCTGAGGATATTGATAGCTTGTATTGCCAATATCAATACCATTAATGTACAGTTTATCGGCATCTACGATCCTGCCGAGGAACACCATTGCTTCCTTTCCTGCCATATTTACAGGTATTTCTATCTCCTTTCTATACCAGACTACCCCATTTAGATCCCTGACTCCTTGATCCTCCCAATATCCTGGTATATTGATGCTACGCCAATTTTGGGGCTCAAAATCCTTCTCGTACCATTTTAAAGGTCCTATAAGACCTTTATCAGTGATTTTAAAACGAGCTCCAGTTTCTTGATTGGAATCTATTGCGGTTAAACTATTTATATAGGTCGTGTCTTTGTTTTTCCTGATGGTCTCTAAAATTTCAGGAAAATTCTGAAAACCTTCCTCGCTGGTCCACGCCTCTATTGGTGTGCCACCCACGCTGGCATTTATAAGGCCAATTGGCACTTTGTTTTTGTTATATATTTTTTTTGCAAAAAAATAAGCGACTGCAGAAAAAGGCCGAATTTCTTGAGGAACTGCTGATTGCCATGAGCCCCCTTTAACATCCCTATTTGGTCCGGCTAATTCTGTCAGGGTGGGGATTTTGAAATGCCGTATTTGGGGATAGTTCACATTTTTTATTTCGTCGGCATAAGTAACATCGTGAATATTCAACTGATGCACCATGTTGGATTGACCAGCACACAGCCAAACATCACCTAAAAGGATATTGTTCAATGTTATTTCATTTTTACCTTTGATAATCATGGTATAGGGTCCACCCTCTTTCATCTTGGGTAGCTCTACATTCCATTCTCCGTCGGTCGATGCAACAGTCTTAATTTTTTTTCCATGAAAGCTTACTGAAATATTTTCCCCGCTCGAAGCCCAACCCCAAATTTTGATTTTGGCATTACGCTGAAGAATCATGCTATCTCTGATAATTTCCGGTAACTCAACTTGCGCGACACTTGTAGCTGAAACGGTCAATACAATGAATATTATAAAAGCCTGAAGTGTTTTCATGGTTATTAATTTTTTCCTTGTTATTTTATAAGAGTACTTTCATCGGTAACACTCTTCTTAAAAGGCTCGAGATAACTTTTTAGTTTATTGGGTTCTTTTGTGAATTTACTATAATGTTAATTACACTGTCGTAAGCCACCTTGGGTTGGTAGTCCCGATCAAATAACAATGGGTAATTTTTTCTTCCTTTAACCGGCCAATTGTTAAGCCAGGACTGGTTGTCATTTACACCCCAAAACGTTACCCGACTTATCTTTTCACTATGTTTTTTGAATAATTTAAAAATATCCTGATAACGCTTTGCCAATTTTATTGAAATAGAGTCAGGAAGTTTAGCAGGGTATGGGTTCATAAATGCACTATTTTCAAAATGTTGGTTCACCTCTGCACCCTCCAAATCATTGGGATTAGGCAAAACCGTTATGTCCAGTTCAGTAATCATGACCTTTAATCCAAGGTTGTAATAGGCCAAAATACTAGCCTCTATATCTTCCAAACTGGGCCCCTCCAAATTCCAATGGCCTTGCATGCCAATACCATCTATCTCGGCACCGTTTTCTTGTAAGTTTTTCACCAATTTTATGACGCCATCCCTTTTCTCCTTATTGCACAAGTTGTAGTCATTATAATATAATTCAGCTGATGGATCGGCTTCCTTTGCCCATTTAAAGGAGTCACTTAAATAGCCATCGCCCAAAACTTTTAAGAATACGGATTCCCTTAAAGTACCGTCTTCGTTTAACGCTTCATTGACCACATCCCAACCATTGATCCTACTTTTATAGCGGCCAACAATTGTGGTAATATGGTTTTTTAAGTTATTGGATAATTCCTCCTTATTATCTACCATGGCTGCCCACGGGGCTAACTGGCTATGCCATACGAGGGTATGGCCAATAATGAACATATCGTTATCAATGCCATAGGCAACAAATTTATCTGATGTTTCAAAGAAGAACGTATTTTTTTTAGGATGGAGAAATTTCCATTTCATGCAATTTTCGGGAGAAATACTATTAAATTCTCCTCGTATTAATTTTTGGGCCAACGAATCCCTACCTAAAATTTGATTTTCATTAATTGCTGCACCAATTAAAAATTGGTGTTGGAATGCACTTTTTAAGGATATTTTTTTTTCAATAATTTGCTTTTTATCCAGTTCCGAGCAACCTACGAGAATTAAAAATACCACAAGGGGCATAATTTTTTTTTTAAGGACTTGCAGATTACTGAAAAAATGGGCTTTTGTACTGAACATGTCTATACCGTTTTTTAAACTGTTATTGAATTTATCTAGCGTATAAATGTACTATATGCGACTAGGACAAATTATAACAATTGAAGCAATCCATATTAAACTTGTTGCAACTCTAAAACTATCTTCTTTCAAAGGATTGCAAAAGCCCAAATAGTATAAATCCTGTAATTCTATTCAAAAAACATATATAGAATTGCTCGGAACATTATATTTATATTATATCATGTTGTCTAATTAGAAGAAATAATATCTATTTCCATTAAAAACTTCCATAATAAGAACCTCTTTTAGCCGTAACAGGTTTTAATCCCATCGTGGTCGAATTCCAGGAGCAAATGGAAATTTAAGCGATTTAAAGTATTCCAATGTTTCCACTGGATTTTCTACACCATCAGGTAATGATTTTTGGGAAAAAGTTTGGAAATATAACAAAGAAGCATCACGCCACCATTTGGCTTCCTTTAGCTGTATTTGAAGAAGCATGTTCACCTCATTGAATTCACCTTCCGTTAAATAAGGCCTTACATTTGCCCATGTAGTAATCATCCCCCTTACTTGATCCACGCCTTGCTGGTATTTTAACGCCAATCCATCCCATAGGGTCTTACCATTTCTTAATTGGTAATTCCAAGGAAGATGATGGAACCACAACAAATATTCCTCAGGGATTCTGTTGGG
Source organism: Arenibacter algicola (assembly GCF_000733925.1). Classification (NCBI taxonomy): domain Bacteria; kingdom Pseudomonadati; phylum Bacteroidota; class Flavobacteriia; order Flavobacteriales; family Flavobacteriaceae; genus Arenibacter; species Arenibacter algicola. The sequence goes on from NZ_JPOO01000001.1 coordinate 1,466,437, forward strand.
ATCATTAAAAAGTTTCGCCACTTCCTCGGCATATTGTTCCGTGGCATTGCTGCCGGTTGGTGTACGGTCAAAACCTATTCCTTTGCTATCGGCTTTATGGTAATAAACGGGATTCCAATCTGGTCTACCTAAATCGTCTACCCAAGGGCCGGGTCCATAATGGTGACCGGTATCAAAAAGATGATGTAGGCCCAAAGGGTTCATATAATTTACTACGGCTTCACGGGAGGTAAGCATCATTTCCTTTATAGGTTCCAAAAAACCTTTATCATTACTATAGGTAGCCCTTAACCATTCTTCAGCTATTATTTCAGAACTTAATTCAGGATTCCAGGCCAAACGGCCAAACCCGTACCAATTAGCTTGTGCAAACGGATGTCCTGTCCAATTGATATCCGTACCAATATTGGCAACTCCGGCCATTCCAGTAAGCTTATTGCCATGTAGACTGCCGGAAATGACCTTGGCCACTGTGCTTCCCTTTCCTTTTTTAAAGGTGTCCGCCTCCAAGACTTCCTCAAATAATTTTGGGAGATATACCAGGTGGGTACTAAAACCTAAATATTCTTGGGTAATCTGAAATTCCATCATCAGGGGAGTTTTTGGCATAGCGCCGAACATAGGATGAAACGGTTCCCTAGGTTGAAAATCAATAGCCCCATTCTTTACTTGAACCAAAACATTGTCCTTAAATTTTCCGTCATAAGGAACAAATTCATCGTAAGCCTGTTTGGCACGATCTGTTTCTTCATGTTCAGAGTATACAAATGCCCGCCATATTACATTACCACCAAAGGGTTCCAATGCTTCCGCCATCATATTGGCGCCATCTACATGATCGCGACCATAATTTTGAGGTCCGGGTTGCCCTTCAGAATTAGCTTTGACTAAAAATCCTCCAAAATCTGGAATTATTTTATATATCTCAGAAGTTTTGTCCTTCCACCATTTTTTTACCTCCTTATCCAGTGGATCAGCTGTTTTTAAATTGCCTATTTCAATAGGTGCAGAAAAACGTGCAGTTAAATATACCTTTATTCCGTAACCTCTAAAAACCTCGGCCAGGGCTTGCACTTTCTTTAAATACATAGGTGTGAGGACTAGGGCATTCGCATTAACGTTGGTCAATGCGGTAGCATTTATACCAATAGAGGCATTGGCACGAGCATAATCAATATAACGTTGGTCTATATATTCTGGTAATTTCTGCCAATCCCATAAGGAGAATCCTGCATACCCACGTTCAACCGTACGGTCTAAATTGTCCCAGTGGTTCAACATTCTTATTTTTATTTTAGGACTATCTAACAAATCGAGCGCATTCAGATCTTGGTTGCTTTGCATTAAATTCAATAGCCTAAAAACGCCATATAGAATTCCTAATTCTTTCTTTGCAGTTACGATTGTAATCCTGTTATTTTTATAATTGACCGATTTAAGTAGAAATCCTTCATTATTGAGATTGGATAAATCATCATTAAATTTCTGTGCCAAATCTTTTGGTAAATCCTGGGCTAATGCGACGACCAAAGCATTATCTGGACCTATAGAATTTGAGAAAGTAGGTGATTTGCCCAGCATTTGCCCAAGGGCAACTGAAAGTTCGTTCTTTGCATTTTGCATTATTTCACTGCCTTGAGATAAATAGGCAGGATTTCCCAACTTTGAATAGCTGCGTAAAATCTCCGAATTCTCAATCAGGTTGTAACGTAACCAAAGTTTGTATCCGTCCAAATTTTGACTATGTATCTGGAACGTCGTTAGAATGTAAAGCAGTATTGTTAACGGTAAAAATTTCATACGGAAACTATATTTAATAGAACTATAAATACTGAAATTAAGACAAATTAGTAAAATTAAGAAATTTGAACAATGAATAAAATCCATAGTATAATGGATTCCAGAATACTATTATTCCAGATTATGAAAGCCACTTCTGATGCAATTACCAATGATTGTCCTATTCCAGCCGTATTACAGTACTTAGGTTTTGGACTTCACTAAAGCCTTTTCGTAGTTTTTCTCCTATATTCTTACTAAGTGCCTTAATACGATGTAAAGTAACCGAAAAAACTTCCGTCAATTTTATAACTGTAAAGATAACATTTAGCGTCTTCAGAATTGAAGGCATAGACGAAGCAAAGACTTTACAATATAGCCAATATTGATGTAAGCTTGTCCCTTTTGTCACAGTATCGCTTCAAGTTTATTATTTATATCCCCATTTGTGCTAATAAAGAATTTCCTTTTAAAATACTTTTGGTTGCAAATTAAACATACCCCTTGGTGCGCTGTCTAGGAGAATATAATCCCGATATCGTCGATGTAATATGCTCTGTAAATGATTACAGAGCCCTTTTAAAAGGCATTTCCAAATGGAAAACATGAACTCCAAATGATATTAAACAGTAAATAATAATAAGTTATGGCAACAAAGGAATATTTTCAAGGAATAGATAAAATCAGATTTGAAGGAAAAGAATCGGACAATCCATTGGCATTTAAGTATTACAATCCCAAACAGCTGGTCGCAGGAAAAACCATGAGCGAACATTTTAAATTCGCCATAGCATATTGGCATACTTTCTGTGGACAAGGTTCCGACCCCTTTGGACCTGGAACCCAAAGATTTGAGTGGGATAAAGCTTCAGATCCTATTCAAGCGTCCAAGGATAAAGCGGATGCAGCCTTCGAATTTATATCAAAAATGGGATTTGATTATTTTTGCTTTCATGATTTTGATTTGATTCAGGAAGCCTCAACTTTTGCCGAATCAGAAAGAAGATTGGCAACTATTACTGAATATTTAAAAGAAAAGAAAGCAGATACGGGCATCAAATTATTATGGGGAACGGCAAATTGTTTTTCCAATCCCAGGTATATGAATGGTGCCGCCACAAATCCGGATTTTAATGTGGTAGCCAGAGCTGGTGGGCAAGTAAAATTGGCATTGGACGCAACCATTGCACTGGATGGTGAAAATTATGTCTTTTGGGGCGGCCGTGAAGGTTATATGTCATTATTAAATACAGATTTGGGCCGGGAATTAGATCATATGGGACAATTTTTGTCTATGGCAAAAGACTACGCAAGAGCTCAAGGTTTTAATGGGACTTTCTTTATTGAACCAAAACCAATGGAACCCATGAAGCATCAGTATGATTTTGACGCAGCAACAGCGATTGGATTCTTAAAAGAATATGGCTTGGAGAAAGACTTTAAAATGAATATTGAAGTCAATCATGCTACTTTGGCACAGCATACTATGCAACATGAATTGGCTGTGGCAGCCAAAGCTGGAATGTTGGGAAGTATTGACGCCAATAGGGGCGATTACCAGAACGGTTGGGATACGGACCAATTTCCCAACAACATCCAAGAGACTACCGAGGCGATGTTGGTCTTCCTGGAAGCTGGAGGTTTACAAGGAGGGGGAGTAAATTTCGATGCAAAAATCAGAAGAAACTCCACCGATATGGAAGATGTATTTCACGCCCATATTGGAGGTGCTGATACGTTTGCTAGAGCTTTGATTACAGCCGACAAAATTTTAACTTCTTCGGCATATAAGGTTTTAAGGGAGAAACGCTACAGCTCATTTGATTCTGGAAAAGGTGAAGATTTTGAGTCTGGGAAATTAGAACTTTCAGATTTGTATGATATAGCGAAAGAAAATGGTGAACTTGGGCTGCAAAGTGGTAAACAAGAGTTGTTTGAAAACATTATCAATCAATATATTTAAATTATGAAGCAGAATACAGCATTCATTTATGTGGTGACACTTGTTGCAACATTGGGAGGATTACTTTTTGGTTATGATACAGCGGTAATCTCAGGAGCAGAAAAATCGATCCAGGCATTTTTAATCGATAGCCAGGGATTAGGGTCGTTTTTACATGGAATTACAGTTTCATCAGCATTAATAGGCTGTATAATTGGAGGGGCTATATCAGGGTTTGTATCATCTGCCTATGGTAGAAAATACGCCTTGATCATTGCAGGTATTTTATTTTTACTTTCTGCCCTAGGCTCGGGAAACCCTGAATTTTTATTTTTTGAAAAGGGTGAACCGTCCATGGGTTTACTTTGGATGTTTAATTTCTATAGGGTTATAGGAGGAATCGGTGTAGGTCTGGCATCTGCGGTATGCCCAATGTATATTGGGGAAATTGCTCCAGCCAATATTAGGGGAAAATTGGTGTCTTTAAATCAGTTTGCTATAATTTTCGGTATGCTGGTGGTTTATTTTGTAAATTGGGGAATTGCCGACGGCCAATCCATTGAGTGGATAAATGAAATAGGATGGAGAAGAATGTTTGCTTCGGAGGCCATACCTGCCTCAATTTTTGTGATTCTCATGTTTTTTGTGCCGGAATCTCCAAGGTATCTGGCATTGCAACATAATGATACAAAAGCCTTGGCCATACTTACCCGATTCAACGGGGTGGAAAAGGCAAAAAAGATCCTTCAGGACATTAAAAATAGTGTAGATACTTCCAAAGCAAAATTATTTTCATATGGGAGAGCGGTAATAATTATTGGCATATTATTATCGCTCTTTCAGCAATTTGTAGGTATAAATGTAGCATTATATTATGCACCCCGTATATTTGAAAGTATGGGAGCTGCAAAAGATGCGTCCATGTTGCAAACAATAATTATGGGCTTGGTAAATGTGGTGTTTACAGTCTTGGCCATTATGACGGTTGATAAATGGGGAAGGAAACCTCTGTTAATTGTTGGTTCTATAGGAATGGCAATCGGTATGATTGCCATTTCAACCTTGGCTTTTTTAGGTATTATAGGTATTACTACCTTGATATTCATAATTATATACACGGCTTCTTTTATGATGAGCTGGGGGCCTATTTGCTGGGTTCTTATTTCCGAAATATTTCCTAATAAAATTAGGAGTCAGGCAGTAGCTATTGCAGTTGCGGCACAATGGTCGGCTAACTTCTTTATTTCTTCAACCTATCCCCCAATGATGGAATTTAGCAATGGTGGGACCTATCTTTTCTATGGGGTAATGAGTATTCTATCTGCTTTCTTCGTCTGGAAGTTTGTTCCAGAAACCAAAGGAAAAACATTGGAAGAAATGGAAGGTATTTGGAAGAGAAAGTAACTTAATGGCACACAAATAGTATTGAATACCTTATTTGTAAAGGTTTAAAAAAGAATCAATAAAAATGAACAAGAAAATAGACCAACAGTCTGCAGATAACATTAGGGCATTAGCTGTTGCCATGGTAGAAAAGGCAAATTCCGGACACCCAGGCGGACCCATGGGTGGGGCGGATTTTATGCACATTTTATATTCCGAATTCTTTAATTATGATCCATCGGATATGACCTGGCCATTTAGAGATCGCTTTTTTATGGATGCAGGTCATTTATCCACTTTGATGTATGCACAATACTATCTTTTGGGTAATTACAAAAAAGAGGACGTGGCTAATTTTAGGCAATGGGGCTCCATTACGCCGGGCCATCCGGAAGTTGATGTGGCCAGGGGGGTTGAAAATACTTCGGGACCTTTGGGACAGGGACATACTATGGGGGTAGGAGCGGCAATAGCCGCTAAATTTTTGCAAGCCCGTTTTGGTGATTGGATGAATCATAAAATCTATGGTTTTATCTCAGATGGAGGTATACAGGAAGAAATCTCCCAAGGTGCCGGTAGAATTGCAGGCCACTTGGGTTTAAGTAATTTTATAATGTTCTTTGATTCCAATGACATTCAGTTATCCACGGCTACCGATGAAGTTACTTCTGAAGATACTGCAAAAAAATATGAAGCTTGGGGGTGGAAGGTGGTTACAATAGATGGACACGATCATAATGCAATTAGAAAAGCCTTGACCGATGCCAATAATGAAACGGAAAAGCCTACCCTGATAATTGGTAAAACCATTATGGGCAAAGGAGCAGTTGCTGCCGATGGAAGTATGTTTGAAGGTCATTGTGAATTACATGGTCAGCCAATAGGGCATACAGGCGCAGATTATGAAAAAACCTTATTGAATTTAGGAGCAAATCTTGAAAATCCTTTTGATATATTTGAAGAGGTAAGCGATTTTTACAAAAAAATAAAAAAGGAAAAAATAGCGGGAGCTGCCAGAAAGAAAGGGGATATTGACACTTGGAGAAAGAATAATGGCGAATTGGCGGATAAATTGGATTTCTTCCTTTCGGGCAAACTTCCGGAGTTGGATTTTACCTCAATAGTGCATAAGGAAGGATTGGCAACCAGAGCGGCATCCTCAGCCGTTTTAAGTTATTTGGCAGACCATGTAGATAATATGATCGTATCCTCTGCCGATCTATCAAATAGTGATAAAACAGATGGTTTCCTTAAGAAAACGCAGGTACTTAAAAAGGGCGATTTTAGTGGAGCTTTTCTTCAAGCGGGAGTCGCAGAACTGACAATGGCATGTGTAGCCAATGGAATTGCCCTGCACGGTGGAATTATTCCTGTAATAGCAACCTTTTTTGTTTTCTCGGATTATATGAAACCTGCCATTCGTTTGAGTGCCATACAGGAATTACCCGTAAAATATGTTTGGACGCACGATGCCTTTAGGGTAGGGGAGGATGGCCCAACACATCAACCTATAGAGCAAGAAGCGCAATTGCGTTTGTTGGAAAAATTAAGGAACCATAGTGGTAGGAACAGTTTTTTAGCTTTGCGCCCTGCAGATTCTGCGGAAACAAGCATAGCATGGAAAATGGCCTTGGAAAATAATTCAACTCCGACCGGGTTGATTTTATCAAGACAGGGGATTAAGGACTTACCATCTTCCAACGGATCAAGATATCAGGAAGCCTTGGCTTCGGACAAGGGCGGGTATTTGGTAAAGGCAGTAGACAATCCTGATGTGGTGTTAATTGCCAATGGTTCGGAAGTTGCCACCTTAATAGCTGCAGCTGAAATATTAGAGGCAGAAAACAACTTTAAAGTGAATATTGTCTCTATTATTTCTGAAGGCCTGTTTAGACTTCAAACCAAGGAATATCAGGATAGTATTATTCCTCATGACAAGCCTAAATTTGGATTAACCGCTGGATTACCGGTTAATTTGGCTGGACTCGTAGGTGATAAGGGCCAGGTGTTTGGATTGGATCATTTTGGGTATTCCGCCCCGGCAACAGTGCTTGATGAGGAATTTGGATTCACGGGCGAGAAGGTTAGTAAAGAAATACTGGAATTCTTAAAAACAGTATAAAATAAGTTATATAAAACATGCATAAAGAGATTTCGGCACTATTGACAATCAGTTCTGGGATGTTTCTTTTAATATTAAAATAATAAATTAAAGACAGATGAAATTTTTTATAGATACGGCAAACCTAGGTGAAATTGTTGAAGCACAGGCCTTAGGGGTTTTGGATGGGGTTACCACCAACCCTTCATTGATGGCCAAAGAAGGCATTACAGGGACGGCGAATATTATAAATCATTACAGCAAAATTTGCGATTTGGTAGATGGTGATGTAAGTGCTGAAGTAATTTCCACCGATTTTGAAGATATGGTGAAGGAAGGTGAGGCCTTGGCCGCATTACATCCGCAGATCGTAGTGAAATTACCAATGATTGCCGATGGTGTTAAAGCTTGTAAATATTTTTCTGATAAGGGCATTAGAACCAATGTGACCTTGGTTTTTTCTCCAGGTCAGGCATTACTTGCAGCCAAGGCGGGAGCTACCTATGTTTCGCCGTTTTTAGGCAGATTGGACGATATTTCAACTGATGGCTTAAATCTTATTGATGAAATACGGACCATTTATGATAATTACGGATTTAAAACGCAAATTTTAGCAGCATCGATTAGAAGTACAATGCATGTAATTAATTGTGCCAAATTGGGTTCTGATGTTATGACCGGACCTCTGTCCGCAATAACTGGATTATTAAGACATCCATTAACAGATAGTGGTTTGGCTAAATTTTTGGAAGATTATCAAAAGGGAAATTAATTAAATAAGGAAATTATATTTTTTGTTTAAAAGGAGGCTGCCCTGAAAGGTAGCCTCCTTTTAACTGGCTATATTATATAATGGGGTTCTATTTTATTTTAGGATTGTATTAATGGTTTTAATGGAGCCATCCGATTTATGTATCAATTCCGTTACTTTTACATTTCTAAGATTGGTTTGGTTGGAAAGTTGAATATCGTGATAGAATAAATACCATTTGCCATTGACTTCAACAACAGAATGATGATTGGTCCAGCCCAATACAGGATTGTTTAATACACCTTTATATGTAAATGGGCCGTAGGGATTATCACTTGTTGCGTAAACAATATAATGCGTGTCGCCAGTAGAATAACTCAAATAGTATACATCATCTTTCTTGTGGATCCAGCAGGCCTCAAAAAAGCGACGATCATTATCCTTTGTCAATAGGGGCTTGCCTTCTTCATCAAGTATTTCTACTTCCTTTACGCTCTCAGAAAACGCTAACATATCATCGGTCAGTTTGGCAATTCTCGGTAGAATTGCCGGAGATTCGGGATTTCCTCTATCTTGTTTGGAACAATCGGAATCTTCGTAAGTATTGTTCTCCCATCGTTGCAGTTGTCCACCCCAAATGCCTCCAAAGTACATATATGAGCTGCCGTCGTCATCCGTAAACACAGCAGGGTCTATACTATAACTTCCTTGAATATAATTAGGTGCGGCTTTAAAAGGACCTTCTGGTTTATCGGAAACAGCTACGCCTATTCTAAAGTGATCCTCCTTATCCTTCGCAGGGAAATAAAGATAATATTTTCCATTTTTGAAGGCTGCATCTGGCGCCCAGAATTGGCGTGTTGCCCAGGGCACGTCTTTAATGTCCAAAGCAATATCGTGAATAGTGACATTTCCACCAATAGAATCCATAGACAATACTATATAATCTTGCATACCATATTGACTTCCACAATCATCGTCCACAATGGTACTTTCTATATCATGGGAGGGATATATATAAATTCTATCATTAAAAACGTGCGCAGAGGGATCCGCCGTGTAAATTGCAGAAACTAATGGTGCATTTAAAAAACCGTCTTCCGACAATACTTCTTTTGCTAAAATTACATTTTTGGATTCTCCCTTATTAGTTATTTTACATGAACTCATTGTTAATAATCCCAAACATACAATGGTAATGTATTTAAAGTTTTTCATCTTTCGTTATTTTATTTTTTAATTGAACTATTTAAGCTTTCTGATTGTTCAAATTTAGACAGAGACAGTATTTGAAGTATAAAACATTTGAATCAAAGCCTATCAATTTTGGGGAAAACATCTCCTTGACCATTATTTATAATACCCAACCCTTTAAATTTGTAGGATCAGTTCTAGTTCTGGGCATTGAAGAATTAAAACCACTTAAATATTAATTCCCAGACCTTAATTTAATATGTATGGAGATGGTTGATTGCTAGGCAAATTTTAGCTTATCTAACTAAATTTTAATACCTTAAAATGTAATAAAGAATCTTTATGTGCCACTTAGTTACAACTGTTTCAATAATGAAGTCCATGTTTTATTTATTTAAAATCAGGAACACATGGTGCGTTGTAAGAATGAAATCAATTTTCTTCACAATAGTATTGTTCTTTTTTTCGTTCTTACAAATCGGTTTTTGCCAGGATGTTCTTGATGATAATAATTTTGTTACCATCAATGAGGATATTACTCAATATGGCATCACCTCAATTTTTAAGGACTATGCGGGATATTTATGGATTGGTACCTATGGGGACGGATTGTTTAGATATAACAGTATAGACTTTAAAAATTATAAACAAGAGTTCAATTCTACAAGCGAATCGCTTAATAGTTCAGTTGTAAATTCTATTCATGAGGATGTGCAGCATAGATTGTGGGTAGGAACGGATCGTGGTATAAATTTGTATAATAGGGATTTGGATAGATTCGAGAATATTGAGTCGCCAAATCAAGAAAGTTTTGGAGCGTTGGCAATATATGCCATTGCAGAATATAATGAGGATAGCTTGCTTTTGGGGACATTTGGCCAAGGACTGTTTAAATTTAATAAGAATGATTTAACCATTGAACTCATTCCTTTTACTGGAAAATTATCAGATGAAGGGCTGTTGATCAGCTCCATAGTTAAACTGCCCACCGGACGGGTATTAATAGGTACGAATCTTGGGTTAATGACGTTCGACCCATATAAAGAAGAACTTCAATTGGCAAAATTTGATATAGGAAGGGGTTTTGATTCCATTGATAATTCTATTGAATCTATGCATGTGGCTATAGACAACTCAGTCTGGATCGGAACGTTTTCTTCAGGAGTATTAAGATTATATGAAAATGAAAAAGGACTCTTTACAATTGACAAATACCCAATAAGTGAAAAAAGGATATTGTCATTGGCAGAAAAATCCAATGGTACAATCATATGCGGTACAGAAAATGATGGCCTTTTTGAAGTTAATAGTCAATCCGGGACCATTAATAACTATAAATATGATAAACTAAAACAAAATGGATTAAAGACAAATTCCATTTGGACCGTATACGTTGATGAAAAAGATAGAATATGGTTGGGATACTATAACAAAGGTGTTGATGTGTATGATAACGATTACAATAAATTTAGTTCCTTTAAGAATATACCGGCCCAGCCCAATTCATTGAACTCCAATGCAGTAACTGCGATTGATAGTGATCAAGAAGGTAAGTTATGGATAGGGTTGTTGGACGGCGGGGTAGATGTATATGACCCACTTAAAAATAAGTTTACCAATTTACACGATCAAAAAAATGATATTGCCAAGGGACTTTATGCCCTGGACATTCAAACTATTTTTGTGGATAGTAAAAATAATAAATGGGTGGGCACATGGAATTATGGACTATTTCTATTAAAACATAACGAAAGAACCTTTATAAACATAAATAAGGATACCCCTAACAGCGTTTTTAAATCCAATAGAATCATGAGTTTTGCCGAAGACTCCCAGGGTACCATATGGATTGGTACTTTCTCAACTGGCTTATACTCCTATTCCAAAAACTTGTTTAGACATTATAATGGCCCGGAATTTCGAGCTTTTAATATTCATCGAGGTAACATTCGTAAGGTACTGGTAGATCATGAGGACAATGTTTGGTTGGGCTCTAGGACAGGTGTATTCAAAATTAAAAAGGGTAATGAACCCATTTTCCAAGTGAGTTCTTTAAATGATGAACTCAACAGTACCTTGGCTGAACCGATCTCTGAACATATAATTTTTAGTCTATTTGAAGATACAGAAAGGCAACTTTGGATAGGAACCTTGGGAAATGGGCTATATAGATACAATATGGACAATGATTCACTTTATTGGTATAATATAAATAATGGTCTAATTCATGAAAGTATATCTTCTATTACCCAAGACGCTTCAGGGGCATTATGGATTGGCGGAAATGCCGGATTATCAAGATTGGATATTAAAAATAACGCCTTTACCAACTTTAATAAAAAGGATGGTTTACTATCCAATAGTTTTAATTACAACTCGGTTTACAGAAATAATAACAATGTGCTGTTTTTTGGAAACTCCAAAGGCATAAATTATTTTAACCCAGATAAAATAATATATAACCAAGAGAAGCCAACCGTTTATTTTACAGATTTTAAGATATCCAATGAATTAATAACTCCAAGTACAGAAAACTCTCCATTGAAAAAAGTAATATCTAAAACTGAAGAAATAACTTTAAATCATGACCAATCTGTATTTACTATAAGCTATGTCGGCACCAATTATACAAGGAGCGAGAACAACCAATATGCTTATTATTTGGAAGGATATGATAAGGAATGGAATTTTGTAGGAACAAATAGAAGCGCTAATTACAAAAATATTCCTCCAGGAGATTATATCTTTAAGGTAAAAGCTTCCAACAATGACGGTATTTGGAATGAAACCCCGACTACTTTGAGTATTAAAGTGCTTCCCGCTTGGTGGGCTACAAAACTAGCCATTATAAGTTATATTTTATTAACCTTATTACTTGGCTATATAGTTTACAGGTTTCTTAAAATTAGGATTCAGGAGCGAAGAATATTGAGTTTTGAAAGGGAAAAACACAAACAGTTCGAGGCACTTAATGATAAAAAGATTCAATTTTTTACGAATATTTCCCACGAATTCAGAACACCTTTAACCCTTATACTATCGCCGCTGGAAGATATTATTGAAAAAGAGAATACCCAATTTTCCAGTGATATTAAAGAAAAGCTCAATACTATTTATAAAAATGCAAAACGTCTTTCCAGGCTTATTAATGAATTAATGGATTTTAGGAAACTACAATTCAATAAAATGACCATAAATGCTTCCCAAATAAATGTAGTCCCCTTTATTGAAGAAGTGGTAGGCCACTTTGAGGAGGAGGCCCTTTTAAACAAAATTGAGTTATCGGTAGAGTATGATAATGAAGATATTTCAATCTGGTCAGATCCGTCGATGCTAGAAAAAATTGTTTTTAATTTGTTGTCAAATGCCTTTAAAGCTACACCAACAGGAGGGGCTATAAGCGTACAAATAAATGCCTCCCAAGATTTAGTTGTACTTCCACTGATAAATGAAACGGAGCCGGTCGAAGTTATAGAAATTATAATTAAGGATACAGGATTAGGAATAAAGGAAGAAAATATTGATAAGGTTTTTGATCGATTTTATCAGGCCAACGAAATGAATGAACAGTATTATGGAGGAACAGGTATTGGGCTGGAAATGGTGAAGAGTTTTATAGATCTACACAAAGGCAAAATAGTATTGACTAGCAAAGAGAAAGCCGGTACACAATTCAAAATATATTTTCCGTTGGGCTATTCACATTTAAACATTCAAAATATTAATAGGACCAATAAAAATCCAATCAATGAATATTCTGAATCACAAGAAGTAAATTTAGATGGGGATAAATTAATAAGGGAAAATAAAGCTGTAAATAAAAAGATGGTTCTCATTGTAGAGGACAATGTGGAGTTAAGGACCTACTTAAAAAATGAGCTGAAAAATGAATACCAGATTAAAGAAGCGGAAAACGGTCTTGAAGGCTTGGAGAAAGCTAATAAATATATTCCTGACCTCATTATTACTGATGTTATTATGCCCATCATGGATGGTTTTGAGCTTTGTGAACGCATAAAAACCGATTTAAAAACTAGCCATATCCCTTTGCTTATGGTTACAGCAAAAGGAATGCAAATAGATAAGGTTAAAGGTATAGATTCGGGGGCCGATGTTTACCTTAACAAACCATTTAACTTGAAAGTTTTGAGGTCCCATTTAAAACAGCTGATTACGAGCAGGCAAATTTTATTCGACAAATATTTTAATGGGGTCAGTACCACGATTATTTCAGATAATACCACTTCTTTGGACAAGGAATTCATTAATAATGTGCTTGGCTATATCAATGATAATATAAGTGATGAAAAACTAAATGTCGAAAATTTGGCCGGGGAATTATTGTTAAGTCGGAGTAAATTATATAGAAAAATCAAGGCCCTTACAGGGGATACCGCAACTGAATTCATACGTAAAATCAGGCTGCAAAAAGCAAGACAACTCATTGAACAAACGGATCACACCATTGGTGAAATATGTTATATGGTCGGTTTTTCATCCCCATCTTATTTTACTAAATGTTTCAAGGACCATTTCGGAATTCTCCCTACAGAAACTAAGGAATTGCCTACTGAAAAATAACGGCTTTGTACAGGATATTTACATTCATAACGTTATAATACTAAAGAATAGCAAATAATATCTTTAGGGTTCTTACTTACTTTTGCTTCGAATCTTTTAATGTGAAATCCCTTTTTCTAACTTTGGACTGATGGTTTTCATTGTGGGCTACCTCTTAATTGGTTTGTTTTTATTTCTCGGCATACACCACCATTTTTATAGGTCCGATCAACCCAGATGGGGGAAGGTCAGCGTCCTTTTTATAAAACGGCATAGTAGTAAAGGTCATTTTCTCTTGTACATCGGGCTGTGCATCACCAATAAGCCTATTTACCCATGTATTAGTGACACTTATTTGCAGTTCGTTATTGCCCTTTTTCAAAGCTGATGTGATATCAATTTCATATGGTTTTTTCCAAATGGCCCCTAAGTTCTTACCGTTCAAAACAACTTCGGCAATATTATTTATTGTATGAAATTGTAGGACATACTTTTCACCTTCCTTTATTCTTTTCTTTTGGTTAAAGGTCTGTGTGTACAGGGCAGTTCCACTAAAGTATTTGGTGTCTTCGGAATCGGTCCATGATTTTAACTGTAAGAGTTCTTTGGATTTTTCATCAATATCCAAGGTCCATGTGCCGGAAAGAATTCTTTCGGTCAGTTTGACCGGCCTGCTCAACGATAGACTTTGTTCGGTGGTTTGGTCTTGAAAGACCACAAAAACGGCATCCCATGATTTGAAATCCAAAGGCACCAAAGTTCTCCCTTCTTTAAATTGATACCCCAGGGGACTTATTTCTCCGGTTTCCGCATTCCAAAGATTTGGGGTTTTACCACTCACATTGAAGCTTACGGTTGCTGTTGCAGGATTATCACTCCTGTTGTTTAACCAATATATATCGGTTTCATTATCCCTTCGGTGTCTGAACAGTATTTTATGGTCGGTACCACTTATTTGAACATCGGGAACTAAGTTAAGACTTTCTAAACTGGCCATTTTTGATTCCACCTCGTCTGCCAGTTTATGAAACTCATCAAGATCATCGGACAAACTAGGGGAGTTTTCTGGTATTTTCCCTGTTACTTTTACACCAGCATTCTGTAATTCCCTTATTTTATTGAGCGTGGAAAGTGTCATTTCTTTAGCGCTTTTATCCAACATCAGCACTTTGTAGGTATTGCCGCTCGGGGCCAAAAGGTTTCCTGCTTCAGCTTTAATATCCTCTTTTAAGATGGATGCGTTGACATAATCAAATTCCAAACCTTGTGGTATTTCCGGAAGTTTTTCCCTACTTACCCAAGTGATGTTGGTATTTTCCCCATAATAATAAAGGATATCCGCTACATTTTTACCCTGTTGTAGCAAATAGGAGCTGCGGCCAAGGTAAGTTATCCATGCTTTAGCACCAGCTCCGGACCAGGTTTCGTGACGCGTAAAGTATTGTCCGAAAGGGCCTAGTGAAAATCCGGGGGGTGTTTCCAAAGGCTGATGCACCGATGTGTGGATTACAAAACGATTGAGCCCACTGGCCATTTCAAGATCGGCAGTCCGTTTTAACCTCTCAGGATGTTCTTGAAAAGGCTTTCCTATTGAAGTCATGGATTCCGCGGCTACAAAGGCTTTTCCATAAATATGGGCCACAGAGGCAGATTCCCGTATGTCGGCCTCGCTCCGTACCTCCTCGTCATTTCCTCCAGCCAAACTTCCTGGCGTCCACATGGCGGACATAGGGATATCGGCATTGCGTTTAACATCCATGCCATCTGCCAAATAGATGCGTCCGCCTTCATGGGATTCGGTATATCGTTTCATACCGCGTTTATGTAATTCGTCCCCAATAACATCGTAATGGTTTTCTGCAATCATTTCCCCAATGGTCTTACGGAAATCCCATAAGAATTTATCACTGGCTTCGGCACTTTTTACAATGCGACCGGTTAAGGCTGGAATCCAAGTTTGAATGGAATAGCCTCTTTTTTTCTGAAATTCCTCGGGCAGATTTTTTGTCCAGTTCATGTGTCCGGCTTCGTAGCTATCCAAAATCATATACCCCAACCCTTTATCTCCCATCTGCCTATCAGTTGCATCCTTGTACATATCTAGGTAAGTATTGATATACCTTTTAACGGCCATTGGATCTAATTTATCCACTTCCAGCCCTGTGGCCTCTGGTGATGCTGGGTGATTTTGACGTCCAGTCAAAGAATAACCAAAACGAATAATTGACCAATTTCCATTGGGAACTTTCCATTCCAAACTTCCATCCGTTTTCATTTTTGAAGTTAAATCAATGATATCTTCGGTAGCTATTACTCCTGAATCCTTGGGCATAAAGGATGTTGTACCTTCCTTCCATGGAGAAAACCCGGCTTTATCCTCAATTTTGTCTATTCGTGGGGTGTTGTACAATATAAATTCGGCTACCTGTACACCATCTGGTTTTGGTACTTCGGCCGCCCCTCCCATCATTGCCGCTAATCCAGTTACCTGTCCCGCCAAGGTCTCATAGGCAAATCTGAAATATTTGGCAGTTGTAGGAGGGAAACTTACCGTGGTTTGTGGCACCAGACTACCATGGATCCGGGTTATTTCACTAAAATTAATACCATCATTACTAATCTTAAGGCTCCTATTTTCAGGACTGCCCCTGAATTGTTCCAATTGATTGTGGTTTGCCCCGACAACTGCAAGGGATTGAAATGTTTGTGGTGTTTCAAATTCATACTGGATCCACATATCCTCCCCAACTTCTTCGGGAGGAAGATAAGTGCCTGTTCGGAGGTCTCCATCCGTAAGATCGGTTAGATTAAAATCTCCACCGCTTGAAGATACTTTTGGCTTTAAACCATCCAGAGTTTTTTCCGAGTCAGGTATCCGATAGGCAATAACTGCTACATCCTGATAATATTTTGGAAGCGCTTCCAAAGTATTCCCGCCAATATCTTCCCTCGGGGCCATATCGTTTTGGAAAACCCCTGTGGTTTGGGGAGGTTCAGGAATTCGTCCTTTGTAGGTCTGTCCTCCCTTTACCGTAAGTTCGGACCATACATATTTTTTCATACCGTCTTTTGGTTCAACCCAAGGTCCGCCGGTAACACTCCAGCCAGGTGAACCAGCTATGGCCATTTCCAATTTTTTTTCGATAGCGAGATCGGTAGTGTACTTAAAAGCCTCTTTCCATTCTGGCGTCATAAATACTAGTTTATTGGACACAACTACTGGGGTTAGGAGGTTGGCGTCGAAATTTTGAAAGCCTCCGATACCAGTGTCTTCCATCCATTCCAAATCTTTTTTAATGCCTGCTTTGGTAATGTTGCCATTCATCCAATGCCACCATACACGGGGTTTGGCGCTATTAGGGGGGCTTTTAAATTCTTCTGATGAAACAGTTTTTAGGGTTTCTTGTGCCATACCTTGAGTAGAGGTAAAACAAAGGACTACCAGTGTTAATAAACTGGCTAGTGTGAGTGTATTTTTCATATAGATGGACGTTATTGGAGAATATTTCGAAAACAAGGTAGGATATGTTGAAAACAATACTGTCCTGTACTGTGCTGAATTGTAAGGAAATGGGAAAGACGTTTTACTTATAGAAGGAAAATCATGCTAAAATAACTTTCAAATCGAATTTAACCTAAGTCAGCTTGTGGAAAGCATAGGACTGGGTAGTTTCAGGTAAAACTAAGAGGAAGGGAATTTGTTTTATTTTCAAGAGGCACCTTTAACAAAAATCCTTACAGTCCCCAGCCTGCGTTGTATTATCATAAGAAACAAACACAGCTAATTAATTTCACCAACCTCTGCGACTGTGTCCGGTTAAAAATCATGAAATTCATCAAATTAGGACAATTCATACTGTTCTTAAAGTAAGTATGGGCGAGGTTTTTATACCTTAGCGATTTTAGGCCAATAAATATTGGCCTTGGCAAAACAACAACGCTATTTTGTTACATATTAAATGGAGTAAATCTTCCGGACTGGATTTTAAAAAAGCATTGCTTTTTATGACCATCAGTACCTTTTCATTTGCGTTGATGAATGTATCCGTGAAGTATTTAAACCGGATCCCAACATTTCAAATTGTATTCTTTAGATGTTTTGGTTCCTTGGTGTTGGCAACAACCTATATTTTGGTCAAGGGGATTCCCATATTTGGTATCAAGAGAAGACTTATGTTGTTAAGAGCTGTGTTGGGCCTAACGGCTATGAGTTTGTTCTTTTTTTCCTTAAAATACTTGAATGTTGGTACTGCAGTTTCATTAAGGTATATAGCCCCTATTTTTGCTGCTGTTTTTGCGGTTTTCTTGTTAAGGGAAAAGTTGAAAAATATTCAATGGCTTTTCTTCCTGACTGCCTTTGCAGGGGTACTGGTTTTAAAAGGGTTTGATGGCAATATTAATCCAATAGGTCTGACCCTCATCTTAACCGCCTCTGTTTTTAGTGGAATGGTTTATGTGGTTATTAGAAAAATAGGAGTTTCCGATCACCCTGCAGTTGTAGTAAATTATTTTATGTTCGTAGGGACCGTAATTGGCGGACTTTTGGCTATAGCTGTTTGGGTTAGGCCTATAGGTTACGAATGGATGTTTTTACTATTGTTAGGTGTATTTGGTTTCATGGGGCAAATATATATGACCAAGGCATTTCAAATTGCAAAAACAAACCTGGTTGCTCCATTAAAATACATTGAGGTGATATTTACAATTTCAATCGGTGTATTGTGGTTCAATGAAGCCTACACTATTTATAGTTTTATTGGATTATTTATGATCATTTCCGCCTTGGTGTTGAATACTTTGGTGAAGAAGGATTAGATATTCACCCTCTTAACCTGGATGACAGACCTATTTTATGGTTATACTTTTACTTTCGAGTATGGCTATCCGGCTTTAAACAATCTTTTTTTTAAATACATATCCAAAAACGGAGTGCAAATCACAAATTAGTTTTAGCTTTGTCCTTGAAATGGGGTGCTTGCCAATATGGGCAGGCTGAGATGATACCCAGGAGTTTTAACTCTGAACCTGATCCGGATAATGCCGGCGTAGGGATTTTAGTTCGATGTTGCACCATTGCAAGTCGCTACTTTCTTCATCTTCCCATTTCATAAATTAAAGTTAGGGAATCGATGGAGAATTTTTTCACACAGCTTACATGGTTACAGGCAATTGGAACAGTCCTTGGAGTAGCCCAAGTGCTATTGGCAAGGGATAATAATATCCATAATTATTTATTTGGAATTGTTTCCATTTTAATTGGTATTTGGGTCCTATACCAAACAAAACTGTATGCGGATATTATACTTCATCTATACTATTTGCTTATGAGTATCTATGGTTGGCTTTATTGGAAGTATGGTAGTCAAAAAGAAGAAAGTCCTATTACTTACTCGAATAAGGCAGAACAAATAAAGGCAGTTGGTATTGTGATCGCCTGTTTTGCACTTATGGTCTACTGGCTAAGATTTCATACCAATTCGGATGTTCCTATCTGGGATGCGGCTGTTAGTGCCTTTGCCTGGGCCGGGATGTGGCTCATGGCCAAAAGAAAAATGGAGAATTGGATCTACTTAAATATTAGTAATATAATTTCAATTCCCTTGCTCTTTTACAAAGAACTGTACATTTATGCAGGCCTCACCATTTTCTTGTTTATAGTGGGAACCTCGGGATATTTTAAATGGAGAAAATTAATTATAGATGACATTAGTAGACAGCCTGCACAAGCATAGTAGAATAAATTGGGAAGTCGATGTATTTCCACAAGATGTTTTGGATTGGATCATAAATGAAAACCTATGGAACATATGGGTCCCTAAAACTTATGGTGGATTGGAACTATCCCTAACAGCGGGATTGGCCCGGCTTAGGGAATTGGCCAAGATTGATGCCAGCTTGGGATGGACCATAACACTATGTAGTGGGGCCAATTATTTTATAGGCAATTTACAGCCAATTAAAGCTCAGGAAATTTTTATGACGACAGGGGTTTCCCCTTGTTTAGGGGGAAGTGGAGGAGTTTTTGGAAAGGCTGAAATAGTTGGTGATTATTTCAGAATTTCGGGAAAATGGCGCTATGCCACTGGCGCTCCCTACCTCACACATTTCACATTGAACGCGGAAATTGTGGAAAACGGGATCAAATTGCGGAATGATGACGGGTCGCCAAGGGTGCAGTCATTTATAATTCCTAAAGATGCAGTGCAGGTAATTGAAGATTGGAATACCATGGGGCTAAAAGCTACCGCCACCCATTCTTTTGCTGTTGCAGATTATATGGCCCATAAGAGCTGTAGTTTCAGCTATAATGATTGCTATTTGCCTCACCCTATTTTTAAAATTCCCTTTGCCCTATTTGCCGATTTAACTTTATGGATAAATTATATTGGAATAGCTGAACATTTAATGGAAGAAGCCGGTTCAGATATGGGCAAAGGGAAGTTGAACGCTTTGGAAAATACTATTTTGGAGTCTGATCAAAAAATATTCTCTTACGCCAATGAAATTGAGAAAAGGATTGATGAAAAAAGGGTGATTGGTACTGATTATATGGAAGAAATACACAATGTAGCAGTTCAATCGGTGAAAGGAATTTCTCGGAATATCATAGAAATCTTTCCAAGTTTGGGAGTGAAGGCAAGTACAAAAGGCAATAAGTTAAACCAAATTTTCTGTGATTATTTTACAGCAACCCAACATCATATTTTTAGCAGGAAATAATAGAGAAAGAAAATAGGCAGCTTAAAGATTTATCCAATAGGTAAGTTTAAATACCAAAGCCCTATTCTTGCTCGTAAAATTGGAAGGAAAATAATTTTCGGTATAAACAATATAGAAATCTGAAGCCGGTTTATATCGCCATTGAAACCTAGCATTCAAATTCATGTTGTCCGTTAAATTATTGTACTGGTAATAACCCGTAAAGAACAGCTTATCCGTAAAGGTAACATCCAGCTTTGGTCCTAGAAGAAATAACTCTGCTTCACCATAATCTTCATCCAATTTAAGATTATTATAGTCAAAACGCATGGCAATATTTACGTAGGGTTGAAAGCGCATATCCAGCTGCCCTGATATATTTAGATTGGTGCCATTGTAAAATCCGCCATAAGTTGAATTTAATAGGAAATTCATTTTCTTCACCGTGTTACTTTGATAGGAAGCAGAAATAGTATTCCAACGATATTCCTCGCCTTCCAAAAATTTCCTGGATTCCACATTGTTTACAGGATTAAAATCAAAGGTCAATTGTTGAAAAATATGGGCTAAATCGAAGGTTAGGTTTGCAGAATTCTTGAAATCGAATACGTAGCCTATGGCAAATTCCCTGTCTACCAAATTACCATTAGGTAAATAGGTGTCATTTATTCTGGCTTGGGGCCCTGAATAAAGTAAACTGTTGTTCTCAGGGTAAATTTTGTAGGCTACTTCGGAATAATAGCCCATTTGTCCTGGATATACCATACTTCCCGGTACATAACCAACTTCGGCATTAAAGTTTTTATCAACAAAGAAGGCTCCCAAATTAGCCAAAAGACTACGGTCCGAATATTGAAAGAAGGCTGAGCCGGACATGGTCTTGGCTTTGTTTCTATTGTCGAAGGATTGTGCCAGGAACGAACTGTGGTACCACCTGTTATCCTTACTTCTCAGTACTAAATCGGCATCAAGGACCCTATTATAAGTGTTGGGCCTAAGGCGATCTTCCAAGGTAGGTCTGCCAAAAATACTGGGGTGGTAATATTTCAGGGAATCACTTTCCGTTACCCCCAAACTTTCTTTGTTGACAAAGGTCATGGAAAAACTGGATTGTTCGTGAAACATTCTTTGAACCGTGGCCACGGTATAGTTTTGGGCAGGTAATCCCAATTCCAACATTTTCTTTGTATGCATATTCATGACCCCTAAGCGCCATTTTTCGTTTATAGTTCCACTAAGTCTAGCCCCATACATTATAGGTACTTTCTGGGGAATTCCGGTAGAATCCTGGATAATACCGATACGTCTGGAGAAAAAGGGTCTGGCCGAATCAAAACCGGCATTGTCAAAAAGGTCGCTATTTTCTAGGAAAAATTGTCTGCGTTCCGGGAACCTAAATTCGAACCTTGATAAATTTAGTATTTGTTCATCGACTTCTATTTGGGAGAAATCGGGATTCACCGTAAGGTCTAAATTCATTGATGGGCTAATGCTTACTTTGGCATCAAATCCAGTCTGTAGTTCTGTTGAGGAATCTGTTGGGTCTACCTCCCTATCTTCGAATGCACCTCCAGAGATATAAGGGATAAGTGAAATGTTGGAACTGGCCTTGGGAATAGGACCCTCCCAAATAAGCTGCCCCGCATAGGCAAAGGTACCGGTATAGAATTGTCGTGGTGTACGTACCCAGGCCGACTTTATATTCCGTTTTTTATCCAAACGATCAAAAGTAACGTTCCATTCCTTAACATCACTCTTGTATTTAAAACTTTTGAACGGGATTGCCAATTCGGCAATCCACTTGTCCTCGTATCTAACAACCTTGGAGTACCATTTATTGTCCCAATATATATTGAAGGCGTTTTCTCCATTTCCGCCACTGGATACAGTTCCCTCTCTCTGGGCCCCTATGGCAGTTACATTAAAGAAATACCCGTTTAAACGGTCATTGTACGGTCCAAATATAAAGGAAACATTATCGTTGATGGAGTAACTAAAATCCCTTCTAAGGGTGCTCACTACATCTGGCGTGTCATCGTCATAACATACAAAGGATACATATAGAAACTCGTCGTTGTAAGTCATCCGAGCCTCTGTTTGAAAAGGGGAGGGCAAACTATCTACCGGAAAGTTTTGATACCAATCATCAGCTACGTCGGCTTCCTTCCAGGCATTTTCATCCAGAACCCCGTCCAGCACGATGTCGCCATGGAACTTTTTGATCTTCAATTTTGTGCCCGGTAGATTTTGGGCATAAATAATGGAAGATAAAAAAAGTAAGGTCAAATGTAAGCAATACTTCATTTGTTCCCGGTTTTATGGTTGGTTTTGGGCTATATGTACTAAAGATAAACTATTTATAGCTATTATTTCTATAACATGTCAATCCCATTTCTATTGGATTTATCCAGAGATGTTGGAAAACGCAAAGTTATTTTAACGTATAAACTAAGTTGAATTAGGAGGTTAAATCTTAACTGTTCTTTCGGGATTGTGGAACACTTTTTTTCGGCTTGGGAAATGAACAAATTTTAATGGCAGTAGAAGGTAATATGGTACTTTCTATTTTTGTGCCTGCAACGGATACAATGCCAATTTAAGGGAAAAAAGCCAACTGCAGCAATAGGGTAATCTATAACTGGTATACAGGAGTAAAAACAGACATATGGTTCATGGCCTGTTGAAGTATGAAGAGGTTATGGATGTAGTTCAAATGGAAAATATCTTTGTTTATTTCAAGTTAGAGGAAGTGGTCCATGCTTTAAGGTCATGAAGTGAATAGTTGACCTAAAAGTTTGCTCAATTCTTTTGCAGTGCAACAAGTTCCTCTAAGACTTCCTGGGCTTCTGCATACTTTTTGTCGCTTTCAGATCGGTTGATGCTGGAAAGTGTATGCCACTCCTTCATAAGTCCATTGTATTTTTCTTGAAGTTTTTTTTCCTTGGATTTGTTTTTGAATATTCCGAACATGATTATTTTATTAAGAATTTAGTTATTTTAGAACTCATGGGATTGGTGTTGGAAAAGAAATAATCGACTAAATTCCCCTTTTCGTCCACTAGATATTTTTGAAAATTCCATTTCACTGTAGAATTTTTATGGCCATTTACATCTTTGTTAGTAAGCCATCTGTATAAGGGGTGTTGGTTTTTTCCTTTAACATCGATCTTTTCGGTCATTAAGAATTTTACCCCATAATTTACTTCACAAAATGTTTCAATATCTGCAGGGCTACCTGGTTCTTGGCCCCCAAATTGATTACAGGGCAATCCTATAACCACTAAATTATTTTTATAGGAATCTTGGAGTTCCTGTAATTGCTTGTATTGGGGGGTAAAGCCACATTTTGAAGCCACATTTACAAAAAGGATATACTTTCCCTCAAAGTCTTTCAAATTTATGTGCGCAGCGCTTAGGCTGTTTATTTTGACATCATATATGGATTGCCGATCCATCTTTTCCTTGGGTATGGAACTGGTGAATAAGGTTGCGGCAAATGTTTTGAAGGGGTTCATACATTAAATTTTAAATGTTACAATTCCATAGTCCATTTCAAATATTTGACCTGAGATCGAGGATGCTTTTTCAGACAATAGAAATTCGGCCATTCCCGCTACTTCCTTGGGATCTAGGAATTTCTTTAAAGGATGACGTTCTTTAATATTTTCGATCATCTTTTCATTGCGCAGAAGTTTTGAAGCCAATTCGGTATCAGTAACCGTAGGTGCAATGGCATTAATACGTATCGTGGGCGCCAATTCGGCACCTAGGGATTTCACCAAACCTTCCACGCCAGATTTGGCTGTGGCAATACTGGCGTGGTACGGCATTCCTAATTTGGAGGCCACAGTGCTAAAAAGTAACACTGATGGGTGTTGCCCTTTTTTTAATACCTCCAAATACTTCTGAATGGCCTTGACGGCACCAATAACATTTATTTCAAAATCTTCCCTAAAGTCTTCCAAACTAAAACGCGAAATAGGTTTTAAATTGATGCTTCCGGGACAGTACACTATGGCATCCAGTGCAGTAATTTCAGGCAAATC
Organism: Arenibacter algicola; assembly: GCF_000733925.1. Lineage (NCBI taxonomy): Bacteria > Pseudomonadati > Bacteroidota > Flavobacteriia > Flavobacteriales > Flavobacteriaceae > Arenibacter > Arenibacter algicola. Next base: position 1,490,892 of record NZ_JPOO01000001.1, read on the forward strand.
GTCCTTAAGGATATCAACATTGTAATGTGTTAGGTTGCCGTGAGTATATTCTGGTGCCGTCCTACTAAGATTGATTACTTTATGGGAATCTACCAAATTACCAACAATAGCTTTTCCTATTCCCTTACTGCCTCCTACAATGACTATTGTCTTCATTTTTTTGTATTAAATTTTGGTAACCAAATGTTTGCCTTTTAGCCTTTTTTCTACTATACGTTTTATGGCGGTCAGGCGCTTCATGATATCCATAACCTTGTCATCCTTCTTGCTTTTATAAATTTCATTCAGTCCCAGGATTAGCGCTTTTGCTTTCCTCGAAATTTCAATTCTGTCGCTGGTGGAGAGCGATTTTAGTTTTCTTTGTTCAAATTCCAGTGCTTCGTTAATGAGGTCCATAATATTAATTTTTAAGATAGTTTTGTAATTCTGCTACTTTTGATGGAGTATTAAATTTACCTCCATAATAGGAGGTTACAGTTGCGGATGTTTCATCTTTAATGCCCCTTGATGACACACAAAGGTGTTTGGCATCTATAATTACCGCAACGTCGTCAGTGCCTAAAATACGTTTCAAATCCTCTGCGATTTGATTGGTAAGGCGTTCCTGTACCTGTGGCCTTTTGGCATAGTACTGTACAATTCTGTTCAACTTGGACAGGCCTATTACTTTTCCGGAAGAGATATAGGCCACATGTGCTTTTCCAATGATGGGTACAAAGTGGTGTTCGCAGTTGGAATAGAAAGTAATATTCTTTTCCACCAACATTTGATTGTACTGATATTTATTATCGAATAATGCTATTTTTGGCTTGTTTGCCGGATTTAAACCAGAGAAAATCTCATCGATATACATCTTGGCAACTCGCTCAGGAGTACCTTTCAGGGAATCATCTGTAAGATCCAATCCCATGACATCCATAATCTCCTGAAATAATAATGCAATACGTTGTTTTTTTTCTGTGTCCGACAGTTTAAAGGCATCTGGCTTCATTGGGGTTTCCAAACCTGTATAGAGGTGGTCGTCGCCGATATCCTCATGGGTGAAACCATTTAATTTATGTCCGTTTTTTTTGTTTAGGGTTAAGGTATCTATATTCATAATATCTTTTTAGTGTGCTGTACTTATGTACTCATCCCATAAGTCAAAGCACTTTTATCGTTTTGAAATTGAGTTATGTGTAATCTGTTTTTGTCTAGAACATTTAAAACGACCTTCTACAAAAGTTCTTAATTTTTGATGTTTGGTGGCCCGTCCTTGAACGCGTTGGCGCCACATTTTAAAACTACTTGGTTTCATTTCCCGTCGCATAAGCTTAATTACTTCTTGCTCACGCATAGAGAACTGATAGATTATGGCTTCAAATGGAGTTCTGTCTTCCCAGGCCATTTCAATAATACGGTCTATATCCCTTTCGCTCAAACTCATTTGAAATTTAAAAAATCATATTTTGACTCATATTTAGCTTTTTGTCTCATCAATTTAAGTAGGAGAGGTTTACTCTGTTCAAAGGCCCCATCTTTTCTGAACCTAACAAATCGCCCTTGGGCATATAGACTGCTATAGTCACCTTTGTAAATAACCAATTGATAAAATGGAATGACCCATGTAAAATTGATGGTACCTTTGATTATTCTCACCAATATTCCCAGCGGGCGTAATTCTATATTGGCATAAGTTGCATCAAAAGTACTGTTGAGATAATCTTTCATATTATCACTGGATTCCTCAATAACCATTCTTTTAGAAACAGTTCCTTTCATTTTAATAGTTTTTATAAAGCTGAAAGGTTTCCCGACCAAATCATTTATAAGTAGGGAAATATCTTTGTTTCTATGTGAGGTTTCTAAAATCATATTACTTCTGCACTATACTCAAAGCTACAAAATGTTTAAGTATTGTGAAAATAAGTTAAACAGAATTGGATTCTATTTTCTTATGGTGGTATAGGCTAATACTATATAAAGGAACTCTAATTGGTCACCAATTTATTGATAAGTCCATTGAAGATTAATCCATGGAAGGGAAACACGCTGTACCAATACAGACGGCCGGCAAGCCCTCGGGGCCGAAAAGTAGCGGTTTGTTTCAGAAGTCCATTTTCAATTTTAAATTCTAACCAAGCTTCTCCTGGAAGTTTCATTTCTGCGTATAACAATAGTTTTTTTTCGTTTTTATCGCTAAAAATGACTCTCCAAAAATCTAGGGCGTCCCCAGCATCCAATTCGGAAACATGGGTTCTTCCTCTACGCAACCCAATACCACCCACCAATTTATCCAGATACCCTCTTATTTTCCAGAGGAAATTGCCGTAATACCACCCCGTGGTACCTCCAATAGACCAAATCTTGTTGATAGTGGACTGTTCATTTTGCACTTTTCGTTCTTTATAATCCTTAAAACATCCAAATTGGGGAACATTGATGTATTTGTGCAGGTTATTCTTTAAGCGGCCGCTGCTCACCATGGAATCCTTCCAACTGGATACGATACTATTTTGTTCAATTTTTTCGAAGGCCAATTGCACGGCCTCTTTATAGGTTATAGGGTGTACGTCTAAGAGTTCATTGATATTGCTGGGCTTTCCAACAATTTGGACGCCCATGCTGTCCACCAATGTTGTTGCCAATTTGTAGGAGGTGGAGGTTACAAAATACAACCAATAAGAAGAAAGTTTTGGAGTCATGACCGGCACTGTTAAAATATAGCGTTTTAGCCCCCTTGTTTCTGCAAACTCCAAGAGCATTTGCTTATAGGTTAAAATTTCGGGACCAAAAATGTCATATGAGCTGTTATAAAGCTCTTTCCTTCCCTTTGCCCGTGATAAAAAAGCCAATACATCCCTTATCGCCAAGGGTTGGGTTTTGGTATTAAGCCATTTTGGCGCTACCATTACAGGTAGTTTTTCAACCAGGTCCCTAATGATCTCAAAGGAGGAGCTTCCCGATCCAACAATGATACCTGCCTTAAAAACGGTAAGTCCGTAAGAATCAGAAGCTAAAATTTCTTCTACATTTTTTCTGGACTGTAAATGTTTGGAAAGTTGTTCTTCGTTTGTAATACCACTTAGATAAATAACTTGCTTAAGGTTGGTAGTGGAAAAATAGTTTTTGAAATTGGCTGCACAAGCGGCTTCCAGGCGCTCAAAATTATTGGAAGAGTTAGACATGGAATGTATAAGATAATATGCCACATCAATATCTTTGGGTATATGTTTTAGAGTTTCCGGTTTTAAAAAATCGGCCTCGATTATACTGATATTTTCATCATCGAGGTAGTTTTTATCCGCTCTTAACTTATCCCGTACAGCGCAGACTACAGTATGCCCTTCATGGGTCAAAATAGGAATCAATCGTTTTCCGATATATCCTGTGGCGCCTGTTACGAGAATTTTCATTTATTGTTTTATATAGGATAAATAATTCAGCTTCACTCGGACATTAAAATCCATTGAAGTTGTTAATCTTAATATTGTCGGCTTTTAAATCGAACATAAGGTTGTACAAACCAAAAAATGTCCTATTAATATAGATAAAATGTTTGGACCCTCTGTTACCGTTCATTTTGCGTAGTTCGGTGCTCTTGGAGTAACGCTGTCCCAATTCTGTGATTTTTCCGAAGAATTCTTTATTTGAAAAGTCGAAAGTTTCCACCTGAAATGGTTGGGTGAAAAGACTTAACAATTCATGGAACATCTCCGTGAAGAATTCGGCTTCCTCTGGGGAATCGTCTTCACGTAAAATCTCCAGTTCATATAATTTGGAAACGAAGAATTTCTGGTCGTTAATATTCTCTGGTTTGGCCAACTCAAAATAAGGGACGTAGAAATCATTGGGAATAATTTTCATACAGCCAAAATCCAAGGCAATCAATTTACCTTCCTTGGATACCAAGAAATTTCCAGGATGTGGATCTGCATGTACTTTTCTCAACTTATGTATTTGGAACATATAAAAATCCCATAATGCCTGTCCCAATTGGTTGGCTTTCTCCTGATCGGTATTATAGGCTGTAAATTCTGAAAGGTGTTCACCTTGCATGAAATCCATGGTAATAATTCGATCAGAGGACAATTCTTCGTAATATTGAGGAAACAAAAGGTTGGGAATGTATGAGCAGGCATCAGCAATTTCCTTACTCTGTTCCATTTCCAACACATAATTTGTTTCCTCTATTAACTTTCCTTCAACTTCCTTAAAATACTTGTCCGAATCTTTGCCCTTAATATTAAACATTTTAATAGCAATAGGTTTAACAAGTGCAAGGTCGGAGGCTATACTCTCGGCAACTCCAGGATATTGGATTTTCACAGCAAGTTTTTTCCCATATTTTGCTGCCTCATGGACTTGTCCAATACTGGCAGCGTTGACTGAAGTTGTGTTGAAGGAATCAAATAATTCATTTGGCAGTTTGCCAAAATAATTTTTAAAAGTTTTAATTACTAGAGGGGGCGATAATGGGGGAACTGAAAATTGGGCCAAAGAAAACTTTTCCACATATGCTTGGGGCATTATACTTTTTTCCATGCTCAACATTTGAGCCACTTTAAGGGCACTTCCTTTAAGTTGTTTAAGGCTATCATAAATATCTCCCGCATTGTTCTCGTTGAGCCGTGATCTTGCCTCAACCTCTGTTTTCGTTAGTTTGTCGCCATAATACTTTAGATAATTTACCCCAACTCTGGCACCCGTGGACACCAGTTTTGAAGCGCGATGTATTTTAGAAACAGGTATATTGTCTATTGTTTTCATAGAATGTTTTTAATTCATGTGCATTTTTTCCTTGAAAAGAAATTTTCCAAAGTCGATTACACTTTTGAGCGGCGCAATATTCAAAACATCGAAACTGGTGTTGACCGATTTCTCTATAAAGATGTCGGTCTTTTCAAAGGCAGCCGAGGTGTCTTCCATCCAGAATTTAATGGTCAATAAAAATTGTAACCAAGCCGATTCTTGCAGTGCTCTACGTTGAATTTTATCTATTTGTTCCTGTTTAATGTCCAAGGTTTCAATGTCCAATTCCTCTATGTAGAAGGTGAAATTCTTTTTGAGCCCTGAAAGTAGCGTTAGTCCCTTTAGGCCGTTTTTATGGCGGTGTAGTGAGTACATTACATAACTTCTATTGGCCGTTAAATTTTCAAAAAAGGTGTAGTAAAAACTTAATAGCTTATTTCGGGCATCGAAGGATTTATAATCTTCGCTTTTTTCCAGTACAGAAATGGTATTATTAAAAAAAGCTTCGAAAATATGTTTTTCAATGGCTTCGAACGAACCAAAAAATTCATAGAACTTAGACTCTTCAAAGTTGTTGGCTTTTGCAAAGGCATAAACCGATTTGGGGTTTTCATTATGTTCAAGGACATAATCCATATAAGATGAGATAATGTCGTTTTCTGTTATTGTTTTCTTTTTTGCCATGATTTTCTGTTGTATGGTACAAGATACAAAATGTTTAACCTTTTTAATTAAATATTAAACAAAATTTAACTTGATTTTAGGGTGTTGAAACTTAAAAAGCCTTTAAAGGGCATTGCATAGAATTTTAAAACTCAAAAAAAGGGCTGCCATCCAGAATAGCGGGTTAACAACCTAGGTGGTAAATTAGGGTTGCAAGGATTTCTTCCTTAGCCGTAAGATTCCAAATTTATATCTATTTTGGGTCGTCAAAGATTTTGCACCAATTGATCTATCTGGGAAAAGGCAACAATAGTTTTGGGCAAATTACTTTTATTTATTTCTTGGAGCATTTTTCCCGATATCCAAAGCTCGGAAGCAGTGTCTTTCAGTAACATTTCATGAAATTCATTTAGATATGCCATAATGTTTTCCTTGTCCGGTTGTACCGTAAAATAGGAAACGAAGACAATATTATCATATAATGGAACCAAATCCTTTAAACTAAATATAGGAATGCTTTGTCCAAGAAAAATGGATTGATAGCCTTTTGATAGGATTTCATAATTTAGGAACATCAGCCCCAATTCGTGTATTTCGTTGTCCGGAAGATACAGCACAAAGGTTTTGGAGGCATTGGAAGGTGTGTTGAATTGCAACTTTTCTGTATTTACCAAAATCTTTTGTTTGATCAGGGCGCAGATAAAATGTTCATGGGAGGGCGTAATGGTATCGGTCTGCCAAAGCAGTCCCACTTCGTTTAAAAAAGGGATAAAATCTTCATAGAAAATTTCCCTAAATGATTTCTCCTTTAAAAGTGCATTGTATGTTTTAAAAAATAGTGCCTGATCAAAGTTCATCATGGACATTTTAAAGGAATTTAGCACATGTCCGTTGTCCCTCTGTTCCGCAACCATAATTTTTACAACCTTAGGAATATTATCTTCTCCTAGCTGCGAAATCTTTGAAATCTTATAACCGTTATTGTAGAGAAAGGTAACGTTAAGAAGTTTTTGTAGGTTCTCTAAATCATAACATCTTATGTTGGTGTCCGTTCTGTTGGGCTGAAAAAGGTTGTATCGCTTTTCCCATATTCTAATGGTATGGGCCTTAATACCAGAAAGATTCTCAAGGTCTTTAATGCTAAAATTACTCTTAACGTTGTTCATTAATTTTTAAAAAAGGTTAAACAAAAATATCATTTTTATATTTTATTTCAAAGTTTCTACAAACGTTTAATATATGGGTCTGTTCATGTGATTCCATCTTCGGCCAGTTTTTTTCTTAAATAATATTTCCCGAAAACAGAATATTCCACTATTTGCCTTAGCCATGGCAAATCGTATCTTTATGGCTGAACAATTATGTATTGAAATCATACAGCCAAATCATTTTCAATAATTTTAGGGAACTGCTGCACTTTTTGAAAAGTACCAATTTCTCTAAGGCCATTCTGATTGCCATTGCGGTTACGGTACCTATTTTACTTTCCATCAGATGGGGACATTTAGAAATTGGACTTGCGCTTTGCTTTGGGGCCTTTTGGAGTTCGCCCAGTGATGTGAGTGGCAACTTTCGTCACAAGAAATATGGGATCCTATTTTCTGCGCTGCTGGTAATGTTGGTTAGTTTTATTGGGGGGTATCTCAAGTTCGAAACGTGGTTGTTGATTCCTGTTTTGGGGCTTCTAACTTTTGCAATCGCCTTTATTTCGGTTTATGGATTTCGGGCTTCCCTAATCAGTTTTTCCGGCTTGCTGGCCCTGGTATTGAGTTTCGCCCATGAATCGAAGGAACTCGAAATTTATGAATACGCACTTTTAATAGGTGCGGGTGGACTATGGTATTTGCTATTGGCCGTACTTTGGTATCGTATAAATCCCAAAGCGCAGACCGAAGAGCTTTTCTGGGAGACTTATAGGCTCACCGCCGAATTTCTGGAAACTCGGGCTAAATTGGTAGGTCCGAAGATGGATCGATTGGAATTGCAGTCCAAATTATATGAGATTCAGAGTAAGTTAATTGAACATCATGAAACCCTAAGGGAAATTTTACTGCTTTCAAGGAAAAGTTCAGGAAGGTCAAGTTATCAGGCCAAAAGACTGTTGATTTTTGTTGAATTAATAGACATGCTTGAAACCGCTATAGCAAATCCGGTCAATTATGAAAAAATGGATGCTCTTTTTGGAGACCACCCCGAGTTTATAGAGAGCTTTCAGAATCTAATATTTGAAATGGCAGGTCAATTAAGGATAATCGCCGAGGCAGGAACCGACCAAAGCAAGTTTCCCAAAAATTCCAAATTGGTGCAATATTTTGGTAAGGTGGAACACGAAATAGCCAGCTTCAGGAAGGAAACGGGCACTGAAGATTATGAGGGATTCCTAATGCTTCAAAACCTTTTACAATATCTTGAAAAACAATTTGAAAAACTTAAAAAGATAAAATGGCTTTTGGGTAATCCGGATCTGGGTACGCTAGATTTGGTGGATCAGACTTTGGCCAAACGTTTTATAGTGGCCCAAGATTATGATCCCAAATTATTGCTGAGCAACTTTAGTTTTAGGTCTACCATATTTAGACATTCCTTAAGGTTGTCTGTAGCCGTTATGATAGGGTATGCTCTAGGTAATTTCTTCGATTTTCAAAATCCATATTGGATACTCTTGACTATTATCGTAATAATGCGGCCCAGTTATGGTCTTACCAAATCCCGTACAAAAGATAGAATTATTGGAACGCTTATAGGAGGCGCTATTGCGACCGGTTTTGTTTTTTTAATACAGAATCCCTTTGTATTTGGGCTCTTGGGAGTGGTGTCCTTGATTGTTGCCTTTTCAATGGTCCAGAAAAATTATAGGGCGGGGGCAACATTCATAACTCTTACCGTGGTATTTGTTTATGCCATTATCCGTCCAGATATAATAACCGTTATACAGTACAGGGTATTGGATACCCTTATTGGAGCTGGACTGTCCTTTGTGGCGATGTTGTGGATTTTGCCGGCATGGGAATTTATGGAGATCAGGGAGCAAATAGAAAATAGCGTCAAGGCCAATAAAGGTTTTCTTGCCCAAATTGCCCAATATTACGAACAAAAGGGTAAGGTTACAACGACCTATAAGGTGTCGCGTAAAGAGGCTTTCGTGGAAACTTCCAACCTTAGTTCGGCCTTTCAAAGAATGGCACAAGAACCTGTATCCAAACAAAAAAATCTGGATAAAATATATGAATTGGTTGTGCTTAACCATACCTTTCTTTCGTCTTTGGCGTCATTCAGTACTTTTATCCAGAACAATCCTACTACTGAGGCTTCGTTAAAATTTAAAAATTTTATTTCTGAAATTGATGAAAATTTGGAGCAGGTACTTCATGCCTTAGAGAATTCAAAATCCGACCAGGCACCCATTGATCCCCATAACAATCAGTTCGCCAAGGAACAGCTTCCCTCCTTTGTACCCAAGAATATTGAACTTTCCTCTAGGGTAGACATAAAATTGGAGCGCGAACTTCAGGAAGCCCACTTGGTTACAGAACAATTGCACTGGCTATTTTCCTTAAGTGGAAAAATGTTAAGGCTGGTCTCAAAAATCGAGTTTGATTAGAAGATTCATAGAAGGTTATTAGTTACTGTTTGTTAATTAAATTGTAAAAATTGGGAATGGATAGCTACCTAATTTATACTTATCGGCTTCCTATGGAATTGATCCTTAGTAATAAGAGCACAAATTCTTTTTAAATCAAAATCTATGAATAATAGCCTTTCCATTGCTATTTAATGCATTTATGTATTTTTACATTTATGACCTTTTTGTTCACTCACATTTAAATTTTATGATCAAAAGAATTATTCTTACACCCTTTCAGAAATTCGTAAAAATAGAGAGTTTAAGTGGTATCCTATTATTTAGTGCTACACTCATTGCCATGATTTGGGCAAATTCCGGGTTTAGTGATTCCTACAATTCCTTATGGCAGTATAAAATTGGTGTCGGCTCTGAAACTTTTCAGCTTACAAAACCGCTTATTCTATGGATCAATGACGGCCTCATGGCTTTATTTTTCTTTCTGATCGGATTGGAAATTAAACGGGAGCTTCTGATAGGGGAACTTAACGGACTTCGAAAAGCAATGTTTCCTTTGTTCGCCGCAATCGGGGGAATGATCTTTCCTTTGTTGTTATTTCTTTTCTTAAATGACTCTCCCCAAACGGCCCAAGGCTGGGGTATTCCTATGGCAACTGATATTGCTTTTTCCTTAGCAATTTTGAAACTATTAGGGGATAGGGTTCCCCTAAGCCTTAAAATATTCCTTACTGCTTTCGCCATAGTGGATGATTTGGGGGCAGTAATGGTTATTGCCATTTTCTATAGCGGAGGGGTTGATTGGCTATTAATTTTATATGCATTGATTCCTTTGTTGATACTCTCTTTTATAGGGTTTAAGGGGGTCTATTCCAAGTACTGGACAGTAATTCTTGGGGTCATAATTTGGGTGCTTTTTTTAAAGTCGGGTATACATCCAACTATAGCGGGTGTACTTGTTGCCTTTACCGTGCCAATTCGGCAAAAGATAGATATGCAGTATTTTAAGGAGAATTTATCCAAAATCATGACCGGTATTGCCCAATCCAATAACGAGAATGTTCCTGTACTATCCAATGAACAAATAGGGCATATGGACGATTTGGAGGATTTGACCGATAAATTTACATCGCCCCTACAAAAATTGGAGCATCGACTTCATGGTTGGGTGGCCTATTTTATTATGCCCATTTTTGCCTTGGCCAATGCAGGAGTTGTATTTGGAACTAATATGGAATTGAATACTTCATTGATGATGAATATCGCTATAGCCTTGTTTTTGGGGAAATTGGTTGGTGTTACATTATTATCCTGGATAGGGATTAAATTAAAGATTGCTGTATTGCCAGAGGACATTAATTTCCTCCAGATTTCGGGAATAGCTATTTTGGCAGGAGTAGGTTTTACCATGTCCATTTTTATAGCCAATTTGGCGTTTGTAAGCAATGTAATATTTATTGATTCAGCCAAAGTTGGTATTTTAATTGGGTCTGTTGCTTCAGGTTTGGTCGGATATCTAATACTGCGTTGGAGTGGCGGAAAAGAAAAGGGCCACTAAAGGCCCTGTTTTAACTTAAAGATGTTGTAACCATATACAATGGGGTTTAGACAAATGCAGGCTGCTTCTTTTTCGCCTTTTTGGTTTTTAGTTTGTTGATCCAGATAAGGGTTCCTGTAATGGGCAAACTAGTGGCAATTAGGCAGGCAAGAAAGTAAATAATTTTAGAAAAGGTACCGTAAATAGTACCCAAATGTATGGGCTTGATCAAAGAGGCTATCTGAACGTTCAATGGCTTATTGGCAAAAAGTTCTTTATGTAGAAGGGTTCCATCCCTATCCAATATAAGCTTGTCGGTTATGACAGGTGAAAATCTGGAATTATTGTTTTTGGTAATGGTGTAGACCTCATTGTCCTTAGCCGGTATGGTAATAGTGGTCTCACCTTCATAGGCCAACTCCGCTGATGTAAGCTGTAGTATCTCCTCAAAGGTTTTTTGCGAGCTACCGGGCTCTAGTGCCGATTCAAACTGTGGACCACCACCGCGATTTCCGAAAACCTTGGTGCCCAATACCTTGCTGCCAGCGTCGCGATACCATTCAAAGGACCAAAATAGCCCGGTTAGCGACATGATGACCAAAAAGATACACGCATAAAATCCAAGTGTGTTGTGTAGGTCATGGTTTATCCGCTTCCAGTTTGCATTGAACTTAATTTTGAAGCCTGGCTTAAAATTCTTCCACTTCATCCTTTTGGGAAACCACAAGATAATTCCACTGACCGCCAAGAACAGAAAGATAAGGGTGGCAATGCCTACGATAGGTCTTCCTTCTTCGGTTTCCAACAATAACCACCTGTGCATTTTAAACATGGTCATAAAGAATCCGTCCAAATTGGATTTTTGAACTTTTTGGTATTTCCCGGAATATGGGTCAACGAAAAAGGTGGTGCCCCTTCTTTCCTTGGGTGAGGTTTTTATACTGAATTTAAAGGCTTCGTTCGTTTTTGCAGGGATGGTAACATTGCTTACGATTCCTTCCTTGGACAAAGATTCCGTCAGTTCCTTCATGGAAAGAGGGCTTCCCGTTGCATCGGCAACTACAAATTCTTTGGCAAAGAGCGACTTTAATTCCTCCTCAAAAGTTAATACCGTGCCACTTAAACAGACAAGGAATAAAATAATTCCACTGCCTATTCCCAACCAAAGATGCGCATCGTTTATAAATTTTCTGAAGGTATATTTTTTAGTTTTTTTGGACATGTTCGGGCTATTTTTTAGCTATTAAAGTGTATATCGTAATATTCCAGCAAAGGATCTAGGGTCGGTCTGGTTAATATAGCTGGTACGATAGGCGTTGTAACCAATTTGGTCAAAAACATTGTTTACCATTAGCCTAACATCCCAATGATGGTTGAACTTAAATCCTGCCTGAAGATTGGTCAAGGTATAAGCCTCTACATTGAATGGTTTTTCGTTGGGAACTATTCCCTGATGGGTAACTGCCCCGGACGACCAATCGTTGATAGGCCTTTCTCCAGTGTAGTAAACACCGCCTCCTAATGAAAGTCCTTGGAGCGGACCTTGAAATTTATAGTCCATATATACATTCGCAGTATGTTTAGGGGTGTTAAGTGGTGCCGAACCATAAACATAAGAGGTGTGTTCCTTGTACTGTGCATCAATGTAGGAATAACCGGCAACTGCAGTCAAATTTTCCAGTATACGCCCGGTAAGTTCCACCTCAACTCCCTGTCTTTGGTCGTTGCCACCTTTTTGGTAATAGCCCGTAGCTACCCAGTTCTCGTCGTATACAGGTAAGTTAATATTCTTATTGTTGATTTTAAAAAGGGTCAGGTTAAATCGCAGACGGTCGGCAAGCCAACTCGTTTTTACACCAGCTTCCAATTGGTCATATCGTTCATTCCCCAGAGCTTCGCCATTGACACTTAGCCGTGCAGCAGTTCTTGGATAGGCACTATTGGTGTAGGAGGCAAAAACGTTAATATTTTTGAAGGGATTGACTATGATGCCTCCCAGTGGGCTAAAGGCGTCACTTTTATCATTTTCTGTATCCGTAATGGTTTCCGTTGTACTATATCTGATTCCCAAAAATGTTTTGAACCATTCTGTCCAGGAAACCACGTCCTGTGCCACAAGGCCCAGGGATTTGCTTTCAGCACCTCCGGGATTCCCACTGTTGAGTGTTACATTGGGCAAAGTATTGGAATTGCTCTCAAAAACATTGATGGTGTCCAAGGCGCTAAGGGATTGACTAGTTGTACTATATTTTGAGGTTCTATAGTCGAACCCCACCTGAAAGGTATGATTGATGCTTCCAGTTTTAACATCATCACCAATTAGATCAATATGTAAAACACCATTATCATCGTTTCGGGTAGAGGTAGAGTAGCCTCTGGTGCGCAGATTGTATTGCTCCACATCATCTATGGAAACTACACTTCCAAGACTGGCACCTTTGTCGTCCAATTTTAAATGGGATTTATAAAAGGCGGTCTTCACAGTAAGTTTATCGTTCAAATGCCTGTCGAACCTCAGTGAATAGGTGGTATTTTTGGTAAGTGAACGGTCGTTTGCAAATCCTAGAAATTGATCTGTAGGCAGGTCATAAATGGCACTTACATCGTTGGAGGCCAGATTTACGGTTCCGAGATCGGGGGTTCTGCTATCGTCAAAATGATCAAACTCAAGGGTAATCTTCGTCCTATCGTCTATTTTCCATTGTAGGGAAGGATTGATATAGATGCGCTCGGAACTTACACCAGACCTAAAACTATCTGCCCGTTCCAAGGCACCATTGATACGGAAGGCTACAGACTGATTGTCATCTATAGGGCCATAAATATCGAAGGTAGGCCTTACCTGCCCAAAACTGCCGAAGCGTTGGGTAACCGTTCCCCCAAATTGGTAGATCGGTGTCTTGGTTACAATATTGATAACTCCTCCCGGACTTCCCAAATCTGTGGCAACCCCTTGGGTAATTGAAGCTGCGCCTTTTAATACCTGTATGTTGTCCACTCCCTGCATATCGGTCAAAATACCTACACCCCTAAAATCAGAATGGACCCTAACCCCATTCTTTAGGATGGGGATGCCTCTAAAACCTCGGGAGGACATACTCTCACGTTTGTTGCCATAGGTGGCAAAAGTATATACTCCGGGAACGTTTTTGGTAGCTTCTGAAATGGTAAGGGCACCTTGATTTGTTATTAGTTTCTCCGAAATGACCGATATACTCTGAATCTGTTCGTAAGGCTCCAAAGGAAGACGTGTAAGGGCCTCTATTTTATCTGGATGTGACAATCTTCTGCCAAATACTTCTACCTCGCTCAAAGGGTTGTCCATACTAAGCTTTATTACTTGATTATCGATATTGGCAGAGGATACGGTTATGGGAAATTTTATAGTCCTAAATCCTACCGAACTAACTTTAATTTGCCAATCCCCATAGGGTACTTCTGTTAGGGTATATTTTCCAAACTCATCGGCCATTCCACCTTTTTTTAGGTTTTCTATAAAAATATTGGCGAAAGGAACAGGATTGTTGTCACTGTCAAGTATAGTTCCGCTAACCGTCCCATAATTTTGGGCAAAAATGGAGGTGGCTATTAACAGATTGATTATTAGAAATAAATTTCTCATCTTATTTTAAATTAGACTGGTTATAAATAAGGTGCTAAAATAGAATGGAAATTTATCTTGTGCAAAACTATTTAGAATAATTTTAAATAAGAAATTGAAAATAATTGTTGAGGCCCTATTTTATGGGAATGGGCAACCGATAACATCCATACAGAAATTGTCAAATTCATCAACTCAATATAATTTTAAGAGTAATTCAACATGGGTTTCCAAAGGTAAGACCCAAAAAGAAGGTAAAGAAGATTAATAAAAAGGTTTAATCGTTAGCTGTAGGAATAAGGTCTATCGTGTAATTTTTGAAAGGACACAGCAAAGGAGAATCTCATATGTTCAGTATTCTGCAGGACAGCCTATAGTCCCCCAATGTTGAAACTTATTAATGGGATGGTAGTAGCAGACACCATTTTTTTTACCTTATCTTCTTGTAGGAATCTTTGGGAAAAGGAGTAGTCCTTTCGTTCCAACATAGCAAACATACTGGCATGGGCATTTTCCAAATACCTATTTAATCCTTCAAAAATGTCATCGTCAAATATCAGATCAAATTCCATTTTGTCATAAGCCACTTTTTGATATAGCATTTCTTTAAACCATTCCATCTGCTGACCACCGGCATATTCTGCACTGGTTGATATATGAACAACACTTATTTTAGAGTTGAATTTCTTAGCAATTTCCACAAGCCTATTGATGGCAAAAATGTCGGCCTGTTCAAAATCGGTGGCATAAACCATGCTTTGGAAATTTTCGAGGGTGAACATGGGCGGTACTGCCAAAACAGCGCAAGGAGCCTTTTTGATCAATGCTGTTGTTGCACTTCCCATAAAAAATTGCTTTACAGCACTTGTGCCTTTGGCCCCTAAAACAATGAGATCAATTTCAAGTTCTGTTGCTTTCTTCAAGATGTTTTGAACTACCGAAACGTTTTCTTCAACTATAAAATTAATATCGCCACCTTCCCAGGTATCACCCAGATGTTCCTTGCAAAACTCTTTCAGCTTGGATTTGTTTTCTATCAATAATCTTTTCTCCTTTTTTAAGTGGCTTATAGATACGGTACTCAGGGTTAGGGGAATATCAAAAACGTGCATTACAAACAATTTTGCGTCAAATTTTTTCGTCATTAGGTGGGCCAACTTTAAGGCAGCGACCGAATTTTGGGAATAGTCCGTTGCGTAGAGAATGGTTTTCATCATTTGCTGATTTCGATTTCTTTTCCCAAGCTACTGCATAAATTCCATGTTCAAAATGACCGTTGTCATGCATCACTTATAGGCACCTGATATATGTCATTTCCAAAGACCTGTGACTAAACTAATTTTAGGCTATAATCTTTAAAATTTAATATAATGGAACATACCGAAAGTAATAAGGACCACAAATATGTAAAGGACGGACCATGGTCCGAGTTGTATGTTTTAACGGAGCATTGGAAATCTGATTTGGAGTTTTATAAGGACGACCTGCGCTTTTTACACCATTTAATAGACAAATATTTTATGTGGATTACCAAGCCGGAAAATTTGGATATGGTAAAAGAACTAAAAGTTGGATTATTCGACCTAAAGAATAAATGCCAGGATTTATTGGAGAAAGTTCAAAGACATAGAACACAATTGGGTCAAATGGTGGAGGATTATAAGAAGGCCGATGCCAGTATAATAATTAGGGAACATGAACATCTTGAGGAGGAGGTTGCACATTTCGTAACATTGTTTCGCAGCAATAGGAAGGAGGCCTTTGCCATAACAGAATTTATAATTGATAGCGAGTCCCTTGCAAATTTGATGGACCATTGAACAAATACCTATGAGCTATAAGTATTGTTTATTTTTAATGTCAAAGGGGTAGATATGCGCATTGTATTGTTGTTGTTAATTATTCTACACGGCCTTATCCATCTGCTGGGTTTTGCCAAAGCCTTCCAATTTGGGGAGATGGAACAATTCACCAAGGAAATCTCCAGGCCCATGGGAATACTTTGGTTCTTGGCGGCCCTACTTTTTATAGTGACAGCATTTGGATTGCTTTCAAGAAAGGACTGGTGGCCAATACTTGGAATTGTAGTTGTGATTCTTTCACAAGGTTTAATTGTCACTACCTGGGCCGATGCCAAATATGGGACAATTGCGAATGTTATTATAATGGTGGTGGCCATTGTAGGTATGTCCAATTTGATATTTGAAAGAGGTTTTAAAGAGGATGTTGCTTCTGCCATGAACATAAAAGCCCCAACTCCTGAACTTCTAACTGAAGAGGATTTGGCTCCTTTGCCAATGTGCGTTCAAAAGTATCTGGTTTATGTAGGTGCGGTAGGAAAGCCTAAGATAAACAATGTTAAAATTGTGTTTAAAGGAGAAATGCGAGACAAGGGCAAGGATTGGTTCAAATTTACTTCGGAACAATATAATTTTTTCGTTTCGCCCAGCCGATTGTTCTTTATGAAGGCCCAGGTAATGGGTCTGCCCACTTATGGCTATCATAAGTACATAAATGAAGCGGCCAGCATGCAAATAAAACTCTTGTCCCTTTTTTCGGTGGTGGACCTTGCAGAACCGGAATTGTATCCCACGGAAACGGTGACCTTTTTTAATGATCTATGTCTATTTGCCCCAGCCGCTCTTATAGATGATAGAATAAGCTGGGAAACCTTGGATAACTTAAGCGCAAAAGCCACCTTTAATAACAACGGCACTATAATATCTGCTATTTTATACTTTAATGAAAAGGGACAGCTTGTTAATTTTGTTTCCAATGATCGTTATTCCGTTTCTGAAATGAAAGCGTTTCCTTTTTCAACTCCTGCAGGTAATTATAAAAATGTTAACGGCTACCAACTTCCTACCTATGGAGAAGCTACATGGCATTACCCAGATGGGGAATTCGTCTATGGAAAATTTGAGGTGGTTGATATTGCCTATAACGTTATTGACTAGTATTTACGGATTGTATGATTGGATAAGGAAAGGTTTTGGACAATAAAATGACCAGCGCATATGAAGGCAATGATATTGAATGGAGTAAGTAATTTAAAGGAAAATAGGAATCCTTTGACCATGGTAAATATTCCCGTTCCCGTACCTAAAGACATGGAAGTATTGATAAAGATTTCGGTTTGTGGGGTTTGTCATACGGAGCTGGATGAAATAGAGGGGAGAATAGCCACAATAGTTTTTCCTGTGGTACCCGGACATCAGGTGGTAGGAATTGTTGCTGAATTAGGAACTGGGACATCGAAATTTAAGATAGGAGATCGGGTAGGCGTGGCTTGGATTTATTCCGCTTGCGGCTTGTGCAAGTTTTGTTTGGATGGAAAAGAAAATCTTTGTGATCATTTTCTGGCCACGGGAAAGGATGTCAATGGCGGATATGCGGAGTACATGGCCGTTCCTGAAAAATATGCGCACAAGATCCCAGAATTTTTTTCCGATGCCGAGGCAGCTCCACTTCTTTGTGCAGGGGCAATAGGATATCGATCTTTACGGCTTGCACAATTAAAGGATGGTGACAATGTAGGACTTACCGGTTTTGGAGCCTCCGCACATCTTGTCTTAAAAATATTGAAGTATTCATACCCCAAGACCAAAATATTCGTATTTGCCAGAAAGGAGGAGGAACGGACTTTTGCAAAGGAATTGGGGGCGGAATGGGCCGGAGATACCTCAAATGCCTGCCCGGAGAAATTGGATGTTATCATAGACACCACGCCTGCCTGGAAACCCGTGGTGGAAGCTCTTGCCAATTTAAAAAAAGGAGGCAGGTTGGTCATCAATGCCATTCGAAAGGAAGGGACGGATAAAGGTTACCTACAAAATCTAAACTATCAAGACCATCTATGGATGGAGAAGGAAATTAAGTCGGTTGCCAATTTAACGGCCAAGGATGTTGAAGATTTTCTAATTTTGGCAGCTAATGCTTCCATTAGGCCAGAAGTTCAAATATTTTCCTTGGAGGAGGCCAATAAGGCGCTTCTTGAACTTAAAGAACGTCATGTTAAAGGAGCTAAAGTTTTGAAAATTGACTGATTAATGTATTTTGTCCACTTCCTTTTATATACAGATTCCATAATCTGATTTAAGCGGGTAGATCTCTATATATTTTGGGATTAAATCTTAATTTTGCCAGCTTATTGTTCGCAGTGGTTTTTTTTAATTTATCTATCACAGGACTACCTCAATTAATTTAATGGGCAAACTGTAAAACAGGGATTGAGTATGAAATTTAAGATCGATGGGTTTGTTCTGTCCATAATAGCTGTTATTGGTATAGCTTATATTTTTCCACAATGGGGTACGGCAGACAGTCGCGTTCCTATCGATACAATTAGTGCAATAGGAATTTCATTGATCTTCTTTTTTTATGGATTAAAATTGAGTCCCCAAAAATTAAAGGCCGGACTTAAGAACTGGAAGTTGCACTTGTTGGTGCAGGCATCTACCTTTTTGATATTTCCACTTATTGTTTTAACATTTTATCCGCTCATGAAAAATGAAGAACAGGAGACACTTTGGTTGGCCTTCTTTTTTTTGGCAGCCCTACCGTCCACGGTATCTTCCTCTGTTGTAATGGTCTCCATGGCCAAGGGAAACATCCCGGCAGCCATTTTTAACGCGAGTATTTCAGGTATTATAGGGATAGTGCTAACGCCAATATGGATGGGACTTTTTGTTCAGAATACCCAGGCAGATTTCGACTTCACGGAAATATACACAAAGCTTTTACTGCAAATTTTGGTCCCCGTCTTTTTAGGGCTTCTTCTGCAACGGTTTTTGGGGGTTTTGGCACAAAAATACAGTAGTCAATTGTCGCTTTTTGACAAGTCGATTATATTGCTCATTATTTACAAAAGTTTTGCGGAATCATTTGAGGCAAAAATATTCGGTTCGGTATCCCTTTTGGATTTGGTAATGCTTTTTATTGGGGTATTGGCCCTATTCTTTTTGGTGTTTTTTAGTACTGGAATTACGGCTAAAAAACTAAAATTCAATCTGGAAGATCAAATTACTGCCCAGTTCTGTGGGACAAAAAAGTCACTTGTACATGGTACTGTTTTTTCTAAAATTTTGTTTGGGAAGATGGCATCCATTGGAATTATTTTGTTGCCCCTAATGATATACCATGCTAGTCAGATTTTGATTATGAGTATTATAGCGGGAAAACTCGCACGCCGGAAAGCGGTAGGTTAGGGCTCTATATAGTGACTATGGTATGCATGGCCAATGTTATAGTAACTACTTCCAAGTAGCTTTGGTGCCCCAACTATTCCCTATCCGCCAATTGGTCCTTGCCCATAATTAGTTTGGACTGGTGCTCCTTGACCATACGGTCTATATCGGCAAGAATTTCTGGATGACTTGCTCCAATATCAAAGTTCTCTGATGGGTCTTCGCTTAAATTGTATAGGATTGGGATATCGTGAACTTCTTTTTCCCCAAATTGGCCATAAGATCCCTGGGTAATGTAATGGGCTTTATAATCTCCTAGTCGGGCAGCATATAGTTGTGTTCCCCTATAATAGAAAACTTCCTTTCGCGGGCTGGGTGTGTTCTTAAAAAGGGTGCCACTTAGGTCAAAACCGTCCATAACCCTGTCCTTGGGCAAGGGTACGCCGGCCAAGGCACTAAAGGTTGTGAAAAGGTCCATGGTGGTTCCCAGTTCGCTGACCACGGCCGGTTTAATGTTGGACGGCGACCAGAAAATGCAAGGCTCCCGCATTCCACCCTCCCAGGTCATGCCTTTTCCGGCCTTTAACAGACCGGCACTTCCGCCATTAATTCCGTAGGAAAGCCAAGGGCCATTGTCCGAGGTAAAGATTACGATGGTGTTTTTGTCCAATCCCTCTTCCTTTAGGGCAGCAATTATTTGTCCTATGCCATGATCAATTTCCTCCAATACATCGCCATATATTCCCCTTTTACTTTTACCCAAAAAATCCTCTGAGGCGAATAACGGAATATGGGGAAGATTGTGGGCCAAGTATATAAAGAAAGGATTATCCTTATTTCTTTTGATAAAAGAAATGGTTTCCTCTGCATATCTTTTGGTAATGGTATTTTGATTGGCAGGGCGTTCTATTATTTCCGTATTTCTTATTAAGGGCACATTAAAGTTTTCGGTGGGCAAACTCCCTTTAGATTCTTTGAAGGCCTTATAATCCCCCACAAAATCCATATCATTGGAGTAGGGGATACCAAAATAGTAATCAAACCCATTATTGGTAGGTAGGTATTCTTCCTTATGGCCCAAATGCCACTTGCCAACACAGGCTGTACTATAACCAACTTTTTTTAATTGTTCCGCCAAGGTAATCTCTGAGCTGGGTAGCCCGTATTTGGAGTCGGGGAACAACACCCTGTGCTTATCACTGGCCATACCACTTCTTACCGGCAATCTTCCAGTTAATAATGCCGCCCTACTGGGCGTACACACACTGGCACCTACGTAAAAATTTGTCCACTTTTGCCCCTCCGCGGCCATTTGATCCAGATGGGGTGTTTTAATGGTTGGGTGCCCATAGGTACCTAGGTCGCCATAGCCCAGATCGTCTGCAAAGATGATGATGAAATTAGGGGTTTTGCTAAGGTTTTCTTGGCCCCAGCCATTGCTGAAACAAGAGGATATTAATAGAAGGGTTAGCAAAGTTTTTAAATTTATGCTGGTTTTAAGCCACTGTTTCATCATTATTTTGGTTGTTGTTATTTGGATTTGAAGATAACAAAAAATGGCAAAGGAAGATTTAAGAACGCACAAAAGGTTTAAAAAAGGCGGTCCAATCTTTTTTTGGCGATGGCCATGTGCGTTATTTCCCCAAGCAGGTTTACTCCATCGATGAGTTTTGCAAAGCGCTGGTCATGAGTAAATCCTTTCTTATAGCGAAAGTATATTTGTTGGATGATTACTGCTATTTTGAACAGGCCGTAGACATAATAAAAGATTATATGATTTACTGTTTGTCCACTTTTTAGACTGTATTGATGCACCACCTCCTCCCGTGTAAGATTACCGGGAAGATGGGTCGGGGTAAGGTTTAGGGCCTTCATAAAGTCAGGGTCATTGGGGTTGACCCAATAGCCCAATGTGGTACCAAGATCCATCAATGGATTTCCTATAGTGGCCATTTCCCAATCCAGCACCGCATTAACTTTGGTCCAATCCTGGGAATCCAGCACCAAATTGTCGTATTTAAAATCGTTATGGATCAGGGAATAGTCTTTTGGTTCCTTGGGCATATTCTCTCCCAACCATTTCGCGGCAGCTTCAATTCTGGGAATTTCATCGGTTTTGGATTTGTAATATCGCCTGGTCCAACCTTCAATTTGACGTTGCATATATCCTTGGGGTTTACCAAAATCATCCAAACCTATTTCCTTTACATCCAGTTGATGAAGATCAACAAATGTATCTACAAAACTGTTCGATATGCCCTGCATCAGTACTTTGGAGGGAATCATTTCAACCGGCATTTTTGCCCTTAAAATAACCCCTTCCACCCGTTCCATCAAGTAGAAGGGGCAGCCTAGAATGGATTCGTCTTGGCAATAAAGTATTGGTGCCGGGACCTTACCGTAGTTGGGTTTTAAGGCCGTTAATATGTCGTATTCGCGCTTCATATCGTGACCGGATTTTATATTGGCACCAATGGGCGGTCTTCGCAATACATATTCCCTATTTCCCAATTGTACCAAATAGGTAAGGTTGGAAAAACCACTTGGAAATTGGGTAACTTTTAAATCGCCTTTGTGGGTAAAAAAATCTTGCAAATAGGATTGTAAATTCTCCATTTGCAATTCTTCCCCTTTACGGATGGTTGTGGATTTATCGTTCCATGGGTTCAACATAATTCTTAAATTCTGTATTCTTTTAAAATCTGTCTGGCCAAGCTGCTCTTATGCACCTCGTCGGCCCCATCATAAATTCGGGCAGCCCGTTCATGCCTATAGTAGAAAGCCAGAATGGTGTCGTCCGTTAGGCCTAAGGCACCATGGACCTGAATGGCACGGTCTACCACTTTTTGAAGCACGTTGGCACAAAAAAACTTAATGATAGAAATTTCCTTTCTGGTTTTATAAGCTCCCTGAGTATCAATTTTATGGGCAGCATCCTGGATCAATAATCGCGCAGCATTAATTTCGGCCCTGGATTCTGCAATCCAGTTTTGGATGGTCTGTTTATCGGCCAATGCTTTTCCATGTGCCAATTCCCTGGACACGGCCCGTTGGCACATTAGGTCAAAAGAGCGTTCACATATTCCCATCCAACGCATACAGTGGTGGATACGTCCCGGTCCCAATCGTTTTTGGGCAATGGTAAATCCTTCGCCATCTCCGCCCAATACATTCGTCAAGGGCACTTTTACAGTATGGAATTTAATTTCGGAATGACTTTCCCAGCCGTTACCTGCATGTCCCATTATGGGAATGTTTCTAATAAATTCCAGACCTGGGGTATTGATGGGGACAATAACTTGGCTTGCCTTTTTATGCGCTTCTGATGCTTCCGGATTGGTTACCAACATTACAATGGCAAAGGAGGCCCCATCAAAACCGGTGGTGAACCATTTATGACCGTTTATTATATAATGGCCATCCTTTTTAAAGGCCATTGTGCCCATATTTACAGGGTTGGAGCCTGCATAATCGGGTTCGGTCATGGCGAAACAGCTCCTAATATCTCCTGCTAGAAGAGGGTAGAGGTATGCCTCTTTCTGTTCCTTGGTCCCGAACTCGATCAATATTTCCATGTTGCCAGCATCAGGGGCCTGACAATTAAAACAATAATGTCCGTAGGGACTGGTACCTAAAATTTCGCTGATTTCCCCATGCTGGGTATTGCTTAGCCCTAAACCCCCGTATTCCTTTGGGACCTGGGGTAGCCAAAGTCCGCCGTCTTTTACTTTTTTTCGAAGTTCATTCAGCTTTGGTAATTTTTCATCCCAGCTACAATTTAATATCCAGGGTTCCAAAGGAAATAGTTCCTCCTTAACAAAGGCTTTTATCCTATTTTTTATATCGTCGAAATTCATTTGTTTAGTTTTTGGAAGTTTCGGTCTTTATATATAATCAGCTGGGGATATTTTTTGAATTCGGCAGCAACTGTAATAAAGTGTTATTTGCCTATAAATTTAGCGGGACGCTTTTCCAAAAAGGCATTGACACCTTCTGCAAAATCGCGACTCCCAAAAGTGGCAACTTGTTTTTCCGCTTCATAAGCAATGGTATCATATAGATCATGTCCCATGGCATAGAACATATCCTCTTTGGTAACACCAATAGCTAAAGTGGGCAGTTTGGCCAATTCATGGGCCCAATATTTGGCGGTTTTAAGCAAATCGGTATCGTCCTGTACCAA
This sequence comes from Arenibacter algicola, assembly GCF_000733925.1. NCBI lineage: Bacteria > Pseudomonadati > Bacteroidota > Flavobacteriia > Flavobacteriales > Flavobacteriaceae > Arenibacter > Arenibacter algicola. The sequence goes on from NZ_JPOO01000001.1 coordinate 1,514,373, forward strand.
TTTATTGGTGAGGCCAAGATCCAGGCATTCCGAAGCCATTATTTTTTTGCCTTCCACGGCTATTTGCAAGGCTTTGCTGTAACCCACCTGTCTTGCCAAAAGCCAACTGCCGCCACCGTCGGGGCCTAAGCCTATATTAATAAAGGCGTACAATAAAGCACTGCTTTTGGACATTACCCTAAAATCGCAGGCAAGGGCCAGGGAAGCTCCTACTCCGGCCGCAGTTCCGTTAATGGCCCCGATAATGGGTTTACGAAGGGTAAAAAGAGTGCGCATCAATGGTTGGTAGGTACTGGTAATATATGCCCTGCCTTCTTCGGGTGTAACTTGGCCGAAGACCGCCATATCCGCACCGGCACAAAAACCTTTTCCGGCTCCTGTAATAACCACTGCGCGAATGTCATCGTCCTTGCGGATTATGTTGATAGCGGCAGTAATTCCGTTCACGACATCGTCGGTAACCGCATTGTATCTTGACGGCCTGTTAAGGGTGATAATTCCAATATCGCCTTCCTTTTCAAAAAGAACACTCTCATTATTGTTGCTTTCAATTTTTTCTGGAGCGACCTTTTTAGGTGCCGAACTTGTTTTTTTACTATTTGGGTTTGCATAGGCTTGGGCAATAAACTCGGCTACGCAAGCCGGTTTTTCTTCCCCTTTAAGCTCAAATACAAGCTTTAATTTGTATTTGGCCCCGCCTTCAAAAGGGCTGAATTCCATTAAAGATACACGAGCCCTTAATAAGGCGCCCACAGGGGTGGCATTCATAAACCGCACTTTGTCCAATCCATAATTTACCCCCATCGCAATATCTTTTATCTTGAGGGTTTCAAAGCAGAATTTTGAGGCTAGGGAAAGGACCAAAAATCCATGTGCCACCGTTTTTTTATAGGGGGAATATTTGGCAGATTTTTCAGGATCCACGTGAATCCATTGATTATCGTCCGTTGTTCTGGCAAAGGTGTCGATCATATCCTGGGTTATAGTTATCCAATTGGATAGCCCCAATTCCTTGCCTAGGTAATGAGTCAGATCCGACAGTTGTGAAATTTCTGTGGAGTACGCCTTATTGATCGATTTTTCTTCTTCCATTTGGTTTGATTTATGTCCTTTTAAATAGTGTGGGATGTACTAAGCTTTGTCCAATGACTAATTGAAACCACCGGCAATCATATGCCCGCCATCGGCCGTAAAAACCGATCCAGTACAATAGCTGGAAGCATCAGAAGCCAAAAAACTGGCCAGGCCGGCCATTTCATCCGGAACGGCCATTCTTCCTGCAGGTAAATGACGGGTTACTTGATCCAATATTTTTTCGTTCTGCCATAGGGCCGAACTAAATTTGGTCTTGATGAGTCCTGGGCAGATGGCATTGGAACGGATTCCAAATTTGCCCCATTCCACTGCCTGTGATTTGGTCAACATGATCAAGGCCGCCTTACTAACACTGTACAATCCCAACCCAACACTTGGTTTCATTCCTTCCACCGAAGCAATATTAATGATACTCCCGCCTCCGCTTTTTTTCATAATGGGATAACATAGATTGGCCAAATGGAAAGGGGCCTTGGCATTTATGTCCATTATTTTGTCGAATAGGGCGTTCTCCATGGTGTCCAAGGGGCCATAAAACGGATTGGTGGCGGCATTGTTCACTAGGATGTCCACCCCTCCATAAGCGTTCATTGTTTCCTCAACCAATTTTTTTAATTGGTCTTCATCACCAACATGGCAGGCTATGCCCAAGGCATCGTACCCTTCCTTTTTTAAATTATTTGCCACTTGGTCTACGGCTTCTTGATTACGGGAACTAATGACCACCTTGGCTCCGTATTCGGCTAGACCTCTGGCAATGGATTCCCCAATACCTTTACTGGCACCGGTTACAATGGCAACTTTGTTCTTTAAATTGAATTTTTGTTTTACACTTGTTTGCATCCCACTGGTATTAATAATGTACTATTGGTATTTTGTATTTTCTTGGTTGTGCAATGGGCTTGTATTACATTGGCATGGCACCACCATTGGCATGCAAGGTATGCCCACTTATAAATCCGGCTTCCTTGGAAGCCAGGAAGAGATAGGCATGTCCCATATCTTCCGGGGTACCAATGCGTCCAACAGGAATCATTGAAATTCCTGCCTGTATGACATCTTGAGGCATGGAATCCGTCATTTCAGTTTTAATAAATCCTGGGGCAATGGCATTAACAGTAATATTGTATTTGCCAACTTCCCTGCACAGAGAATGTGTAAAGCCTACTATAGCAGCCTTACTGGCACTATAGTTGGTCTGTCCAAAGGCGCCTTGAAAGGCATTCACGGAGGAGGCGGAGATAATCCTGCCATAATTGGCCGTCTTCATATGGGGTACTACGGCTTTGGCGGTAATGTATAGGGAATCAACATTTACGCGCATAACTTGGTCCCATTCCTCACGACTCATTTTTAAAATAGATCGGTCACGAATTATTCCGGCGTTGTTAATGAGTACATCTATCTTTCCAAATTCGGAAATGACCTTGGCAACAGCCTTATCAACAGATTCTTGGCTGGAAACATCCACATTTTGGTAGAATATTTTACCACCGTTCTTAGCAATCCTGTCCGCGGTTTTTTGGCCTTCTTCCAGCACATCCCATAGGGCAACGGTGGCCCCCTCATTACAAAAGACTTTACAGATTCCTTCACCTATGCCTCTTGCCCCTCCGGTAATGATTACAACCTGCCCCTCTAGTTTTTTCATTTTTATTAATTATTTAACTGATTTTAATTCAGTAATTTAAAAAACTTTGAAGACAAACTCTAATGAAGTAACAAGTATTATTCTTAGGGGACAACAGTGGGAATTCCTTGTGGTAAACTGGATAATTAAAAGTTTGAAATTATTTATGGGTTCACTTTAAGCTACTATTAGAATGAAAATACCCTAGAAATCAAAGAACTTGATTCTAGGGTAGATGTTGTTTTAATTTTTAATCAGTTTTAGAACTGATACCTGATACCTAAGGCGATATCCAAATCCAGATCGTCCGAGTAGTCATCATTAAAACCAAGTTCTGGACGTATGTCCAAGGACAGCAAAAGCGGAAAATCAAAATTACACTCTATACCTATGTCACCTGCCACAAGGGCAAAGGCGCCATCTCCTCCAGGGGAATCGAAGGAGCCTATTCCTGCCCCTGCGCCCACATACCAGTTAAATAGTCCTTCTATTGGCATCACCCATTGATAGAGTCCAACCAATTTAAAAGCATCAACATTGTTGGAATCGCGCCAACCTAGATCAAACTCAAGTCTGTTATTGTCCGATACCGCCCTTTGATAGGATACTTCCCCTCCAAATCCGTCATTGTCTCCAAGCCTTAAACCTAGGGCGTTTTTAGAAATGGATTGGGCATTGGCGGCTACAATTGTCATTGTTACAACTGTTAAAACACTTAATATCTTCTTCATGATTATGACTGTTTTTATTTTTTACAAGAATAGATATTGTATGGCTACCGTATTGTCCCCATCAATATAAATTATAACTCCATTGGATTCATAGGCTTACTCTTTGGAAAAAGTCAATATTAAATGTGGTTGGAGCATTAATTAAAAATTGCATGCGCGTACTTTGTAGATAGTAGCTTATTTTTAATTTGATTATGGCCGACCGCAAACTGAAAAAAAGAATAGTTTGGATCATCACTGTTTCAGTAGTCCTGATACTGCTTTTGTTGACCATCCTACAATTGAGGGCCAAGAGTTATATTGAAAATTATCTGAGCCAACGAATACCGGATCATATGCATTTGACCTATGATCAAATTCAGGTAAATCTGATACGGGGTTCGGTAAGATTAACTGAGGTTGGGTTGGATATTTTGGAAAGGGATGCCAATTTTAGAAAAGCGGGGATGAGCCTCGAGGCTATTGACCTAAAGGGTATAGGCTTTTACCAAGCCATATTTGGAAACACAATAAGTATCCGTGAAATTCGATTGTTAAAGCCAATAACAGAATATTATCAAGGAGAACATCAAGTTAAAAACAATGGGATTGCAGCAACGGACAGTCCCATGGAAAGAACTTTGTCCATAGCCAAATTGTCCATTGAGGACGGCGAATTCAAGATTTTCGGAAAGGGCGGGGATTCTATAGTTTTCTCGGTGGAAAATTTGAATTTGTCCCTTGAAAATCTAAAATTGGATAAGGAAACTATAGAACTGGAAATACCATTTTCCTATGGGGATTACAATTTGAGTACGGGATTGGTATATGCGGATCTTGGACCATATGAGGCTGTAAACCTTGGCGGTATAAATATCAAGAACCAAGAAATGGAACTTAGTAATTTATACTTGAAGTCCAAGTATGATAAGATAACGCTTTCTAAAAAATTGGACAAAGAGCATGATTATATTGATTTGAAAATCCCCGAGCTTAGGATGGTCAATATGGACTTTGGATTTAATAAAGAGCGATTTTTTCTAAACTCCTCATCGTTGGCTCTCCAAAAACCAAAAATGGAAATATATCGCGACAAGCTTGTTCAGGATGACTATGAACAAAAAAAACTATACAGCCGTATGTTGCGGGAGTTGCCCATAGATCTAAATGTTTCGGAGGTTAAAATAAACAACGGATATATTGTGTATTCCGAATTGGTAAAAAGGGGTACAGTGCCTGGAGAGATTGTATTTGCCGATCTTGGGGCTACTATAGGAAATGTCTCCAATACTTATAAAAATGGAGAAAAGACCCAAATTAAAGTTATGGCCCAACTCATGGGTGAAGCCCCGATTGAGCTAACATGGAATTTTGATGCCAACAAGGAGAACGATGCATTTTATGTATCTGGCGTTGTCACAGATTTTAAATCCGAGAGCATCAATCAATTCTTAAGATCCAATCTCCGTACAGAGGCCGAAGGGGATGTACAAGAATTGTATTTTACAGTTAGTGGTGATGCAATTAGTTCTAGTGGCGATATGAAAATGAACTATGAGGATTTTCGATTTACCGTTCTTAAAAAGGATAGAATGGGAGTAAATAAACTGCTCACCTTCGTTGGTAATATTTTCACCAACGACGGCTCCAAAACGGACAAACAGGGCTACAGGTATGGGGAAATATATGCAGAGAGGGATAATACCAAATCATTTTTTAATTATTTATGGCTCAATGTAATGGACGGGATCGTCAACACACTTACCGGTGATGGCAAAAAGGAATAATTTACTCGATAATCGAGATTTTAATCTGCCTATCGGTAGACAGGCCTGCCTTTGTCGGTAGACAGGCTTGCCCCGAGGTAGTTTACTAGTAAGACAAAATCATACTAAAAATAGGATGGGACAGTCAGTTTTATATTCTTTTGGCTTGGTTCTACCAAAAATATGGGCATCATTTTAAAAGAGCAAAGCAAAAAATTGTTTCGATCAATGGTTCCGATGGAATGGCCTTAAATTGTTGTTATTAACAAAAGATAAAATCATTTATATATTATGGAAACAACACAAGCAACTATCGGAATAAAAAAAGACAATAGAAAGGCCGTAGTGGCCATGCTGGGCAAACTTTTGGCGGACGAGTATTTGCTGTATACCAAATTGAGAAATGCGCATTGGAATGTAGAGGGGATCGACTTCCATACCAAGCATGTATTTTTTGAGGAAGAATACAATAAAATAGAAAAAATTGTGGATGAGGTTGCCGAGAGAATACGTATGCTAGGTTTTTATTCCCCGGGGACTTTGAAGGAGTTTTTAGAGCTTTCACATTTGAAGGACGAAAGTCCAAAAAAGAACGATAGCGCTAGTTTTATGGAAGTTCTATTGGAGGACCATAATACAATTATCAAGTTCATTAGAAAAAGTATCAGTGAAAATGCAGAGGAACACAATGACGAAGGTACGGCCGATTTCATTACTGGAATCATGCAAATGCACGAGCAGATGTCGTGGATGCTAAGGGCTTCCTTGAAAATCTTTTAATAAGTAATTAGACACATTTACAACGTATTTGGGACGGCAGGAGATTTTCTCCTGCCGTTTTTTTGTTAAATAAGCTGTATATGATTATGGTTCCAAATCCAATAAATGAATATTCCCGCCAAAACTTTGACCAAGCTTGTTTAGCGGGAAAATATAGGTGGGCCAAAAAGTATGAATGTAGTATGAACAGGATTTAATAAACAAAAAGAGGCTGTCTAAAAAGTCAAGACAGCCTCTTTTTTATTCGGGTAGGTATCGGGGAACTATTCTCAAATACGCAAATTATGGAGGGGTTGAAATACTTTTTAGACGCCCTCGTGTAATTAAACTTAGCTATATATTAGGCTGTAACAGCTAACGAATTTTGATGGTCCTGATAATGCTTTGGACTACAATTGTATTTTTCTTTGAATATCTTGGAAAAATAACTTCTGCTAGTTAGGCCTACACTATACACAATTTCCGAAATATTGAGGTCTGTAGTTTTAATAAGATGTTCGGCAGTCTCTACCCTTACGTTCCTAATGTAATCTGTGACCGTTCTATCGAACAATAGTTTAAAACCTTCCTGAAGTTTGGCTGGTGAAAGACCGGATTTCTTACTTAGGTATTTAAGGCTGTATTGTATTTCAGGATAATTCTTGATAAAGCTGGATAGTTCTTTTATGTCATCCATCTCATCCTTGGTGAGGGATCCGAAGTTGTTTTTCGCATTCTTTTTATCCTCCTTATGTTGTTGGATTTCCATGGCCAAAATAACGTGCACAATACCTTTTATCAACAGATTTCTCACCAATCCCTTTTGGCTAATGGCACCCAACTGCTGCATTTTTTCGGCAATCTTTAGATTGTAGGATCCGGTATAGGCAAAAATATACTCCCCTGCTTTTGGTAAGAAGGTTCTTAACAACTGATTTCTCAGTAGATCGGTATTGTCATCATCTTGCTCAACTTCATGCGTGTCCACCATTATATTGGAAAGTTTAACAGCTTCATTTTTTCTAAAGAACAAAGTGGTATCCTGACTGGGGTCACAGGAAAAAATTCCCGTTTGGAATTGGTTCAGTAGTCTTTTTTCTCCTTTGATTCCGAAACTGTGGCTGATTTTTCCTTTAGCACAATACATAAAGTGAATAGGGTTGGTAATCGGCATGTTATTTATGAGAAGCATATCTTCCTTAAAGACAATGTCGTATTCAATAAAGGATATATTGTTCTTAAAGGAAACCCCGCTTATGACCCCGCTTACCAAATTATTGTGCAACTCTAGACTATACTCCTGTGGGCGAATTTTTAATTTTCCACCCAAGTCTTGTTGTAACTGATTAAATATGTTAGCTATATTGTTCGTTTTAAGATATACAATTTTCATGTTCCCGTTTTTTAGAATTATTACTTCATTTGTCTCTAATCACCCTGGTGATAAAAAGTACCACTGCAACTAGGAGTAGTAGATGTATCATTATGCCTATATCGAATATAAAAAAGCCTATAGCCCATAAAAAGAGCATTATAATAGCGACGATAATCAACATTTTCGACATTTTTTGTTTTATGATTATTAAAAGACCTCCTTGGTCTTCCGAATTAACCAAGTACTGAACTTAGTTGGATTTTAAATTGCTATTGGTCATGCCCAGGATAAAATTATCAGGGAGATCATAATTTTTGTTGTCATCGGCATCCAATGTCCAACTTTTGCCAATTTTTGAATTCAGTTGATATGGTTCAGTTGTCTTTTTCATGTTGGTTGTCTTTAAATTTCTAATTGTGTTTAACAAAGTTCGTTACTGAGGGTACCTTTTTTGTTATACAATTTTTGTATTCTGTTATATAATTTCACGAAATGGCCATTATTTCATTAAAAAAAGCAAGATTTTAATAGGTAGAATCAAAGTTTATGAAGAATAGTATTAGGTTTTATACTAGTATTTCCTTTAAATTTTAGTGAGTCCAAGTCCGGATATTTCTTCCAAAAGAACGAGTGGAGAGTTGGGACCAAGCTTTTAGTTAGACCTTGCTTTATACTGTATTAGGAATATGTGTTATGCAGAGGTATACCTATATCCAAGAGTGTACTTAATGCTTTTGGTTTCACTGTCAAAGTTAGCTGGGATCAGAATTGACTGTGAGAATATAAATAGTTTGGGAATTATGATTTGTCTAAACGGGTAAATAAATGTAAAAGCTAGCCCCTTTATTTACTTGTCCATGGGCCACAATATGCCCTTTGTGTTTTTCCACAATCTTCTTGCAAATAGCCAATCCTATTCCTGTACCCGAATATTCGTTTTTTTGATGAAGACGTTGGAACAGTTCAAATATTTTTTGGGCGTTTTCCTGCTCAAAACCAATGCCGTTATCCTTTACCGAAATGCAGTAATATTCCTTGGCTTTTTTATTAAAATCGTCAGGAATTGAATTGCGTTCCATTTTCTTGCAGGCGATTTCTATTTTTGGAGTATCTAGAATACTGTGATATTTAATGGAATTGGAAATCAGGTTGTTGAAGAGTTGCTCTAACTGAAAGGGGACACCTCTTACCTCGGGAAGGTCAGCAATAACAAATTCTACCCCGGACTCCCTGATCGGGGCCTCCAGATCTTCCTGTACTTTTTCCAGAACCAGATTCAGATCTACATGTACCAAGTCCTTTTTCTTTTTTCTAAGCCTTGAATAGGATAATAGGTACTTTATAAGGTTCTGCATACGGTTGGCAGAAGATTGTACTTTGCTAATGTATTGTGTTTGCTGTTCCGTAAAATAGGAGGAATCGGAATCTGTTATCCGAGAAATGAACATCTGAATTTTCCGTAACGGCTCCTGAAGATCATGACTGGCAATCCGGGTAAAGGATTCCAATTCACTATTAATGCGCTTAAGCTCTAAGTTCTTGTCTTTTAGTTTTTGTTCATTTTTTAGATCCTTGGTGATGTCCTTCACCACCCCAATAAATTCGTTCTTTAAAAAATGACCTGTATTCTGAAGGTGCTTTACTTTTCCGTTTTTGGTGATAACGCGATAAGTGAAATTACTGACTATTTTTTTCTCCAAGGCCAGATTTAGTTTTTCATCGTAAATCTTGAGGTCTTTTGGATGTACGAATGGCCTGTAATTTTGAGGTGCTGGAATAAACTCGTTTGGTTCGCAGTCCAATAACCTGAAAAAATTATCGGACATGGTAGCCTTTTCGGTTTCAATATTCCAACGGTAACTTCCAATTTTGGCAACAGCCTCCGCATCATTTAAAATGGAATTCTGCACCGTCAACTGTTCGTTGAGTTCCAATAAGCGTTGTTTGGCATTGATTATCTGGGTGCTGTCATAGGAAGTGAGGGTGATGCCATCGTCCAATTTATTTATTGTAGTGTTGACCCATACCCTTTTGCCTTTTAAAATATATTCGCTTTCATGCGTTTCAATGGTGCCTATGTTGGCACATTTTACCATTAGTTCGTATAATCCGGTATCATGAACAGAAGGATAGATTTTGGATATAGACTTTCCAATTACGTCCCCTACTTGTTTTCCGGTAAGGTTCTCACTTTCGGTGTTGGTAAATACATATATAAAATCTATTATTTTACCATTGGAGTCCCTTTCGGTAACAAGGTGGCTAACAGTGTTGCTAGTGCTTTCAAGGATATTGTTCAAGAATGACTTTGTTTCGGTCAAATCGCGATTTTGCTTTTCCAATTGTTCGTTCAAAACCCTTAAATTTTGCGTAAACTTTCTTTCCGATGTAGTATCCACCGAAGTAGTTAAAACTCCGTTCTCCATTTTTACGGCGGTGGTCTTGAACCAAAACTCCTTACCGTTATATTGAAAATGCTTTTCGAATTTACGGGTCTCCCCTTCATCAATAACTTTGGTCAATTCATCAAAAATGCCATTTTCAAAGTTAATGGGAACCAATTCTGACATTTTACGCTGCTCTATTTGGCTGGAATTTTGCCCAAGGACAGACTCTATTTTTTCATTGGTGAATACAATGGTAAAGTCTTTTACTGTGCCAGTGGTATTATATATTGGCTCAAAATAACTTATAATATTGTCTGTACTGCCCAAAATATTTTGAAGAAATTTCTCTGCTGTAGCCGTTTTTTTTCGCTGAGAATTGATCTGCAGAAATGAAATAATAAAGATAAATAACGCAAACATACCTAAGAGCAGAGTCATTAGGGGAGTAAAGAATATTTGCGATCTGTATTCTTCCTTACGCTTCGCGAGTTGTATCTGCTTTTCTTGATACATTTGGTTTCTGAGCAGATTTAGTTGGGTAATCGACTTTGAAACGTTTGTTATTTTTTCTCTATCCCTAGAAGAATAATTTGTTTTTTGAAAAGGAATGTTCGCTATAACCCTTAAAGAATTATAAAGACTGTCTTGCCAAGATTGGACCGATAGTAAAATTTTCTGTTGTACTGGATTGTCCTGGGTGAGTTCCCTTAGTTTTATAAAGGATTTCTGTACTTCGGGTTTGTAATTTTTAAAGGAAGAAATGCCCAAGGTATCATGGGACAGCAGATTTTTTAGCTCCGTGGATTGCATCTGGGCATAATAGGAAAAAAGTTGATTTATTTCCATATCCACTTCCAAAGTATGGGAAACCATATCTGCCGATTCTCCAAGCTGCACAATCTGCTTATAACTAATGCTTCCAAGGAACATGAGAAGGGCAATTGCCAAAACAAGGGAAACGGCAAGTACTTTTGGAGAGGATGTTATTTTTCTTTTTGGCATGCCTAAAATCCCTTTAGATCCTTAGTAAAAAATTATCCTTGTTCAAGGCCGAGGTATGGTATTGCCAATTGAGCTGTAAAACCTTTTCAATTGCTTGTTTTAGGGCCCCAAAGCTATTGGGCTTGTTAATGTAAATATTGGCGCCGTTCACAAAGGTCTCCTCAATATCGGCTTCAGAAGAGGAGGTTGAATATATGGCAACCAAAAGGTCCTGAAGTCTAGGGTGGTTTCTAATTTCATTGAGACATTGCATTCCATTTTTGATGGGCATATTTAAATCTAGAAATACTATTTCAGGTAAGATTACATTGGGCAGGGTCAAATAATCCATTAATTCTTTTCCATTGTTGAAAAGGGATAATTTGGTCTTAATTTTTATTTCGCTCATAGCTTCCTTGAATAATGTTCTATCATCTTCATCATCATCGGCCAGGGCTATGTTTAAGGTTTGTAGGGGCATATTTTGGCGGGGTTATTTTTGGTTTAAGGCTCTTTCTTTCCGTTTCAGGATTATTTTCTGAAAAGTGGAGGGAGTAAGTCCGGTCGTTTTTTTGAATTGAGCCGATAAATGTGATACACTGCTATAGTTAAGCTTATACGCTATTTCGGTTAAGGTTAGATTGTTTTGGAGTATTAAACTTTTGGCGAAATCTATTTTTTTTAAAATTACAAAGTTCTCGATTGAAGAGTAGGTAGCTTCAGAGAATATCGAGGACAAATAGGTATATGAATAATCCAGTTTTTCAGAAAGATAGGAAGAGAAATTATAAAGTTTAGGATTCTCCTCATCATTTATCCATTCGGAAATGGAATCTTTAATACGTTGAACCAAGGCCATTTGTTGATCATCCATAATTTCTATGCCATAATTTCCCAAGACCGAGGCCATTTCCTGTTCTTCTTCATTTGTAGGCCTTTTATCAAATTCAATTTCCCCAACACCATGAATGGTATAGTTCATTCCCAGGGCGTCCAGTTGTTCCTGTAGTACAGTTTTACAGATAAGGTTAAAATCAAATTTTAGATAGATTCTCATTAATTGCATATAATATGGGCCTGTAACATGGATTCCTATAAACTTGGAAAAACAATGTAGGCGTTATACACAAAGATGATGAATTTTTAATTTCAATTAAACTGCTCAGTGAATTTTTTATCAATTGTACACCTAATCGATATTATAGTTAAACTATACTACTAACTGTATCCTTCGCCCTTTTTGCATTCTGTGACATGTTCATAATGCCTTTTCCGTACCATTAGTTAACAAGAAGACAATTTCAGACCTTTCAAGCTGTAGCAGCTGTAATTGAGGGTATTGGTTTTTAGTTTGTTATATAGTTTTCTTCTGGAATTTCCTTAAAAAATTCAGCAGTTTCAATATTACTGGATGGACTATAATTGGCTAATACCGTTCCTTTACTGCCATCGTTCGTTTCCACAATATATAAGATTGACATGTCGGACGGATTGCTCATACCTTCGAAGCGATATTCCTTCAAAATGGTAACATTTTCAGGTGCGTACGCTATTTTTGTCTTCAAATCGATCAATTTCCTGTTATCTACCCGGTAGTTGCCATTAAATCCCTTTTTTTGATATTCATCAATAATTTCTTTTTCGTTCTTAGCAAAATCATTCTTCATTTCTATTATTTTTTAGATTAATAACGGATTATATTTTTAATTGAATCCCTGATAAAGGGTTCCCTGTTTTGAGCAACCAACAGTTATTGGTTTTACCCGCAACTTTCGGCTTTGTAGATGCTCAGATATTTTATGGATGAAATGAGAACGGACAAAATCCTCAGAGGAAAATGTCCGTCCATAACAAAATCTAACCAACCAAAGAGATTTTCTTAATTGTCGTCCGTGGCGTCATCTATTTCATCTCCAATTTCTTCCACACCTTCCTCAATGTCGTCACCTACTTGTTCTATTCCATCTTCAATTTTCTCACCTGCAGTTTTTTCTTCCCTGCAACTGCTAAAGGTGGCCAATGAAACAGTAAATAGAAGAGCGAATAAAAAGTATATTATCGATTTTTTCATTTTTATAGTTTTAGGATTATGTACGTAGTGTACTTAATATTGTTAAAGTTAATTTTTACTCGATAATCGAGATTAAAACCTGCCTGCCCGATTCGTATAGGCGGGCGTCGAAATGTTATTAGTAGTTTCCTTCAGATGCCTCAAGGGCTTGCCCAGAGGTAATTGACTAAGCTGTCTTTATTAGATCTTACTTCTTCCCGTAAATAATGATATTACAAAGAGAATCAAGAAAATAAAAAATAGGATTTTAGCAATACTGGCAGCTCCCGCTGCTATTCCCCCGAATCCGAAAATTGCGGCTATTATAGCTAATATTACAAATGTTACTGTCCATCGTAGCATATTATGTGTGTTTTTAAGGTTAATACTATCAACTGTCTTTTAAACAATCTCTATAACAAATCTCGGGATATTCAATCGCTTTGTTTAACGTAATCACGTTAATAGTTAACACAGATGGCTTTGTTGTAACTTGTTTTAATTCAATTGCTTGTAGGTTTTTCGAATTTGAAGTTTTCTGGAAAATCCAACGTACGTATTGGGAAGGGAATATTAATATTGTTATCGTCAAAGGCTTTCTTTATGGCTATCATCGCAATAGTTTTGGCCTTAAGTACCTCTAAGGAAGAGGTAGATTTAATCCAAAAGCGGGTTTCAAAATTTATGGAGCTATCGCCAAATTCTGTATACAGGAAAATTACTTCCTTGTCATTTTCTACGTTGTCAAAATTGGAGGAAATAGTCTTGCATACCAAATCCCGTACAAATTCCAAATTGGACGAATATGCAACACCGCATTTAAGGATTACACGGGATTGGGCAGTAGTGGAGAAGTTTCTTATTGGGTTCTCCAATACGAGTTTATTGGGAATATAAACCAAATTGTTGTCCGATTGTTTTATAGTTACGGCCCTTAGGTCTATATCGATTACCTCCCCCTCATAATCGTTGCTCTCTATCCAATCCCCAAATTTTATATGCTTAATATAGGACAGTACTATACCGGAATAGGTGTTGGCCAATGCCCCCTGCAATGCGAGACCTACAGCCAGACCTGCTACCCCTGCACCCGCTAAAATTGTGTTTAGGGTTTTGCTTAGATCCAAGATACCAAGCACCAAAAATAATCCTGTTAGAATGACCAAAACAGAAATTAATTTGGCAATTAAATTCTTCATGGATTTTTGTAAACTACTTTTATCCAATAGTTTCCACGTAAGTTTGGTGAAATATTTGGAAAGTAGAATTACGATGGTAAATACGAGCAGGGCTAAAACGATGTTGGGCAAGTTCACTATTAGACTATCTACCCAAGAAGCCAGTCTATTTATCATTTCTTCCCAGGCTTCGTCAATCTTTAAATCCATAACCGTACATTTAGTAGTTGTCCCAAAAGTTAAGAAGATTTTTAGGAATAATCCCATTATTATTACAGATACGGATATAATTGAAGTTGATCCAATAAAAATGGCTCCGATATTTAAGTGTATCGGAACCATTAATTAACAACCAACCTAACCATCTAAATTGAATTACAGCTGTAGTTCGCTGTAATTCAAAGAAGAATACGTTTATTCCCAAATATCCCCCGAAAATTTAGGTAAACCTGATTGCCATAATCGTCGTAGTGCAATCATCTTTATTTTTCTCTCGAGTCAAATTTATCGAAGGGGGTTAACATTTATGTGCTGTAATCTAAATAATATTAACTCTTATAGAAATAAGCATTTTTGGTGACAATTGTTGGTCTGTGCAATTCATTCAATTGTTTGCGCTATAATTTATTGGTATTGGGGTAGTCGTATAAAACGGATTAATTACCTTTAAACAACTCGTTAATTAATTCTACCATGTTTAAATATGCCATTAAAATATTGAAGGTGTTTTATCGTAGAGTGCTATTGAGTATTGCATTTTATCCTGTGCTTATTTCATTAGGGTTTTTTCTTTTGGCATTAATAGTATTGGAACTGGAAAGTTGGGAATTGGCCGAAACGCTCAAGGAACGGGTGCCTTATCTTTTTATAAAGGATTATGAAACAGCCCGTGCCATATTAACAACTTTGATTGGTGGCATTCTTTCTTTAACAGTGTTTAGCTTTACAATGGTCATGGTTGTACTCAGCCAGGCTTCCTCCAATTTTTCACCGAGATTATTGCCGAGTTTGGTTTCAAATAAAAGACATCAATTAATTCTTGGAGTATACATAGGTACTTTGCTGTATTGTATTATAATTCTAATTGTTCTAGGGGCCAACAATATTGAAACACATTCGGTAGGTTTCCCAACCATGTTGGCCGCAATTTCAGGAGTATTTTGTATAGGTTTGTTCGTTTATTTCATTCATAGCATATCCACATCCATTCAAATTCAGAATATTATAGATAACATATTTAGATCTAGTTCTAGATCTTTGGACAAGGATTATGAGGATTCCAGTAATTTAAAAGTTGGCTTGCAAGAATTTAGGATGGATGATTTTGAAACTATTTATTCGCATAAGTCGGGCTATTATAAAGGATTTGATAATTCCTTATTAAGCGATTCCTTGGTTGAACATTGCCATCAAGTTGAAATACTGCCATACGTTGGTAGTCATGTGTGGGAGGGAATGCCATTGTTAAAGGTTCAGAATATGATTGAAGATTGGGATTTGGAGGACCTTTTGTTGTGTGTAAATATTAGCAGCAACAGAAGCGATCACAACGAGGGATTTGATGGGGTTGTTAAATTGATGGAAATAGCAGTCAAAGCCATGTCACCAGGGATTAACGATCCGGGGACCGCTATTGACGCCATTAATAGATTGGCGCCACTACTTGTAAAAATTTTGAGATTTCCGAACAAAACATCGAGCTCCGTAAAGGAAGGCCAGATTATTATAGTTAGAACCAACGTTTCGGCAAAGGAACTAATGCAGGCAATTATTCAGCCAATAAGGTTGTATGCAAAAAAGGATAGTTCAGTTGTTCTTGCCTTGCTTGGGGCATTAAAATTTATGGAGCAAGATGTAAAGATTTCAAAGGAAAATAAGGAAGAAGTTCAAATGGAGCTACAGGCCCTAAAAATGGATATAGTGGATAGTATTGAAAATATTTATGATCGGGAAAGAATTGTGGCAATGTTTGAATAGAACCACTTTAAACGAGCAATACCACAAATAGTTAAAGTTATTGGGCTTTATCAATTGTACAAACCTTTTAACTTGCATTTTTTAATAATATAAAAATTCAATCGGATGGAATATATAGAGGCGGTAAACCCATATAACGGTAGGCCCTTGGATAAGTATAGAATATTTTCGGATAGTGATATAAAGTCGGTATTGGAAAAAGCCGAACTTGCTTTTGATAGTTGGAAAATTGAGAGCGTGGAACATAGGTCGGGACTGTTAAAGAAACTGGCCAAGACATTGTTAAAGAACAAAAAGTCCTATGCGGAGTTAATGACCAGGGAAATGGGAAAACCAATAAATCAGGGCATTGCTGAAATTGAAAAATGTGCATGGGCATGTGATTTTTACGCCAAGAATGCGGTTGGGTTTCTTTCTGACGATCTTATAGATACTGAGGCTGACGAAAGTTTTATAAGTTACGATCCCATTGGTTGTGTTTTGGCGGTTATGCCCTGGAACTTTCCATTTTGGCAGGTTATCCGATTCGCAGCACCTACGCTTACTGCCGGCAATACTGTAATATTAAAACATGCCAGTAATGTTCCTGGCTGTGCCGAAGCCATTCAGGAGCTGTTTCTTTCGGCAGGCTATCCCGAGGGCAGCTTTCAGTTTATTATTGCGGACCATCAACAGATTGAATCAGTCATAGGAAATTCTATTGTCCAGGGTGTAACCCTTACGGGAAGTGAGAGGGCAGGTAGAGCAATTGCGGCCCAGGCAGGAAAGCATTTAAAAAAATGTGTCATGGAACTAGGGGGCAATAATGCCTGTATTGTATGGGAAGATGCTGATTTGGACAAATATATGGACACCATGGTTATGGCCAGAATGCAGAATACCGGTCAAAGCTGTATAGCCGCAAAGAGATTCATAGTGGTTGAGGCTATATATGATGAATTTCTTATGAAATTTACCAAAAGAGTCCAAGCCCTTAAATCAGGAGATCCTTTGGATAAACATACAGATATAGGAGTAATGGCCAGAGAGGACTTGGCCAAAACCTTGGAACAACAGGTTGCGGATTCCTTGGACAAGGGGGCTCAAGTTAAGGTTGGAAATAAGAGGAACGCCGCTTATTATGAGCCTACAGTACTTACCGCAGTAGTTCCTGGTATGCCCGCCTTTGACGATGAGCTTTTTGGCCCAGTGGCAGCTGTGGTCAAGGTAAAAGATAGAAAGGAATCCGTTGTGATGGCGGCAAATTCTAAATTTGGTCTGGGGTCCATGCTGTTTACAGAGGATATAAAATCTGCGCGGAAAATAATTGGGGACATACCGGACGGGGCATTTTTTATCAATGAAATGGTAAAGTCCGATCCAAGGTTGCCTTTTGGAGGAACAAAGACATCGGGATTTGGTCGTGAGCTTTCCATGGAAGGGATATTGGAGTTTGTGAACAAAAAGACGGTCTATATTAGGAAATAGAATTTTAACTGGAATTTGCGAGGGTTACATATTATGGTCCATACCCCAACTATTTTTAAACGCGAATTGATTTTGGGGCATACGCTGCCGTTGGCTAATTTCTTTTTTCTGAAGTTTTTCGGGGAGATCATCCAGTTCCCCACCATAATAGCCCAGGGCAATTGCCGTTACAATGTGGAATTCTTCAGGAATATTGAAGATTTGTTGGGCTTCTTTATAGTCTAATCCGGCCATATGGTGCATGGCTATTCCCATATACTGGGCCTGTACTGTCATTGCACCCAGACCCATACCCAGGTCATGAAGGGCGTGGAAATTTTCTTTTCCCTTTTCGGTTTCTTTTTTATATGCCGTAAGCATTAAAAGGGGGGCATTTTTGGCCCATATCTTATTCGAATCTGTTAGGTTGTCCATAATTTTTTTATAGGCCTCTGAACCTTTTTCAGCATATAGGAATCGCCAAGGCTGCTGGTTATTGGAACTTGGGGCCCAACGCACAGCTTCAAAAAGTTGGTGCATATGTTGTTCGGTTATTTTTTTATCCTTAAAAATCCGAGGACTATATCGTTGTTTTAAAAGTGCAAATATTTCATAGTCGGAATCGGCAATGTTTTCTAGTTGAATTTGTTCCGGTGCTGTCATGATTTCTTTTTTTTAGCAATGTTTTATTAGTGAAACTCAATTTTGAGAAGTCAGTAAGACGTACTGAAAATTGAAAGTTGAACTAATCCCGCCTTTTTCGGCGGGATCTAGGTTCAATACCTCGACCCTTGGGTGGATTCCTATTATTGGGTTCAGGGCCTGCCTTTGTCAGACAGGCTTGCCCTAAGGTTTAATACCTTTTATTAATTGTTTTTTTTCATGAAACAACTCGGCTGCCGTAATAAATGATTCTGCTGAAGCAGCTTTTTTATTATGGCCACTCATTCTATGGTTTCGGGACTTGCTCTAGGGCTTAGCATAATTGTCTTCAAATTTTTATTAAATGGACCCTAACACAGCTCTGGTTTTACCAAGGGGCAATCTCTTAGGTCGAACACGGTAAACTAGTCTACTTTATTTCTAACTATTTTGATTTGTGTTTACCGCTGACAAAGGGTAATGTGTGCCTCTGATCCATTTATTTGTAGCATCCCTATAAGCATAGCCAACAAGGGAGTATAAACTGTGGAGGCTTTAAATATTATATCAATAATAATAAGTTATGGGATGCTTAATTGACTCAAAACCAATAATATTTGATTCTTTCCAAAATGGATTTTAGAGTTTTTTAGGGCTAATAACGATTTGCTGTGTTTATAGCTGTTGCAAAATGTCCAACAGGGATAGGGTCAAGGAAAATACGGTTGGTCACTAACGCCATAGGATTTCTATGGATAAACTCCTTGGGATTCCAGATTGACCGTGGTTAGATCCAAAATTTGCGTTTCATTCTTAGGAATCCGATAATAAAACAGATATACATCAATACGATCAGTGATAGGTGTATTCTTCTTATATGAACATATTCGTTTAATTGGTAGGTATAATTATAAAATCTGGAAGCCTTGATAGGGGCATAGCCCAGATAAAAAATTAAAAGCCCAATGCTTATCCATTTAATCCCGGTAAACCTATAGTCCAACTTTTTGGAGCTATTCCGGTGTTCCATGAAGAAGAGGATAATACATATCAAAATGGCAAAAGCTCCTGCCAAATAACTATATACCTGTGATTCTAGTTTGAAGCTTTGAAAAAACGGATTAATTAAGGAGACCAACAGATAATATATGGCAGCAAATATTATATATTTTTTATACTTTTTGTGGTCTATGTAGCTCCAATACACATAAAAAAAATAGCTAAAAAAGACCAAGTTGTATATATTGTAAATAATAACATTGTGCCTAATGAAGGAGGAAAAAATGGAAATATGGAATACCTCATAGTGCTTTGTAAAATAACCCAATAATTCTGTTAAGAAGGTGTACATTAAAAGTATTGGAAAATACTTTAATGGGGTAGTGTAATATTTGGGGTATTTAATTAAGGCTACTAATAAGGTTAGGGCATAGAGAGGTTGACTTGCATTCTCTAAAATAGTATCCAATATTTCCATTTTTGCTGCAATCTAGGGTTAATGAATCTTGTTAATCCTAGTGGTAAGGTGGTGGAACCATATTGGCCTCGTTCAACACTAGACTTTTATTTTTGACATTGAAGGGAGCAGGGGGTGCTGTTGGCATAAATGAAGCCTCGGATTTATTTTCCCCAGTTTGCTGCATCCTGTCCATGGCTTCATCTTTTTTTGGTTCCAAGTTATCAGTAAGCAAAATGGGGACATTTTTGCCATCGTCCTCTTCCCTGATATAGAACCCGTATTCCCGGTCGTTGTCCTTTACGGCAGGGATAATAAAAAATGAGTTTTGTTTCGGATGTTTTATTTCCCTACCATCTTCAAAGGTCTTTTTATCTGGATAATTGGAAAAATAAAAACGTAGGGAGGAAATCTCCACATTGGCCTTTTTAGCTTCTTGTTCAATATAGGTCATGTATTCCTTTATGGTATTGTAGTCATAATAGCCAAAGCGGGCCACGTCGAATTTCTTCTCAGGAGCAAGTTCATTTTCATATTTTTCAATTAAACCTACCCTGCGTTCGCCGTAGGCATCATACATGGTTTTTGCTTGTTCCACGCTAACAATCTGCTTTGGAGCGTTAATTTCCATAGGTTCAGGTTCTGTAACAGGTGTTTTTTCCTTTTTTTGCTCACAGGAAGCAAGGCCAAAAACAACAAGGATTCCAAGGCATAATTTTGCATGAATTCTTTTTAGGTTTTTCATAATTCAAATTTTTACAATTAGTTGTTAATTAAAGTAATTATTTAGTGGTAAGCGTTGGGGGAAAACACTTGTTAAATTAAATGTTAAAGTACTGATTATTGTACATCTAAAAAAATTGCTCAAAAAATAAATGTATTTTTCTTGGGGGTTGAAAACAAAAAAATCCCATCTGGTATTATAACCAAATGGGATTTTAAGTCTGTCCCTAATTTTTAGGGATTATGCATCTTGTGTTTATTGGTTCATGGTAAGCAAAAACTCTTCGTTGTTCTTGGTTTGCCTAAATCTTTGTTCAATAAATTCCATGGCCTCTACAGGATTCATGTCCGCTAAATACTTTCTCATGATCCACATTCTCTGAATGGTGTTTTCATCCAATAAAAGATCGTCCCTTCTTGTACTAGACGAAGTAAGATCGATGGCCGGGAATATTCTACGGTTGGATATTTTTCTATCCAATTGTAATTCCATGTTACCAGTTCCTTTGAATTCCTCAAAGATTACTTCATCCATTTTAGAGCCGGTTTCAGTAAGTGCTGTTGCAATAATGGTTAAGGAACCACCACCTTCAATATTACGCGCAGCTCCAAAGAAACGCTTTGGTTTATGAAGGGCGTTGGCATCGACACCACCACTCAAGACCTTTCCGGAGGCCGGTTGAACTGTATTGTAGGCACGGGCAAGACGGGTAATGGAATCCAACAGGATAACCACATCGTGTCCACATTCTACCAAACGTTTAGCTTTTTCCAAAACAATATTGGCAACCCTAACGTGTTCCGTCGCTTCCTTGTCAAAGGTAGAGGCAACAACCTCACCACGAACATTACGTTGCATGTCCGTAACTTCCTCTGGACGTTCATCTATCAAAAGGATAATTTGATAAACTTCTGGATGATTGGCAGCAATACCATTGGCTATATCCTTTAAAAGCATGGTCTTACCAGTTTTAGGCTGGGATACGATCATACCTCTCTGACCTTTTCCTATAGGACTGAATAGATCTATAATTCTTGTAGAAATGGTACTTTGTCTTTCCGCAAGATTGAATTTTTCCTGTGGGAATAAAGGGGTCAAGTGTTCAAAAGACACCCTATCCCTAACTATTTGGGGATCTATCCCGTTTATCTTATTTACCTTAATAAGCGGGAAATACTTCTCACCTTCTTTTGGTGGACGTACATTTCCAAGTACGGTATCTCCAGTTTTTAATCCAAATAATCTTATTTGGGACTGGGATACATATATATCATCTGGAGAAGAAAGATAGTTGTAATCCGAGGATCTTAAAAATCCGTAGCCATCCTGCATAATATCCAGGACCCCTTCACTTTCTATAATACTGTCGAACTCAAATTCCGGTTCTTTATATTTGTTTTTTAGGTCCTTATCAAAATTGCTGTTGTTTTTGTCAACATTACCTTTTTGATGGTGTGGATTTTTTTTATGTTGAGGTTTATTGGGTTGCGAAGTATTTTGCTGTGATGCATTTTGTTGTGGTGCACCTTTTTGAAATTCCTTTTTCGCCTGTACAGGATTATTGTGTTGGCGAGGTTTTCTTTCGCGTTTTGTATCCTCTTTTTTATCTTCAACCGCAGTGGAAGTTTCTTCTGGGGTACTCGATTTTTCTGTTGGTGCAACAGATTTCATCTCCGGTTTTCCGGGTGCGGGTGCCTTTGCTGCCGTTTCTTTTGGTTTAGACTTGATTATTCTGGACCTTTTGGGCTTGGCCGTACTGCTTTCTTCTGTAGTTGCCTCGGTTCTCTCTTGAACAATTTTTGGATTGGATGCTTGAACATCCAAAATTTGATAGACCAAATCGAGCTTTTTTAAAGTTTTAAATTTGGCAACATTTAGGCCCTGGGCGATTTCCTGAAGCTCAGGAAGCTTTTTTGATTTTAAATCTGAAATCTCAAACATTAAGTTTTGAATAAATTATACTTATTACGAAAATATGAAGTGTATGTTGTTCTTGTTTTTGGATAATAAAGGGAATGAAATCCCCTGTTGGTAAGTAATCTGACTTATAACGTAGCAATATTACAAATTATTTTCAATATTAGGGTGATAATTTTTAAAAAGACGCTTATTTTTGCCTCTCAATTGTATTAAAAAGCATGATTCAAAGAATTCAGACCCTTTATTTAATCGTAGTTATACTATTAGGTGCGGTTGTTCCGTTCTTTGTAAATCTATGGTCGGATGCTAGGGGAAATGAGATATTTGCGGAAAATGAAGTATTTGTTTCCATTGCTTTTTATGCCGTAGCAGTCCTAGGGCTGTTGGGGATAGTTTTATTTAAGAATAGACAAAATCAATTTGTTGTGAACAGATTGAATATGATATTGAATCTTTTTTTACTAGGATTTTTCGTTTACCGATCACTAAACTTATCCGGAGAGACTATTGTTTCAGAGAAGGGTATTGGGATGCTGATTCCTGTATTTTCTATCGTTTTTTTAGTCCTGGCCAACAGGGCAATAAAAAAGGATGAAGATCTTGTAAAATCTGTTGATCGATTGCGTTAAGCCTAACATCTTAGTAGTATTAGTGCGTGAACCCGGGGTAGTGCCCGGGTTTTTTTTGTATTGAAACTTAGGTTAAAAAAGGTTGCTTGCAACGAATTTAAAACTGTTGCTTGAGCTAATCCCGCTTTTTTTAGAGTGATATTGTATTTTGAGACTCTAGTATCACAGAAGTCACTTGCGAATCATCCCCTTTTGCCAAGCTCTATAATCTCCAGATCCTTGATATTTTCTTTGTCTATTTTAAACCTCAACATGGTGCGTACTTGATGAAAACCGTGAATTCCACAAGCTCCGGGGTTCATATGTAATAGGTTTAACTTTTTATCCCACATTACTTTTAGAATATGGGAGTGGCCGGAAATAAAAAGTTTTGGAGGATTCCTTTTAATCTCCTCCCTGATACGTATATTGTATTTGTTGGGATATCCACCTATATGGGTCATCCAGACGTCTACTTCCTCACATTTAAATCGGTTGTCCAAGGGATATTCCAACTGAATTTTATTTTCATCTATATTTCCGTAGACGCCTTTTACCGGCTTTATCTTTTCTAAGGTATCCATGAGTTCCAAATTACCAATATCCCCCGCATGCCATATTTCATCGGCCTCCCTGGCATATTTTAGAATTTTCTCGTCCATATGTCCGTGGGTATCGGAAAGAAGGAGTATTTTTTTCATGCGTTTAATTCTTTATGATTTCTTACCTAAAAAGCAATTAAATAATCTGGATAAACCTAAGGGGCCAACATTGGGGTTTTACAGCTGTAAACATAAGGCAATTGGACAAATGGACATAGTAATACTTTATGTCAATATTGTATTAAAACATTTCAGCTATCTGTTTTTCTCCATTAGAACAAGTATCTTTGCCAACTACAAAACTAAATTATTCATTTGAGATATTTCGTCCAATTTTCCTATCAGGGCAGGTCGTATCACGGTTGGCAAAAACAGCCCAATGCAATAAGCGTACAGGAGGTTTTGGAAAACGCCTTTTCCTTAATTTTACGGGAAACAGTGTCTTTGACGGGGGCAGGTAGAACAGATACAGGGGTCCATGCCAGGGAAATGTTTGCCCATTTTGATTCTGATGCGCTTTTTGAGGGAACGGAATTGGTTCATCGTTTAAACGCTTATCTGCCAGACGATATAGCCATTGTTTCTATTTCTAAAGTTTCTGCGGACGCACACGCCCGCTTCAATGCTACTGAGCGTACATACGAATATTGGATAGTGCAAAATAAGAATCCCTTTTTGGTAGATGGGGCCTATTATGTGAAATATCCGTTAAATATAGAGCAGATGAACAAAGCTGCAGCTATTTTAGTGGAACATAAGGATTTTGAATGTTTTTCAAAGTCTAATACCGATGTAAAAACCTACCTCTGCGATGTTAGAAAGGCACAATGGATTAAGGATGAAGAAAAGTTGGTTTTTACCATAAGTGCAGATAGATTTTTGAGGAATATGGTCCGTGCCATCGTTGGAACCCTATTGGATGTTGGTTTGGGCAAATCTTCCCATACGGACATGGAGTATGTTTTGGCCAGTAAGGATAGGGGCAAGGCCGGGGTATCGGTACCTGCAAAAGGATTATATTTGACATCAATTAAATATCCTAATAATATTTTCGATCACAATGGATAAGGATACAGGAAAAGCATTTGATTATAGATTGTTTAAGCGCTTGCTTAGGCATGTTAGGCCATATTTAATTACGTTTTATGGAGTCGCCATAGCAGCAATCCTACTCTCTGGGTTTGCAGTTTTAACGCCCATTTTGGTGGGGGAGATAGTTGACAATGCCATTACCAATAAGGATGGGCAAAAATTATTGACCTTGACCTTGGCCATGGTAGGGGTTTTGTTGGGCGAAGTTTTAAGTCAGCTTTATTTTAATTATTACGCTAATTGGTTGGGAGAATCCGTTATTAAGGATATTAGAATAAATCTCTTTAAACACCTTATGGGTTTTAAGATGAAGTATTATGACAATTCCTCCATAGGCGTTTTGGTTACCCGTGCGGTTACAGATATGCAAAGGATAGGTGAAATTTTTAGTGAAGGTTTCTTTGTCATCGTTTCCGATCTCCTTAAAATGTTGGTGGTGGCCATAGTAATGATCGTCACCAATTGGAAACTGTCTCTAATTGTATTTGCTGTATTGCCCATAATATTATACGCTACCAGACTGTTTCAAAAGGCAATGAAGGTTGCTTTTATTGAGGTTAGGGCGCAGGTTTCCAATCTAAATTCTTTTGTGCAGGAACGTATCACCGGAATGAAGATAGTACAGTTGTTTACTAGGGAAGAGATAGAGAAGGAAAAATTCAGGGAGATTAATGAGAAACACCAAAATGCCTGGTTAAAAACTGTATGGTATAACTCCATTTTTTTTCCGGTAGCTGAAATCGTATCCTCTATTACGGTAGGATTGATTGTTTGGTACGGGGGTCTGCAGAATGTTGCCAATATAGGCCAAGAGGAATATGGCACCATTTTCATGTTCATACTACTCTCAAGCATGTTGTTCCGTCCGCTTCGCCAAATTGCGGATAAATTCAATACCCTACAAATGGGAATGGTAGCTGCTAATAGGGTGTTTAAAATATTGGATACGGACAGCAATATTCAAGATGTAGGGACAATAGATAAAGACAGTGTCAAAGGGGAAATCGAGTTTAAAAATGTACGCTTTGGCTATTTGGAAAATGAGGAGGTACTGCATGGAATTTCCTTTAAGGTAAAGGCAGGAGAGACCATAGCCATAGTAGGGGCAACGGGAGCCGGAAAATCTACCATAATTAATTTACTCAATCGTTTCTACGAAATTAATTCAGGTGCTATTTTGATCGATGGAATCAATATAAGGGACTATAAGCTGAATTCTTTAAGGTCTAAAATTGCCGTGGTTTTGCAGGATGTATTTCTCTTTGCGGATACCATAGCCAATAATATTTCCCTAAAGAACGATGCCATAACCATAGAGCATATGGAGCATGCTGCCAAGCAAATAGGCGTCCATGAGTTTATTTCCAGTCTTCCCGGAGGTTATGCCTACAATATAAAGGAAAGAGGTACTATGCTTTCTAGTGGCCAAAGACAATTGATAGCTTTTTTAAGGGCCTATGTAAGTAATCCCAGTATTTTGGTATTGGATGAGGCTACATCTTCGGTAGATACCTATTCCGAACAGTTGATACAACGTGCAACGGAAAAGATTACCGAAGGGCGCACTTCCATTATAATAGCCCATCGTTTGGCTACAATTAAAAAGGCCGATAAGATATTGGTAATGCAGGACGGCTTGATGGTAGAGACCGGTACCCATAAAGAACTATTGAAACAAAAAGGGTATTATCAAAATTTATATGAGGCCCAATTTTTGGCCGAAGAGGTAGCCTAAGGTTTCCCTTAAGCTTATGCAGTTAAAGTAGGTCCGATTTTATTAGGCTGGAGAGCTCTTCCAAATCCTTGAACAATACAAATTCCCCATTTTTTATATAGGATATTAGCCCAGTTTCCTCACTTACAATGATGGCCAGGGCATCTGTTTTTTCTGTTATGCCTACCGCGGCCCTATGTCTAAGTCCAAATCGCAATGGTATGGAACGTTCATTGGAAACAGGGAGAATTACCCGGGTAGCCACTATAAAATTATCCTCAATAACGGCTGCACCGTCATGTAAGGGGCTGTTCTTATAGAAAATACTTTCCAGAATGGGCTGGGTTATTTCAATATACATTTTATCTCCGGTCGACTTAACAAAGTCCAAAGAATTATTTCTGGCAATAATGATGAGGGCACCAGTTTTGGTACTTCCCATTTTTTCACATGCTGCAACAATTGCATCTACATTGGTGCCTATGGTAAGTCCGTCTTCCTTAAGAAATTTAAAGTGTTTTAGAAAGTTGCGTTTGGAGGCCAAATTGGTTGAGCCCACCATTAACAGAAATTTTCTGATCTCTTGTTGGAAAACAATGATAAGGGCAATTAGTCCCACTTGCATAAAACCACCGACCATGCTACTGATCATTTTCATGTCCAAAACTTCGGTCAACTTCCAAAAGGCCCAAACAATAACGATACCAATAAATATATTAATGGCTACCGTTCCACGGACTAATTGGTATACATAATACATGAGTACAGCCACCAAAAAGATGTCTATAATATCTGTAACACTAAAATCTAAGAAGTTTAAAAAATCCAATCCTGTGGTTTTTGTAAAAATAGGAAATAAGCTATAACCTCAAATTAAATTCGAAAAAATGTTTTGGCTCTTTTTTGAACAATTTTTAAATAGCTTAGCATGAAAATTGGTTACAAATGATCCACGGAACCGTTAATGGCATTAAGCAATTGGATACATTCCATAGCCTCCTTAACATCATGTACCCTTAATATTTGCGTACCTTTGGCGAGCGCGTACATATGTAGGGCCGTACTGCCGTTTAAAGCATTTTTTGGATTGGTTTCCAGTAGTCTGTAAATCATGGATTTCCTACTGATACCGGTTAAAATTGGCAGGTCCATGGCGTGGAGCAAATTGAATTTTTTGAGAATTTCATAGTTCTGTTCCAAAGTTTTTGCGAATCCAAAACCGGGATCAATAATAATGTCGTTAATTCCGGCAGCCCGGGCCAAGGCTACTTTTTCCGAAAAATAATAGAGTATTTCTCCCAGAAGATTTTCGTAATTGCTCATGGCCTGCATAGTACTGGGAGTGCCTTTCATATGCATCATAATGTATGGTGCCCGGTGCTTCCCTGCTACTTCCATCATTTTTGGATCCAAATTGCCAGCGGAAATGTCGTTGATTATTGCCGCCCCAAGAGCCAGGCATTCATCGGCAACCCTACTTCTAAAGGTGTCTATGGAGATAAGGACGTTTGGGAAGGTCTTCAGCAATAGTTTTACAATAGGGATAATTCGGGCCAATTCCTCACTTTCATCAACGTATTCGGCACCCGGCCTGGAACTATATGCCCCTATATCTATAAAACTTGCCCCATTGGCCAACATAATTTCTACCTGCGCAATAATCTCCGTTTCGTCTTTGTATTTGCCACCATCATAGAAGGAGTCGGGAGTAATATTGATTATCCCCATCACTTTGGGAGTACTTAGGTCCAATAAATTTCCTTTGCAGTTAATGGTCATGTTTTTTATAAGATAAAGGGAAGTAAAACTTTTGGTAGTTAAGTTTAAATCTCGATTTTTGAATAGTTTAAAATTTTAAGCGAAATTTACACAAATTAGAAAGATTAAATGCATAATACTTCCGAGCAATACAATGCCGTCATTAAAATTTGTAGGGACCTTTTCCTGAAAAAGATGCAAGATTACGGTAGTGCATGGCGAATTTTAAGGCTTCCATCCCTTACAGATCAAATTTATATAAAGGCACAGCGCATTAGAAGTTTGCAGGAAAATGAAGTGCGCAAGGTGGATGAGGATGAGATTTCCGAGTTTATCGGAATTATTAATTATTCCATTATGGCCTTGATTCAAATCGAAAAAGGAATTGTTGACCAACCGGATCTTTCCGCTGAGGAAGCTGTTGCCTTGTTTGATAAGCACATTTCCATCACCAAGACCCTTATGGAAAATAAGAACCACGATTATGGCGAAGCCTGGCGGGAGATGAGGGTAAGTTCCCTTACAGATCTAATTTTGCAGAAGTTGCTACGTGTTAAGCAAATTGAGGATAATAAAGGAAAAACACTGGTCAGTGAAGGGATAGATGCCAACTATCAGGATATGATCAACTATGCTGTATTTGCAATGATACATCTTGGAGAAAAAACAACATCTTAATTCTATATTTTACTTAGGCTATTGAGGGATTATAAGTGATGATATCAATTAAATAATAAAAATCGGAATTGTATAGAATATGAAATATATAGTGACTTTGAGTCGTATTATTGTAGGCATTTTATTTATTATCAGCGGATTTATTAAATTGAACGATCCCGTTGGGTTTTCCTTTAAGTTGGAAGAATATTTCAGTCCAGGAGTACTGGATTTGGATTTTTTGATGCCCTATGCATTGGGGATCTCTATTTTTGTAGTAATCCTGGAGGTACTTTTGGGTATTATGTTATTAATCGGCTTTAGAGCCAGGATTACTGTCTGGAGCTTACTTTTGATGATCATTTTCTTTACATTTCTTACCTTTTATTCAGCATATTTTAACAAGGTTACCGATTGTGGCTGTTTTGGGGACGCCATAAAATTAACGCCTTGGGAATCCTTTACCAAGGATGTGGTTTTATTGGTGCTTATTGTTGTGCTCTTTCTGGGGGTAAAATATATTGGATCGCCTTTTGGTGATGGTTCCAAAAGACTTATTGTAGGGCTTAGTTTGTTGGTTAGTGCTATCTTTGCCTATTATGTGCTCCATCATTTACCGGCTTTGGATTTTAGACCTTATAAAATAGGTGCCAATATTGAGGAAGGCATGAGCGTTCCGGAAGACGCTCCGGTTGCCATTTTTGATTACAGTTGGAAATTTAATGTAGATGGAGAGGAAAAGGTAGTGGTTACCAATGGCGATTATCCAACTGTAGATGGGGAGTTTATTGGAGTGGAAACCAAGGAAATTCAAAAAGGATATGAACCTCCGATCCATGATTTCACCATTGAATTGGATGGTGAGGATATGGCTGCCTCCTTGTTACAGGAACCACAATTGGTTATGGTGATAGCCTATGATATGGCAAAGAGCAATTATCGCGCTTTTGCTGAGATAAAGGAGGTAACGGATAAAGCCATGAAGAACGGATATAAGGTTATAGGAATGTCCGCTTCAGGAAAGGATTATACCCAAAAATTGAAAAAGGAATATCAATTGGGTTTTGATTTTTATTTCACTGATGAAACCACTTTAAAAACAATTGTACGCTCCAATCCTGGGGTTTTGATTTTGGAAAAGGGTACCATTATTCAGAAAGTCCATTACAATGACTTGGAGGATCTGAAGTTTGAATAAATCTGAGGCAATGCCTCTAAACCTAAGTGCTTATTAGCCTTAATTATAATAAGGGAACAACATAAATTAGAATAAAAATGAGAAGTAAAATAGTAGCAGGGAATTGGAAAATGAACAAGGATTTAGCAGAAACAGAAGTTTTGTTGGCAGAACTTTCAGCTAAACTTCCAGATACCAAGGCAGAAGTAATGGTGGCGCCTACATTTGTGAATTTGAGCGCCGCGGTAGATAAATTAAAATCATCCAGTATCGAGGTAATTGCCCAGAACATGCATTTTGCCGAAAATGGCGCCTACACTGGTGAAATATCGGCCAATATGCTGTTAGGAATAGGGGTAGATACCGTAATTATAGGCCACTCGGAAAGAAGGGCATATTTTGGGGAGACCGATGAGATTTTGGCCAAGAAGGTAGTAGCTGCCTTGGCGAAGAATATGAGGGTAATGTTTTGCTTTGGAGAGGAATTGGAAGACCGTAAGTCTGGTAACCACTTTAAAATTGTGGAAAGCCAACTGAAAAATGCTTTATTTTCCTTGGATGCCTCGGCCTGGAGTAAAATTATCCTGGCCTATGAGCCAGTTTGGGCCATTGGTACCGGAGAAACCGCTTCACCAGAACAGGCACAGGAAATGCACGCTTTTATTCGTAAGACTATTACCAATGCTTACGATGCGGGTATAGCCAACAATGTCTCCATACTTTACGGCGGTAGTGTAAAACCAAATAATGCAGTAGAGATTTTCTCCAAGCCAGATGTAGATGGCGGTTTAATAGGGGGTGCTTCATTGGTTGCGGACGACTTTATTGCGATAATTAAAGGAATAGCATAAATAGCATAAGAAGCCAAGGATAAATATTTGGATTCAAATCCGGTGATAGTTATTTATTTACAAGGTTTAGCGGCAAATAAAATAATATAAAAGGCCCGTTGGAGTACCAACGGGTTCTTTTACTGTAAAAGGGTGTCTAATAAAGGTTTTTAACGAAATGTCGAATTCTATATATTTAGAGTATAATTTTAAGGTAACCCCCGTTCAACCCGCTTCGGATATTCTTATTGCGGAATTGGGAGAAGTGCAATTTGAAAGTTTTGTGGAAACGGAAGATGGGGTCCAGGCATACATTAAAAAGGAAGAGTGGTACCCAAATATTCTGGATGACCTACAGATTCTTTCCAACCCTTTGTTTAGTATTGATTATGATTTTTCGGAGATAGAACAGGAGAATTGGAACGCTACCTGGGAAAGTAATTTTAATCCTATTCAAGTTGGGCAACAGTGCGTCATTAGAGCGCCCTTTCATGAAAAGCCCAAGGTGGAGTATGACATTGTTATAGAACCGAAGATGAGTTTCGGGACTGGCCATCATGAAACTACCCACATGATGTTACAGCATATATTGGAACATGATTTTAAAGGGAAATCTGTTTTGGATATGGGAAGTGGAACAGGGGTTTTGGCTATTTTGGCGGCCATGAAAGGAGCGGCTGCCATAGATGCAATAGATATAGATAACTGGTGTTACCTTAATGCCATGGAAAATGTTGAGCGGAACAATTGCAACCATATTAATGTGTACGAAGGAACAGCCGACTTACTGGTAGATCAGCAATACGACATCATAATAGCCAATATAAATAGAAACATTTTGTTGGAAGATATCCCGACCTATGTGAAATGCCTAAAAAAGGGAGGTATATTATTTGTAAGTGGTTTTTATAAGGAGGATATTTCGCAGATTTCGGAAAGATGTAAGGAAGTAGGGTTAAAATTTGAAAAAAATCTGGAAAAGAATAATTGGGTTGCCGTAAAATACGTATTTTAGAAGGTATTAAAATTGAATTCTATGAGTACAAAGGAAAAAGTCTCGGAAGAATTACTTTTGGATGAGGAGACTGTAAAGCAAAATGAGATTGTTTTGTTCAATGATGAGGTTAATACTTTTGATCACGTTATTGAAACTTTAATAATGGCCTGCGACCATACTCCTGAACAGGCGGAGCAATGTTCCCTTATTGTACATTACAATGGTAAATGTACGGTTAAGACTGGGGAGTACAACGATTTAAAGCCTAGGTGTAGTAAGCTTTTAAAAGCTGGGTTA
Source organism: Arenibacter algicola (assembly GCF_000733925.1). Taxonomy (NCBI): domain Bacteria; kingdom Pseudomonadati; phylum Bacteroidota; class Flavobacteriia; order Flavobacteriales; family Flavobacteriaceae; genus Arenibacter; species Arenibacter algicola. The sequence goes on from NZ_JPOO01000001.1 coordinate 1,546,201, forward strand.
AGTGCCGAGATCGTTTAAACAGGAAATATAAACCAAAAAGCATTTCTTCTTTATTTTAACGAACCAACCCACTCTCTAATACAGAGAGCTGTTTGGCTTAAGCCCGTTACTATTAATTAGTGCTATAAAATGTGTAGGGCTAAGCTAAAATAACCACCAGTATTTTGGTCTATATGGCTTATTATATTAATGGGGCAATTTCTTCTGGAGTAGGCCGTAGGTAAAAGTGCCCAGTAGGGCAGCTGCAATTACAATAAACATACTAAAAACTCCTGTTCCCACTAAAATGTACATAGGTCCAGGGCAAGCACCCGCCAAGGCCCATCCAAAGCCAAAGATGGTACCGCCAAGAATATATCTTGCTACCCCTTTATCCTTTGGAACCAGATCTATCTCTTTGCCCTCAATACTTTTTACCTTATACTTCTTAAAGAGCCAAATAAATAGAACCCCTAGAAATACTGCAGACCCAATTATTCCGTACATATGAAAGGCTTGAAACTTGAACATTTCATAGATGCGGTACCAGGATACTGCTTCTGATTTCACCAGCACTATCCCAAAGAAGATACCTACCAACAAGAATTTTAAAAATTTCATTTTGTTTATTTTGTATATTTTTTACCGAAAATATTTTCTCCAGCCTTAAGTTTATTTGTTATTACAATAATTTATGAATCTTATGTTTAGCCTTGCATATTTATCGTGATCCAATTGAAATTTGTTTTTAAGATCCAAAAATTAAGGGTAGAATAAAAAAGGTCATTATAAGTCCACCTATAAAAAAACCTATTACGGCAATTAGGGAGGGCAATTGAAGGTTGCTTAGACCAGTTATGGCATGACCTGAAGTACATCCACCGGCATATCTTGTTCCGAAGCCAACTAAAAAGCCCGCAATGACCAAGATTGAAATCCCTTTTAGACTCAACACATTTTCCCAACTATAAATCTCTGGGGGTAGGAGGGTTTCCCCAACCTCATTAAATCCCAATGCATTTAAGTCCGAAATGGTTTCGACGCTTAAGGCAATTGCCGAACCATCCGATAAATATTGAGTAGCTATAAAGCCACCAAGAACCGCACCGAGAACAACGGTCAGATTCCAGCGTTGGGCTTTCCAATCGAACCGGAAATAGTCCGAATATTTTCCTGCGCCGCCAATGCTGCACAATGTCTGTAAATTGGACGACATCCCGAAAGTTTTACCAAAAAACACCAAAATAAGCATTACCAGGGCAATCAGAGGCCCGGACACATACCATGGCCAGGGTTGAAGTATATATTCCATATAATTTATTAAGATGCAAATATAAAGTTATCTAAAATTCTCTGTGTAACAATTGTTACACAAGAGATTTTGGAGCTTGCATTGTCAATTGTTTTTAGTTGAGGACTATTTCATCTACGAACAACCAACTTTTACCTCCTGGATTGGTATGCCAAGAAGGGTTCTTAAGTTGACTAATGACCTCCACTTTTACGAAAGTGGATTTGGTTGGGGGAATGTTAAGGTCGAAAAACTGGAACTTGGTATCGGAGTTGGGTTTTTCTGTCGGAACTTTTTCCGTATGGACAAGCTTGTAATTATTGCCATCCTGTGACACCCATACTTTGAAACCCGTCGGGTAAAAAATCCATTTCTCAGGAGAAGAAAATGCCCCGACCGATACCGTAGATATCAATTCTTCTTTCTGGAGTTTTAGAGTGGCGGCAAAACTACTGCCTTCATATCCTATCCAATTGCCGTCTACAAAGTTGCTGGTCCCTCTTTTTAGATCTATCAAAGTGTTTCCTCCATTTCCCTTGTATTTTTCGTTGGGCTTATTGTTTAGTGTAATGGAATTGGGCAGAATATTCGATTTTTTAAAACTGATGGTCTTAACGGGACTTAATTCCCAACCCGGTTTATGGCTAACAGCTTTGAGCTGGGTAGAGGCAGTCAATACAATGGGTTCTTTGTATCTTGTTGAAGTGGTGTCCGGTTCTGAACCGTCCAAGGTGTAGTAGAGTTCCACTCCCTTAAAAAAATAGTCCAAGGTTACTTCAATGGAATCCTTGAAGAAATCCGTATCTGCAATGATAGATGGTGCTTCCAAACTGGAAGGGGTAAATAGATCTTCGCTGATACTTACCACTGTTACACTATTATTTTTGTCGCTAAATTGATCCAGGGCTTTTTTGGTGATTTTGGAATTCCATGGATATAGAGTTTTTAAGCCACTAAGGTTGGTTAACTTTTCCAGACCCTTATCCGTAATATCCGTACCATAAATGTTTAGGGATTCCAAGTGTTTTAAATCCCCTATAGACTCCATGGATTTATCTGTGATCTTAGTATTTTGTAGCTGAAGTTTAGTGAGATTCTTGAAGGCAGCTAGATACGAAGAAATGGTGTCATTAAAATTGGAATTGCCCAGATTGAGTTCAACAATGTTTGCTGCATGTTTTTTTAATGCTTTTAGATCATCTTTTGCCAAACTTTTATTGCCGGACAGGTTTACTATCAAAAGTGGATTTTTTTCTGCCAATTTTGTGACAATAGGTCCGTTGATGTTTATAGAGGCCAACCAGTCTTCGGGAACCATGGTCACTTGTTTTGCAATAATCGCCCTAGTGGAGGTGTCCTCTTCCAATGAGTTTAAAATATCATTGATCTTTTCCGTTTTATCCAAAGTCCCGGCCACACAATCAAAACAGTTTTCATGACTTATCCACCATTCCAATAATTGAATTTCGGGACTGGTCAATTGAACTTTTCCATTTGGTGGCATATGGTCCTCGTCCTCCATGGGTAATTTAATATGGTGTATCAATCTTGGAGCTTGGTCCTTTTCCGCAATCAATAAACTGCCAGAGTCTCCCCCTGCAAGCAGTTGTTCCTTGTTGGTCATAATTAAGCCTCCCTTAACCTTATTAGGATTGTGGCAACTTACACACTTATCATCCAGAATTGGCATAATAATATCATTAAATACCAAAGCTTTGTCCACGTCCGTTATAACCATCTTTTTGGTCTTCTCATTTTTGTACAGATAGTCCTCTCCATGGGTCATGCTCCCGCCATAATGCCCTGTTAGTCCTAAGAGGCCCATAACACAAATAAAAAGGGGTAGGTAAATGTTTTTGGACCAGGGCTTGGGATACTTTTTAATAAAATATAGAAGGGTGCTGCCTACGGCCAAACCAACGGCCATCCAACGGTGCCTAAACAGCAAGGTCTCATCATAGCCCCCATCTTCACCCAATAACCAACCGCTGGCCACAGATAACACTGTAGTTGCCGCAGCAATGGCAAGGGTAAATTTGATAATATTGTTTTCCGTTTCGGAATCTTTCTTTCTAAAATATAGTTCCAATAGAAAGGCCAATACAAGAATGCCGATGGGCAGGTGTACCAATAGGGGGTGTAGGCGACCAAGACTTATAATCTGTAGTGTCATTTTTTGGTGTATAGGTTTAGGTTAGGATATCTTTTACAATATGGCCTTCCACATCTGTTAATCTAAACCTTCTACCTTGATATTTATAGGTTAATTTTTCATGGTCTATTCCCAATAAATGTAACATTGTAGCTTGGAAATCGTGCACATGTACCGGATCCTTTACAATGTTGTAACCAAAATCATCCGTTTCGCCATAGACGATACCAGGTTTAATACCTCCTCCGGCCATCCAAATCGTAAAAGATCTTGGATGATGGTCCCTTCCATAATTGGTATCTGTTAAAAGACCTTGGGAATAATTGGTTCTTCCAAATTCTCCTCCCCAAATCACTAGGGTATCTTCCAATAATCCACGTTGTTTTAGATCGGCCACAAGAGCGGCAGAAGCTTGGTCTACGTCTTTTGCCTGTTTGGCAATAGCCCCAGGAAGATTGTCGTGTTGATCCCAACCCATATGGTACAATTGGATAAAACGTACGTCCTGTTCCGCCAATCTTCTTGCCAAAAGGCAATTTGCGGCGTAGGTTCCTGGAATTTTAGCTTCGGGCCCGTACATTTCATAGATATAATCGGGTTCATTGGCGGTATCCATCACATTGGGGACGGAGGTTTGCATCCTGTACGCCATTTCATATTGGGCAATTCTACTCTTTATTTCCGGATCACCGGAATCCTGATAGTGCTTGTCGTTCAATGCCGCTAAATTGTCCAGCATTTCGCGTTTAACCTCCTTGGTAATGCCCTTTGGATCGTTCAGATACAATACGGGATCCTTGGCTGCCCTAAATTGAACACCTTGGTGCAGGGAATGTAAAAATCCATTGCCCCATAACCTTGTGTATAGAGGTTGTCCGTTGGGTCTTCCTGTACCCCGGGACAACAGGACTGTGAAAGCCGGAAGGTTTTCGTTTTCACTTCCCAAGCCATAGCTTAGCCACGATCCTATACTGGGCCTCCCAGGTTGTTGGGACCCTGTCTGAAAGAAGGTAACCGCAGGATCATGATTGATGGCCTCAGTATACATGGATTTTATGATGCATAGGTCGTCTACCATCTTGGCCGTGTATGGCAAAAGTTCACTTATGTGGGTACCGTTCTTACCGTGCTGATTGAAATTGAAAAGAGACCCTACCAGGGGAAAAGAATCCTGACCGGCAGTCATACCGGTAAGCCGTTGTCCATTTCTGATAGATTCCGGAAGATCTTCACCGCGCCTTTTATTCAAAAGTGGTTTATAGTCAAAAAGTTCCAATTGGGAAGGTCCTCCGCTTTGAAACAGATAGATTACCCTTTTAACTTTGGCCGGGTGGTGCAATGAATTTAAAATTCCCTTAACCCCTTCCAAGCTATCATCCTTGGTAAGTAGTCCATTTTCATCCTTTCTAAATAGGTTGGCACCTAAAAGGGATGCTAGGGCTACCCCACCTACGCCCAAGGCCGTTTTGCCTAGAAAGGACCTTCGGTTTAAAATCAAGGATCGTTCTTCTATAATTTTTTTTTCGCTCATGATCAACCCCTGGTTATAGTTTCGTCTAAGTTTAAAATGGCATGTGCCGTTAATGCCAATGCGGCCAATTGTTTTTTTGAATAGCTGCTATCTATTTCAAAATCTCCGATGGACAGATAGTCCTGTGGGTCTATGCCTTCTTCATCCACTTTTTGGAGCATACTATTGTAATAATTGTTCAACATGGACAGTTCTTCCTCATCCGGAGTTCTGGAAGTTGCCAGTTTGAAAATGTATTTTATTTGATCACCGATTTCTTTATTGCGATCTATGGCGTTTTTGGCAATGAGCCTGGACGCCTCTATGATTTGAGGGTCGTTTAATAATACCAATGCCTGTAGGGGGGTATTTGTTTCTTGCCGTTTTACCGTACATAGATCTCTGGATGCCGCATCAAAAGTCATCATACTTGGCGGGGGAACCGTCCTTTTCCAAAAGGTATATAGACTTTTTCTATAAAGATCTTTGCCAGTGCTGGTAATATAGGTGGCCGTACTGCCCCCTCCACCTCCAGTGGTTGCCTCCCAAATACCGGCGGGTTGGTAGGGCTTAACACTTGGGCCTCCCACTTCCGGATTGAGCAAACCGCTGATTTTCAAAGCTTGATCCCTTATGAGTTCTGCAGTTAGCCTTAATCTTGGGGCACGTGCCAACAGACGGTTTTCGGGGTCTAATTCCTGTAAATCTTTGGATACTTTGGTACTCTGTTGATAGGTAGCCGAAAGGGCCATATATTTTAATATTTTTCTTGTATCCCAACCTTCTTCCTTTAATTTGATGGCCAGAAAGTCCAGCAATTCGGGATGTGTTGGCAATGAGCCTTGATTGCCAAAATCGAAGGAAGATGCCACCAAGCCCGTGCCGAACATACGTTGCCAATACCTATTTACGGTTACCCTGGCAGTCAATGGATTGTCTTCATGGAACAGCCATTTTGCCAATCCCAATCGGTTTTTTGGATATTCCTCCGGGTAAGGAAGTATGGATTCGGGTGTATTGGGGTATACCTGTGTAGTGGGTTGGTCGTAAACGCCCCTGTTCAAGATATAGGACGGTCTAATTTCCTCCATCTCGTTCATAACCATTACGGGTACTTCCTTCATGGTCGATTTTTGGAGTTGAACAAAGCTCAATACACCATTTTTTTCCTTTTCTGTAATGGTCATATACGGCTTTGGAATTTTTCCAGCTCCCCCAGGGGTCAGTCCCAATTCATCAATATTGTTGAAGAAACTGAACAATTCAAAATGGTTTTTTTGACTTATGGGGTCATATTTGTGATCATGGCAGCGGGCACATTCAAAGGTTAGGCCCAGAAAAGCAGTTCCAAAGGTCACTGCCCTGTCCTCTACATACTCAATGCGATATTCTTCAGGTATTACCCCGCCCTCAAAAGTGATCTTATGATTTCTGTTAAAGCCCGTGGCAAGAACCTGTTCCGCATTGGCGTTGGGCATAAGATCTCCGGCCAATTGATAGGTCACAAATTGATCATAGGGCATGTTTTCCTTAAACGCGTGGATTACCCAATCTCGCCAAGGCCACATGATTCGTTCAAAATCGTCTTGGTATCCGTGGGTGTCCGCATATCGGGCAATATCCATCCATTCGGCAGACATGTGCTCTGCATAGTCTACTGTATTCAGAAGGGAATCTATAATTTCTTCATAGGCATTGGGAGAGTCGTTGTGCACGAAATTGTTTATCTGTTCCACACTTGGGGGTAAGCCGGTAAGGTCGAAGAACACCCTTCTTAGCAACTTTTCTTTTGTAGCTTTTTCATTGGGTTCCAAACCCTTTTGTTCCAGTTGGGATAAAACAAACTGATCAATTTCATTTTGTGCCCAGGTAGTATTGCTTGTTTTTGGTACAATTGGCTTTTCTGGAGCAATAAATGCCCAATGTTCTTTGTACTCCGCACCTTGTTCTATCCATTTTTTTAAAATTTCCTTTTCGTATTTGGTAACGGTAAGGTTGGATTCTGGCGGCGGCATCATTAAGGATTCGTCCGTAGTGTATAACCTATTGACCAATTCACTTTTTTCAACATCGCCGGGAACAATAGCGTAATGGTCTTTGTTTTTGCCCAAGGCCATATAGGCATCTTCGGCCGTGTTCAAGGATAGTCCGCCCTCTATGGCATTTTTATCGGGACCATGACATTTGAAACATCGGTCCGATAGGATTGGTTTTACATGAAAAGTAAAGTCTATTTTATCAGGAATTCGGCCGTTAATATCATTGTTAGCGGTCGTTTCGGAGGTTTGTACCCCAGTATTACAGCCATAAACTACTAAAACGGGAATGAATACCAATAGCGAATATAGCCCAGATAGGGATCGGGTAAGGCATTTACTTATGTGATGGGCTAACATTTGACTTTAGAAATTTTAATACCCTCTAAGTTAACGAGTTTACAGTTATTTAACGGTAAATTTCGACAAATGACAATCCAAGGTAGCTTAATGCAGCGAAAAAAAGGAAATTAAGTGTAATTATGACGGTTTATTCCAAATCGTCATTTAGAATTTTACTTTTTACTTCATTGAGGTAACTACGCCCAATGGTATATCTAATGCCTTGCACTTCCACACTGTTGCCCTCAATTGCGTCTATCTTATTAATGGCTATGGTATATGACCTGTGTATTCTGATAAATTTGTCCGCAGGGAGTTCTTCGGTAAAACTACTCAAGGTTTTATGAATGATATGTTTATTGGCTTTGGTCTTTATCCTGATGTAATCCTTTAGACTTTCAATGACGATAATATCATCCAAATAAATTTTTTGCAATTTTTTCTTATCAACCTTTACGAAAATGCTGGGATTGTCATTGATCGTATGCACTTCGTTTTTGGTAACTCCTTCCTTTAGATTAATAATTCTATTTACGGTCTTTAGAAACCTATGAAAAGGTATGGGTTTCACCAAATAGTCTATTGCCTCCAACTCAAAACTTTTAAGGGCATAATCTTCATGGGCCGTTGTCATAACTACCATGGCCTTGGAATTTACACTACCTAGAAGATCAAGCCCGGTCATTATGGGCATATTGATGTCCAGGAACACAATATCTACTTCATTTCTTTGTAAAAAAGTGGAAGCGTCAATGGCATTGGTGAAGGTTTGAACCAGCTCCAGTTCCTTGATCTGTTCAACATAGTTTTTTAATATATTGATTGCCAGGGGTTCATCGTCAATAATTATTACCTTAAAACTCATTTCACTTTTAATTTAAGAATAACGTTAAACATTTTGTCTTTTTCAAAGATGGACAAGTTGTAATCTTTGGGTTCGTAACCTAGTTCCAAACGTTTTTTTACATTGGAAAGTCCAATTCCCCCTACTTCTGGGTTTATTGGGTTACGCGATTTATTTTGTGGAATGTTGTTGCTGATTTCAAAATTTAGGACGTCATCAATAACTTCCAGATTTATTTTGATGTACATCTTGCCAATGTTTTTACTGGCGCCATGTTTAAAACTGTTTTCTATAAAGGGCATTAATAGCATGGGGGCAATACCCTTTCCTTCAATATCGCCCGAAATATTCATATCGATTTTTAAAGTATTGTCAAAACGGATACGTTCCAAATCGATATAGTTTTGGATACATTCAATTTCCTTTGTCAAATCTTGGTAGGGTTTGTCCGTAGCATATAGCAAATAACGCATTAATTCCGATAACCGGAGGACTACCTGAGGTGCTCTGTCCGATTTTTCCAATGTTAGGGAATATATGTTATTAAGCGTGTTAAAGAAGAAATGGGGGGAAACCTGCGATCTCAGGAATTTCAATTCAGTGGTCAACTGCCTTTTTTCCAGTTCGTGCAGTTTGCTGTTTTCATTTAACCAGTCCACCGTAATTTTTATGGCGGTTACGAACGACATCACATAAAGTTCTCCCAACATGGTTACTATGGCGTAATTCAAGGTGAGGCTTTCAACGTCTCCGGCTTCGGGCATTACGTTGTTGCTTACCAAATAATAAGTAAGGTTGAATTTAATCAATAGGCCTGTGAACAAGGAGGCCAGAAGTAAAAAGGAATAAGTGATATATCGTTTTGTGTAAACAAATTTTGGCATCAAAAAATAAATATTGAAGTATGCCAAGGCCATATGTATTGGGAATCCCAACAAGTTGGTTTTTATGGAATAGACAAAATCCTGGTGCAGATTTCCCCAGCGGAAAATATTGAATAGGATATATACGGCCCAAAAAATAATATGATGCCTGTAATTAATATTGAAATCACCGGAACTATTTCTGCCAAGTAATTTATGATTCAGGGTTTTGATTGGTATTAACATTGAAAACATTATTAAATTCTGAAAATTGGCGTTTGGCTTTACGGGCTGGTTGTTGGTCTAATTTTATTCCTCTTCCCGAAAAAAAATCAAATATTTAGTTCGGGAAAGCGAAATCCCCTTGTTGGTTTTTCTTTATATTTTGAATTACCGCCAATACAATCTTGAAAATTTGGGGAATTTATAAAAAAAATAAGAGTTGTTGTCCATGGGAGTGAAAAAACAGACGGCTGTGGTGTTTTTTTAACCTTTTAAAATTAGAAATCACTGCTTGATGAGCTTTTTGCTTCAATGTTAAAAAATAAAATTGAATGAATGTAATCGATATTGCAATTATAGTTGCCTATATAATACTGACCCTATTTGTAGGTATTTGGGTTTCAAAAAAAGCGTCCCAAGGGCTCAAGTCTTATTTTTTAGGCGGGAACAACATAAAGTGGTATTATCTGGGATTGAGTAATGGTTCTGGGATGTTCGATGTTTCCGGTACCGCCTGGATGGTAGGAATTCTATTTTTATACGGTGTAAAGAGTTTTATGTTCATGTGGCTATGGCCAATTTGGAACCAGATCTTTGTTATGATGTTTTTAGCCGTTTGGATTCGTAGGTCCAATATTATGACCGGATCGGAATGGATACTTACCCGGTTTGGCGACGATAGGGCTGGGAGGGCCTCCCATAGCATAGTTGCTGTATTTGCCATTGTTGCCGCGGTAGGCTTTATTGCTTATTTCTTTGAGGGTGTAGGTAAATTTTTGACCATTATATTGCCATGGGATATGGCTTTACATATAGGGGAGATGGTTTTGTTGAACTCCGAACAGTCCTATGCCATGATCATCATATTTTTGACCACGATCTATACCGTAAAGGGGGGTATGTTCTCGGTGGTAGCTACAGAAGTACTTCAATATATTATCATGGTTATAGCGGGGATACTCGTGGCTGGCTATGCTTTTTTTGCTTTCTCCGATGTAGAGATCAATTCGGTAATAAGCGCCGAATGGAAAAATGTATTCTTCGGATGGGAATTGGGAACCCATTGGGACAAGGAATTTCAGGCATTTAATGATTTGATCGATTCCGAGGGTTATAAGATGTTCGGGGCCTTGATAGGAATGACACTTTTTAAGGGTTTTTTTGCTAGTATAGCAGGACCTACCCCTAGTTATGATCTTCAGAGAATATTGTCTACCAGAACGGTCAAAGATGCTGCATTTATGAGTGGTTTCACCAATTTGGTGTTGTTTATTCCTAGGTATTTGCTTATCACCGGGATTGTGGTAATTGCCTTGGTGGTTCTAACACCGGAAATGATCGCTAACCCCGGGTTAACGGGTGCTGAGTTGGAGGTACTGCTTCCCAAGGTAATCAACTTTCATGTGCCGGTAGGAATAAAGGGCTTGTTGTTGGCGGGCTTGCTAGCAGCTTTTATGTCTACCTTCTCCGCTTTTGTAAATGCCGGTCCCGCTTATTTGGTCAATGATATCTATAAAAAATATTTTAGGCCGGAAGCATCGCATAAACATTATATTAAGGTGAGTCATATAGCGTCGTTTTTAGTGGTGATTTTAGGTGTTATTATGGGGTTTTTCGCAGATTCGATCAATTCGCTTACCCTGTGGATAACAAGTGCCCTGTTTGGAGGCTATGTGGCGGCCAATTTTTTAAAGTGGATCTGGTGGCGATTTAACGGCTGGGGATATTTTTGGGGTATGTTGTCCGGTTTGATCATTGCTTCCCTGCAATTTGTATTGGATAACAACAAGGCTAATTTTATGGAGGGTAGTTTATTGTACGATCTTTCCCATGTACACGCCATTTATCTTTTTCCAATTATTTTTGGGGTTTCCATGTTGGGATCATTTTTGGGAACCTATTTTAGTCCCGCTACCGACAAAGAAGTACTAAAGGCGTTCTATAAAAATGTGAAGCCCTGGGGTTGGTGGAATCCCGTTTATAAGGAATTGAAAGCAGAAGATCCCAATTTTCAAAAGAATAATGAGTTTTGGTGGGATATGATGAACTGTGCCATTGGCATCATTTGGCAGTCGAGCATGATAGTGCTGCCCATATATTTTATGATCAGGGATTATCCAAAAGCCATCATTGCTTTGGTTGTTTTTGGTATTACTTCCACAATTCTAAAATTCACTTGGTTGGATAAGGTTAGGAAAATACCCAATTAGTGTAAAATTGAAATGCCCTAGATTAAAACTATGAATAGTTTAAATTGGAGATAATAAAAGTTTAATTATAATTTATAAATTGAAATAAAGTGAGTAACATTCCATGGCAAGAAAGGCCTGCCCATAGTGCAGATGTAGTTTGGCGATATTCAGAGAATCCAGTTGTTAAGAGAGATGCAATTCCTTCTTCCAATAGTATTTTTAATAGTGCGGTTGTACCATTCAAGGATGGTTTTGCCGGGGTATTCCGTTGCGATAACAAAGCGGTGCAAATGAATATTTTTGCCGGTTTTAGTAAGAATGGGATAGATTGGGATATTAACCATGAGCCCATTCAGTTTCAAGCAGGTAATACCGATATGATCGAATCCGACTATAAATATGATCCCAGGGTAGTATTTATTGAGGATAGGTATTGGATAACCTGGTGCAATGGATACAACGGTCCGACCATAGGTATAGGGTATACCTTCGATTTTAAAGAATTTTTTCAATGTGAAAACGCCTTTTTGCCCTTTAATAGGAATGGCGTATTATTTCCAGAGAAAATAGACGGCAAATATGCCATGTTGAGTCGCCCAAGTGATAATGGACACACCCCTTTTGGAGACATATACATCAGTTATAGTCCGGATATGAAATATTGGGGGGAACACCGCTGTGTAATGAAGGTGACCCCTTTTGTGGATAGCGCATGGCAGTGTACCAAAATTGGGGCTGGACCAATTCCCATACTGACCGATGAGGGTTGGTTGACCTTTTATCATGGGGTTATAAATACCTGCAACGGATTTAGATATTCCATGGGAGCAGCTATATTGGACAAGGAGCGGCCAGATCAGGTGTTGTATAGAACCAAACCTTATTTGTTATCTCCTCAGACCAATTATGAATGCGTAGGCGATGTGCCCAACGTGGTGTTTCCATGTGCTGCATTGCATTCTATTGAAGAGGATAAGGTTGCTATATATTATGGAGCTGCGGATACGGTTACCGGCTTGGCCTTTGGACGCATATCTGAAATTGTAAAATTTACGAAGGAGAATAGTCTGTAATCCGTGTTTTTCCACACGGCCTGTACTGTTTAAACTGAAACCATAAAAATCAAAATATGAAGACCTCTATTTTCATTCAATCCAGAACATGCTCATTGGTGCTTTTGCTTTTATGCCTTGGCATTGCTACCATGTACGGCCAAGAGCTCGTGCCAAGAAACTACATTGCTTTTAAGGCAAGTGAAACACTGGCCATAGATGGGAAGGCGGATGATGCCTCTTGGCAAAAAGCACCTTGGTCACAGGATTATATCGATATCGAAGGAAAACTTATACCTGATTACGGGACCAGGATGAAAATGCTATGGGACAATGAGTACCTATATGTTTTTGCAGAAATGGAGGAGCCTCATGTATGGGCTACTTTAAAACAACGGGACACCGTTATTTTCTATAACAATGATTTTGAGATTTTTATAGACCCGGACGGGGATACCCACAATTATTATGAATATGAAATGAATGCCCATAATACATTATGGGACCTGTTTTTGACCAAGCCATATAGGAATCATGGCAAAGTGATAGACAGTTGGGATATTCAGGGGGTGAAATCGGCCGTAAGTATCGACGGAACCCTAAATGATTCCTCGGACACGGACAAAGGATGGACAGTGGAAATAGCTATTCCTTGGAATGTAATCACCGAAGCAAGCAACGGAGGCCAGGTGCCGGAGGACGATTTTTGGAGGATCAACTTCTCCAGGGTAAATTGGAAATTTGATCTAACGGATGGACGCTATTCCAGGAAAAAAGACGATAACGGCAAATTTATGCCCGAGTATAACTGGGTTTGGTCACCTCAGGGAGTTATAAATATGCATGAGCCCGAGCATTGGGGCTACGTATATTTTTCTTCCGAGGAAGCAGGTGGAAAGGCCAGTTTTTCAATTCCACAGGACGACTATATTAAATGGTATTTGTATTCACTTTACAGAGGAGTTCTACAAGGGAAAAAGGACGCTGAGAAGTTGGTGGCAATGCCCAAAACCATTTTTGAAAAGGCCATAAAACCAAGTCTGGACAAACATAGATTTGGATACAATATATGGGTAAAAAGTCCATTTACGGGAAAAATTTTGACAATCAAGGAAGATGGGGAATTCCGTAGTTTGGAAGAAAAGAAGTAAACCTTTCTTTAAAATATTAGAAGGGTTATTGGAAGAAGCAGTTTAAATAAAACTTAATCGGTTTCTAAATAATAAAGGAAGATAAATGAAAAAGATATTGTTTCAAGGGTTAGGGGTGTTTCTATTGGTTCTTGCCGTAGGATGTGGAGAGGAAAGCAAAACCATTTTTACGGAGAATGATATTAATATTGTTCCCAAGCCTTTGGAAATGAAATTGAACCAAGGGGCATTTAGGTTTACCAAGGACACAAAATTGGTAGCTGCCAATGATCAAACCCAGATCTTTGAGGTATTGCAAAATAAATTTGTTTCCGCGGCAGGATGGAATTTGGGAGTGGTAAACACGGCACCAAGTAGCAATTTTGTGCAATTATCTACAGATGTATCCTTGCCAGAGGAGGCTTACAACTTAAAGGTGACAGAGAATCAGGTGATTATTTATGCAAGTGGCCATAATGGATTTTTGTATGGTTTGGAAACCATTAGACAATTACTTCCAGTCGCCATAGAAAGTAAAAATGTTGTCAGCAATATGAATTGGGATATTCCCAATGTTGAAATCAAGGATAGCCCTCGTTTTAAATGGCGAGGTTTTATGTTGGATGTTTCCAGACATTTTTTCGATAAGGATTATGTTATGGAGACTATAGACCAATTGGCCTTTTTGAAAATGAACACCCTCCATCTCCATTTGGTAGATGACCAAGGCTGGCGCATAGAGATTAAGAAATATCCAAAATTAACTGAAGTAGGTGGCTTTAGAGTAGATCAAGAGGATAAGCCGTGGAACGCAAGATCAACACCAGAATTGGGGAAAGAGACGACTTATGGTGGATTCTATACGCAGGAAGATATTAAGGAAATAGTTGCTTATGCCGAGAGCAGGGGTATCACTGTAGTTCCGGAAATAGAAATGCCGGCCCACGTAATGAGCGCCATAGCTGCATATCCGGAGTTATCCTGTTTTCAAAAACCTATTATGGTCCCTTCTGGAGGGGTGTGGCCCATAACCGATATATACTGTCCAGGAAAAGAAACCACCTTTGAGTTTTTGGAAAACGTTTTATTGGAGGTGATGGAATTGTTTCCGTCCCAGTACATCCATGTGGGTGGGGATGAGGCTACCAAGACCAATTGGGAAAAATGTCCGGATTGCAAAAAGAGAATTCAGGTGGAAGGTCTTGAAAATGTTGAGGAGTTGCAAAGCTACTTTATTCGGCGTATGGAACGTTTTCTGAGCTCCAAAGGAAGGACCTTGCTGGGATGGGATGAAATATTGGAAGGCGGTTTGGCTCCGGGCCCTACCGTTATGAGTTGGCGCGGGGTAAAAGGAGGCTTGGAGGCCTCCGAAGCTGGTCATGATGTGGTTATGACCCCTAATTCACATTGTTATTTTGATTATTATCAAGGAGATCAGGATGCTGAACCTTTGGCTTGGGGAGGAAACCTGCCCCTGAGCAAGGTCTATCAATTCGACCCTGTGGTTGAGGGAATGAGCGAGGAGCAGGCCAAGCATGTTCTAGGTGGGCAGGCCAATTTGTGGACAGAATATGTTCCTACCAAAGCTCAGGCGGAGTATATGACCTATCCGCGTTTGGCCGCCTTGGCGGAAGCTGTTTGGAGTAGTAAGGATAATAGAAATTGGGACGATTTTTCAATCCGTGTAAGCAGTCTATTTCAAAGATATGGGATAATGGGAGTCAATTATGCCAAAAGTGCCTATCAGGTAACTACTGAAACTTCGGTCAATACTGAAAATGGTGCTATATCAATTGCCCTTAAATCAGAATTTTCCCAAGCGGATATTCGGTTTTCCCTAGATGGTAGTGATATTACTTCGGCCTCTAAAAAATATTCCGCTTCGGTAGATATTGATAGGACAACCAATATCAAAGCCCAGGTATTTAAAGATGGTGAACCTGTGGGTGCCATATTCGAGAAAACTATTAAATATCATAAGGCTGTGGGGAAACCTGTAACCTACATAAATAAATATCACGATAGTTATAAGGGAGCTGAGGATTTGGGGATGGTAAATGTAGTTCGCGGCTCCAAAAATTTTCACGATGGACAATGGCAAGGATGGTTAGATAACGATATGGAATTGGTAATCGATCTGGAATCTCCTACGGAATTGGAAAAGATATCCGTTGGTGCCTTGGAAAACCAAGGTTCTGGAATTTACTTTCCTATCCAAGTTGAGGTTTTCCTTTCGGATGATGGCAAAACTTTCAGAAGTGCGGGAAGCGTAAAACGGGAATATGCGGCAAACAATGGTTCGGAATTAAAGGATTTTGTGATCGAAATAGGGAAACAGATCGTTATATATATTAAGGTAAAGGCAACAAATTTGGGTACTGCGCCTACAGGAGGTGGCTCATGGGTGTTTATTGATGAGGTGGTCGTGGAATAATTTGAAGTCTTGGAAAAACACACCCTTAGCCTCCCGCTAAAAAGCCGGACAGGCACTCTCAAGAGGGGAATAGTAACGGTGATTAAAATATGAATCGTATTCCATGTGGAGTAGAATCTGGGAAGTAGAGATTTATTTCTTAATTCAATATTTCTTTGAAAATAATTGTAATAAATATGTTTTATTGAGAGGATAAACTTTATCAGTAGGGCACAGAGAACTCCCCTCTTGAGAGGGGTAGGGGGTGTGTGAATTTAAGATTGAAGCCTAATCAACATAGGCATAATTATCAAAAAAGAACAATGACATTACAACGTATAATATTATTAATACTGACAGTTTTTACCCTTGGAGCTTATGCACAAAAACAACCGGTAGATTTCGTGAACCCCTTCATAGGGACGTCAAATTTTGGGACTACCAATCCTGGGCCTATTGCGGTAAGGGGTATGGTTAGCGTATCCCCCTTTAATGTGGCTGGACCTAAAAATTTACCTTTGGAAAAAGACAGTCGATGGTTGTCCACGCCATATGTTCAGGAGAACACTTTTTTAACAGGATTCAGTCACGTTAATCTAAGTGGGGTAGGCTGTCCAGAACTTGGGGTAATTTTGGCCATGCCCACCGCAGGTGACCTTGAAGTTGATTATCTAAAATACGGCACCTCTTATTCCGATGAGGTTTCTAAAGTTGGATACTATTCCAATACCTTGGATGATTATAACATTAAAGTAGAGGCCACAGCAACAACTAGAGTAGGAGTAAGCAAGTATTTTTTTCCTAAAGGGGATGCCAATATTCTTATAAATCTAGGCTTGGGCCTTACCAATGAACAAGGAGCCTCTATCAGGGTAGTTTCGCCAACTGAAGTTGAAGGGGTTCGTTCTGTTGGTTCGTTTTGTTATTATAAGCCGGAGGAGGCATATCCGGTGTACTTTGTAGCACGGTTTTCCCGGCCTGCGGACGAATTTGGGGTTTGGAAAAAACCGACCACCTACAAAGGTGCCGAGGCAGAGTGGATGGGTTACAACGGAAAGACAAGGGTAATGCCGGGGTATGCCATGGAAGTTGTAGGCGATAGTATAGGTAGTTATATGAGGTATAATTTTAAAGAACCAACAGTAGTTGAAATGAAAGTTGGGATCTCCTATGTCAGCATTGAAAATGCCCGTGAAAATCTGGAAAAGGAAACATCGACGCGAAGCTTTGACCAAATTCTTGAAGAGTCCAAGAAAAATTGGAACCAATATTTGTCCAAAATTGAGGTAGAAGGAGGTGCCGAAGAGGATAAGATCAAGTTTTATTCGGCCCTGTACCATAGTTTAATACACCCCAGTACCCTAAATGATTATAATGGGGATTATCCCAAAATGAAAACCAGGGAAACTTTAAGGACCCAGGATACTAGATATACGGTGTTTTCTTTATGGGATACATATCGTAATTTGCATCAGCTTATGAGTTTGGTCTATCCACGGCAACAATCCAATATGGTGAAGAGTACGCTGCAGATCTATGATGAGAGCGGGTGGCTGCCAAAATGGGAGTTGAATGCCACGGAAACCACTACGATGGTTGGGGATCCGGCAGGTATTGTTATTGCTGATACCTATTTGAAGGGTATAAGGGATTTTGATGTGGAAAAGGCCTATGCAGCAATGGTCAAAAGTGCAGATCAGATTCAGGATAACCCCCTTCGCCCGGGACTAAAAGATTATTTGGAAAAGGGATATCTAACTACCAAAACAACCAATAGTGGATCTGTCTCTACCACTCAGGAGTACAATATTTCAGATTATGCCATAGCCCAATTGGCCAAGGCCTTGGGTAAAAAAGAAGATTATAAACGTTTTTCCCAAAGGTCCATTTCTTATAGGAATCTTTTCGACAAGGAATTTAATCTCTTAAGGCCTAGGAATGATGATGGATCATGGCTGACCCCTTATAACCCTGAAGCCGGAGCCAACTTTGTAAAAAATCTAGGATTCATTGAAGGCAATGCCTGGCAGTATTCATTTATGGTAACCCATGATACCAAAGGTCTTATGAAACTGATGGGCGGGGCAAAACCATTTACCAATAGATTGCAGGATGTCTTTGATAAGGGGCATTTTGATATGGCCAATGAACCGGATATTGCTTACCCCTATTTATTCAATTATGTAAAAGGTGAAGAAAGACGGACCCAGCAAATGGTTTCGGACTTGCTTGATACCTATTATAAGAATTCACCGGATGGACTACCTGGAAATGACGATACGGGTACCATGTCTGCCTGGGCCGTTTTTTCAATGATGGGGATATACCCTATAAGCCCTGCAAATGCAATTTATACCATAACAACTCCCCGGTTTAATAAGATAACCATACATTTGGATAGTGATTATTATCAACAGGAAAAAATTACTATAATTTCAAACTTTTCCGAGCACAACCGCTTTATTGAAAATATTAAGATCGAGGGAAAACCACACAAGGGATATTTTATAGGCCATGATGAATTGGTAAACGGAAAAACTCTGGAGTTGAAATTGAACAAATAGGTCAAAATCGCATTGAGAATGAAAATATTTAAGTCAAATTTCAGAATCCTAAGTCTCTTATTATTACTATTGATTTTCACCTCTTGTAATAGGGATGGAATTGAACTGGTTCATGATGGTCAGACAGACTACGAAATTGTTTTTATGGGCAATGCTACGGAGAGTCAGTATAAATCTGCCGAAATACTACAGCGTTACCTGAAAGAAATTAGTGGGGTAGAGTTGGAATTGGTAGATGAAAGCTCTCAGGATCTCAATAAGAATAAGATCTATTTGGGTAACATTGAGGGCGAAGATTTGAAACAGCAAGAAATTGCCATTCGGACAGAAAATAAGGACTTGTATATCTTGGGAGGGTCCGATAAGGCTACCAAATATGCCGTATACGAATTTCTGGAACGCTATTTAAATTGTAGGTGGTATGCTCCCGAAGTTGAAAAAATACCAGTTTCCAAAATTATTGATCTTCCTGCTTTGGACTATGTATATACCCCTGATATTACTACCAGAACGGTACATTCAAGATTGTTTTATGATAATCCTGACTATGCGGAACAGCAGAAGGTAACACAGGAATCCTTTCCTACCTATGTCCCCAGTGCCAGGGTACATACGTTCCACAAGTTTTTGCCCGAAGAAAAATTCTACAAATCACATCCGGAATATTTTGCCTTAAGGGGCGACCAAAGGCTGCCTACCCAATTGTGTTTGACCAATCCTGAGGTTTTGGCGATTGTTAAGGACTCGGTAGCTTCCTTGTTTGAACAATATCCACAGTCCAAGGTTATATCGGTGAGTCAGGATGATAACCAGCAGCATTGCCAGTGCGACAATTGTAGTAAAATTGATGAGGAAGAGGGTAGTGCGTCCGGTACCATGATACGATTTGTAAATGAAGTGGCGGCTAATTTTCCGGATAAAATGATCTCCACTCTGGCCTATCAATACACTAGAAAGCCATGTAAGACCAAGCCTTTGGAGAATGTATTGATTACACTAACTTCTATAGAATGCGACAGAAGTGCACCTATTGCAGAAAAATGTGCGGATTTTGCTAACGATTTAGTTGGATGGGGTAAATTGACCCAGAACATTAGGATTTGGGATTATACTACACAGTTTACCAATTTTTTTGCACCCTTTCCCAATATCCATACATTTCAGCCTAATATTCAATTGTTTCGGGACAACAATGCCAAGTGGGTTTTTGAACAGCACAGTAACAATCCTAGCGAACTTTTTGAACTTAGGTCTTATATAACTGCAAAACTACTCTGGAATCCGGATCAAAATTTTGATGCCTTGTTAACGGACTTTGCCTCAGGTTATTATGAGGAATCGGGCATTTATATAAAAGAGTACATCGATGAGATTCATGCCAAGTTAATGGAAGACAAGGATTTTTTTCTATTCCTCTACGGAGATCCATCAGAGGCATTTTCATCCTATTTAAGTCCGGAGATGCTTTCTAAGTATTCCCAACTATTTGATGATGCGGAAAAGGCAGTGGCCAAAAAACCCGAAATTTTGGCACGTGTAAAAGTGGCCCGCTTGGGGGTAGATTTTGCCGAATTGGAGGCCAGTAGGAAGAATTTTACGGACCGATATAGGCTTTTGATCCCTAATGATGAAGGTAAAAAAATAATAAATCCGTTGGTAACTACCTTACTGGATAATTTTAAGGCTATCACTGCCAAGAACAATATTACCTTAATGAATGAAATGGGTTTTACGGTGACCGAGTATTTGGCAAATTACATGTCGGCACTAGAGGTAATAAGAATGCCAAATGTTGCCATGGGCAAAAATGTGGTTACCAATACAAAGCCCAAAAAATATGCAAAGGAAGATCCCATGGCACTTACGGATGGGGCTTTGGGAGGAAGCAGTTTTTATGCCAACTGGTTGGGGTATGAGGGCAATGATATGGAGGTAGTGGTAGATTTAGGTGAGCCTATGGACATAAATACCATTTCCTTGGCCTTTTTACAGGTTACGAATCATGTTGTTTTTTTTCCCGAGAAGGTTACCTATTCTGGCTCCTTGGATAACGAGCATTTTGAGAATTTTGGAACTATTAATAATCCCTTTCCCTTAACCAAGGACAGCAAGGTCAACGACATTCAATTTTTTAAATTGAATTTTGAAAAAAGGAACACGCGGTATATTAAGGTGAGGGCTACAAATACACAAACACCCTATTGGCATCACGCTGCTGGATTGCCTTCGTGGATTTTTGCTGATGAAATAATAATTAATTAAACCCAGTATAAATGAATATAAAAATGTACAGATTAAGATCTCTTTTGATGCCGTTAACATTGACATTTATTTGTCAGTTAGTGGGTGCACAGGCCATTTACGAGGACGAGCGATATGTTCCCGAGACCGATCCCTTGGTACTTGAGAAATTGGAACAATGGCAGGATTTGAAATTTGGTCTTCTCATGCATTGGGGAACCTATAGTCAGTGGGGTATTGTGGAATCATGGTCCCTATGTCCCGAAGAATATGGTTGGTGCGAGCGGACCAAAGGCTCCAATCCCAGTGATTATAATACATATAAAAAGGAATATGAGGGCTTGCAAAAAACCTTCAATCCGGTGAAATTTGATCCGGATAAATGGGCCAAGGCGGCAAAGAATGCGGGGATGAAGTACGTGGTATTCACCACCAAGCACCATGATGGTTTTTCCATGTTCGATTCCAAATACACCGACTATAAAATAACGGATCCGAAGACCCCATTTTCCACTAATCCTAAAGCCAATATCACCAAGGAAATATTCAATTCCTTCAGAGAACAGGGATTATGGGCAGGAGCTTATTTTTCCAAGCCAGATTGGAATACCCCTACCTATTGGGATCCCTATTATCCTCCTAGGGATAGAAATGTTAATTATGAGCCAGAGGCAAACCCTGAAAAGTGGCAGTCTTATATAGATTTTACCCACAATCAAATTTTGGAATTGCTAACAGATTACGGCAAGGTAGATATATTGTGGTTGGATGGCGGCTGGGTGGCCAAAACACCAAAATCTGAAATTACCAATTGGTACGAGCAACAGTTGGTAAACAATGACAATGGGTATCTGAAGAATCGGATTGTTAATCAGGATATTAAGATGGATGAACTGGTAGTAAAGGCCAGGGAAAAGCAACCGGGGTTAATTGTAGTGGACCGTGCTGTTCATGGTAAAAATCAAAATTACTTAACACCGGAAAATAGGGTGCCGGAAAAACCACTTCCCTATCCTTGGGAATCCTGTATCATAGCTGGCGGTGGATGGTCCTATTCTTTCGATGCCAAGTACATGTCCGGACGGGAAGCCATTCACACCTTGGTGGATATTGTTGCCAAAGGGGGTAATTTGTTGTTGAATGTTGCTCCAAGCCCTGAAGGCGAGTGGGATGAAGGGGCGTATAAATTGTTGAATGAAATAGGGAATTGGATGTCGGTAAACAAGGAGGCCATTTATGGCACTAGATCTATGGCGCCATTTAAATTTGACAATGTTTGTGTTACTGCCAAGCCTGATGGTTCAGTATACCTCACTTATCTAGTAGAAAAAGGGCAGACTTCCCTGCCTACCGAGATTGTATTTCCAGATTTTAAACCAAAAAGGAGTGTTAAGGCGCAACTATTGGGGACCATGCAGAAATTGAAATGGACCCAAAAAGAAGATGGAATGGTTATTCAGCTGCCCAAGGATATGTCGGGTAAATTGTTGGATACCGAAGCATTTGTAATCAAAATTAAATAGTACAACAACTTTAACTTCAAGGGCTTATCCATTAAAAACATAAGTAGCCCCCTGTTTCATAAGAATGAATTAGGGGGCTACTTATTCGTAGGGCTGATAATGAAGTTGCGTAATATTATGCGAACATTGATACAATTTATGCTTTTGGAGATTATTTTTTTGCTCATTAATTGCGTTGTTCGGCTTTTGTCTTAAGTTGTTGGTCGAATTATTTTCTTCATTTAACTAATAATTGGAACATTTAGTATTTATTTAACTTTAGGGTAGCACTCTATAATTTTCAAATTAAACTAACTTAAAATTACTAGTATGATTAAAAAAATTCATTACTATTTTATGGTTCTGGCCATCTTCTGTGTTCAGGGATTAATGGCTCAGAATATTACGGTTACCGGGACGGTGACCGATGACCAGGGAGTTCCATTGCCTGGTGTAAACGTTGTGGAGAAGGGTACGTCCAATGGTACATCTTCCGATTTTGATGGTAACTATACTATAGTGGTTAGCAATGGGAATGGTGTTTTGGTTTTTTCTTCCCTTGGATTTTCCTCTAAGGAAATTTCGATTAATGGGCAGTCCACCGTTAACGTTTCTTTACTTGAAGATGCGGAACAACTTGGGGAAGTTGTGGTTACAGCTTTAGGTATTTCCAGGGAGAAAAAGTCCTTAGGTTATGCCATGACGGAACTCCAGTCTGATGAGATCAATACAGTAAAGAACTATAACGTAGCCAATTCCCTTGTGGGTAAGGTTGCCGGTTTAACGGTTAGTCAGTCCGGAGGCGTAGGTTCTGGATCTAGAATAGTTATTCGTGGAAATAACTCAATTACCGGTAGAAACCAGGCGCTTATTGTAGTGGATGGTATCCCAATCAATGATTCGGGTAACGAGTCTGGTGGTAGTGTATTCAATAGTTCTGTTTCCGGAGGAGGAATTACCGATATCAATCCAGAGGATATCGAATCGGTTTCTGTACTTAAAGGTCCAAACGCAGCGGCTCTTTATGGTTCTAGAGCGGCTTCCGGAGCAATTGTAATTACTACTAAGAGTGGTACACGTTCAAAAGGTATCGGAGTAACCCTTAATTCCAATATTACTGTGGAAAATCCTATGTTTTTGCCAGACTATCAAAATGAATATGGTCAAGGCACTAGTGGGACTGTATATCCGGATATGGGAAGTTTGGGAGGTTCTTCATGGGGATCAAGATTGGATGGTTCACCTGAAATTTATTTCGATGGTACAGAAAAACCTTATTTGGCCCAAGAAAATAATGTATCCGATTTTTTTGAAACAGGTGTTCAGAATATTAACTCCTTTGCACTTACTGGTGGCGGAGAGAAGTTCAACGCTAGGTTCTCTTATACCAATAACCATACAAATACTATTTTGCCCAATTCGGGACTTGAAAGCCATAACTTTAATTTAAGGGCAATGACAGATCTGACCGATAAATTGAGCTTTGATACCAAGGTGACCTATTTTACACAAAACCTTAATAATAGGATATCACTCGGTTCTGAAGGGGTTTTGGGTTATGTTTTTTATATGCCGCGTAACGTAAGAACTGCCGATCTTAAAAATTATCAAGTTGAAAATCCAAGCCTTTATGACCCGGATAACAATATTAGCGATTACGATGTTATTAGCTACACGGGTCAGGGAAATAGTACTGGAAACCCTTATTGGATTTTAAATGAGGATAGTAACAAGGAGTCAAGAAACCGCTTTTTAGGCTTGGCCAAGGTAAATTATAAGTTTAATGATTGGCTTTCCCTTTTCGTGCGTATGAGTGGTGATGTTACCAATATAAACAATGCACAGATAACAGCTGAAGGAAATCATTTTTCTCGATTTGGAGGTCTTTCTTTTTCGGAAACTAAGATTTCAGAATTGAATTCGGACTTTTTATTTACTTCCAATCTTGATATTACAGAAAAGTTGAATCTTTCGGCCAACCTTGGGGGTAACTTGTTTAAAACTTCTGCCCAGAGCATTGGTGTATCGGGGTCCCGTTTCAAGATACCTAACCGACATATTTTGGCTAATACCCAAGAGCAGACTACTAGCCACTCACCAAGTGCCATTAAAAAAGTAAATTCCTTATATGCAGCATTCAATTTTGCCTATGACGATTTTCTTTATCTTGATGTTACTGGAAGAAATGATTGGTCGTCTACCTTGCCAGAAGAAAATAGATCTTTCTTCTACCCTTCGGTTAACCTGTCGTTCTTGACGAACCGTTTTATCGATCCTGAAAGAAAGGTTTTGGACCTACTAAAGATCAGGGGAAGTTGGGCACAAGTGGGTAATGATACTGGAGCTTATCAACTTTCACAAACCTATCCTGTAAGTACGATCGGTTATTTGGGTTTAACTGTATTGGGTTTCCCAGATGTGAAATACAATCCAAATCTTAAACCGGAAAATGTGACTTCTTCTGAAATAGGTTTTGAGGCGCGGCTATTCCAAAATAGATTGTTTGCTGATTTCTCTTATTACAACATTGTTACCAAAGACATGATATTCAGGACTCCTGTTAATCCGGCTACCGGTTACAGTTTTTTCCTGGATAATTTTGGAGAGGTACAGAATAAGGGTATTGAATTACAATTTGGAGGTACACCTGTAAGAACGGATAATTTCTCATGGGATGTTAATTTAAATTACTCCAAGAATGAGAATACCGTAAACGAAATGATTCAGGAATTGGAAACAGTGACATTGAATACAACCAATAGCGGTAACGTGTCCATTAGAGCTCAGATTGATGGTGGTATAGGCGATATTTATGGAACGGTATGGGATACAGACGACAGTGGAAATTTATTGGTAAATGCCGAAGGATTGCCTATTGCCTCTTCGGAAACCGTATTGATAGGAAATTCACAACCGGATTGGCAAGGGGGAATTACCAATACGTTTACATACAAAAACTTGTCCATGCGCTTTTTAGTGGACGGAAGATTTGGAGGTAAGGTATATTCCGCCACTTCTGCATCCTTGGATGGTACTGGTGTTTCTGAAAGAAGTTTGGCCTTTAGGGAAGATGGTATTGTAGTTGATGCCATTAATACCGACACTGGTGCCCAGAATACAGTAAATGTATCTGGACAGCGTTATTGGGGAGCTATGTCAGGAATAGCTGAAAATTATATTTACGACCAAACCAATGTGCGTTTAAGGGAATTTTCTTTAACTTATAGTTTACCAAACAAGGTGTCAAAATCCTTAGGAGTAAATTCTGCTTCACTTGGATTAATAGGTAGAAATTTATTTTTCTTCCATAAAGATGCACCGGATATCGATCCAGAAGCTGTACTTGGAACTGGACTTAGTGGTCAAGGTATTTCACTCAACAACGTACCGACTATTAGAAGTATTGGTTTGAATTTTATTCTTAATTTCTAAAAAAAAACTATGAAAAGTATATTAAAAAAGATAGCCTTTATTTTTTTGGTGATTCTTGGATTTAACAGTTGTTCGGATTTTGACGAAATCAATGAAAATCCAAATGCCTTTACTTCGGATGAAGTGAGTGCCAAATTTTTTATGACGGAATTACAGATTCAGTTATATGCTCCAAACCGTTATCCTTATTGGAGGGCACAACTTATCCACGCGGATCGTTATGCCGGTCATTTTACCTTTGGGTTTAGCGGTAGTTGGTGGACAGATGCCTTGGGATATGATTACAATTCCGGTTATACGGATGCTGCATACGACTGGATGTCTGGGTATCTAGGTAAATTAAGTGGATTTATCAATTTTGTGAAAGAGGGTGGCGATCTTCAAAATGAGAAGTTCTATGCCATTGGGCTTATAATGAAGGGTCTATACTATCAAATGTATGTGGATACTTTTGGTATGGCTCCTTACACCGAAGCTTTCGATCCAGATAATATAACACCAAAATATGACGAACTATCCACCATTTATCAAGGGACGATTGCTGATTTGGATGAGGCCATGGCAATTATTGGAGATGCTGAAGTATCTGGAGAAGGGGTTGAATTGTTGACCAATAATGATCTTTTCTTTGGAGGTGATATGCAGAAATGGAAGAAATTGGCCAATACTTTAAAATTGAGAATGGCCTTAAGGGCTCAAGGGGCAGATGGGGCAACATTTGCGGAAGGCGCCATTGCTGAGGCTTTGGCAGCACCACTTTTGACCGCTTCCGATGAAAATGCATTGATGGAAAAGGATCCGGATATTAGCCAATGGGCCAACGCTGCCTATGGTGACGTATGGTGGAATTTTGGCACTGGTTCAAATTGGAATGTAGGTAAAACACTGATCGACTACCTAAGAAACAATAACGATCCTCGATTGACTTACTATGCAAAGCCGATAGATGGCGGGGATGTAGTCTTAACCCAGGATGCCGAAGGGGATTCTAGGGATCTATTTTCCAAGCATTCTGCTTTTATCTTGCAACAACTGGATGACGCTGGAGTGTCTTACACTTCTACTTCTGGGACTAAAACTGATGATGGGGTTACTATTGATACGGTAGGTATTTCCATAGCAGCAGGAGATTATTACGTAGGTCAGCCTACTCGCTTGAACGGATTTATCTATGGCCAGGTAAAGGAACAGCTATTTTCCAGACCGGCAGATATTGTAATTAATCCTAAAAACCAGGGTAAAGAGATTTTTCCTGAAGTGGTAATGACCGCCGCGGAAGGTAATTTTCTACAGGCAGAGGCAATTGTAAAAGGCTTGGCCTCAGGAGATGCCCAATCACTTTATCAGGAAGGTATTCGCCAGGCAATGGCCATGTGGGACGTGCCAGAAGGAGATATATCTACATTTCTAGGAACTGAGGATATGGCGCAATTGAACGGATCGGTAGACGAGAATCTTGAGAAGATTGCGATACAGCGATGGATTGTTTCATATACCGACGGTTTTGAAGCCTGGGCCATAGTTCGTGATACCGGATATCCGACTGAGTTGTATGAAGGAGTTAGTGATTTTGATATTTACGCAGCGGGAACTACCTTAAATGGTGCTTATCCCCAACGCATGCGCTATGGGAATGGTGCTTATAACACCAATGGTGACAATACAAATGCTGCACTACAACAACAAGGGCCAGATGTTCAGGGTACCAAACTCTGGTGGGCCAAATAGTAAAGTCATTTTTAGTTTGTTTAAATTTAAAGAAGAGGAGGGTTTGCCCTCCTCTTTTTTTTTGTGAAGTATTAAAGCTTGTATATTGTTAAGGTTTTTGCAGTTTCTTATTTCTTACTGCTGATATTATCCTTATCCGTATCACTTTATAGATATGTTTTCATTGGATAAAATCAAATCCGGTATCCAAAATCAAAAAATCCCATTACTATTATAATATTATTTTAACCTATAATAGTATTTTTTATACATTACTATCAAAATAGTATTTCGATTTACTACTAAAACGTTTTCGGAAAAGCGTCATTAGGCTTTCGGCAATTGTCATTAGTCGAATTAATTTCTTCACCTAGGCGGGAAAATCAAAATTTAGTAATTATTTAACATTGGGGGTAACTCCCTTAACATCTAATTAACTAACTAAAAATTATTAGTATGATTAAAAAATTTCATTACTATTTATTGCTGGCTTCATTTCTCGTTGTACAGGGAATGACGGCGCAGAACAAAACGGTTACCGGTACTGTATCCGATGATTTGGGCACCCCGCTACCAGGTGTCAACGTTGTGGTAAAAGGTACTTCAACAGGTACCTCTACAGATTTTGATGGCAATTTTTCCATTAATGTAGAAAACAATGCCACTTTGGTTTTTTCTTCTTTGGGTTTTACCAAAAAAGAAATAGCAGTGGGAGCACAGACTACTATTAAAGTTGTTCTTGAAGAAGATTCTGAACAATTAGGGGAAGTTGTTGTAACAGGATTGGGTATTACCAGGGAAAAGAAGGCCCTTGGTTATGCTACTGCAACTATTAGTGCAGAGGCTTTGACCGAAACTGCAACGCCCAACTTTGCAACTGCATTGTATGGAAAGGCTCCTGGGGTAAGTATAAATACCACTCCTGGTGGATCTACCAGTGCCTCCAACATTACTATCAGGGGGGTAGCCTCAATTACAGGTAGAAGTCAGCCATTAATTATTTTAGATGGTGTACCTATTAGGGATGGAGAAGTTTCCAACAACAACTATTGGGGAGACCAACGTTTAAGGGGTAATGGTCTTTTGGATATTAACCCTGAGGATATAGATAATATTTCCATTCTTAAGGGAGCATCTGCTGCAGCCCTCTATGGTTCTGAAGCGGTAAACGGGGTGGTTTTGATCACTACCAAAAGTGGTAAGAATAGAAAGAATGGTATGACCGTAGATCTAAGCTCTTCCTATAGTTTTGACAAAGTGGCTTATCTTCCAAGATACCAAACAGTGAGGGGGCCAGGTGCACCTTTGAACGTTTCTGACGGTGGACAGGATGCCGACGGTTTTATATATCATGATACGGATGGTGATGGTATAGCAGAAACTAGAGGAGTGTTAGGGTATAGTATCAACTTTGGACCAAAATTTGATGGGCAGCCAACTATTGGTTGGGATGGAATTGTAAGGCCTTATGAGGCTCAGGATGACCGCTATGGTGGCTTGTTCAACACTGCACACAATACAAGTGTTAATATGTCCATTACCAATGTTACGGACAACTCCAATTTAAGATTTTCGTATACCCGTCAGGATAACCAAGGTATCAGTATTGGATCTGAAGAGGAAAAGAATGTATTTAATTTAAATGCCACTTTTAAATGGGCAGACAATATGTCTACCGATGTAATTGTGAATTATGTGAATCAGTCCGTATTCAACAGACCTTATTCGGTAGACCGTTTAATGAACAACTTTACCGGTATGATGTCCCCATGGGATAGTGCCGATTGGTATTTGGATAGATATAAAACCAGTAGAGGGTATCGTTATGTTACAGGAACTGGTCAGAGTTTAACTCCAGAAGAAAATATTATTTATCCAGGATTTAAAGGAGATATTGCAGACTTCGTATGGAGGGTGAAAGAGAATCGTTTGGAAGAGCAAAGCAATAGGATCATAGGAACTATTACCAATAATTGGGATATAGCCACCGGTCTTAACTTAAGAGGTAGGATTTCAACAGATTTTACTAATAGAAGGTCCGAACAAAGTAATACTACCGAAAGACCATTGGCTTTCGGCAACTCTGGTGCGTTTAGCATGAGCAATAACAATTACAACTCTTTGTATGGTGAATTACTATTGAGGTATGAAACGCCAATTACAACGGATTTGACACTTGCCATGATGGCGGGTTATAATGCTACCAAGCAATCAGAATCCAATCTAAGCAGAGGAACCAATGGAGGTTTGAGTGTTGAAAACTGGTTTGATGTGTCTGCATCGGTAAACACTCCTAATTCTGGAAGTGGCCGTAACTCTATTGTAAAGGATGCATTTTTGGGTACTGTCAATCTTGATTACAAGGGGTACTTTTTCGTAGAGGGAACCATTCGTAAGGATAAGACCTCCACTATGAACCCAAACAACAATAGTTTTGTATATCCTTCCGTAAACTCTAGTTTAGTGCTTTCCGAGGCATTTGACCTACCACTTTTTATGAATTATTTCAAAATTCGTGGATCTTGGGGTATTGTGGGTAATTATCCTGATCCATATCAGGCCAACATCGCTTATAACCAGAATACTTTGGGATCTCAAGGCGGTAACCCGGTGCTTTACACAACCATCCCTTCCAGTTTTGGTAATGACGGAATTAGACCGGAAGAGAAACACGAGTACGAATTTGGTATGGAAATCAAATTTTTTCAGGGAAGGTTAGGTCTTGATGCCTCCTATTACAACGCCCAAGTTGTGGATCAGATCTTGCCATTGACACTTCCAAATAGCTCTGGAGCCGGTAATGTACTTACCAATATTGGAACCCTTAGAAACCAAGGTTTTGAATTTGGGGTGACAGGTACTCCAATAGATACAGGTTCCTTTAGATGGGATGCTATCGTAAACTTTGCCAAGAACAATAACAAGGTTGAGAAGTTGGCTCCTGGACTTGATGAATTGTTGCATGCAGATTATGATGGAAATGCGGCCCAATTGAAGTCGTTGGTAGGACAACCTATGGGGGATCTTTATGCCCACCCAGTAGCAACAGATGCACAGGGAAGAAGAATTGTGGATCCCAATGGAATGTACAAAGTAGATGCCGATAATATGGAAAAATTTGGTAACGCCATGCCAAAATGGACTGGTGGTGTTATGAACTCCTTTAGCTATAAGAACATTACCTTGGATGCCCTTGTGGATTTCCGTATAGGAGGCCATGTAATGCCAACAGCACTTAACTGGATGACCAGCCGTGGTCTAACAGAAGAGAGCACAAAGTTTATGGATACTGAAAGTGGTGGACTTAGCTATTACGAGGATGCCAGTGGAACCAGAATTCAGACAACTCCTGGTGCTACTGCAGGTCCTGGAGGAGAAGTGGTTTACCATGATGGTATTTTGTTGGATGGGGTTACCAATGATGGTCAACCTAACGATCAGATAGCTTCTGCAGCAGATTATTACTGGACCGTTTACAACTGGGGTGGACCTCAATATAGTCCAAACACCCGTTATGAACTATACATTAAAGAGAATACGTACTTTAAGATGAGAGAGCTTTCCATAGGCTACAAAATGCCAAGAAAAGTAATTGATAAGATAGGACTTAGTAAATTGCAATTCTCTGTTTTCGGTAGAAACTTGTTTTATCTATATAGAACAATTAAAGATATGGATGGGGAACAGACTACAGCTGGTTCTAGATGGTTCCAAAATGTTAATAATGTTGGTACCAACCCTTCAACCCGTTCTTTCGGTCTAATGGTAAGAGCTAGTTTATAATAATATAAATAAGAATTATATAAAAAGATATTTCATGAAAAAATTATCGATAATACTCGGTATAGTTATGGCCACGGCCATAAGCGGTTGTACTGAGGCAGATTTTAGCGAGAATTACGCAAACCCTTCAAAGGTATCTACAGCAACAGTAGAGAAGCAATTTGCTGGAATGTTGGTAGCCAATAAGGATTACGTACTTCCTGCCTATTGGAACTATTTTGTAGTATTAAGGACTACATTGACCAGATATACACAAGCTGTTGGTTGGATTAATACAGCTAATCAATATGTGCCTGGTGAGGCCGGTATTGGAGGACGTTGGGGAAATTACTATGATTTCTTGGCGCAATACAGGGAATTGGAGAAGATTTACAATAACCTTTCTCCAGAGGAGCAGGCAGATTTAAGGGTATATATGCTTACGGCCACTATTTACCTTTACGATCATACCCAAAGAGTAGTTGACCTACATGGTGATATACCATTTTCCGAAGCGGGTCGTTTGAGCCAAAATGGAGGTGATTATTTAAATTCACTACCTTCATATGATACTGCCGAAAGTATTTATACTACAATGTTGGATGGCCTAAAAGCCTTTTCAGACGAATTGAACAGCATCAATGTTAGCGCAGGAATCATGGTAGGGTTTCAGACCCAGGATTTTGTTAACGGAGGAGATTTAAGTGCTTGGAAAAAGTACTGTAATTCATTAAGGCTAAGAATGTTGACCAGAGTTTCAGGATCTTCTGAATTTCAGTCTAGGGCATCTTCGGAAATAGCTGCTATCTTGGCTAATCCGGGACAATATCCACTTGTGGAGGAAAATATCGAAAATATTCAGATCGATGTTGTTAGTTTGGATACGCCGATAAATTCCAAAGGTTTCAGAAGTGGATTGGAAGACTGGGACGGTAACTTGGCAGGGAAGGCCATGATCGATCATATGTTGGACAATACCGATCCTAGAATAAGAGCTATGTACGAGCCAGGAGAAAACGCTGGTGGTACCTATTCAGGCTTGGATCCATTGCTTGACGAAAATGATCAAACTACTTTGGTAGCTACTGGTACTTTGTCAAGATACAATCGTTCTACTTTAAGTAGAAATGAGTATTTCCCTGGGCTTTTGTTTACAGCTGCCGAAGTAAGTCTACTTAAAGCTGAATATTATTTGAATGCCAGCAATGATGCCATGGCACAAGCCAGTTATGAGGATGCTATTGAAAAATCAACCGAATTCTACTATGATCTTCGTGATTTGAGTGCCGATGGAACTGCAATAGATCTTGTTCCTACCAATGACACTGAAATTCAGGCTTATATTGACAGTGCCGATGTAAATTGGGACAATGCCACTACAGATGATGAGAAATTGTCTTTGATCGCAACCCAAAAATGGATACACTTTAGTGTGCTACAATTGCCAGATAGCTGGGCGGAACAAAGAAGGTTGAATTTACCTGAATTCGATTTCCAGGTAGATAATGCCAACGAACAAACATTGCCACCTAGCCGTTGGATTTACCCAAATAGTGAGCGTGTTTATAACACCGACAATTATAATACTGTTAGCGGTGAGGATAATTTGACCACTAAATTATTCTGGGACGTTAATTAAGGAATTGAGTTAGTTTTAATTTTGTTCCCTCAAAGCCCGATACAACATATGTATCGGGCTTATTCTTTTGGTATTAAGCCAAACCAATATGTAGTCCTTGGTGATGTATTAAAGCCTGGTTGAAAAGCGTAATGAGGTAGTGGCTGGTGATAAAATAATGGTTTAAAGCCTTGTTCGGCCAGCTATGATAATCGTTGAGTTGATAGTGTTGGAAGTTTTTTCCATGTATAGGTTTATGTATAAAAGAGTTTCTTTGAATAGTGCATTTTCAATTATTTCCCCATCATATTCTCAAAAAGAAAGACTCCGTTTTTATTGGCAATGACTACATCCGGTTTATGGTCCTTATTCATATCCTCAACCATAATATTCAGGCCGGCACCCGAATCATTGTCAATAATATGTTCTTGGAAATATGGAGCATTGTCGGGAGTAAACTCTAGGTAAAGTAGTATGGGAGCATCGCTGTCCCCGGCATCATTTCCGTTATGTGCCAAATATCTTTTTCCTGTAATTAATTCATTACTGCCATCTCCGTTTAAATCGGCCATAATAGTTGCATGGGTCTGTGCCGTTGTAGTGCTTATTAAATGGGTATTAAAGTTTTCCCCTTCTTGCCGTTCATGCCACCAAATGCCAAGGGCATGGGCCGAGGCAGTGACCACATCATTGTTGCTATCCCCATTGATGTCCAACACCTGCATATGGGAGCAGGGTTCGCTTATCTTGGTGGGTTGGAATTCCCAATTGCCACTAGTTTTATCGGTCTTGCCTTTAAACCATCCTTCCGCAATTAGGACATCATCAATTCCATCATTATTAACATCGCCTAGGCCAATACCGTGGGAAAAACGTTCAGTGCCAGGTACGTTTTCAGCACTGATAGGAAAACGCTTCCATTGCGTTTCTCCAGGATTCAGTGGTGCTTGAAGCCATACTATTTGTTTTTTTTCCACGTCCCCACAAAGAATATCCAACCTGCCATCTCCATCAATATCCACAAAACCTGGGGATTCGTTGGAGATGCCCATGCCCTCGGCAATAATATGTTTTTTCCATACTCCGGAATTGTTTTTCGGATTTTCGAACCAAAACCCTGGTTTTCCCGGGTAATCTATGATGATTACATCATCCCATCCATCAAGATTTACGTCCATACCCAAGTTCAGGAAAGATTCACAATACTCCTTCCATGGGTCAAAAGTACGTGAGGGTGCCATTTCATGACGTGTCCAATCAGGGGCTTCAAACCAGTAGTAACCTGCAACAATATCCATTTGGCCGTCCTTGTTCAAATCTGCCACAGCGACTCCTTCAGAAATAAAATCCCTTGTAAGAACGGTTTTTTTGAAATCTTTTGAGGTTTCGGTCTGGCCATAGGCCACCACAATACAGCCCATATATAAAATAAGTACACCTAAAAGCTGTCCAATAGTCTTAGTTGTTTTCCTTTTCATTTTATGGCCTGTTTGTAGTTCTAAAATTAGTTATTTTTAGTTGAAAATCCTTTACTATTGTTCACTTAATAAATTGTCAATGAGCATTATATGTGCCTGATTTCCTTTCTTGTCCCCATCTGTCAATTGTTCCTTGTAGTTTTTTAATAAATTTTTGGAATCCAAAGTATTCAATGCATCTATCCTTTGAAGCGTATAGGTTAAAATATTCGGAATCTGTGCTTTTTCCGCCAATTCAAGGGAACGCTCAGGGTCCAGGGGAATCAAGGGTTCGGTGGCGTACCATAACATTAAGGGCAGATTGTGATCGGCTACATCCTCACTTTTTTGAACTAAGGCCTCTAGAACTCTCCAACGAGTAGCGGGTTCCAAACGTAGCATGGCGGAACTTAGGTATAATCTGACTATGGCTGAGGCGTCGTTTTTGGCCAAGTCTACAAATCGGTCCAAAGTAGTCGGGGAAATCTTTTTATCCTCGGTCAACAACTGTATGGCCCAACTTCTAAGATATTCATTGTCGTTACTCAGTAAATGATTTAGTTCCTTTTCATTTATCCCTTGGGTAACATGTAGTGTCCATAGCGCCCTTAGTTTTCTGGTTACATCGGGATTGTTGGCCAGAATGTCCTTTAGGGCTTTATATACTTCAGGGCTACCGCCTCTTTCTTGCAGTATGGTCCTTGCCTGCCTTACAAAAAATTCGTTGGGATGTAATTGATAGTTGACCAGTTCCAGATCCGATGCTTTGTATAGATCTACCTGCACCCAGCGATCATTGTTATGGCTTATCTTAAAGATCCGTCCCAAGGTTTTGTCGTGTACATCTGGGTTGGAACTATGGCATTGGTTCTGATCGTACCAGTCTATGGCAAAGACAGATCCACTAGGATCGTACTTAAAGTTGAGCCATTGGGACCAAGAATCGTTCATCGCCAAAAAATCCTGATTATGGGAGCCAACATAACCGGAACCTGACCTTATGAGTTGGTCATTGTTAAGTTTAGATCCGTTGATGTTGTTCATAAAAATGGTATTTCGGTATTTTTTTGGCCAGGAATCTCCACCCAAATAAATCATGGCCCCGGCATGGGCATGACCGCCACCGGCTGCTGCCGACCTAAAATTGCCCGCATGGGGTCCACGGTCTCCCAACCAATGTACATGGTCGCCTATTGTTTTAATATCATCGTAAGTGTAGGGATTAAAATGTTCCCCGGCCTGCCGCTGGTATCGCGCGCCCTGGATTACATGATAGAGGTGTGGAATTACACAAACCGTTATAAAGGGATGTCCATAATCGTTAAAATCTATGCCCCAAGGATTACTGCTCCCTTCGGCAAATACTTCAAACTCATGTCGTGTTGGGTGATAGCGCCAGACCCCAGCATTGATCTTGGTTCTATTTTTGTCCGATGCTCCTGGTTTGCCAACATTGGAATGGGTAAAGACCCCTTGTACTCCATAGAGCCATCCATCAGGCCCCCAACGCAAATTATTTAAAACCTCATGGGTATCATCCAAGCCCCATCCGTCCAGTAATTTTTGAGGCGGACCGGCCGGCTTATCTTTTTCAGCATCAATGGGAATATACAGCAAATAGGGAGCGGCTCCCAGCCATACGCCACCCATACCTACTTCAATTCCGCTGACCAGATTTAAACCTTCGGTAAACACCTTTCTCTTATCCAATGTACCATCGCCATTGGTATCTTCAAAAATAAGTATTCGATCTCTCCCTTGGCCTTCAGGAGCCGGGGTGGGGTAGGTATGGGCTTCCACGACCCAAAGTCGCCCACGGGCATCCAAAGTAAAACTGATGGGGCGCACTACATCCGGCTCTGAGGCGGCCAAACTAATTTTAAAACCTTCGGGCATGGTCATGGCCTTGGCGGCTTCCTTACCGGAAAGTCCGGAATTTAGAATAGGGTCCAAAGGTGGTAGTACAATAATGTCGTCCTTATTCAATTCATTTGGAAAAAAGGGGCGAGAGGGATAGAACCTGAAGTCATCAAAATTTATATGTGCCCATTTATCATCTTTTATATAAGGAATTTGCGAAATACCTGTTTCGTTATCAATGATGCGGATAAAGATTTCCTTTTCCAAATAAGGTTCAAGTTCTACCACTACTGGTTGAAGGGTAGCCCTACCTTGGCCAGTAGAACTAAAGATAACCTTCTTGGTTTCTGCAAGGACTAATTCTACGCGGGTATCGGCCAAGGCACCTCCTGAAATCCTAAAGGAGGCATAGGGATGGGAGACCTTGAAGGGAATGGAATTTAATGTTCCAGTGAATTTGTAATTAGTGTTGCCCCCACTGCTTAGAAAATAATTGCCATCAAAAGAAATTTTAGCATCGGCTTCGTGTATGGGAGAAGGGTCTTGGTTATAGAGAGGTGTTTTAAAAGCATTGCCTGTGGCTGTCCAATCCAAAAGTGATCCCGCTTCAAAGCCCAGGTTGATTGGTTTATCATTTTTGGAGGGCAAGACTCCCGCGATTGTTGGTCCGGACAGATCTCCTTCCACTACTTCAAATTTACCCACCATTCCTGCTGCGCGATGTCCCGGTACTGTACAGAAATAAGTATCATTGTTCTTTGCCCAAAAGGAAATACTGGTGCTGGATCCTTTTTCCAGGAGAGTGCCACTCTTTATACCGAGTTTCTCCATGGCAATATCGTGGGTCATGGTTTCCCCGTTGGTTATTGTTATTCTAACACGATCTCCTTGGTTAGCCCTTAAGGTCGGGTTTCTGGTTCCGTCCTGGGCGAAATAGCCCAACATGGTAGCTTCCAAGGCATAGTCCCGGTCGATAATGGTGCTGTCCAGAACAATTTTGTCTGCAGTATCTTTTTCGTTTTTTGTTTTGCAACCTATCGTAAAGGCCATAAGGAACAATACAATGGAAGTATGGGTTAGTGATAATTGATTACTCATGGGGGTTATATTTAGAATGGTTGGTTATTTTGGCTGGGGTATGCTGTTTTATTTCAGTTCTTCAAGAATAATATCTTTAAAGGCAACCAGTGCTTTACCGTCACCGTGGATCTGAAGACCTATTAAGCCCGACTGTGGAATAGTGGTATCAGCTTCGGTATAATCAACCGTCATGTGACCATTGATGTAGAGGCGTATTCGTCGGTCTTCGGCCCTGATCTCATAATCGTTCCAGTCGCCCACCTTTATCCATTCGAGTACTTTTGTGGAATCTGGGGCCATCAACGTCTTGTTTCTACGGGATTCATCATAAAGGCTTGCCCAGTAGTTTTCTCCCCAATCGGCCTGATAGCCTGTCATTTCATAGGGTGGATCTATTAATCTTTTACTTCTAAATTGGATGCCCGAATTGATAAAACCTTCGTGCCCGGTTAATTTAATCTTTAGTTTCAGAATAAAATTGGCATAGGAACGCTCTGTGCATAGAAAATCATTGTGCGGGACCGTTTGGTCCAAAGAACCGCCCACAATAGTTCCATTTTTAATCCTCCATGTGGTTAGTGTATCTCCCTCCCAGCCAGCAAATGTCTTCCCGTCAAAAAGGGAAATTGCTTTCTTGTCGCTAGTATTTTTACATGCTATTATGAGAAGCAATAGGGCGAAAGAAGCTAAGAGTAAACGCTTCATAGAAATTAGATTTTAGTATGGCTCTTAAATTTCCCTTTAAATCACATATTCAAGGACATCATTAAGTTATGAATAATCCCGGTATTACAATGGTTCTAGTGCATTAAATAATAAAAATGTCCGTCCTCAGCTCCGATCAACAAATTAGGTTTCCCGTCCTTATCCCAATCCACCACGGTTGGACTGGTAGTATGACCGGCCAATTTGGTGTTGACCAAGTTGCCTCTTTTCTTAAAGATGGTATTTCCGTTGGTTTCCCCTATATTCTCGTACCATTCAATATTCTCACTATTGGCCAAAAGGTCAAGGTCTCCGTCCCCGTCCCAATCCGTGAATTGAATTTTTCTTCGGCCACTTCCACCGGCTTCCCGCTCCGTTAAGCGAAGCAAATCGTTGCCCATGGTGCCATCCGCATTTTTAAAGATGCGTTGTCCGGGTTTTAAATAAAGTTTACCTCGCTTTTTGAACCTTTCAAAAAACGTCAAATAACCCTCGTGATCCAACATAACCAAATCCATTAGTCCGTCCTTGTTCCAGTCTATGGCGTATGGTGTTGTTCTCCATTGGGTGGCCAATTCCTCTTTTTCTGGATTCCACCAGTTCCAAGCTGGTTTTGGAACCTTGTTTTTCTCCCAGGCCACCTTAACACCTCCCATTTTCATTAATTTGGGAGCGCCTGTGGTTCCAATATTTTTGTACCATTCCACTTTGCCAAAGATAGAATTCAGTACTATATCCTTTAGTCCGTCACCGTCCCAATCGGCAACTGTGAGTGTGGTATAACCCCATTTACGTTCGGCCGGACCTTGGATGGAACCGCTGTTTCCTGCCATTATCCTAATCACTTCCCCATCTGCTTCCAAATAGACAGGTTCTTTAAAATCGGGGTTTGTTCCCCCGTCCAAATTCTCAATAAAACCAATATAGCCAGCTGAATTGCCGCAAATCAAATCCTCGTCCCCGTCATCGTCCCAATCAACGCTGAACGGGGTAACCAAGGCTCCAAATTTTAGATTTTGGCTTTTCTGCTGAATGTATATGGGCGATTTAAAAATGGGCATATTCTCCTTTACGGTACCAGTATTTTCAATAAATACAACCCTCCCGTCTTCGTCACCCACCACTAGGTCGATGTGGTTGTCATTGTTCCAGTCTAGGGCCACGGGCCGCATCATTTCCAAATCCATTTCTAGTATACCGGATGCATTTTCCAGAAATCTACCTTTGTCGTAGGAGGGGTTTTCACGACTACCGGTGTTTTCAAAATAGGTAAATCGGTTTACAAATTCGCCACATATTATATCCAGATCCCCATCGCCATCAAAATCGGCCATATTGGGCGTAGTATTGCCGTATACGTCAATAGGTTGGTTTCCGGCCAATATTTTTCCATCGTTCCTATATTTTCCTTGGTCATTGGTCAATAAATATAAGTAACCCCTAAGGTCTCCATTGGTCCATTCCCCTTTTTCATTAAAGGCGTTATCCCAGCCATATTCACTCCAGTCATCTATACCAACGATAAGGTCCATATCCCCGTCATTGTCATAATCAACATATTTCCAGTCGCTAAATCGTTCTTTGTATAGATCCAGCAGTTCAGATGCCTGGTAAAGCCCAATAGGTCTGGTATATCCATATCTTCTGAAATTGTCATATTCCAAGCCCACTCCTAAGACCCTTGGTTCCCCATCTACATAGGAGATGGCCACGTTACGCATTCCGTCACCAATTTTAATAGGGGCATCAAATATGGGGTTTACGTTTTGGTCCTTGGTGCTATTCTTGAATAAAAAGGTGCCATTAAAGGGTACATCGGTACAGGAAATAATCAGATCTATGTCTCCATCTTGATCGTAATCCATGGGTAATGGGTTGGCCCAAAGTCCAACTGCCAGATCCTTGGTAGT
This sequence comes from Arenibacter algicola, assembly GCF_000733925.1. Classification (NCBI taxonomy): domain Bacteria; kingdom Pseudomonadati; phylum Bacteroidota; class Flavobacteriia; order Flavobacteriales; family Flavobacteriaceae; genus Arenibacter; species Arenibacter algicola. The sequence goes on from NZ_JPOO01000001.1 coordinate 1,586,065, forward strand.
GGTAGTGTCCTTGTATTGTAATCGTATTAATGTTTCGTTAGCGGACTGGCTGTAGGAAACAGTTGTACATGTTAAGAACATGAAAATGATTAATCGTTTAAGCATCATAGATGGATTTTGCTAAGTTTATTATAGTTTGATAGGTATGTGAATAAAAATTTCAAATTAGTGTTTATTTTTCAAATGACCAACACTATACAAAAGGTACCTTGTAGATGCTGGTCAATACCGGTGGATATCATTTAAAATTATAGGGAATTTTGAAATATACCTTCCGTCGACCCCGATATAAGGGGTGAGTAAAAAAAATCATTTTTTTGCCAAAAGTTTAGGGTTTAATTGTTTGATCTTTCCTATTTTTGCAATCTCATTTTCGGGATGTGGCGCAGTCCGGTAGCGTACACGGCTGGGGGCCGTGTGGTCGCAGGTTCAAATCCTGTCATCCCGACGAACCACCTTTCATGTGGTGGTAAAACACTGTTAATCAATTGATTTTCAGTGTTTTTAGTTTTTATGCATTTTCTTTGATATCATTTGATTTCATATAATATCAAGGGAAAAGGTGTAGAGTTCGGTTAATGGATTAGTAAGCAAGTTGTTGTAAATTTAGGTAGCATTAAAGGCTATTTATGGTCGTCTTTGCAAACAAGTTTTGTATAATTTAAAGGACGTGTATTATGCGCAGCAACAGCACTTTAGCAGTACTTATTTTTACCCGGGACATTACTTATAATCCCGAAAAACTCACTATTTATGCCCGGATTACCATCGATGGAAGGCGTGCGGAAATTAGTTTAAAACGTTACACCTCGGTGAATGTTTGGGATGTTTCCAAGGGAAGGGTCATTGGAACATCACAAAAGGCCCGACTATTAAATAGCTATTTAGATGAGGTATATGTGCAGATTATGGAGGCACATAGGCAATTACTCCAGGAAGGAAAGGTTATTACTGCACAGTCCGTAAAAGCAAGGTTTTTAGGTCAAGACGAACAACACAAAACATTGATGGAATTGGTGGAGTATCATAATAGTACTATGGTTTCGGTGTTGAAATATGGCACCATGAAAAATTACTATACTACCGAACGCTATTTAATAAAGTTTTTGAGGGATAAGTTCAATACTGCGGATATTAATTTGATACAACTGAATTACCGGTTTATAGTCGATTTTGAACAATATCTAAGAAATTACCGGCCTGAAAAGAAAAGGCGTACCTGTAGCAATAACGGAACGATGAAACATCTGGCAAGATTGATGAAAATGATCAACCTTGCGCTAAAATTGGAATGGTTGGAAAAAGATCCTTTCACAAAATTTAAACTAAATTTTCATAAGCACAATAGGTCTTATCTTTCAGAAAGAGAGTTGCAATTGGTTGAGGAAACTACTTTTAAAGGGGATGGATATGAGAAAGTTCGCAATGTCTTTATTTTTTCATGTTATACCGGCTTGTCCTATATCGATGTCAAGGAACTTATGCAGGAACAATTGGTAATGGGTATAGATGGTAACTATTGGCTGCATACTCAAAGGGCAAAGACGAATGAAATGGTAAAAATTCCATTACTTCCTAAAGCGATAGCCATTATAGAAAAGTATAAAGATGAAATGACTTGTATTTCAAATGGCAAATTACTTCCGGTGTTAAGTAATCAAAAAATAAACAGTTATTTAAAAGTGATAATGAAGGCTTGTGGTATACATAAGAATATTACTTTTCATGCAGCGAGGCATACTTTTGCCACAACTGTGACACTTTCTAATGGTGTGCCAATTGAAACTGTTTCCAAATTGTTGGGGCATACGAAACTTACCACCACACAAATTTATGCTAGAGTCCTCGAAAAGAAAGTAGGGGAGGATATGCACAATTTGATGTCCATACTCGAACACAAGGAGCAACAAAGAATCTTCTAAACCTATATAGATTTTGAATTGGTTGAATTCATTAAAGGTATTCAAAAACCGGTAGCGTAGCGTAGAAGGTTTGAATAGCAAGAGGGTAACACGCTAAAGCGGTGTTACGGTCGCTAAAATGTTGATTTACAGTATAATATTAACATATTAAATTTGAGGTATTGTCCTATTTTTAATGTAAATCCCCTCGAAATCCCTATAATCATTGAAGTTTTTACAGTAAATACTATCCTAGTGATGTTTTCCGGTCTTAAATGACTTGGCTCCTAATATCATATTGAATATTTTAGTCATTGGGTCAAAACCCTTATAAGTTCCTATTATATCTGGATCATTATGACCCAATCATCTTATTTGTACGTAACAGTATCTTCTTAAAATCTGTATAAAATTGTGGGTGATTAACCGTGTGCAAACGTTTATTATCGGATATTGGCTTAATTTTGGTATTGGCATTGTGCTCCTGAACAAAAGCACAATGCGCCCTAATTCGATTTTAATTATCGCTTATCCACCCGAACGCTATAAAATCGAATTAGGATCCATGCGCAGGTAAGTTATGGTAAGATTTGGGGTTGAAAAGGTTAATCGGTCAAAGGAAAAAATGAGCATAGTAGAAGATGAATCCATTTTTAAAAGTTAAATTATAAGTGGTTTTAAATGCACTGATTGATTGTTTAATTTGGGATTATCATTTTATTTCTAATATAATGAGCTGATATCCAGTCTTTACAATGAAGATATGTGTACAAATAATGGACATTTCATGTAAATATTTTTTACAGTAAAATGAAAATATTTTAAGTGCTTTGTTTGTAATAATCTGATTTTTTAATTACTTGTGTTCTTGGCATAATTTTGGGCCAAGAATCAACATTCTACGGATTTTTGTATTCAACCTCCAACGTTGACCAAAAGTCTCTTATGCTTACACATCTATCAAAAACTGGAATCATGTTCAAGAATTATCTAAAAATCGCATGGAGAACTGTTCTAAAGAATAAAATAAGCTCAGTAATTAACATAATAGGATTGTCCATTGGAATCAGTGCTTGTATGGCAATACTCATCTTTGTTAGTTATGAATCTACTTTTGACGAATATCACTCCAAGTCGGAACAGACCTACAGAGTGGTACAGCATAACAAGCTGCCAAATCAAACCCTATACTGGAACACTACGGCTTATCCTTTGGCAGAAGCCCTTAGAGACGATTTTCCTGAAATTGATCTTGTAACTCAAACATTGGGGCCTGTTAGCCAAGAATTCAGTATTGTCGACAATGAGACGGTTACCAAATTCGAAGAGCCCAAAGTCTTATATGTAGACACCTTCTATCCCAAAGCATTTGATATTAAATGGATATCAGGAAATCCTGATAGTGCATTGGATAATATTAATTCGGTAGTATTGACCGAAGAAATTGTCAAAAAGTATTATGGGGCCGACATTGAAAATTACGGGTCGATTTTGGGCAATACCATTTTATCTCTGGGGGATGATCCATTAACAATCACAGGAATCATAGAGAATGTCCCGGGGAATTCCAACCAGCGTTTTAATATGCTCATTCCTTACGGGTTTTTTAAGGCAAAAAATCCCGATATGGCTAGAAATTGGTCGGGGAACCATCAAGGAACGACATTTGTAGTCCTGCAAAATAGTGAGCTTAAAAAGACGCTGGAATCCAAAATCGGAACTTGGAAAAAAAAGTACCTCAAACCTTTAGATGATAACCGTATCTCCTATTTTCTACAACCCCTGACCGATATACATAATGAAACTTTGTATGGTAGCAATATCGGTGGATATGTTATGCCTTCGAACACCCTCTACATGCTCTCCGTTGTCGCCTTGTTCATCTTGATAATTGCCATCGTAAATTTCATCAATCTGCTGACCGCACAATCGGCATCGCGTTCAAAGGAAGTTGGTATACGAAAGGTTTTCGGTAGTAAAAAGGTAGATTTGGTATTCCAGTTCATTTTTGAAAATAGCATAGTCATACTTTGTTCGTTAGGTCTTTCTGTTGCTATTCTGAGTATTTCGCTGGATCAGCTTAATGAAAACTTGTCCGTTATCGACCTACAATTGACATTTGGTTGGGAACAGCTGGGCCTAATACTGCTGATTGGCTTTACAACTATTCTGTTAGCGGCAATTTATCCTGCATTTGTTCTTTCGGCATTCAGACCTATTCGAGCACTGAAGGACAAGATTAAGTTTTCAGGAAAAGATGGCGTTGGTGTGCGTAAGTCATTGGTTACATTCCAATTCGTAATTGTTCAGATTTTCGTTATTGCGGCCATTATCTTGGGGTCGCAAATGGAGTTCTTTAAAAATGAACCTATGGGTTTTTCGTCCGAGGCAGTTGTAATGACCCCTGCCCCGGAGTTTGACAAATTGGAGGTCTATAGGAACTCGCTCCTAGAAAGCAATGGGATTTCCAAAGTTTCCTTTGGTTCTGGACCTCCCATGGCCGTTGAAGGTCTTCAGATGGGTACCAGCTTTCGCCTTCCCCAGCAATCTGCAGAGGAAGCTTTGGATGCGGAAATAAAGATAGGGGACACGAATTATTTGGATTTTTATGATCTGAAACTTTTGGCCGGAAGAAATTTCACTACCAACAAGGAGGCTTTTGACGAGTTTATAGTCAACGAGACTCTTTTGAAGGCATATGGTTGGAATCCACAAGAAGCAATAGGTAAGAAAATCCAGACTAATGAAGGTCAGGCCACTATTGTCGGTGTTGTCAAGGACTACCATAATAATTCGCTTCAAAGTAATATATCCCCTTGCATTATTATGAATTGGACGTATTTTCTAAACCGGGCCTTTGTAAAGATCGGCAATTCCGAACCACTTGAATCCATAAAGGACAAATGGGAAAATACATTTACCTCTTCCGTATTTAGCTATAGCTTTTTAGATGATGCGATCAAAAAGGAATATGTTGTGGAACAATTAGTATTTAGCGGGTTTACCATTCTTTCACTTCTTGCCATATGTATCGGATGTTTGGGTCTTTTCGGATTGATATCCTTTATCGTTTCCAGCAAGAAAAAGGAGATGGGTATCCGAAAGGTATTGGGGGCAGGAATTATACAGATCTTTTCTTTTGTCGCCAAGGAATTCCTTCATTTGGTATTGTTGGCCTTTATTATTGCCTTACCCTTTGTTTATTACTTTGGAGCTATATGGCTGGAAAATTTTACCTATCATATCGAACTATCCGTTTGGATGTTTTTGAGCGGTGGTATTCTAACCCTAATTATTGCAATTATAACCTGTAGTTTTCAATCGTTGAATGCAGCTTGTGCTAATCCGATCAATTCCCTTCGGGAAGAATGAATGCCGTTCATTTTAGTCGCTTTGATAATTCGATTTTTAATACCATTTTGACCTTCAAATCATATTCTTTTCCCATTGTTATTGTAACCCTTCCCTCAATTTTTCCTCTCTATAATAAAGATTGAGGTCGTCCAAAAGTGCCTCTTCCCCTTGCGGTAATAACCTATTGGCAATTGTAAGTGCCTGACGGATATATTCCTTTTCATATCTTTCATTGATGTTATCGTACAATTCCGGGTCGATTGTCTTCATGGCTAAGTAAACCATGGCTCGGACGGTCAATACTAGGTCTACATGGTTATCTACATAAAAGAGACTTACCTCAAACTTGTTTTTAAAGAAGGAGTGGGGCTTTAATGTAGGGTGGTGATCCAGTGCCTGATACTTTAAGCTATTGATCAATTTTTCTTCGTTCGGGTTCATAGTTCATATTTATTCAGATGATTTTGTTTTGGCATTATCCAAACCGTTCAGCTTTTCGGTTACGTGGTCCATAAAATCCATTTGACTATGGGGCAGTATATTCAGGACCAGTTCCAATACCCTGCAAACGCTGTCATGTTTGGTTACATTTTGATTGTTTGGAGACAATAGCATTCCGTTCCCGTCCAAAGCAAATACACATACTTCCAGAAGGCTCGCTATGTTCAACAGCAGATCATTGTTATCCTTAACCTCCAAGAATACCTTATGATTTCCTAATGGATTACTAGGATCTTGCTTTAAAAGCTCCATAAGATTTTGGTGTACTTTATGGATGTAGTTCAGGGTTTTACTTCTTTTCTTTTTCATAGGCATATTTTATAGTTGTCATTAGGTTTCCCAATTGGGGAGCAAATTCCGGATCTTATCAAGGAATTCCATTTCCTCATAGGGTATCATATTGAGTATATACCCGAGTACTTCACGAATGTTCTGTTCGGGTTCTGGAACGACACTATTTGGGGTGCGTTCAGCATCCAACGCCGTGATGCATACCTTTAATAAACTGGAAATCATAAAGGAGGTTTCCAGATAGCCATCGGTGATAAGGTTTACGGTATAGAGTTCTTTTTTGGAGGGGTAGCGTTTTAAGGTATGATAATGTTCCTTGGCCAATTCCCTTATTTTATGCAAGATGTCTTTTTCCTCCGATTCCTGATGTTCCACTTGAGAAGTACTCTCATTAACAAACGTGTTTTCTTTGGTTGGTTCTCGATTTTCCAAATGCTTTCGGCATTCTTTATTTATTGCGTTTTGTTCACGTTTAATTATTTTCTTTCCCATAACTACCTTTATTGATTATTAATGAAAATCCTTGTCACCTTTCGAGGTTACCATCTATTCGTATCTATTATTAATACGTGAGTATAGAAATTCGTTACTAATGTATCTAAAATTGAACCAAATTCAAAACAAAAGTGTAATAATTTTATACAAGCGTATATACTTTCTAAATTTATGTAATCAAAAATTACATTTTAGATGACTAATTTGGGCTTATACTTAGCTAAAAAATCGATTAATAAGGCGGAGGTTGCCAGAAAAACTGGGTTGAGTAAATCTCGCTTGAGTCAATTAAGTTCTAATGAAACTACTAAACTACGCGCGGATGAGCTCTATTTGATTGCCTTGGCAATAGACATTGATCCTTGCGAATTATTGAAGGAAGTATTTAAAGGAATTAAACTACCTAAAGAGTGAAGACTGTTGGGCATAGATTTTTATTGTTTTATACCAATATAAGTATGTGGAATCCGAGTTTTACTAGATACTTTGAATATTCTGCATAGCATATGCATTCTTCTGAAATATAATTGTAAGGGGCTTGTAACAAGTAAATAATTTTAATTGTATAGGAGGCAATTATAATCTATCCTTTAATACATTGATTTGCTTGCTGTGTTTTTCAGGGTTTCTTCCCTTTAGTTTTTGTAAGTTCTGCAATTTCCATTGAACAGCAGGAAATTCTTTAAAATTGTATAGACTCCAATCAGGAGTAACATTTTCAAATTTCAATAGAAAATCTTTATCGGTAGCAGTCAAACTTTTATGGATGTTTTGAATTAGTAAATTCCGGGTGGCTTCAAAATCATCATATGTAAATGGTTCATTGCTCATTCCGTCGAATTGATTGGCTATCGCGGAACGCTGATCCAATAAGTTTGGGAACAACATTTCATATATAGGTCTCTTACTTGCTAAAAGGCAAAAAAGAAATCCTTTTTTTATTTCATCAGCAAACCCCTCATTTTCTAAAAGATATTTAACATCGAACAAATCCCTTGGGTGCTGACGGTCCAATGCAGCGCAAATTTTACCTCCATAGAGTTGCCCAATTGGTACCACATGAATGGAGCAATACGCATCAAACTCCGTTTGGGCTTTATCACACAATCCTATTTCTGTTGCCGGTGCTATTATGCCTCGCATCACTTGGCTTACCTCCAATTTTATTTGGGCTTGATTAGTGGCAATTAGGAGCTTGAGTTCCTTTTCTTTATGTGTTATTCGAGCATTTGGTATTATAGTTTCAATATTGGTTTTAATTCTCAAAAGTACTTCTGAAATATTAAATAAGGAAGTTTCCCTATCCTCCACAGGAATATAGGTTAAATCAATATCCACTGAAAGTCGAGGCATATCTCGAAGAAAGAGATTGATGGCAGTACCACCGTGAAGAGCAAAGTTATTTTCTTTAGCTACTTCGGGTAGTACGCTTAATAGTAATGAAACTTGGGATTTATAATTCTCCATTTGCTAGTTCAACTGGAACGGTTATTTTATATTTTGGGTCATAAACACCATTCTTTACGATACTGCGTTTTCCACTTCCCAAATTTATTTTATCTATGTTCAGATGTTTTACCCAGCTATGGTTGGCCTTTTCAGCTAGATACATAAATAGGCGGTTTACCTTGACAGAGGTACAGTTTTCCAATAAATTTTGGACAAGGTTGGGTCTTAGATTGTTTAACCCCTCCATTAGTTGGTAACACTCTACTAATTCCTGATTTTTTGGAACCAAAAACAGGCATTCCAACATAGCCCTTGCGGCACTGGACACTTTTATGGAGAATGTTTTGAGTTCTAGTTCAACAAGGCCTATATCAGCGGGTAGAAATGAAGAACTGTGATAATCCAATTTAACACCCCAGTCGTGTTTTATGCACCAGGTGGGCAGCTTTTCATGTTGTCCACCAAAAACGGTTACCTTATTTGGCGAAAGTTCCAAGTAATGGGATTTGCCTAGTAAGGATAAGGCCGTCTTACCCCCTGGATGAATATACAGGCCAGCTTGTTTTTGAAGGGCATAGATTGCCCCCTCGTAACCAACCTTGTCACCGGAACGTATCATGGCTCCCGTTCCTATAGAGGTAAACCAATCGCTATTTCGATAGCGTTTTTGTAGATCAAGGCTGTACCCTTGCTGTACCAGCCAAGAAGATAGGTACACTACACCTGAAGCATGTGTACTTAACAATTGGTTTATTTTTATTCTTTTATCGGTACTCACGGTACTAAATTAAGCTTTTTATTAAACTAATACACCAAATAGTTTAAAAATATTTCATTATAGGTACTTTTAGTAACGAAATTTAGTATTGAATAAACTTTTAAAATTTACTTGAACTGGTATTTTCGCAATTAAGATATTACCTTCCAATTTTATTGGTGTTATTTGATATAAAGAAAACACTTGTAAGCATTAACTTACTATAAAAATTAAACTTTATATTAGTAATCCTTTAGCAACTAAAAGAAAGGATTGTAATTCTTGAAAGTAAAATAATTAATTAAACTAATCACTGGTGGATATCAAATGACTGAACCTAAGCGGATTTCAAAGAGGAAATTTCTAAAAGAACTTAATGACTTTAAAAATTTAACCCAAAAAGAAAAGAGTGAAATTTTTCAGCTCGCGTGGGACTCGAGAAAATTTGAAATTGAGTTATACTGGAAACGAGCTGGCTATTTTTGGGCTTTTCAGGCATTGGCTATCGCCGGATACTTTACAATATCCTCTTCCAATGACTACCAAGAAAAAGTATATCATGAATTTTATAGCATCTGTTTAGGGTTAATAACTGCATTAGGTTGGTATTTAATAAATAAAGGCAGTAAATCATGGCAAAGACATTGGGAAAAAATAATAGATATTTTGGAAGATTATACTATAGGTAAACTCTATAAGACAGGTACAACCCCAACCACATTTTCCGTTTCAAAAATTAATGAACTTATTAGCTTATTTTTTACACTCTCGTGGTCTTTCTTATTTCTGAATCAACTTATAGAAAATCATTTAGCCAGTTGTTGGTCAAGCGATATGGATTTAAAGATTATAGTCCCTCTTACGATGGTCCTTCTGTTTGTATATTCAGCTTTTTGGGGCAAAGGAAGAGGTCGATTTGGAAAAAGGACAATTAAGTTTTATAGGAGAAAAATAAAGTTAAATTAAATGGAACATTTTTTTTACAAGGGAGAGGAAAACATTTTGCTAAAAGTTAGTGAATACCCGGAAAAGATAGGATTTGTTAGGAAGGAATTGTCTAAAATACTAGAAATAAGGAACTTATCTTTTTTGGTAGGTTCTGGCTGTTCCATTGGAAACAACGGTATCCCTACAATGCAAAAACTTGCGGATACTTTGTTTGTATCAAATGCAGAAAAAATAAAAGGTTTTTCAAAAATATTACAAGAACTATTATTCACAGATGAGCATAAAGCGATACTAAAGACACATAAAATAGATTATTTGAAAGAACCTTTTAGAAATAATCTTGAAACATTTCTTGGAACATTATATAATTTAAAATTTTATTTAGATCAGATTAAAAACGAAGCTGATTCCAAAGAGATTAATAAGGTCATTAAACAAACAAAAAATTTTATTTTATATCAATGCTTAAACGAAGAGAATAATGGTAAAGACTCTGCAGTCATTGATAACTATAAAAGCTTCTATCGTAAATTATCCCTTCGGGATAGTAATCTTCCAAAACCCAATGTAGTGACTACTAATTACGATTTATATTCGGAAAAGGCGATGGATCAATTGGGTATCTCATACACAAATGGATTTTCGGGATTTGTTGAACGTTATTTTAATCCATCTATTTTTAATTACGCACTAGCTGAGCAAATGGATATAAGTTCATTTAAGTGGAATATCATTGATAGTTTTGTTTACCTGTTCAAAATACATGGTTCGGTAAATTGGGTAGAAGTTGAGGAAACTTCTAAGTTGTTCAATGTTAAAGAGTTACAAAACATAACCTTCGACTACCTAAGTAGCCAGAAAAATGTAATGATTTATCCATCCCCTATCAAGCAAAATTCAAGTCTTGGTTCTCCATATTCAGACTTATTTAGAGAGTTCCAAAAAAGAATTGCGCAAAATCAAAGTGTTTTTATAACTATGGGATACAGTTTTAGTGATGAACATATCAACAATTTAATATACCAGGCACTGACCATACCTACTTTTAGACTAGTGGTATTTTGTAATACCCATTACCAAGCTGATGGGGATAATAAGGTGAGAATAAATATAGAAAAACTTAGAATGCTAAATGATCCTAGAATTTGGATTATTGGAAGTAATGATTCAGATAAAACACGTTCCGGTGAGAATTATCTTCATTATTTCAACACTATTGTTGATGATTTGTTACCGGATTGGAGTGAAAATAGAATTGAAACACAGAATACTAAAATAATTGAATTGATTAACAATTCAATTGAAATTAAATAGTAATACTTAATGTTAAGAGATGATAAACAAAGAGTAATAGGAAAGCTTATTACAATCAATTCTGAAAAATTCACCGTAGAGTTATTTAATCAATCTATCAACTTTACCATTAATGGATTTGATGATATTTATCAATATGCTCAGATAAATGGCTATGTTATCTTACCATATCAAGATTTTTATATAGTTGCTGAAATATATGGCGTTAGAGAAAAGGATGCTGATTTTAAATGGAAAGGAGAAAGGGAGCAAGTATTAAGTAAATCAAATTCAGTTAAATATATAGATATTTCTCCAATCGGTACCATTCAGGATAAGAGATTTAAGTATGGACTGTCTATTTTTCCTACTCTTTATTCAGATGTTTTGTACATTAAGAAGGAGGAGTTAGATTTAATTTTTGATGTGACCTACACTACAGAGCAAATTCCAGAAACAGATTTTACAAGACTAAAACTTTTAGAAGTTGGCAGTTCTACAATTTTTCCGGATTATAAAGTTAAGATTGACATAAATGGATTTTTTGGATCCCATTCTGCTGTTCTGGGAAATACAGGAAGTGGCAAATCCTGCACAATAGCTTCGATGATTCAAAATTTATTTCGAAAGGAAAGCTTTAGTGCGGTTGGAGCAACGTTTATTTTTTTTGATGTAAATGGAGAATATCATAAAGCATTCAGTCAAGTAGATAATATTGATATAGAGATTAAATACTTATCAATTAACGAAGTTAGGAATAAAACTAGTTTTAATTCTGTTTACGATGAGCTAAAAATTAACGATCGGATTATATATGAAGAATATAAATTACCTCATTGGTTTTTAAATATTGAAGAGTGGGCATTACTCCTTCAAGCAAGTGAAAAGACGCAACTACCAATACTTAGAAAAGCATTAGGGATAGCCTCTATAATATCTAATTTTGAAAACGGAGAAGAATATAATAAACAACTGAACTCAATTTTGGCAACTGCAATTGGTCAAGTATTGAGAGCAGATTTAGGAAGTCCTTCAAAACGAGATCGTATAGTTTCCATATTAAACAAATACAAAACAGATGATATAAATTTATCAAAGGCATTTAAATATTTTGATGAAGCTGGAAAGGAACACAGCCTAATTAAATATGATGACAGAAAACCACCCGTAGTCTGCACAATTGGCAATTGTTTAATGGTTCATTTTGGTGGACTAGTAGGAGCCGAGAACCTAATACAATATATAGAGAAAACTGATGACAGAGGATATCTTATTCTTGCTCCTCCTGAGGTGAAAATCCCTGAATTTTCTGATGACACCTATTTTTCCTTTGAATTGTTGGAAGATGCTTTGGATTTGGCAATCCTTCATGAAGAGGCTTATGGAAATAAGCAAATACGAGATTATTGTTCATCACTTATTACTAGATTTAAAAGTTTGAAAGCCAGAAGTGAATTTAAATTTTTAACTATTGCTGATAAGCAGGAAAACCAAAAAACGTATATAAACAATTTATTAGGATTAAGTACTAATGAAAATAAGAAAACACAAATTACAATTATTGACTTAAACTCTGTCGAAGATGAAATAGTTGAGGTTACTTCCTGTGTTTTATCAAGAATGATTTTTGATAAGCTAAAGAATTATAGTCCTAGAAATTCTTTTCCAGTTAATTTAATTTTAGAAGAAGCACATAGATATATATCAAATAATGAAATAACCTCTTTTGGTGATGCAAATCGAATTTTTGACAGGATAGCTAAAGAGGGTAGAAAGTATGGATTGTTTTTATTGATATCTTCACAACGGCCAAGTGAGCTATCCAAAACTGTATTATCTCAATGTAGTAATTTTGTTATTCATAGAATTCAGAACCCTGATGATTTATCTCAGATAAGACAAATGACGCCACATATCTCTAACAATATTCTAAGTCGATTACCATCTATTCCAAGACAACACGCGTTAGTATTTGGACAATCGGTTCAGATACCAACATTATTTAGAGTGTTGGATGCAAATCCCACACCTCATAGTTCTGACAATGATATTTCAAAAAATTGGTTTAAACCAAAACTTGTGGAATGAAATCAAGCAAATACAGTAATAACTCAATTGAGAATTTGAAAATCACCTATTATTTAGGGGCTGGAGCGAGCTATAATGCTGTGCCAATTTGGCAAGCTCAAAGCAAATCGATGATTCAAGTTGCAGACAATGTTGTTGGAGAGATAACTGATAAAGACTTAATTATTAAGGAAGATGGAAAACATCGGAATCTTTACAACGATAAAAAGCTTCTGAATATTTTCACAGGACTAAGAAAGTATGGTGAATTAGCAATGGAATATGGATCTATAGATATATATGCACGAAGGCTACATTTATTAGATAGAAAAGGTGAATTAAATGATTTAAAATTTTATTTGAGTATTTACTTTGATTTATGGGAAAATGAAATAGCACGTGGTAGGACTAAAAGTGGGCTAATTGAGAACAAGCAAGAGGTCTATACAAAAATTGATAAACGCTATTTCAGCTTATTATCGGTCTTATTAGAAAAGTGTGAAACTTTTCCAAAGTTGAACGAGAATGTATCGTTTATAAGTTGGAATTATGATTTGCAGCTCGAAAGGGCATTCGAGTCGTTTCTTTCGCAAAAAACTTCATCACTTGTTGAATTGAATGACTATTTCCATTTTATGGAAAGTAATCAAAGTTCATTCAATAATATTATTCATCTTAACGGATTTAGAGGAATGTTCAGATACCAAAAGAACTCTTATGAGACTGTTCAGGGAAAAAACTCAAAGAATCTTTATTCTTATTTAAATACTCTTATTGAGAATTATTCTGAGTTCAATAGAAGTATTATGGACTATCAAGACACAATTAAATATGCATGGGAAAAAGACTCAAAGAGCTTGGAAAATGCGAAAAAGAGAATGCATGAAACTAATATTCTTGTGATTATTGGATACTCTTTTCCTGCATTTAATAGAAAAATTGATCAAATTCTTATTGATGAGTTTGTTAAAGGAACCGATGTCAAAAGAGTTATTTACCAAGATCCAAATGCCAATGAGGATATTATAACTTCAATTTTTGGTGGTTCAGAAAATGTTAAATATGAAAAGTTAAACACAGAACAGTTTCATGTTCCACATGAATTTTTGTTTCCTAGAAGTACTAAGGAAATAATAATGTGAATGATGGAATTAATTGTGAGTAAGAAACGAAAAAGTGATTAGGAGGTTCGATTGACATAAATTGTATTAAATTTTTCATTAATTTTACGTTGTAAAAGACTCCAAAATAGGCTTTTAAATATGCCATTTTCAACCGAGTTAAGATATCGGTTAACCGTACTGAAAATTGAATGTAAGTAATTGATAATTAGCGTATTGAGATGTGGTTCTTAGGACTGTCATCCCGACCAAGCGGAAAAGTGATTTGCGAAAGTAGATCACTTTTTGATTTTCAGTGAGAGCCTATAATTTTGGTTCGAATCCGACCATTCTTTCAGAGCTCCAAGGTCCATTTAATATTTGGTATTGGGTTCTAAGTCAATATCTATCATATGCAACAGCTTAAAACCGGGTTGTTTTGTCCCTACACGGTCTAATGGTTCTAAATCGATGATTTCTTTTTCCTTAAATACCTTATATGGTGCTGGCTTTGTAAATCTGCCGCGATTGGAATCTTAGTATACATGCAGCTCCTTAAATCTTAAGCCGACGTACAATTGCTCATGAAAATTGGGATGGTATTCCTTGAATTTTGCCATTTGCTCTTCCGACAGCTTCGCAAAATATTGAGCATACATTTATTAAATATGGGCCCTGTTAATTTGGTAAACGCTACGTCATATGGCGTAGCAAAGTTATTTAGGTTACCCAAAACCATAATTTGATTTGTTTTAAGACTGTAAGTAAACCTTACAGCTCCATTTTCTAGTGCCGTTGTATTTTATTGAGCGGTCACCATGCCCACCAGAGCGACAGCAAATAGTGTAAAAAAAAAAGGGAGTAGAATTAATTCCACTCCCTTTTTCAATCTAACTTAAATTAATTCTCTAGCTTAATAACCTGGGTTTTGGGTAGTAAGTGCGTTGCCGCTTTCGTCTTTGCCTCCAGCATCGATTTGAGATTGAGGTATTGGCATATATTCATGCTTGCCTGCAACAAACGTAGCACCGGTTAAAAAGCCTCTGGCTATCTGTTCTTTTGCTAAATAGGTGTTTATAACATCTGCTGCTATACCCCACCTTACTAAATCAAAAAAGCGATGACCTTCGTGTGCCATTTCCAAACGACGTTCCGTTCTTAAGGCTATTGTAGCTTCTTCTTTTGAAGCAAAGGGATCATCATAGGTGTCGATCAAATAGTTGGCTGCATTTGCAGTGCCTTCGAGGTTTTGAATATAACTACCTGTTTTTGCACGCTCCCTTATCATATTTATATAAGTTCTTCCTTCTTCCAAATTCTCCAATTCTATTTCTGCTTCTGCTTTCCAAAGCAAAACATCGGCATATCTAATAATGCTATAGTTGGCAGCTGTTACATAAGGCCAAGATTGCAAATAAGCAGGATGATTTGCTGAGATTACTCTTTTCTTAGGTCCATATGGGCCATAAGTAGCTAGATCCCTGGCCCAACTTTCTTCATAGTTGATCTCTAAATCTTTGTAAGGAATCCCTGGTCTTCCAATGGTAACATCCAACCTTGGGTCAACATTATCACTTTCGGTAACATCATCATTTCCAATTATAGGCATTCCGTCAACATCTGTTTTATACGCATTTACCAAATTTTGGGAAGGACGTAAAAAGCCATATGCTGCATATCTTGGACCACCTGGAGGCATTAAACGATCACCTATAGACCCATTATAATTACTGGGTGAACCATCATTTATTGAATATTGAATGGCAAAAACAACTTCTTCACCATTGTCGTTTTCAGGAATAAATATTTCACTGAAATTAGGGGTTAAACTATAACCTCCTTTAGAAATAACTTCGTCTGCGGCATCACTGGCCAACTGCCATTCTCCCTGGTATAAATATGTTTTACTCAAGTATGCCCATGCAGCGTATTTGGTTGGTCTTCCTGGATCTGCCTGAGTTTCTGGTAATACGGCAATGGCTGCATTAAAATCATCTTCTATTTTTGTCCAAATTTCTTCAGGAGTAATTTGGGTGTTTGACAAGTAATTTCCATCCTCATCCGTATAGGAGATTCTATTGTAAAGTTTTTTAAGTTCAAAGTAAAAATGACCTCTTAAAAAACGCATTTCGGCAACGCGTTGCGTTTTGGTAGCCTCATCAAATTCGGTAGTATTTTTTAAGGCTTTTAAAACGGTATTTGCACGATAAACCCCTTCATAGAGTACGCTCCATTTTTGAACAACATCTATAATTTGTCCATCAATATTGTAAATCTCCATTCTGTGAATTTGGTTTTGGTCACCTGTACCGCCACCACCTTTATAGGCATCATCAGAAAGCACATCTCCAAAACTCCAGTTGGATGCTGGCGAGTTAAAAGCATTGGAGGCTTCATTACCTTGTCCATTTAATATGCTGTAAGCAGAGATTACCAAAGATTCTATGTTTTCGGGTAATTCAACCTGATCGTCCGTTAGCTCTCCAAATGGTTCTTTTTCCAAGAACTCATCGCTACAAGAGGCTAGTAACCCAATTAAGGCAAATAATATGATTATATTTTTCATTTTGTTATTTTTTTAAAAGTTGAAATTAAGACCTAATGTAAATGTCTGTGAACTTGGGTAAATACCTCTGTCTACACCAATATCCAAGTTACGGTCATCGGAATCGTAATTCTGTAATCCAATTTCCGGATCCAATCCTTCATATCCTGTAATGGTAAATAAATTGTAGGCTTCCAAATAAACTCTAATACGCGAAGCTTTTATTTTTTCAGCTACATTCTCTGGAAGGGTGTACCCCAATTGAAAAGTTTTTAAGCGTAAAAATGAACCGTCCTGTACATAATAAGAAGAAGGTCTAATATTGTTATTAGGGTCATTTAAAGAAACTCTAGCCAAATCGGTATTCGTATTTTGTGGTGTCCAAGCATTTAGAATACGATCATTCTTATTGTAGTTGGCCAAGTTGAAAAAATCAGTATAGTATCGCGACAAATCATAAATATCATTTCCTTGCGAACCTTGAAAGAACAATGTTAAATCCAATGCTTTGTAATTGGCCGTGAAGTTAATACCATAGGTGAAATCTGCGTGTGGAGAACCTATAAAAGTACGATCGCGATCATCAATAACATTATCGTTGTTGATGTCCTTAAATCTATAATCCCCAGCAACTGCACTCGACTGATTACTAGAGGCCGCTTCTGCATCGGAAGCAAAAATACCTTCTACTACATGACCATAGAACGAAGCTATTGGTTGTCCAACTGCAGTTCTTGAGGTACTCTGGTCAAAATTTACGCTATGTAAAACCCCAGGGTCTGTTTCTATGAAATTAATACCTTCTCCTAAAGACAATAATTCATTATCAATAACAGAGAAATTAACCCCTATATTAAAGTTAAAGTCCTTTGCACGGTCACTTTGATAATCTGCGGTAAACTCAAAACCTTTGTTTTCCATCTCGCCCACATTCTGCCATTGACCGCTATTTGAAAAACCTGCTTGATCTGGTGCCAAGGTTTTAAACAATAATAAATCTTCTGTGTTTTTATAAAAGTAGTCCGCAGAAAAAGTCAGGGCATCATTGAGAAAGCCAAAATCCAAACCAATATTGGTCTGTGTAGTTGTTTCCCATTTTAAATCGGGATTCGCAATTCTGGATAATGTAAAACCAGTTTGTGTGCTATTTTGAGCTCCATCAATGGCGTAATTGGAATAGTACGGATTACTGCAATATCCAGATAGTGTTTGGTAAGCAGGGATGTCCTGATTACCTGTTACGCCCCAGCCGGCACGTATTTTTAAGTTGGATATAACCCCTTCATTATTAAAGAAGTTTTCTTCGGATATTTTCCAGCCCGCTGATAGTGCAGGAAAAGTACCCCATCTATTATTTAACAATTTAGAAGTACCATCACGTCTCAAGGTAGCAGAAAACAAATATTTATTATCGTAGGTATAATTTAATTTACCGAAATACGAGAATAAGGAGTACTCTATTTTATCACCGCTATTCGTTTGTGTGCCTTGGTCACCTGCATTTAATATTCTAATGTTTAGTTCATTGGTAGGAAGATCATCAATAGAAGCGGTTGTAACTTCATATAGATTTTCTATGCTTTCAATCCCGACTAAGGCACTAAAATTATGTTTGTCGGCAAAAGTTTTTGTGTAATTCAAGGTATTCGACCAAACCCAGTCGAACTGCTTATTATTTCTGACAGATAAACTATTGATTACTCGCTGAGGATTTGGCTCCTTGTAAGTAGGACTAAATGATGTTCTGTCTGATGTAGTATAATTAAGTCCAAAATTAGTTTTGAATTTTAAGTCTTCAAAAAGTTGAATTTCGGTAAATACATTACCAAATACGCGTACCCTGTTTTCAATATTATCTTTATTTCGGTATAAATTACCCAATGGATTTTGGGTATCCGATAATGGATAACCAGTGAATTCTCCATTAATATCATAAACTGGAGCAATACTTGGAATTCTGAAGGCGTCGTAAACGGCATTGCCCAACAATGAATTAGTACTGGTGCCAACACTTTTGGAGTAGACAACGGTAAGGTTTTCGCCTATTGTTACAACATCATTGAACAATTTGTAGTCCGAATTTAAACGTGCGGTAATTCTACTAAAATCGGTGTATTTCAAGGTGCCTTCTTGATCAAAATAGCCTAAAGAGAACATACTATGCGACTTTTCACCTCCTTTGGCCAAACTTAGGTTGTAAGATTGAATAATGGCTGGATCAAAAATTTCGCCGACCCAATCCGTGTTGGCGGAAGGAATTGTATTTTCAGCATCCAAAAAATCAGGAATTACGGGTGTAGCACCGTTGCCATATATGGCATGGGCAGGTGTTATTCCATCATTGGCAAAACCTTGCCAATATACATTCCCATAATTTTCCGCACTTAAATTATTCGGTAAATTAGTAGTGTTCTGAATACCGGAATGCATGTTGATGGAAACTTTTGTTTCGTCAGATTTTCCTTTTTTTGTAGTAATGATCACAACACCATTTGCGGCCCTAGATCCGTAGATACTCGAAGATGATGCATCTTTTAATACTTGAAGGGACTCAATATCGTTAGGGTTGATAAGATTGATACCTGAAGTTGTAGGTACACCATCTATTACATAAAGAGGATCGTTATTTCGTATCGTACTATAACCTCTAATTCTAAGGCTGCTTGGGCCACCAGGAGAGGCCGAGCTTACCACGTTAACACCAGAAACCTGGCCCTGTAGCATATTGTCGACACTAGCAACAGGCTGGCTTACAACACCACCCATATCAACAATAGCGACGGCTCCAGTTAGATCACTTTTTCTTTCTGATGTATATCCTGTAACTACTACCTCGGATAATGCAGCGGCATTCTCCAATAAAGTTACAGAGATATTAGCCTCTCCGTTTAAGCTGACTTCTTGTGTGTTAAAACCTATATATGAAATGACCAAAACGGCATTTTCATCGGATACATCTATTGAGAAATTACCATCAAAATCAGTAGTAGTTCCGTTAGTGGTACCTTTTTCCATAATACTTGCACCTGGGAGCGGCTCTCCTAAATTATCTGTAATGGTACCTGATACTGTTTGTTGATACGCGCTATATTCAGCGTTTATAATATCGTTGTTTACATGTGCATAACTGTTGGAATATAGCGCAACGAATACTAGTAAAAACAACGAACCAATCTTTGTTCTTTGCGATTTTGAATACGAACATTTAATGTTCTGTCGAGGGTTTAGCATAATAAAAATAATAGAGTTTTGAATTTGTTTTTTTGTTTTGAATGTTATACTTCGCTGCCATATACTTCAGTTGTGTACTAATAAGTATAAAGGGCAAAAAGTACTTTGGGGTCCCAGTTTATCTGGAGAGTTTCACGTCATATTTAGCTCATTTAATTTTCAGGGTTTTTTTAAAAGCGCAAAATTGAAAATTTAAATGCGGGTTAAAAAGGACATTGTTATTGTTAAAGAAAGCTTAATAAATACATTATTAAAATTTAATATGGGAAGTGGTGGAATTGGACAAGCTTCACTTATTGGTTGGTTTGGTCTAGTGTGAATTCAGTAGAGAAATGGGTACTATGAACTGTTAAATCAAGTTAATAGGGAGGCTGTAGCCCTTTGTCTGGTAGGCAGTCTAAATCTTAGCTGTAAAAAATGAAAATAAACATTAGCTTAACATTGGCATCGAGTTTTAAGATTTATGGGATCAAAATGTGAGGAAGCAAGGGAAATTTGGAGAAGGTGCTTTCTGCCATATCAATTGATTCCATGCCGTGTAAGAGATCGGCTAAGCCCTAAGAATATATCTTCTTGATGGCATTAACAGATATCCTCCCTGTTAACAGCCCGACTGTTTGGCTTAATGCCATACCCAAATTTTTCGGCATAGTTATAGGTGAACTCGGCCCCAAAGAATAGGATCAGGCAGGAGTAGGAAACCCATAAGAGAATTAATACAATGGTACCAGCTGCCCCGTAGGTAGACCCTGGTTCTGCCAGTCCGAAATAATATCCCAGAGCCGATTTTCCCAATACGAATAGAAGTGCCGTTAAAACTGCGCCTATCTTCACCGAAGGCCATTTTACTTTGGCATCGGGAAGGTATTTGAACATAAGGCCAAAAAGTACCGATATTATGGCAATGGAAATCAGAAAATCAATTGTGTAGGCCGCATAGAGCAGCACATCGGGAAGAACCTCCCGTATAAAGTCGTTGAGGATCGATATGGCGGCCGTGACCATAAAACTGATGAGCAATAGAAAGCCGATCGCCAGGATGAAGGCAAAACTTAACACACGGTCTATGATCACTTTTTTTATTTTGGCCTGTGGGTCCGGTTTAATTCTCCAAATGGCATTCAATGAAATTTTTAAATGATAGACTACCCCGGTAGCTGCAAAAAGAAGTATGCCGATACCGATAATGGAGGATAGGGTACTTTTTTCTACGCTCTGCGTTTCCTCTATCATGGCCTGAATGGAGGTTGCAGCATCACTGCCAAGGGCCATTGAAAATTCGTCTGTAAGTTTTCCCTGTACTATTTCCGTTCCCCACACTGCCCCCACAAGATTTACAATAATTACTAAAAGGGCGGGCAGGGAGAGAATGGCGTAATAGGCCACAACCGCACTGGACCTAAAAGGGTCGTTGGACAACCATGACTTATAGGTGTCAACGATTAAACCAGGTAAGGCTTTTAAGGAAAATTGTCTGCTCTTATCTTTGCTCATGCTTATTTTAATTTCAACTGAAACTGCGGAGTAATCAACTTAATTCAAAGGGCAAATTTACCTTGACTTAAACCCATATATTTTTAACCCCGTTCCAATGGTGTTGCAACTTCTTTTTAAACGTGGATAATGAAGTTGCCGGCCGTTAGGTTGCGATTATCATAGGTATAGGTTTTGATGCATTTGTACAACAAGGTTTTAAGTTGGTTGAAGGAGCTGGGTTTTTTTAGATAGCAATTGGCCCCCATTTCCCGATATTTTCCAACTTCTTTTTTTTCGAAGCTTGTAGAATAGATAATGACCGGTATGGAACTGATACGCTCTGTTTCCCGAATTTTTGCTAAGCAATCCGCCCCGTCCATCAGGGGCATATTTATATCCAGGAAGATTATATCCGGCAAAGGTGTTTCCTTTACCACGAGCCTTCCCACAAGATATATGCCATCCCGGAAATTATAGATTTCACAGTTAATGGGCAATTCTGCCAATGCATCAGAGAAAAGTATTCTGTCCTCTTCGTCATCGTCGGCAAGATAAATTTTTATTTTTTTGCTTTCCTTGGTCATTGGTTTGGGTGGCATATTCAAAAATGATGTATTCAAGATAAAGCATTTTGTTCAATCTTAAAACCGTAATAGTCAATGAATTAAAAATTTATGCTTTGGCGTTATTTTTTCGGCATTGAAAAGGTCCCATTGCCCCATTGGTATAACAAATTATGGTCTACCCTTTATTCGCGGCAATATTAAATCCGATAGCGCAGCCCAAATTGCTATTTTTTAAATATGTTGAAGGTGAACTAAAAAAATAAAAAAAATGAATGTACAAGCGTATTTGGCATTTTCGGGAGACTGCATGAAGGCAATGAATTTCTATGCCGATTGTTTTAATGCCGAGATTACCAATAAACAAACTTATGAAGATTCCAAGATGGATATTCCAGAATCGTATAGGCGCAACTTGCAACATGCCGAGTTAAAAGGTAAGGGAATCCACTTAATGGCCTATGATGCTGCCCCGGATACACCGCTAAACAATGGAAATAAAATTCACTTGGCCATAGACATGGAAAATAGGGACAAAGCCAAGGAATTGTTCAGTAAGCTCTCCAGTGGGGGTCAGGTAAATCACAACTTTAGTGAAAAAGAGTGGGGAGCCATGTATGGCCGTTGCACCGATAAATTTGGAATTCATTGGATGGTAAATTGCAACCTGCAATAGAAGGGCCTACTAAAAAAAAACGGTAATCAATCCGATTATGATTTTCTTTTGAAAATAACTTGGTATATGAAAAAAGAAGAATTATTGGCGAAAGAATTGTTCAATGTGTATGCAATTGGCAAATAGGTAAGCCGTTACTTTGATGAAAGTGAAACTGGTTTTCTTTCCAAAAGAGTCCTAAAGATTCTAATTCAATATGTGAGGTTCTGCAAAACCAATAAAGAGCTGGTCTACAAAACTTTAAGAAATTTGGTCATTAACCCCGGAAATTCCACCGTTTCCATTGTACGGGAGATTACGGAAAACCTTCAAACAATTGCTACCCGGAAGGGGTGTGGCAATGAGGTAAGGAAGCTGGGCTATACCATGTCATTGAACCGTATTATAAGCTACCCTGAGGCCAATATTGATAATCTCGATTCTTGGAACCATGTTATGGTATAAAATCAACGTTTATTTTATAATTGAATGGGGTCCATTTGTATTTAATCCTTCTAGGGAGGATGCATAAAATATTGCATGGAGTTAATTTTCATATCGATAGCGATATGGTTTATTTTTTTTCTTAGCTAAATTGGTTACTAAGTGAAGGGGGGCGTCAACAGAATAATCAGGATATTATTTTGAAATGGACTATTGTATTCTTTATGCTGACTATTATAGCTGCTATTTTCGGTTTTGAGGTATTTCAACTCCTGTGGGCACCATAGCTAAAGGTTCTTTTCTTCGTTTACTTGATACGGGTAATTTATTATCAACCTAAAGCCTTAATTAGATGGATGCACAATCATTAAGAACCAGAGCGTTTATAGAGACTTATAAATTGATGCGATCCAAAAAAGGTGTGTTCAATTTGGGTACTGATTTTGAAAATACCCAAACCCCGGATATACAACCTTGCAAATTGGAGTATGATGAAGTTATGCCCCAGGCCAAAAACACCTTTTTAACGACATACGATCCACTTGAGAGTATATATTGATTGCCACTTGTAGTTGCGACAGGAGAACAGCATAAGACCCAAAATGCTACAACGCCCTTTTTGCTTTACAGTGCAATCTTAATATTGCAATAATTCTAAATTGTTAGCGGAATAAAACTAATATCCATTTTCGTCCACAGCAGGTTAATAGTGCAGCATATTTTAAACCTCGATTGCATTAATAAATTTAGCTATTGAATTACGTCCCGTTAATGGAATGGAATAACTTTAGATAGTTTGGAATCATATGGGCAGCCTCAGCTGAATATTTTATTCTGGACATAAATTTTAATAACTAAAACATTAAATTATGAGAAGCATACTTTGGTTGGTCGCTGTTATCTGTATTGTTATTTGGCTCTTGGGTTTCTTCGGTATAGTTGCCGGTATGGGAACCACTAATCTGATTCATATTCTTTTGGTAATCGCCATTATTGCCGTACTTTACAATATTATATCGGGCCGTAAGCCTCTTTAAAATTTTATTATATATTAGCTAGGAGCACTATATCCTTATAGGTGAGTTCCCAATTGGATATCCAATAATGCTGAAAGGCTAAGGTGGAGACCAAGCTGGGGAATCGATAGATTATGTATTTATAGAAATCGTAAGCTTGCGATTTGTTTTTGAATGTACTATAGTGTGGGATTATACCATACCCATGGATAATAAGGGTATTTGCTTAAATGATCAACTAGTAGATAATTACGATATAAAATCACTTTCCAACATAAATTGGCCCTATTTAATCTGGCAATAGAACTATGACGCAAATCAATCCCAAAGTAATCCGACAGGTATTTATCTTACTGCTCATAATTATGTTGGGAGGACTTATTTTTCAGGCAATTCTTCCTTATTTTTCGGGGGTTTTAGGGGCAATAACGATATATGTGCTTTTGCGCAGGCCAATGGAAAAACTTGTTGAAAAGGGATGGCACCCCAATCTAGCCGCTATTATCCTGCTCATAGGGTCTTTCGTATGTATTTTATTACCCATTTCAGGAATTGTGCTTATGCTGGGGAACAAGGTAGAGAGTGCCGTTCAAAATTCCGAAAAGGTGATTTCTGCCGTGGAAAACCAAATGGAAAAATGGGAAAACATGTTTGGATATGATTTTACATCCCAAATAGATGCAGGAGCCGTATCTACATGGTTGTCCAATAACCTTCAGGGCTTTGCCGGTGGAACCTTCAATATTTTTATTGCCGTCGCCATTATGTATTTCATGCTTTTTTATATGCTTACCAATCGTAGGGAATTGCGGGAATCTTTATTTGAGTACATTCCAATAAGCAAGGAAAATTTAAAAATAATAGGAGAGGAAGTTAGGGCTATGGTACGTTCCAATGCCCTTGGTATTCCACTAGTGGCCATGGCGCAAGGAATTATTGCGTTGATAGGGTTTTTGGTATTTGGGGTTCAAGCCCCCTTCTTCTGGGCGGTTATCGTTACCATTGGTTCTATGATTCCCTTTGTAGGTTCTTTGTTGGGAATCGTTCCAGTCTTTATATTGTCGCTCTCCGGAGGTAATACTTTTCAAGCATGGGGAATTTTACTGTACGGTTTTATTGTGGTAGGGGCTACGGATAACCTATTTCGACTTTTTGTTCTTAAAAAATTGGACAATGTACATCCGTTGATTACGCTGATCGGAGTAATTGTTGGAGTACCCATTTTTGGTTTTATTGGACTGATATTTGGTCCCCTTCTTATTAGTCTTTTCCTGATTATTGTACGAATGTATAAAAAGGAATACGCCAACGATAATAAGGAAAGGCTTTGATTTTCAATATAATTAGGTCTTTTTGAAACAGTTGGCTTCTTATTTTCCAATTAGCCTTTTATTTGCGTTAGTGACCGCGGCGGCATCCCCGCAGCAAAGCAAGGGATTAAGCCAAGGGCACGACCGACGAAGGAGGGAACGCCCAAAATAATTTAGCGAAACCCTATGGTAATATAATTTGCACCGATTTTGAGATACGGATTCTTCCGATTTTTATTAGTGAAACTCAATTTTGAGAAGTCAGTAAGACGCACTGAAAATTGAAAGTTAAACTAATCCCGCCTTTTTCGGCGGGATCTAGGTTCAATACCTCGACCCTTGGGTCGATTTCTATTATTGGGTTCAGGGCTTGCCCTGAGGTTTAATACCTCTTATACAATAAATTTTTTAGCTTCATTCTTTACAATTATTGAACAAAAAAACAACCCCCACAAGATTGTAAGGGTTGCTGATATGATATTTAAGCTTTTGAGTTCGACTCTATAGATTGTCGATCTCTTCTTTTAATTGCTCTTTTCTTTTTCCGGTCTTTTCTTGCAACCGGCCTAAGAATTCTTCAAACTTACCTTCTGAATAAGTTAGGTCATTGTCTGTAAGATCACCGTACTTTTGTTTGAACTTACCTTTGACTTGTTTCCATTTTCCTTCCAATTGATCACTGTTCATAGTATTTTTGTATTTATGGTCTGCAAAAAAAAGGCAGACAGGTTAATAATTCATTTTGAATAAAATTAGACCTAAATACCAATAGACAATAATTCAAAAGATTCCATTTTTGATCCATTTACTTGATAATGAATATTTTAGTATTTTATTAACAGGGTAGCTCCTTAAATTTTAGGAACCGTTAAAATGGGTATCCGATGGCGAAATTGAAGATGAGATTATTACTGCCCCCGTCAAAAAAAGGAATTCTGATACGTTCTCCTTCGGGCTGGTAGGGAACCTGTAAAGGAGAAGCTAAATCGAAGCGCAAGACAAAGCTTTGTATATCTACCCTTAGGCCCAAACCAAGGCCAATACCTAATTCCTTTGCCCAATCTGAGCCAAATTTTCCTTTGGCAAGCAATTCTTCGTTGAATTCGCGACTTTCTACAGATTCATCCTCTGAAATGTCTATTTCATTGGTCAACCATACGTTTCCGGCATCTGCAAAAATGGCTCCCTTAAAATAGGACCATATAGGAAATCTGTATTCCAGATTAGCCTCCAATTTTAGATTCCCAGACTGGTCGAAAAACGAAGAGGTGCCGTCTTCCACAGAATTGAAGGTGCCTGGTCCGAGCGATCTAATATTAAATGCCCTTACGCTATAGGGACCGCCAGAAAAGAATTGCTTTACAAAGGGTAGGGTGGAGGAGTTGCCATAGGGAATACCCCATCCGCCATAAAGTCTTGCCACCAGAGCCTGTTCTTTGGCCCATTTTATATAATACCGAAAATCAATATCGGCCTTGGCATATTGCGCATATTCAAGTCCAAAAATAGTTGTTTTTGAACCGCTAAGGAGATTTAAGGTGTTTCCGGCAATATCCAAATTTGTTGAGACGAAGATTGGATTTGTTTTATTGGGGTCTACCAATTCGTTATAGGTGAAGGTATAATTGAGTCCAGCAATGAACTGCTGCTCAAAACTTTGACTTAGAAAAGGATTATTTTCCAAAATGGCCGTAAATTCTTCCGTGGTATTGGAAAGGTTTACATAATTTACATTAATTGGATTGATTTCGTGATAAACAAATCTATTGGCATTCCAGGTATACCCAAAGGAGGTATTGAACGAGCTTAGGGTATATAATTTGCTTCTTTTCAGGAAATCCGTTCCCAAGCTTATTTTGGTTTTGGGTACGGCATATTTAAAACTTCTTGGCGAAAACGGAAGGAGGGAGGGTATTATGAGATCTATTTTCAATCCCCCTGCAATACTGCTTAGGCCAGTATTCTTTCCACCCGATAGCTGTGTCTCATAAGCGAAGTTTCCGGTTATGCCGAAGGTCTCGCCCCCTCTGAAAAGATTTCGGTTGTTGTAGGTTACTGCTAGCCCGGGACCGGCAAAACCATTGGATTTGGTTACTCCCTGCAATTCCGCACGAACCGACCTCTTGGTAAGGGGCGAAAGGTAAATGTCTGCGGACAAAGAACCTACACTATCGGTTGTTGAGGTATCTTTTTCATTGAATCTAATGTTTACGAATTTATAGGTACCTAGGGAGGATAGGCGATTACTGGTGAGGCTGGCCGTTCTTGAATTGTATTTATGACCTGGCCCGAATAAGATATAGGGCTCGAGTTTTTTAGGTTTAAAAAATTCTTCTTTCTGAAAAAAACTTATACCGTTGATCGTTGAGGTGCCGGGGGGAGCAAGGGTATCCGTATTGATCGAATAGTTGGGAAAAACGGAAATGGAATCAATAGTATAGGGAATTAGGGACTTTTTGGGAACGTTTTTTTTAAGCCTCAAAAAAAGATCGGACTTCTTGTTGTCATAGCGATTGGTGTCGACTTCAAAAATTAAAAAATCCGGATTAAAATTGTAATATCCTTTTTGTTTTAGTTCCTGGTCTATACGTTCCCTTTCGTATTTCATCAGTTCCAGATCGAAGCGTTTTCCTAGCTTAATCTCTGTTTGGGCCAGTGCCTTGGATATATCGTTATAAATTGGCAGGGAATCTTTATCCAACTTAAATTGTTCAAGGGTATAGGGTTTTTTTAGTTCCACTTGGTACTTAACCGATGCATGTTTTTGGGCACTGTCCAATTCGGATGTTGCTTTGCTGTAAAAAAAGCCACGATTGTCCAAACGGTTCAACATGAGTTGCTCTATACGTTGTGGATTTACATCGGATAAGTATACGGGTTCTTCTCCCAATTTTTTATTGAGCCATCGGTTTAAAAAACCTGGTCTTTTCTTCTGGGCTTTGTAGTGAAAGTATAGGCCTGGTCTTATTCCAAGGATTTTGGAATTTGGTTCAGGTTCAAGAAGGGTATGCAGTTCTTGGGAAACTTTTTTAGTGTTCCCTATGTCTTTATCGGCTTCAATGTTGATCTTGGAACCCGTATATAAAGCCTCCCCGTTAGGGATAAATTTACTTACACCGCAGGAATATAGACTTGCCGTTAATAGCAATATAAGCGTATAGTAATATGTTATGGTCGCCTTCAAAATTCTATTCTTTTTTTTGATCTTCCCTCTCCTTGTCCTCTGCTTTATTTGTCTCTTTCAGAGGGTTGAACAACTGACTAAACTTATTGAATTCCCTATTAAAAATAAGGGCTATTCCCGTGACGATCAATTGACCGTCTATAATATTTTCGTACTCGTTCTTTCTAAAGCCCCTTAGTCTATAACGCCCATCTTTGGTAAGTAAATACTCCAGACTTACGTTCCCAATTATTGGGGTTTCTTCTTGGCCTGATTGCGCACTCCCCTCCACATCCACAGCACTTCCTGCCGTTACCACCAGCCTGTCATCGAACAATTTTTTTTTCGCATTGATGTTCAATTGGGTCCGGTCCTGTGGACTATCTCCCTGGTAATCCGTAAAACTGTCCAAGTCAAAATCGACCTCAAATCCGGATTTGCCAAAAACCTTGTCCGAAAAGGCATTTATCTGCCCGGATAGGACCTTGTTTACATTGTCCCTGGCAATGGCCACCGTACCGCCACTACTACCATCGCTCCCGGAATCGGGGTAAAACCTATTAAGTGCCAACAAGGAAAAAACCTGTTTGTTCAACTCGGATTCTTGTTGGTTCAACTGTTGTACCCTACCGTAAACGGCTCCTCCAAGGGAGCCTTGTTCGTCTTCGGGCATATCCAGTCTAAAGGACAACTGCGGTTGCAACAATTCCCCTGCAACATTAAGGTATACCAAAAAGGGGAGTACTTGGCGGTATTTGTTGGTAACGCTTATATCTTCACCGGAAATAACGGAGGACATCAGGGGTGATGCCGAAGTTTCCACTTCGTATACCGCGGTTACGTCCAGTTTGGCGTCTGTTGGGTCGCCCTGCCAAACAATGGTACTACCAGGGTTGATTTCAAACCTTCGTTTTACCAGATTGTATAAGGAAGTCTCGTAATGCCCGGAATTTAGTTCGTACCGGCCCGATAGATTTGTTGAGCCGTTGGGTTCTATATTCAGATTTAGCGTAGCGTTTCCAGAAACTTTAAGGTTGTCACCAGTACGTTCATCTATGATGATATTAAAATCCGAATCGTCAGCGATTTCCAAAATAATATTGACGTACATTCCTGAAAAAAAAGCAGGGGTTTCTTCCTGTTCAATTCTGGTTAGGATGGCATCGGGATTTTCACGGTTTACAAAAAGAACTACTCCATCGCGCTCCTGTATATCCAATTGAGCTTTGGGGACTACATAGGTAATGTCTGTTATTTTTCGGACTCGGATCTTCCCTTCTATCACCGGGAGCTTTAAATAGCCTTTGACACTCAGGTCCAGATCAAAACTCGACTTGCCATAAAACAATTCGTTGTCCTCTTTGGTAGAGTTTAGGGCTTGAAATTGTTCGGCACTTAGGCTCAGATCAAATTTTGGATTTGTAAATTCTTCAGTGCCAATGGAACCATTCAAATTAAAATTACTGCCATTGGCGTCCGTAATCTGAAAATTGTCCATATAAATCCCTTTGTTATCAATTTTGAGGGTTTCATCGGAAATCTTAAAAACAGAATTCAAGGTAGCCACATTAAAATCGGTGTCCTTAAAATTGACGGAGCCGGAATACATGGGGGAAGCTGTTGTCCCGGAAACATCAATATTTCCGGAGAGCGTTCCATGGGAATCTTTCAAACTTCCCTGGGAGAATTTTTCTATAAACTGGAGGTCAATCCTATTTAGATCCAGATCCAAATTTAGTTGTGCACCAGTTTCGGATGCGGCATAATCCCCGTTGAGGTCAATATCTGCGCCCCCGCCTTTTAGGGCCAGATTAAAATCGTAGGTTCCATTGGTTACGGAATTGGCATTTAGACTTAGATTGCCAAGCGCATGTTCCAAAATTTCTAAATCGGTTACATTAAAATCTGCCACAATTCCGGTGGCTCCAAATAGATTTTCAAGGGTAAAATCCCCGTTCACAATCCCAGATGCCAAAGGCCTATCGGGGTTAAGCATGCCTATAAAGGTCTGTAGTCTAAATTGCTCAAAGTTTAGCCTAAGAGGTTTTTCCTCCGATTCGGATTCTACACTTACAAGGCTCAATTTTTGTGCATTTCTTTCCAAGGATACATTGTTGAATTCCAAAAAGTTTTCGCCAAAGGATATACGATTGTCCTCTGGAATGGTCCATTCCTTCTTATTAAATATTAATCCCAAGGGATTGATATGGAGTAGGGTGGTGTCCTTGGCCAAAGTTATTTCGGAAGCAATGTGCGTTATTTTTTCATTGCCATCATAAGAACTGAAATCCATTAATAATTTCTTACTGTCCAACCTGCCCTCCAATATGGTTCTTCCAAGGTCCACCGGATCGGCCAGGAGCTTGGCCAGACCTGCCTTAAAATTGAGATTGCTGGCATCTCCGTTTATAGAAAAGCTTAGACTATCCAGTGCCATGCCCTTATATCTGGCATAGGGTATTTGTAAGGCCGACACCAAGGTTCTTTTGGCCGCATCAAAATTTGCATGCGCACTAATGGAGTCTAATTGTTCCAAGTCCTTTAAAAATACCTTGGTGATAATGGAATTCGGAATCAATTTCATATCCATTTGTAGTTTTAAGGTGTCGGCAGGGGATGTATGTACTATTGAATCTTGAAAATAATTCTTAAAATATTGTTTTAAGGAAGTGTTTATGCTTTGGGGAGAACCGTTGGAATATAAATTCCCTGTTAGAAAATCGCTTATTATAGCAATCTCCGTATTTAGGGTGTCAATTTTGGATTTAATTTCCACTTCACCCATTTGGTATTGTTGCCCATCATATACGGCTACCCCATTTTTTACCGAAGCCCCCATTATAAAGTCTTTTGGGTTACCTATAAATTCAGCTTCCATTTCCAGCCCAGCCCTTATATTTTCGGTAGTAACCTCAAGGGCTTGAAGATCGGCACCAATTACATTTAGATTTAAGCTGTATTTAGAATTTGTGGAATCCAGATCTATAACTGTCTGGGAGGTGAAATTCAGGTTGTTATCTTTAAAATTGAGGTTTATGTTGCCTTTTCCGTCGCGGATTTTTCCATTGAGATCCAGCTTTGAAAAATCGTAATTTTTGAAGCTAAGCTGGTCGAATTTGGAATCTATTTCGGCGTTCAAGGTATTCAGGCTGCTGCCGCTTCCGGATGCATTTATAGTGAATGCCATGGTGCCCAGCTGATCATTTTGCAACAACTTGCCCAATTGTAGGTCGTTTACTTGAAGGTTGCCGTTGAAACTTATCGTCTCCAAATTGGAATAGTCGCCATTGATTTGGGCACTGCCTTCGGGAATTTTTACAAGGGCCTCCCCGGAGACGTTTGTTAAACTGCCCTTTGCCCGCGCCTCGACCACAATAGTTTTGGGCAATGAAATGTTCAGGTCCTTTTCGTTTACAAATAATTGTAGATCGGCAATGGTGGAGTTGGCCCTTAATGTTGAGATGTCAAAAGAAAGCGAATCGGGTTCAGTAAGCCGGAATAGGCGGCCTTCGCCAGTCAAGGCAGTATTGCTCCAGTTTAAATTTAATTCAGGCAAGTTCAAATCAGCCAAAGTGCCCTGTACACTTAAATTTCCATTAATGGGATGTTGTTGGCCAATGGTAAAATATTCATTCTGGGCAAGGTCGGGTTGAAAATAGAGGGCGTCCTGAAGTGCGAGTCTTATTCCGTTCAATTGCAGGTCAACCTTGGTGTTTTCTGGGAAATCTATCAGTTTTTGTATTGAAGGGTAGTCCAGTTTAAATTCGCCCGTTAAGGAACTTGAAGCAGTCTGCATTTTTAATCCGGAAATGGATGCCGAGGTATCATTTAAATGGGCATGCATAGCCATTTGGTTTAGAGCAAAGCCACTTTTTTCCACGAATGAAAACCGGTCTAACTTTAGGTTGATATTTTCAGGTTGATAATTGAGCTCCGTTGCGTTCAAAGTAAGATTGGACAGCCCTATATTGTTGGGGTTGAACTGCCCTACCTTTGATGGAGTGTTGTTTAAGAGGTATTGGACCGAATTGTTTTCGAGAGAAATTTTATCTGCCGTTAAGACGAAATCTGGCCATGAAAAGTCTGACTTTTTTGAGGCGATCGAGGTAGAATCAGTAACCTCCAGATCATCCCTTTGGAGTTGTAGGGAGAAGTCCGAGTTTTTTAGGGAGAGCAAATTTATGTCCACCTCGTTTTTTGCTAGATCTGCTTTGGGGAGATCCAGCTTGAATTCCCCCAATCTTACCACAGCCGTTATATTATCTGGAACGGAACTGTAATCCAATTGAATATTGTTCAAATTCAGGTCATTGACCACCAAGTAGGGAAGTGCAGTTTCGGGATCGTCCTGGGGAGCAAAGGCTTTGCTTTGTTTGTATTGGATTTTTGTATCCGATAGGGCCACTTGGTCCACCTCGTAATGCATGGTTTCAAGATCGGTCTTGTTGGCATCCAAATATAGCGTACCCAGTGTAAGTTTAGCCTCCAAGCCCGAAGCACTATCGTTATAAGATATCTTAAAGTCGGAAAAATCTAGAGTACCTATTTTCACCTTCATAGATGCTGCCTCCGGCTGTTGTGGAATGGAGTCTTCTGGGGCCAAGGCGTCAATGAGAAATTGGTAATTAAATTTCTCCGAATTGGAATTTCTAGCAATATAAGCACGTAAACCCTCCCACTTAACTGACTTTAAATTCAATTCATTATGGAAAAGCAGGGCTCTAAGAGGCACATTGGCCTCCAAGGTTTTGGAATAGAGTAGGGTATCCCCTTTTTTATCCTCCAGATATAATCCCTTCAAAAAAGCGTTCCCTGAATAAGTTATAAAAAGTCGGTCTATTTCAACCTTGGTATCGGTCTTGTCGGATATGTAATGTGTTACTTTGTTTACTATAAAATTCTGGGCCCATGGACTTCTAATGATAAGTACCAATGCGATAAAAAGCAAAGCAAGTACCAAAACAACTTTGGCGGCCCTTCTAAGAAATCGATATTTTGACTTGGTTGTTGTCATAGTTCGTAGCCCAAAGATCATCATTAGCGAAATAGAAAATGCGCTTTTACGACACTTATGCTAACTTATTAAATAAAATATACGGTTAAAGGGTATTAGTTCAAATATATTGGGCAATAATTGGCAGGTTTGGTTGATGGCTAAAAGCATATTGGGGCAAGATTGGATTTTATTGAGCCTGGATTTTTGGGGAAAAGGACCTATTCTTGTAATTAAAATGTAGGTGTAGAAATTATAAAATATATTTGCCGGCATGGAGCCGTAGTATTGGGGACAAAAAAAAGAATAGCGAAAAAAATAATATTAATTAATAGCGCGTAATTATATGGCATCAGGATTTTTTGCTTTGCTGGACGATATCGCCAGTTTAATGGATGATGTTGGGGCAATGACAAAAATTGCAGGTAAGAAAACGGCCGGCATTTTGGGAGATGATCTGGCGGTAAATGCCGAAAAGGCTTCTGGTTTTGTTTCCTCACGTGAAATTCCAGTGCTATGGGCCATTACAAAAGGGTCCATACTGAACAAATTGATCATTCTTCCCATAGCTTTTCTGCTCAGTGCTTTTGTGCCGGTTGCGGTCACGGTAATCTTGGTGTTGGGCGGACTTTATCTGGCCTATGAAGGGGCAGAGAAGATCTATGAATTTTTTGTACCCCACAAACACCTAAAGGAAGCGAAAGTAAAAACCTATTTGACCAAAAAAGAAATCTTGCTCTTGGAGAAGGAAAAAATTAAATCGGCCATTATAACCGATTTTATTCTCTCCGTAGAAATAGTAATCATAGCCCTGGGCACGGTTGTTCAGGAACCCATTTGGACCCAGGTAATGGTAGTCACCATAATAGCTCTGGTGGCAACGGCAGGGGTTTACGGTATAGTGGCGTTGATTGTTAGGATGGACGACTTTGGATTAAAGCTTATAGAGCTCAACGGTAAGAAGCACAGTATATCCGATTCTATTGGCAGGTTTTTAGTAGGAGCACTGCCTATAGTCATAAAAAGTTTATCGGTAATAGGAACCATTGCCTTGGTGCTGGTGGCCGGAGGCATTTTTGTACATAACCTGGAATTTCTTCATCATTGGCTAGAGGCCTTGCCGGCCATAGCGGGGGAATTTTTGGTCGGTCTGGTAATAGGTTTCCTTTGTTTATCGGTGGTAATGGCTTTTAAGAAGGTTTTACCCATGATATGGCCAAACCGCAAAATCGATCACAAATAAATACTGGTAAATATTCGATTTAAAACCAGGAAGAGGCCATTTTGCCGATTACTCCAAATTTGATTGCAGCACTAGATTATTTCTTAGCTCCATGTCCGATACCCATTGGAAATTAATTGGATACCACTGGTCCCTGGGGATTGATCCCTTTGAGGCTTGAACCATATTTCTTTTTAAGAAAACTTGATTGTTCTCCGAGAATACGTGCTGGGTTTCAATAACATCATGGCAGATGCAGCAAATGCTTTTAGTGTTATTTTTCATGTTATATATTCTTTTTATACCTATTCCTTCCCATATTAAAAATGCCTACTTTGACTCCTATTCCCGCGGAAAATCCGTTTATGTCCTTAATGGGGGCAAAGCTCTTGGCATCGTTGAATTTACTTGAAAATCGATATTTTATTCCAGCTTCCAATTGTAAGTACCTGGAAATGTTGAACAAGGCGTTTATCCCGGGTTCAACTATAAAAAAGGCCTGAGCGTTATCTTCAAATTCGTCCTCGTCAAAATCATGGTCGCTATAATTGTCATCTATATAGCCCATGCCGCCTGCACCTATCAACACCGGAAAAGAGAGGTTTACTCGGTGTTTACTAAATAAAATAGGTTCTAAATGTAGCCCTCCATAAGCACCGATAAGATCTTCGTCATACATGGATATTCCCCTATATACGTTTTGGTCCGAATAGAAGAAGGTGCCCACAAAACCTATTTCAAATTGTTGGTTGGCCACATAGGCCACTTTCAAACCTGTAAAGAAGGTGTCCTTGTCCTCAATTTCTCCATAGTGTGTAGTAAGACCTAAGTAGACCCCATGTACTACATTCTTTCGATCGTTAAACTCTACATAATCGCCAGAGGTGTCCTGGGCAAAAGTTGGAATAGTGAATCCCAATAAAAGGGGAAGTAAAATTACTTTGTTTAATTTCATGCTGTTTGATTTTTGATTGATGATGTTATAGTAGACAACAAATGCTGTAAAAAGTTGCATTTTTTTATACTTTTTTTTAAAGTTCCTTTAAAAGAATGACCCCTTTTTCACCTGTAATGGAAATGGAGCCCTGTTTGGAATTGCCATAGGTCGCTTTTATATCGCGTATTCTTTTTCCCTTATCTATCATTTGGGTTTCTACGTTTTCGAAGGTTTTTGGCAGGCGCAACAAGCCTTCTTCCAAGGTAGCATTAAACCTGAAGGAGAAATCCTGAACATTAAGGACAATTTCCGAAGATTGTTGCTGAATTTTGATCTTGGCATCGGCACTATGGATGTTCATTACTTTAAATTCCGCGATTTTCATGACCAGATCTATTTCATCATCCATATTCTCCAATGTTACGTTGGAGAATTCCAATGCCCCGTGTATGTCTTCCACGGCATCAATGGTAATTTCATCTTTGCTGGAATAGATTTCCAAGGAGGAAATCTCCTCCAAATCTATTGCTGAACCGCTACTGGTCAATCTTAGGTCCTTGGATTTACCAAGGGATAAACTGCCGTTTTTTAAATTTATACTGCCAAAGTTTATGTTTTTAGCCTTTAACTTGCCGTATTTTAAAGCGATGTCGGCGTTTTTAAGGTTTTTGTTGATCCAAATATCTCCATGCTGTACGTCTATTTTTAATTTTCCGGTCCAATCCTCCAGAATTACGTCACCAAACTTATTATTGATATCCACTACCGCATTGGCCGGTAAATAAATGGAATAGTTGATCTGTACATTACTTCGGTCAAAGTCGAACGGATTTGCCTTATTGAAATACTCCGCTAAAAAACCTTTGTTCTTTTCGGAAATTTCCGAAGTAATAGCCACAAAATCGGACATTGTCTTAATTCTAGGCTCAATACGATCCAATAGATTTTGTGCATTTTCCCTTTTTTTATGGGAAGTAACAATATCTACGGTAATCGCGATATTGTTCTTGGACCATCCGTGGATAGTTATGTTCCCATATTTGTTCTCTATTTGGAATTCTCCCGCATTGGTCATTTCAAAAGTCTCCGATATAGTTTTCGATACTCTTTCCTGGCCCATCATTAAATTGGCCATAAGGACCAAGGCTATGCATAATAGCGAGTTTTTACAAGGTGTATCCATAATCGTCATTTATCATTTTTGAATCGTTTATTTGCCTCAATAAGTTTTCTATGAGTTCAATCCTTTTTTTATAATTGCCAATAATGGCTTCAAGGACTCTTTCGTTGCCAAGGTTTTTTTTCATTTCCAATTTTAAAACTCCATATTCTTCATCCAATTCGTCCATAAACGATAGAAATTCATCTTTGTCTTCCTGGGATAGGTCGGGATGGTCTTTTACCAATTGTACCTGGTGCTGTACCAAGTTGCTATAATGCATATCAATGTCCAGAAGTTCTTGGGAGACCACGCTGTTCTGCCCGTCGGACTGGTATCCGCCATAGACCGTTATGCCTATTAGGGAAGTCAAAAGTAAGACCAATACAATACTGGCTGCCACACGAAATAACGGGGACTTCCATAATGGAACCACCTTTGGTTTCGTATTGGACAGTTCCGATTCTATTTTGGCCCACATTTTAGCTCTGTCCGCCTTGTGTTCATCGAACAATGCCTTGTTATCCCTTATATGTTTTTCAAAATAATCCATTACATTTCTTTTACAATTTCAAGTAACTTTTTCTTTGCCCTGTGGTACTGGGATTTGGAGGTGGATTTTGATATTTCCAATACTTCACCAATTTCTTCATGATCGAACCCTTCAATCAAGTATAGTTGTAGGATCTGTTGGTAACCCGGTGGAAGCTTTTTAATGCCTCTTTTCACCTTTTCAATATCTATCTCCTCTACATTTTCAATAGGTTCTTCAGTGAGATGGTATTCATGGTCCATCATTGGCACTAAAGGAATCCGTTTTAGTTTTAAATGGTTAATACTTCTATTGATGACAATTCGTTTTAGCCATGAACCAAATGTGCTCTCGTATCTAAAATTCTCCAAATTCTTAAAGGCTTCAACAAAACTGTCCTGCACGGTATCTTCAGCATCTTCCTTACTGCACAACATCCTCATACTAACATTGTACATAGCATCTACATATTGTTCGTACAATTGAAACTGTGAGTTACGGTCGCCCAACTTGCTCTTTTCAACAAGCTCCTGGTGTGTAAAACGGATATTGGTTTTCAACTAATAAAATGGTTTTAACGGTCAAATCAGGGGGGATTCAAAATAATAGACAAACAATGGTGGAAAAAGTTGCATCTATTTGGAAAAATATTTTTGTGCTCTATAATTTCATTCTTGGTCCTATACTGTACAAGGCCTTTAATAGCTGATTTTTTGGCTAAATAATCTTAGTCCTTGAAAATTGAATTTTTTTTTCGGGATCATGCAACCTTTATTTTTTTTGGTTGTCAATAGGCATATAATAATCATGAACATCCAAAATTGAAATCGAGTAATCAAAATAGCAATCAAGTCTTATTTATGTTAGGCAGTTAACTGTAAAAAGTGTTATAGCCAAAGATAGAGGTATGCCTAGGAGGTCCAAAAGGCATCTATATACAGGTAACGGATATACCTATAAATGCTGTTGGCCCTCATTAACTAAACCCAATATAGCTTCATGCCAAACTTAAACCCTAAAGAGAACGCCTCCTTAAAAATTAGGTTCGGATTTTCATTACGGAACGTTTGAAAGGAAATGAATGCACACTTTTGCCGCGGAATTATTGAAAGGATTTTGGCAGTCCCTTATTGAACCATCGGTTTATTGGGTTGGCCGTACCAGGGAAAAGACAATGTATACCTAGGCCAGAATTGTAATATGGATTTAGTCAGAGAAAAATAGATTTTAACCACTTAAACTATAAAGAGAATTAGATGTAGCAAAAAATTATCATGTAATCAGCAGAGGTACCCATTATACTTAGGAGGTTTATTCATCAATCAAAACTATAAGGTAACAGCATAGGGCTGTTTTGGGTACATAATCAAAAAAAAACGAACAATCAATAATGCAATAATCAAAGAATGAAAAATATTTTTCTAACATTTATAATATTCACCACAATTCTGTCTGCCCAGGAGAGGTATACGGTAAGTGGCACCATTACGGATGGGAGTAATGGGGAAACCCTTTTTGGGGCTTCTGTCTTTTTGGAGGGGACTACTATAGGTGTTACTACCAACGAATATGGTTTTTACTCTATCACCGCTCCAAAAGGGAATCACAATATTATTATTTCCTATATCGGTTTTACTGAATTAAAAAAGGGGATAGCCCTGGACAGGGATCAAAAATTGGATTTTGAAATCATGGAGTTTTCTACCCAACTGGATGAAATTGTGGTGACTGCAGAGGAACCGGAACGAGTTATCCTCAGAAAACCGGAGATGAGCGTTGCCAAACTGAACATTAAAACAGTGAGACAGATGCCGGTGGTATTGGGGGAGTTGGATATTATAAAATCCCTACAAATGCTTCCGGGAGTTACCAATAATGGTGAGGGCTCTAGTGGGTTTCATGTTAGAGGTGGTGCGGCCGACCAAAATTTGGTCCTTTTGGACGAGGCCATTATTTATAATACATCCCATTTACTGGGTTTCTTTTCGGTCTTTAATGCAGACGCAATCAAGGATATTAAACTTTACAAGGGCGGTATTCCTGCCCGATTCGGGGGAAGAACCTCTTCTGTTCTGGATGTACGTCAGAAGGATGGGAATAGCAAAAATTTTGCAATGACAGGGGGGATCGGAATTATTTCCAGCAGATTGGCCTTGGAAGGCCCTATGTTCAAGGAAAAGGGTTCTTTCTTAATTGCGGGAAGGGGATCTTACGCCCATTTGCTCTTGAAGGCTGCAGGGAAAGACAACAGTGCAAATTTTTATGATTTGAATTTAAAGACCAATTACAACCTTAATGAAAGTAACCAGCTCTTTCTTTCCGGATATTTTGGTAGGGATGCCTTTGAATTAGGTGAAAGTTTCAATAGCAGTTACGGAAACTTGTCGGGAAATTTACGCTGGAACCATATTTTTAACGATAGACTGTTCTCCAACCTATCATTAATCTATAGCAAGTACGACTATGATCTGGGTATTATAATTGAAGAGTTCGATTGGATTTCCTCCATAAACAACTACAATATAAAATATGATCTGAAGTATTATACCAGTGAAAAATTTAAACTGGATTTTGGGGCAAGTGGTATTTATTACGATTTTGATCCGGGGCAAATTCGGCCTACTTCAGAAACATCGGAAATCAATCCTTTGTCCCTGGACCGTAAAAAAGCCTTTGAAAGTGCCCTGTATATTAATGCGGAACATAAGCTAAGCGATAAGCTAACAGTACAGTACGGCCTTCGCTATAGTGCCTTTAGTCGTATGGGAGGACAGGCCATGAACGAATATGAGGATGATAAACCAGTGGTCTATAACCAATTATTCGGTATTTATGAAAGAGGTACGCCCGTAGGGGAAACCCCATATGGTAAAAGCGAAACTATTAAAACTTATGGCAATCTGGAACCAAGGGTTTCCCTTGCATATCAGTTGAACGATTTCTCATCCGTAAAGGCAGGCTATTCCCGTGCAGCACAGTATATACATTTACTGTCCAATACCACCTCGGTCACCCCTCTGGACGTTTGGACCCCTAGTGGCAAATTTGTAAAACCACAATTGTCGGATCAATTTGCCTTGGGCTATTTTAGAAATTTCGACGATAAAATGTATTCCATGGAGGTGGAAGCCTATTATAAGACCACGGATAATAGAATAGATTATATAGACGGATCCGACTTGATAGGGACAAATAATATAGAGACAGAAATATTGAGTGGCGAATCCAGGGCCTATGGGCTTGAATTTTTGGCTAGGAAAAATGAAGGTAAATTTACCGGATGGTTTGCCTACACCTTGGCAAAATCGGAACAGCGGACTCCAGGAGGCAATGCAGGAGGTTTGGGAATCAACGATGGTAAGTGGTACAATACCGCTTATGACAGGACCCATGATTTTTCCTTGACGGGGGCCTATGAATTAAATGAGAAATGGTCTTTTGGAACCAATCTGGTTTTTCAAACAGGGAGACCGGTTACTTATCCCAACGGTCAGTATACCTATGAAGACCAGTCCATTGCCATTTACTCGGATCGAAATTCCGATCGCTTGCCAGCCTATCACAGATTGGATATTTCGGCTACTTATAGACCCAATAGAAAACCTAACAATAGATGGAAAGGGGAGTGGGTCCTAGGTTTATATAACGTGTATAATCACAAAAACGCAGCTTCCATTTCCTTTGGTCAAAATGTGGATACGGGAGCCAATGAAGCCACCAGAACCGCAATTTTCGGCATTGTGCCATCAGTAACGTACAACTTTAAATTTTAATAGAAAATGAAGACATATATAAAGCTTGCAATTATTTCCATCCTTATCTCCTTTACTGCCTGTACCGATGTGATAGATGTTGAGGTGCAGACGGCAGAGGCAAGATTAACTATAGAAGCCTCCTTGGATTGGGAAAAAGGAACCTCAGGGAATGAACAAACTATTAAGCTTAGCACTTCTAGGCCCTATTTTGGGAGCCACACCAATTCCGGTGTAACCGGGGCCTCTGTAATAGTGACTAACAATGCCGACGGGGCAACATATGTGTTTGAGGACCAGAACAATGGGGACTATACCACTACATTATTTGTACCGGTTTTAAACGGGACTTATACTTTGGAGGTTATATATAATAATGAAACCTATACGGCTACGGAGAGATTAATGCCGGTAGTGGATATACAGGACCTGACCCAATCACGAAAAAAAGGTTTTAATGATGAAGATCTTGAAGTCAACATTATATTTACTGATCCCGAGGAGGAAGAGAATTTTTACCTCTTTAAGTTTAAGGAAAGGGACGATCTTTTGCCTCATCTGGAGGATGCGGATGACGAATTTTTTAACGGGAACGAAATTAGCTGGTATTTTGAGAAGGAGGAAGATAATAGCACGGATAAGATAGAGGCATTTGTTCCTGGAGATATTGTTGATATAGAGTTTTATGGCATCTCGGAACAGTATTCCAATTTTATAAGAATCCTCATTGAACAGTCTGGGGGTACTGGGCTTTTTAGTTCCACCCCAGTTCCCCTTAAAGGAAATTGTATCAATGTTAGCAATCCAGATAATTATGCATACGGATATTTTAGACTAACGGAGATGGTGAAAAAAAGTTATACCTTTCAATAACTTTGGTCAATTTAACAACAAGATGATAAAAGCAATAATTTTTGATCTTGATGGTACCCTGGTACATACGGAAATCTTAAAGGCGGAATCCTATGCCCAGGCCATTCAGATTTTGACCAAGGGGTCGGTGTTACAAAAAATGGTGATGGACAGTTTTGGGAAGTATATAGGGCTTTCCAGGGCTGGAGTTGTGGATGGACTTTTTGAGGAATACAAAAAGCCCTTATCGGAACATTTGGATGGCCTTGATACAGACACTGTAAAAGAACGGATTATTAAGAGCAGACTTGCCATATACCATCAAATGCTGAACGACAAAACTCTTTTATCAGGTCATTTTTGTAAGTATAACCTAGAGCTGCTGCGCAGAGTTCACATGGATGGCTTTCGAACGGTATTGGCCACTATGTCTCATTGCTTTGAGGCGGACAAGGTAATCGAGGCCATGGGAATCCGAGGCAAACTGGATTTGATCCTTACTAGCGTTGATATTGTCCAGGGAAAGCCGCATCCGGAGATATATCTCAAAGCCAAGGAATTGCTGAAAATTGAATCTGAAGAATGTTTGGTTATTGAAGATTCGTTAAATGGAATCAAAGCGGGACTTGCTGCAGGGATGAAGGTCTTTGCTGTAACCAACCACCTTACCAAAAGTCAGGTACATGCCGCAAATATACTTGCCCCTTCATTTATAGTAGATGACCCCAAGGAACTTATCAATAGGGTGTACCATTATATAGAGAAAAATCGTTAGTGCAGGGATACGGATTTGGAAAGGTGTTAAGGCCTGTGGTCAATGCAGGGTCTGTTGTAAGACCTCTTTGGTGGATTGCCGTTTAATTAGGCCTGTATCCAAGACGATGTCTTTATAAACAATGGGTTTTTTATTTTTTACTTGTTGCATTTCCTTGTAAAGTTGTTTAAAAGCAGCCTTACCCATTTCGTAACCTGGTTGGTCTATCGTGGTTAAACTTGGGGAAATTACGGATGACATAAACCAATTGCTAAATCCTACAACGGAAATATCTTCTGGAATTTTTACCCCTTGTGCATTAAATTCAGTTATGGCTCCAATGGCCACCATATCGGTATTTATAAAGATGCCATCTACGTCCTTGTGGTCTTTTAACAATTGGCGAGCGTTCATTTTTCCTTCTTCAAAACTCTGGTCTCCACATTGGCAGATGTACACCAATGAGGGATCATAGGGCATGTTGTTGTCCAATAAGGCCTTTTTGTAACCAAGAAACCGGTCAATGGAGTTTTGG
Organism: Arenibacter algicola; assembly: GCF_000733925.1. Lineage (NCBI taxonomy): Bacteria > Pseudomonadati > Bacteroidota > Flavobacteriia > Flavobacteriales > Flavobacteriaceae > Arenibacter > Arenibacter algicola. The sequence goes on from NZ_JPOO01000001.1 coordinate 1,629,360, forward strand.
GGCAGAAGGGCGCCTCTAAAATGGGCAATTCTTTTGCAGCCAGTATCTATTAAGTGCTGTGTTGCCGCATAAGCAGCCTGTCTGTCATCGATGATTACCTTAGAGCATTTTACTATTTTGGCAATCTTATCGAACATTACCAAGGGCTTATCCTGTGCAAGAACATCGGTAAGGTGATTATAATCGGCAGTGCCATTGGCAAGGGATATTAAAATACCGTCAACACGTTGTCTCAATAACAATTGGATCTGTTTTTTTTCCAATTCATAGGATTCATTGGACTGAAGTATGATAACCAGATATCCTTTTTTTTCTGCTTGGGCAACAATGCCCTTAATAACGCTGGAAAAAAAATGGTGTACAATTTCAGGAATTATAAGGCCAATGGTCTTGGATTCCTTGGTTCTTAGGTTTACGGCAAAGGCATTGGGCTTATAATTCAGAGTTTGGGCCAACTCTTTCACCAAGGCCTTGGTTTTTTTACTAATGTCCGGATAGTCCTTTAGCGCTTTTGAAACAGTGGTCACAGAAATATTAAGTTGTTCTGCTATTTCTTTTAAGGTAACAGGTTTCATCTTGAGTTTAGATTTATATTAAATATACTAAAAATTATAAAATCTAAAACGTTTTCGTTCATTTCGAAATCGTTTTCGTTAATCAATTTAATAATTAAAGCCAGTTTTAAATATATCTTACACCTAGATTGTTCCAATACATACTAAATATTGGAACTTCGAAATCGTTCAAAATCCCTTTATCAAATAGTCACTAACGAAAAGATGTTTGGTTGAATGGGATAGATTGTGAAAAGTTGTAAATAAATAGGTTGGAAACCATCTTTGCTTGATGGATTGGAAGGCTTAGGACGAAATATAGATTTTTTAGGTTGGTTGATTGTTTTTTCGATTGAAGTGTATTAGAGTTGATGTTTAGGTGACTAGGGTCAGCTCTTTTACTTTTCATCATTATTTCGTTTAAATTGATTCATGATATTCAAGGACTTTGTCCCATCTCAATGGGGATGACTTTTAAAAAAATCAAACAACATTGTCAGATGAAATGCATAGTTTTAGTAGGTTCTTTTAATTCAACATTATGGAGATAGCGCATATACTTTTAGGTGCTGTACCTGCTATTTGGATTGAAAGGATAAGCCTTAAGAAAGTTCCAATAAACTTTCTACATATTAAGAAAAATAGTATTTCTAACCTTCTTCAACAGACCTATGTTAAACAAACCTAAGTTAAGTTTCTGGCAAATTTGGAATATGAATTTCGGATTTCTGGGAATTCAGTTCGGATTCGGCCTTCAGCAGGCCAATATGAGTCCTATATACAGATATTTAGGGGCAGATGAGGCCCAAATACCTTGGCTGTGGCTGGCGGGACCCTTAACCGGTTTGTTGGTGCAGCCTATTATTGGAGCCATGAGCGATAAAACTTGGACCAAATTGGGGCGTCGGCGACCCTATTTCTTGGTAGGGGCCATTTTTGCGAGTATCGCCCTAATATTTATGCCCTATTCCTCTACACTTTGGATGGCTGCCGGATTGTTGTGGATTCTGGATGCCTCCATGAATATTGCCATGGAACCCTTTAGGGCTTTTATTGCGGATAAATTACCACATGAACAACGCACCCTAGGGTTTTCGGTACAGAGTTTCTTTGTTGGTCTGGGCCAGTTTTCGGCCAATATTATGCCTTGGCTACTTGGTTTATTGGGAATTATAACCCTTGGGGCATATGGCGAAATCGTAGAGCTGGAGAATGCCAACGGGATTCCGAATTTTATAAAATACTCCTTCGTCTTGGGAGCAATGGTCATGTTAGGCTCTGTGTTGTGGACCATTTTTACCACTGATGAATATCCACCAGAGGATATCGAAAAACTAAAGCGGGAAAAAGGAAGTGTGGCGAAAGTTTTTGTTGAAATAAAGGAGGCATTTCAGGATATGCCCAAAATAATGAAGCAGCTTTGGTGGGTCATGTTCTTTGTGTGGTACGGTTTGCCGCTAATGTGGCAATATCTTTCCTTGGCCATTTCACGCCACGTATTTGGTGCCGCATCACCGGAGCACCCGGATTTTGAAAAGGGGGCATTTTACGGGGGTATAAGTCTGGCTATCTTTAGTGTGGCCTGCTTTACAATTTCCTTTGCCATTCCTTGGATAGGAAAAAAATTGGGACATAGGTTAACGCATGCCGTTTTCCTGATGATAGGAGCCATAGGTTTTTTAACCATGCAAATTGCCACCACAACCAGCATGTTTTACATATGTATGTTTATGGTAGGTGTGGCCTGGGCGTCTATAATGGCGGTTCCCTATGTAATACTTTCGTATTCGGTACCCAAGGAGCGTATGGGGGTATATATGGGGATATTCAACATGTTTATAGTGGTTCCGCAATTTATAAGTATGGCTACAGTGCCGTTTTTTTATGATGCTTTGTTTCTGGGAGATCCAAGGAACGCCTTGGCTTTTGTTGGGGTATGTTTTATACTGGGGGCTATTTCCTGCTTCTTTATATCCAAGGATTATGCCAAGGTACAGGTTAACTAATTATTGGGTAAGTCCTTGAACCGTGGCTGATTTAAGGTAAGGGCATTTAAGATCTAGTTGATTACAAGAAAAATAAATTGAAAGATAATATGAGAAACATAGATATTCTATGTATTGGGGAAGTACTTGTAGATTTTATTGGGCATCAGACAGGGGTGAATATCAACGAAACTAGGGATTATCATAGATATTTGGGAGGTTCTCCAACCAATGTAGCCATGAATTCTGCCAGATTGGGACTAAAATCGGTATTGGTGGCTGCCGTAGGGAATGATGCCTTTGGGGAATATGTTTTTAAGCGGCTTGAAGAAGTAGGGGTCGATACAAAATATATCAAGACCGTAGAGGGCAAACCTACCAGTGTTATTTTTGTTTCGAGGACAGAAAGTACCCCAGATTTTATTCCCTTTCGCGAAGCCGATTATCGCATCACCCAAAACCAGGTCAATAAGCATATCCTTAAAGACACCACCATATTTCATACTACCTGTTTTGCATTAAGTAAAGACCCTGCCCAAACCACTATATTAAGAAAGGCGGAGGAAGCTTACAATTTGGGCTGTACATTGAGCATAGATGTAAATTATTCCAAAAAATTATGGGATAGTCAGGCCCAAGCACTAAAGGTGATTAAGGCCTACTGCAAGTTCGATCCTCTGGTAAAGATCAGCGAAGACGATATGCTAAGGCTTTTTGAGGAGGAATTGTCGCACGATGAAATATTTAATTTCTTTCATAGCGAAGGTGTGGGAACGGTATGCTTAACCTTGGGCAGCCGTGGGGTTAAATTATCGCAGAAAGGAAAAGGCATAATACAATTGCCAGCCATAAAGGTTGATAATGTAATGGATGCCACTGGCGCGGGAGACGCATTTTGGTCAGGTTTTTTGTTTGCCTATATCAAAGAAAAACCAATGGAAAAATGTTTGGAAGTGGCCTTGCAACTCGCAGCCCTAAAACTGCAGAACGTAGGCAGATTACCCGATAACATCAATATATTATCCGAACTTCTGTAATTCAAGAATACAAAAGGTAATTTAAACTTCCCAAAAATAAATGTCAAAAGAGATCAACGAAAATACATCAAACATTGGCAATGGGGTAATGCTGAATGCCTATCCCGATAGCATTGGCAACAATCTGCACGACCTGGTCAACATGTTGGAAAAACCGGAGTTTAAGGAGGTGTTTGACTTGCTTTACGTCCTGCCCACTTTTTTTAATAGTGATTTGGACAGGGGGTTTTCTATTGTAGATTACAATCTTAATAAGGATTTGGTTTCGGAAAAGGATCTAAAGGCATTGGAAAGCTTAAATATAGGGTTGAAGTTTGATATAGTTTTAAACCATTTATCGGTGGCATCTCCACAGTTTCAAGACTTGTTAAAGTACGGTGACGATTCTATATATAAAGATTTCTTTATCAATTGGAACGAGTTTTGGGAAGGCAATGGTAAAATGGGGGATGATGGCGTAATCATTCCCAAGGAAGAGTTTTTGTCCAAACTTTTTATGAGGAAATCCGGGCTGCCAGTTTTAAAAGTGGTTTTCCCGGACGGTACGGAAAGGCCCTATTGGAATACCTTCTATCAACATATTGGATATCATAAAATTGCCCCTAGCGCACTAAACAATTTAAAGGGGGTATCCCATGGGCAGGCTACCGCCGTGTGTGATTTGGTAAATGAAGCTATTGACGCAGATCTGGATCTTGACACCTTGAATTTTGGGGACTATAACCAATACAAAAGTGAGATATTGCAGATCGTAAAACGAAAGCCTTCCTATTTGGGACAAATGGATGTTAATGCAAAATCTCCCAAGGTGTGGGATTTTTACGAGGAAACCTTGGCAAAGCTAAAGGGCTTTGGCTGTAAAATTTTAAGGTTGGATGCCTTCGCATACCTCCATAAGGAAGTTGGTAAGACCAACTTTTTTAATACCCCGGGAACCTGGGAATATTTGGAACGCATTAGGCGGATAGCTCAAGAGAACGACTTAACATTACTGCCAGAGATTCACGCGGAATACGGACTACATTTACATGCTGAGGTGGCCGCGGAAGGCTATTATATCTACGATTTTTTCTTGCCTGGTCTCACCATTCACACCATAGAAAATGGGACCAACAAGGCATTGTTGGTATGGATCAACGAAATACTGGACAAGGGCTACAAAACAGTAAACATGTTGGGCTGCCATGACGGAATACCTGTATTGGATCTAAAGGGCAAGGAGGTTAATGGTATTTATAACAAAGGTTTGTTGAAGGACGCCGAGATAGAGGCAATCATGAATAAAATCATGGAGAGAGGGGGAAGGGTCAAAAACCTGTATGGAGCATCGGGTAAAAAGATTTCCTATTATCAGGTTAACGCCACCTTCTTCAGTGCCTTGGGTGAGGATGAACAAAAACTGTTATTGGCAAGAGCTATACAGCTATTTATGCCAGGGATTCCACAAGTGTGGTATTTGGATATTTTTGCAGGAAAAAACGATTATGAAGCTGCGGATAAGGGCGGCAGTGGGGGCCATAAGGAAATTAACAGAACAGGCTTGTCGTTGCAGGACGTTGAAATTGGCCTAAAAAAAGATGTTGTAATCGGTCAGTTGGCCATGATGAAGTTGAGAAATACGTCAAGGGCTTTTAAGGGTAGCGTGACAATTAATGATAGCCCGGAAAGTGGGTTGGACATAGTATGGAAAAATGGGAAGGAGTACGCACAATTGATAGCCAATCTAAAAACCCTTACTTTTACAATAAACTATACGCTGGATGGTATTGCCAAAAACATGGTATTTTAAATCTGGCAATTATTAAAATTATAAAGCCCTGAAAAAACCTGAAATCCCCCAAAACGAAGAGGAAAGAATAAAGGATTTGCGATCCTATTCCATCCTGGATACACTTCCGGAGTCCGATTATGACAATATAACCAAGATTGCTGCGGAAATATGTGGAACCCCAATTTCCCTTATTAGCCTAATTGATGATAAGCGCCAATGGTTTAAATCCCATCACGGTTTGGATGCCACCGAAACCCCTAAGGAATATGCCTTTTGTGGGCATGCAATCAATACCCCGAATGATGTATTTATAGTACAGGACGCCAGAAAGGACGAGCGTTTTCATGATAACCCATTGGTTACAGATGACCCACATGTTATTTTCTATGCTGGCGTACCATTGGTTAGTGAGGCCGGACTTCCGTTGGGCACTTTGTGCGTCATAGATCATAAGCCCAATTTGTTAAGTCAGAGTCAAATAAGTTCTTTGTCCGCCCTTTCCAACCAGGTGATCAATTTACTGGAACTCCGAAAAAGTAAGCAGCAATTGGAGAGGACCATAATGGAGCTGGAGGAAAAAAATGAGGGCTTGGAACGCTTTGCCGTTGTTGCGGCCCATGACCTTAAAACGCCTTTGATAAATATTTCAAGTTTGGCGCAGCTTTTTCAGAATCAATATAAGGATATCTTGGATAGTGAAGGTTTGGAAATGTTGGAAATGATTATTGGTTCTTCCGGGAATCTTATAGGGCTCATTGATGGTCTGCTACAATATAGTAAGTCCGAAAGTTTACTGCGGGAGGGGAAATCAGATATAGAACTACAGATGTTGAGAACCGATTTAGAGGGACTTTTCAATTATGATCACCAATTAAAATTGGTTTTAAAATCGGATTTGACCCAGATAAAAGCACATAAAACGGCGTTACATCAAATTCTCATTAATTTGATTACCAATGCCATTAAATACCATGATAAGGAGACCGTAGAAATTGAATTGGGAGTATCGGAATCGGATACCCATTTTCTCTTCTATGTCAAGGACAACGGACCGGGTATTGAAACAATTCATCAGGAAAGGATATTTAAAATTTTCGAGAAATTGGCCGCAACAGATAAATTCGGGGTTCGTGGAAATGGAATAGGTCTTGCAACGGTGAAGAAAATAGTGGAAAAATTAGGGGGAGCAATAAGGGTGGAATCAGATTTGGGAAAGGGAGCGAAGTTTATTTTTAGTTTGGAAAGGTAATTTTGTTGGGTTTGTATATTGGAAATTCGGCATTATTGGAAGCTCCAATATTTTTTGCAATTTAAGTTGCGCAGTAATTAATGATAATTGTATATTTGCAGCCGCTAAAGACAGAACTTGTCATAATTAGTGAATGGTGGCATAGCTCAGCTGGATAGAGCACCTGCCTTCTAAGCAGGCGGTCGAAGGTTCGAATCCTTCTGCCATCACCACCCGAAACCCTCAGTAAAAACTGGGGGTTTCGTTGTTTTAGAACTTTATGTAAAACAGTTAATCTTCCAAAATGTGCATACTTTGTGCATAGTTTTTTAATTTAACATTATTTTATTGTTTTTTGATGTCAATTGCACTGTTGTGAATGCAAATTGTTAAATATCAAGTTGTCCAATTGTTGTGTTCCTGGTTAGCTCAGGGATCAAGAACAATTGTTGTGTTTATGCAAATATTGTGGTTAATCTATAAAGGAAGAATTCTACGTTTTTGACTCCTCTGAATTGCGCTCTAAAAGCTTTTATTTTTGCATTGAATGATTCCGCCGATGCATTTGTACTCCTGTTTATAAAATAGTTCAGGATCGACCTATAATTGAGCGATATCGTATTAGCAATAGTATTGAAGGCCCTAAAGCCTGTGTTCTCTACGTCTTTGTACCAATGTGCCAGCTTTGTATATGCTGTTTGTATAGAAGTTGCCGTATTGAATATGTTCCTGAGCCCCTGTACCAGGTCGAAGGCCACCTTTATATCCGGATATTGGGCGAACAATATTTTGCTCCTTTCGGATTGGTTTTGCGTCCAATTGTTGGGCGATTTATAAAGGAGATACCTACTTCTGGCCAAGAGCTGTTTTCTAGTGTCCCCATTGCTAAATTCTTTTGGGACGAATGTCCCGTTCTTTGCCCTTGCTTGCTTTATCTGTTGGTTCTCCCGGTCTATGGCGTCCCACCTATGTTTGATGCGGATGTCCTGAAGGGCCTCCAGTGCCAGCTTCTGTACATGGAACCTGTCCGTTACCTGTATTGCTTTAGGGAAGCATTGTTTGGCGATGGTCTTCATGGAGTTGGCCATATCCAGGGTAATTTCCTTGACCTTGGCCCTTTTTTTGGCCGATATCTTTAGCAGCTGCTCTATGATCGGCTCCACCTTGGTGCCGGAGAATATGGCCACTATGGACCCTTTCCTGCCCTTGGCTTTTTTGTTGGTAATTATGGTGTAGAGCTCCCCCTTGGAGAGTGCCGTTTCGTCAATGGACAGATAAGGTCCCATATTCTCTGGGAATATGAGCCACTGTTTGGCATGTGGTCTCTCCTCCCATTGTTTGAACTCGCTTAAATAATCCCGAAACTGTCGCTGTAGTTTTTTGCCGTTGACCCCATAAAATCCGCCAATGGTATGGCAGTCATTAGCTTTGGTACTGACCAAGTACTTTTAAAAAAGCAGCGAACTCAACGGTCATACGAGTCCCCTGTGCCACTAGATCCCAATCTCTTTGCACGGCTTGGCCAGTGGCCTTGTCCAGCCAACGGCGGCGCTTAATGTGGAGATAAACTGACTTTCCCCTTAACGGAAAATCCTGGACGACGATCTCTTTGTGAAAACCATGGGCTATTAAAGTGCGATGTTTTTCCTCTTTCGGGGTATCTTTTTTTTCTTCAAAATATAAATGAAGCGCACCCTCTTGCATATTATGGGAGACTAGGTCAAAATGGGTCGTTAATACTTCTGGCAGTATAAACTTTAATAGGTCCAATGATAATTCCAATGCGATCGTTTTTCTGCAAAGATCTTATTCTATTTTCAATTCACACACAACTTTTAGGATTGATCCTAGCTCAGGCTCCTTAAATGGACTAATTTCCGGTTGAAATTTTCTTAGATGCCTATTATGGGATCAAGTACGATTTCTGGGTATTTGATATTTATGCAAACAACTGAGTCAATCTAAACAGGAAGAATTCTGTGTTTCTAACGCCTCTGAACTTTGCCCTGAATGCCTTTATTTTGGCATTGAACGATTATGTCCCGAAAGGACCGGAGCATTTAATATGTCTTACAGGTGATAACAAAACTTTTTTCTTAGGTATTTAAGTCAATATTTGAGTACTTTGTGTCTTTTATAGTATTAATTGCCACCTCCTGATTGATGTATTCGTAGCTTGTTTTCTGAGCAATCATGCCGTTGGACAATATTCGGTCCAAGTCCAGTCTCAGGAATGCTTAATGTATTGCTGGACATGAAAAATATACTGAACGATAGTTTTTGATCTTCCGAAGGAATCCTTATCCGATATAGAAATATTAAAAACCTGTATTTATCCGCTTAAGAAGAAATTGATGCCACTCTGTAAGGCCGGTGAAGGACCATGGATATTAACAGTATGGCACAAAACATTATAATTATATGGGTTTAATTCCCCACCCCTTGCCTCGATTTCAGGTAAAGTTTTCATTTAAAACAAAAATTTTATTACGCTAAATACCTTACTGGCTTGACAGAAGATTATTGGCTTTTATCTGAGCTAATAACTACATAAAACTTCTAAATGTTGTAGTGTAGATGCACAAAAAAATAAGCTCATGTTTAAATTCCAAATAGTTTTAGCCTATTTTAAGATTTTAGTAGTAAAAGTAGGGGTATATAAAAAGTTAAAGAGAAATGGCAGCCTTTTACCTAGCTTAAAAAGTTGTCGTTCAAAACATCTTATATTGATTAGTAATCTCCTACACCATTTTTTTAGTTTCGCTCCCAAACACGATTAACATAATCACCTCATATTTCCGACCTAATTTTTCCCTGAGAATTCCAAATGCCTTGGTGATTTGACCTTCCACCGTCTTTTTGGATACGTTCAGGTATTCAGATATTTCCATATTGGTCAGGCCTTCCTTTTTGCTCAAAAGAAAAATCTGTTTGCATTTAGGAGGCAATTCATGGATGGCATCGAAAAGTATGCCCAATATTTTTTGCTCTTGCATTTCATCCTTTTCTTCAACCGCCAACTCCAAGGCTTCTATATACTTTCTTTCGAGTGCCATTACGGCCTTGCCTTTTCTATACTGGTCAATGAATTTATTGTGAACGGATTTATAAAGGTAATTTTCCAAGGAAAAATCATGTTTAAGTTTATGCCTTTTTTCCCAGACCTGTACAAAGACATTTTGCACAATATCCTCTGCCATAAGATCGTCCCTAATCAGACTGTTGGCATAAACACATAGTCGATTGTGATAATATTCCACCAAATATACATAGGCATTTTCATTGCCTTTTTTCAAGTCTTCAATTAGAGTTGTTTGGTTTTCAAAATCCCACTTCATTTTACGATTTGGTTTTTATTGGTTTAAAATTATGGTAAATGTCAAAAAAAAATGTGAAAAAAGTAAGGGTTTCTTAATACAGCTTCGTATAAATGTGAATTGCATAACGAATGAAACCAAAAAAGGTACATAAATTAATAGCAAAATATATTACATCGTCAATTTCAGGTACGGAGTTGGATCTGTTAGAAATTGAACTGAAAAAGCCTTCAAACGATCAACTTTTTAACGATTATGTAAAATTAAATTATAGAATTGACCGCAAAATGAAAACCTATGATACAGATAAATCGAAACGCCTTTTGCTAGATAGAATTAAGAAGGATAAAGGCAATCGTGATAAGTTTAAATTCAGAAGTGTTTTTAGGTATGCAGCCATTATAATATTGTCTATGACTATAGGGTACTTTGTCAATGAAAAACTTGCCAATGAAGTCCCGTCAAATGAATTAGACCCTAAAGAGAACTTTATTACTTTAGAACGAGAAGATGGAAATATCCAAGTTATTTCCGAAGATGGCACTTCAGAAGTAATAGACTCAGAAGGCAATGTAGTTGGCTCCCAAGTAGGTAGCCAAATTGTATATACCAATTCAAACAAGACCATTTCTGAAGAACCTATATATAATACACTTCATGTGCCCTATGGCAAGCACTTTGAACTTAAGTTATCAGATGGTTCCGTGGCCTATTTAAATTCAGGCTCATCCCTAAAGTATCCTGTTGAATTTATTGAGGGAAAAGAACGCACCGTTTTCTTGACGGGAGAGGCATTTTTGGAAATAACAAAAGACACCGATCGTCCATTTATTGTAAATACCGATGATTTGGATATAAAGGTTTTTGGTACAAAGTTTAATGTTTCGGCCTATCCGGAAGATGAACTAAAGGAGGTGGTGTTGGTTGAGGGTTCTGTGGGAATGTATTCAAGAACAGAATCGGCGGATGACAATGAAGGAACTTTGCTTACTCCGGGCCATAAGGGGAGTTATGATAATGCACAGGGGAATATTACCACGGAACCGGTTGTTACCAGTATATATACTTCATGGGTTCAGGGGGTAATGGTATTTAGAAATATGACGTTCGAAAATATTCTTAAAAAACTGGAGCGACATTATGATGTAAAGATTATTAACAAAAATTCGAAAATAGCTTCGGCCGAATTCAATGCTAGTTTTGGCGACATGCCGATTGAAAGAATATTGGATTACTTTAAAGGGGAATACAATATTGATTATTCTGTAATTAATGAGAAGGAAATAATTGTAAACTAAACTACTAAAACTTAAATATATAGAGCCAATGAAGAACTAAAAAAAACCAAAAATCAACTTTGTGCCGACCTGGTAAAAGGTCATAAAAAAAATCGGAAAATGCGTCACCATTTTCCGATCGGTAGAAGTGATCAACATTTAAGTTTAACCACAATCAAACATTATAAAAGTATGAAAAAAATTCTTGACCAAAAGAGAAGGTCGTACCCATTGCTTAAACTCAGTTTAAAGATGAAAATCAGTATGTTATTCATGTTTTTGGTCTTGTTTACCATGCAGGCCAATTCATCCTATGCACAGCGTACGAAGATTACCCTAGACCTCAACAATGTAACGATCGAAAGGCTTATTGATGAAATTGAAAGCCAAACCGATTTTCATTTTGTATACCAGATAAAGGAAGTTGATCTAAATCGAGTTGTAAGTGTAAAAGCTAACAAAGAGCTCGTAACCAGTATTCTGAAAAGGATATTTGGAAATACAAGAACCACACACAATGTTGTGGATAAACAAATATTTCTAAAAGAACGTGGTGTTTCAGGGAGTACTGACAATTCAAAGCTCTTGCCTGGTTTCTATAAACTTCAATCCACGGTTTCTGGACAAATTGTAGATGACAATGGTGCCCCTTTACCTGGTGCAAACATCGTTGAAAAAGGAACAACCAATGGTGTTACAGCCGATTTTGATGGAAATTTCACTATAGAAGTTGCTAGTGAAAATGCCGTCCTGGTTGTATCCTATATCGGGTTTGCCTCCAAGGAAGTCCAGGTAAACGGACAGACAAGTCTTAGTGTAGTTTTAATGGAAAGTGCTGCAGGATTGGACGAGGTAGTATTAATAGGTTACGGTGAAGTTCGCAGAAAGGATTTGACTGGTTCCGTGAGTAAAGTTGGTGGGGCGGATTTGGAAAACCTTCCGGTAGCCAGGATAGACCAATCTTTGCAGGGAAGAGCTTCCGGTGTTCAGGTTTCACAAATTAGCGGAGAGCCAGGAGCGGCAACAACTATAAGGATACGTGGCGGAAATTCTATTCAAGGCAACAATGAACCGTTATGGGTCATAGATGGTGTTATCGTGGGGACCGACTACAATTTGAGCAATCTGAATACAAATGATATTCATTCCATAGATATTCTAAAAGATGCCGTTGCCGTTTCCATATATGGTACACGTGGCGCCAATGGGGTTATATTGGTAACAACAAAAAGCGGTGCCGGCGCTACTCCGGGTATACCCAACGTATCGGTTAATGCATATACTGGACTTCAGTCTATGGTAACCCAAGTAGATTTCCTTGATGGTCCCCAACATGCGGCCTATGCCAATGAGGATGCAGAATTTAGAAATGCCGCCTTACCGTTTCCCGATCTTGCCACTGTTCCCAATGTAGATTGGATAGATCAGGTAACACATACGGCCCCTGTGCAAAATATTGATGTATCCGTATCGGGGATTTCTGAAAATAGAAATATCAATTATTATGTGTCCGGGAATTATTTTGATCAAGAAGGTCTTGTTAGGGCCACAGGAATCAGTAAATATGTTTTCAGGACCAATTTGGATATTAAACTTTCTGAAAAGTTTAAAGTAGGAATGAGGGTAAATATTGCCAAATTGAAAAAGGAAAATAATAAATTCAGTTTGGATAACCTCTTTCTTTTCACCACTCCTACAAGAGCAATTTATGACGAAGAGGGTAATTATACGGCATTGGACCCGATCACTGATGGAATAGCATCGAATTATGAGGCGGATATACGATTAAAACAGGACCATAATTTGGAAACCAATATATTGGGGAACCTTTATATGGAATTCAGACCCTTCTCAAACTGGGTTTTCAAAACGACTTTTAGCCCCGAATTGAACAACTTTAAAAGAAATATTTTTAATCCCGGAGCCTTGCCCAACAATTTAATCGTTCAAAATGGAGGGAATGCCGAAGTGCGTAATTCTGTGAGAACAGGGTATATCAATGAGAATACCTTAACTTATAATAAGACCATTGGTCAGGACGACTACCTAACTGTTTTGGCGGGGTTTACCCTCCAAAAAACAGAGCTGGAGGAAAGCGTGGCGAGGGCATTTCAAATATCAAACGATGTTACGGGATATAATAATCTTGGATTTGGGTCCAATCCCACACGAAACGAAGTAGTTTCTGGTTATGATTCTTTTCAACTGGCCTCATGGTTGGGAAGAATAAATTATTCCCTGGACAATAAATACCTTTTCACGATAGTGGGGAGGGTAGATGGTTCCTCTCGTTTCGCCCCAGGTAACAAGTATGCATTTTTTCCTTCTGGAGCCTTCGCATGGAAATTAGCGGAAGAGGAATTTATTCAGGATCTTAATATTTTCAGCGAGCTTAAGTTTCGTACCAGTTATGGTAGATCTGGAAGTCAGGCAATACCTTCCTATAGGACTTTGGCTATTTTAAATGGTGCCAATACCACATTTAATGGGATAGAACAACCAGGAGTTGTTTTGGGAAGACCCGAAAATCCCGAATTAAAATGGGAGACTACCAAGCAGTTGGATATAGGTCTGGAAATGGGTTTCTTTAATAATCGACTATCAGTGGAGATTGATTATTACAAAAAAAATACCGAAGATCTTTTGCTCGATGCCCGATTACCTAGGCAAACCGGCTTTGTAAGCAAATTGCAAAACATTGGCAAGGTGGAAAATAAAGGAGTAGAGTTTATGGTCAATAGTGTTAACGTTTCAAACGACAATTTTAAGTGGACTTCATCTCTATCGTTATCTAGTAATAATAACAAGGTTGTAGACTTGGGAGGTGTTGATTTCATTAATCTTGCTACGCCTGCGCAACAGGGAGGAACCGGGGCGCGTCTTATAGTTGGCGAAAGTGCTCCTGTATTTACAGGGGTTCGTTATTTGGGAACATGGAAATCGCAAGAAGAGATTGATGCTGCTGGTCTAGGTGGTAGTCAAGATGTAGGTGGTCCCCATTTTGATGATACGAATGGAGATGGAGAGGTAAATGAAGATGACTTTGTGGTTTTGGGTAGTCCTCAGCCTGATTTCTATTACGGTCTTGGCAATACATTTTCATATAACAACTTTGATTTAGATTTTTTCTTTCAGGGTACCTATGGCAATGAAGTCTTCAATAGTCTTACCCAAACAGCATTTTTTGGCCGTTCGGAAACCACAAAATATGCTGAAACACTCAATAGATGGACACCTGAGAACCCAACTTCAGATATTCCAAGAGCGGGGGCTGTAGCCGCATTATCTGAAATATACAACAACTCCGCCATGATCGAAGATGGTTCCCATATTCGTCTTAAAAGTTTGAGATTGGGCTATAATATACCTGTGGATAATTTGGGCTTAAAGGGGTTTAAGGCAATCAATGTATATGTAACCGGAACCAATCTTTTCATTCTTTCCGATTTTAGATTAAAAGATCCGGAAACCAGTCAGTTTGATAGGGATCAGGAAAATCTTTCCATAGGATTCTCAAGAGGGCAATATCCCACTTCCAGAACAATTTCCGCAGGGGTTAAGGTAAATTTCTAAAAATAACAAGCTATGCATCATTTAGTAACAATATATAAGATTAAGAAAATGAAACAACATATTAATATTTTACTAATAGTCACGGTCATTACCTTACTTTTTGGCTGTGATAAATTTCTGGAGGAAGAACCTAGGGATTTGGCCTCACCGTCCAATTTTTTTAACACTCCTACGGAATTTGATTTGGCGATAGTGGGGTTGTATAATATATACAAAGACAATTCCCTACATGGAAAAATTGGATTAGACCGTTATTATGAGAACGGGGCCGATATAATTGGCCCCAATAGAATCTTTGGTCAGGTAGAACCAACGCAGGCCTATACCTTAAGTGAAAGTAATATTGGTGCAATAGACCAAGGAGCAGGTGCACCTTTAACTTGGCAAAACCTATATTCCATTATTCTTAATGCAAACACCATTCTAGAACAATTGGAATTGAATCAAACTTTAACGCAGGAGGAGAGGAACCTTTTTGAGGGACAAACTTTGTACTTACGTTCTTATGCCTATTACCATCTAACCAACCTCTGGGGGGACGTACCTTATTATAGGGACAATCTACCCATAAGTGAAATTCAGGTATTGCCCAGAGCGGATAAAACCATGATCAGAAACGAAATACTTGTGGATCTTCAAAAGGCACAGGACCTAATGCCCAATTCATTATCTGAAACGGACCAGGGAAAAGCCACCAAATGGGCCGCTGCCACAGTTATGGTAAAAATTCTTCTTACGCAAGAAAAATGGGAACAAGCACGGGATAAGGCAGTTGAGATAATTAATAATTCCCCACATGATTTATTGGATGATTACGCAGCCGTATTCGACCCCAACAACGAGTACAATGCTGAGAACATTTGGGAAATCGATTTTGTCCGGGACGTAAGAAGTAACGATTGGGTGGATCATTTTACCCCAAGGATCAGGGACGAACCTAAAGACCCCACACAACAGAATGCGCTGAGTGCTGCTTTGGGGGATAGAAGTGAAGGTTTCACCGGCTATGGCCTATCCATACCTTTACCGGGTTATGTCAATGATTTTCCGTTGGACGATCTAAGAAGATCACAGAATATAGTTACAGAATATCTTGGATTTGAGCTTAATTTCCCATACATGCCCAAAATGTGGAATCTGGACCAGGTAAATTCACCTAGGGGAAACCATGGGGACAATAAGATCATATTTAGATTGGCAGACGTGTACCTTATGGCTGCGGAAGCAGAAAATGAACTTAATGGCCCTGCTAGTGCCTACCAATACATTAATAAAGTTCGGGAAAGGGCCTATGAGCCAGACCAGCCATTGGCCAGTCTTACCCAGGAAACTTTCCGACAGGCTATTTATGACGAAAGGCGATGGGAGTTGGGCGGAGAAGGACACAGACGAATGGATTTAATTAGATGGGGGATACTTTTGGATGTGGTAAAAACCACGGAGTATAGAGTCTATAACCCAGCTGCCAATATACAGCCCCATCATATATTGCTTCCTATACCTCCGGAAGAATTTACTTTGAATCCGGCTCTTTTGGAATCGGACCCAACCAACAACGGGTATAGATAAGCATTTTTATAAAAGGCTGATTGGGTTTTCCTAAGCAGCCTTTTATATTTATATTCAAAAACTTCATATCATTAGTTAATGCAAAAGTGTATGGTTCCAAGGATACTTGTTTTTATACTCTGTACCCTACTTATTTCTTGTTTAGGGGTAAATAAGGACAAGGTACAAGAAATTCCATTGGCAAAGCCCAATGTAATTTTTATTAATGTAGACGATTTGGGATGGAAAGATACCGGTTTTATGGGAGGGGAATTTTTTGAAACCCCCAATATAGACCTGCTGGCTTCGGAAAGTATGGTTTTTCCAAGAAGCTATTCCGCAGCTGCCAATTGTGCACCGAGCAGGGCATGTTTAATGACAGGCCTAAATACTCCCAGACATGGGGTCTATACCGTAAGTCCATCGGCGAGAGGGAACAAAAAATCCCGAAAGTTGGTTCCCATTGAAAATACAGATTCCCTGTTGTTGAAAGATATTACCATGGCTGAGGTCTTTAAAAAAGCCGGATATACTACCGGGGTTTTTGGCAAATGGCATTTGGGCAAAGATCCTACAGAACAAGGTTTTGATGTTAATGTAGGCGGAGGTATCAGGGGAAATCCAGGTCGTGATGGCTATTTTAGTCCTTATAATGATTTGTCAAATCTAGAATCCGGGCCGGAAAGGGAGAACCTTACGGACCGATTAACACAAGAAAGTCTTCAATTTATCAGGGATAATAAGGACCGACCTTTTTTTGTATACCTGCCATTTTATGCAGTCCATACCCCTTTGCAGGCCAAACAAGAGCTTGTAACAAAATACGCGGGCAAATCTAATCCAAAGAAAATTTCATCTGTCTATGCGGCCATGGTGGAAACCGTGGACCAAAATGTGGGAAAGATATTAAAGAGTATAGCCGAACTGGGTTTGGAACAAAATACTATTTTAATATTTACCTCGGATAATGGAGGAATTAGGAGCATATCCACCCAAGAGCCCTTAAGGGCAGGTAAAGGTTCCTATTATGAGGGTGGAATAAGGGTGCCATGTACTATTAAATGGCCTGGAACAAATATGGCAGGCAAAATAATAGGGGAGCCAATCAGTAATTTGGATTTTTTTCCAACTTTCATGGAACTTTTGAATGTAGATATGCCCAATTATAGATCCGACGGCCAAAATTTGATGCCTTTATTGAAGGGTGGGACCATGGGCGAGCGACCCTTGTTCTGGCATTTTCCTATCTATTTGGAAGCGTACGACCCTAAAATGGATGATGGCCGCGATCCTATGTTTAGAACCCGACCGGGTTCCGTAGTGATGCAAGGCGATTGGAAACTGCATTACTACTATGAAGATAATGAAATTGAACTTTACAACCTTAGGGACGACCTTGGGGAAAGAAATAATTTGAACACTTCCAATCCCTCAAAAGCCAAGGAGTTATTAAACCTATTAAAAGTTTGGTTGAATGAAACAGGGGCACCCATACCCAAAGTTCCAAATCCAGACTATGATTCCTAAAAAAAACTAAATTAATTCATAAAAGATAAATGATGATCACTACAAAACTAATACCCTTTTACTATATCCTTATAGGTGTTGGTATACTATTTACATCCTGTAGGGAAGAAGCCAAAAATGAGGAGCCGAAAATTACCGAAGTTGGCAAGCCCAATATAATCTATATTTTGGCAGATGACCTTGGCTATGGCGACCTTAGCGTATACGGACAAAAAAAGTTTTCTACCCCCAATATAGACAGATTGGCCTCACAGGGAATCAGGTTTACCCAGCACTATTCCGGAAGTACGGTATGCGCCCCTTCACGCTCGGCCTTAATGACAGGGATGCATACAGGACATACCGTTGTAAGGGGAAATAAGGAAATTCAACCGGAGGGCCAGTATCCCATACCCGACAATACTTATACCCTGGCGGAGACCTTAAAAAAAGCCGGGTACGTTACAGGTGCCTTTGGAAAATGGGGCTTGGGCTTCCCAGGGTCGGAAGGAGATCCAATAAATCAAGGTTTTGATACTTTTTTTGGATATAATTGCCAACGTATGGGGCACAATTATTATCCATACCATCTTTGGTCCAATAGGGACTCGATAGTACTTAAAGAAAATTTGAATAAAGGTGATGGAAGCTATGCGCCAAAACTTATACATACCCAAACCTTACAGTTTATGGAAGACAACAAAGGGAAACCATTTTTTCTATACGTGCCGTCCATTATTCCCCATGCGGAACTAGTTGCGCCCGAAGATTATATGGAAAAACACAGAGGAAAATATCCTCCTGAAAAAGTGTATAAGGGAACCGATGATGGCCCTGAATTTAATCTAGGGCCTTATAGGTCCCAGAAGGAATCCCATGCTGCATTTGCAGCTATGGTCAGCTTATTGGACAATCAGGTGGGGGAAATTATGGATAAGGTGGAGGAATTGGGCCTGGGCAATAATACCATAATAGTATTTACATCCGATAATGGTCCGCATCAAGAAGGTGGGGCCGACCCGGAATACTTTGATAGCAATGGTCCTTTAAAGGGGTTTAAACGTGATCTTTACGAGGGTGGCATTAGGGTTCCTATGATTGTGCGCTGGCCCGGAAAGATAAAGGCCAACAGCCAAACAGACCATATATCAGCGTTTTGGGATGTCTTTCCCACCATATCCGAAATTGCCGGGGTATCCGTTCCCAACAATCTTGACGGTATTTCCTTTCTTCCTGCCCTTATGCAGAACGGGAATCAGAAACAACACGATTATCTTTATTGGGAATTTCATGAAAAAGGGGGGCGACAGGCTATAAGAAAAGGGGATTGGAAGGCTGTTAAATACGATGTATTGAAAAATGCCGATGCCCCAATGGAGCTTTATAATTTAAAAGAGGATTTGGGAGAGGAAAATAATGTTGCCCAATTGCACCCAGAGGTGGTATCGGAGATGCAGGCAATTTTTGATACTGCGCGTACGGATTCCGATGTTTTTACATTTTCTTCCGAGACCTATTTGTCCAAAAAATAAAATTTGTTGAGTTAGTTTAGTTGTAAAAGGAACAATGGGAAACTATTGTTCCTTTTTTCTTTATTGGTCTCAGGCTAGGGAGTAAAACCCTGCAATTTATTGCAGCACTTTAGTACTGCGAAAAAATACATAATTTAGGGGTATGGGTCATACATTGAGAAAGGGATCGCATACCGTTAGCCGGTTGACTTGTCATCTGGTTTGGGTTACCAAGTATAGATATAAGGTTTTAAGTGGTGATGTTCAGAAACGTTGTCGTGATCTTCTGATACAAATATGTGAAGCTGAAGGGGTTGAGATAATGAAAGGAGTGGTGAGCTCCGATCATGTCCATATGCACGTTGAATACGCCCCAAGGATGAATGTAAGTTCGATGGTCAAACAAATGAAAGCCAGGACATCGAGAAAGCTCCAACAGGAGTTTCCTCATTTAAAGGAACGCTATTGGGGTCAGCATTTTTGGGCGAGCGGTTATGGGGTCTGGAGTACGGGCAATGTAACCGATAAGATGGTCAATGACTATTTGGAGCATCATAGACGGGACGGTTCGGATAATTCCAATTTTATATTGGAATAGTCCCAGGGACTTTCAGTCCCTTGTAAAGAAAACCTCTGCACTTTCAGTGCAGAGTGGTTTAGTTTTCATTTTTCATTTTTCATTCTAAAAATAGTTTACAAGTCAAAAAGCAGGGGGTCAATAATTATGGTCAAGTAATATTTATAGCTACGATTACCATATAAATTGAGGTAATTGAATATGCCAATTTTCAGGTGCTAAGATAAACCCAATGAATCTGTCCAGGGGTGTTGTGGGAGGTGAGGTTTTTATCGAATAGGAAGGAAGGGTAGCCAAGTATAAGAAGGGATAGTGTCTCCTATTCGAATGTTATTGCAATAAAATTATTTTTGTCCCGTCCCAGTTTCAATGTGAATTTCCTTAGAATTTGAAGCTTGTTAAAGTAGTTTATGAGATCCAATGAAAAAATGGGCCTCCAAGAGATTGAAAGCCCAGTTCTTAGTATATCAAATTTGGATAACTACGGATTGAACCACCATATTGCTACGAACTAGGTTATATTACCTGGCATTATCCATTATAAAAAAGGTAACTTTAAATACCGCCTACTATAAATCAAATTTTATCCCCTGTGCCAATGGTAAATCTGTACTATAGTTTACCGTACAGGTCTGTCTTCTCATATAGGCTTTCCAGGAATCGGAACCACTTTCACGGCCACCACCTGTTTCTTTTTCACCGCCAAATGCTCCACCAATTTCCGCACCGGAGGTACCAATGTTAACATTGGCAATCCCACAATCGGAACCTGAGTGTGACAGAAAGGTCTCTGCTTTTCTCATATTCAGGGTAAAAATTGAAGAGGACAGTCCTTGGGGTACATTGTTTTGGATGTCAATTGCTTCATTCAGATCTTTATAGGAGGTAACATATAATATTGGAGCAAAAGTTTCCTGTTTCATTATGGCCATATCTGCTTTGGCTTTGATAATAGTGGGCATTACATAACATCCAGAAGTATACTTTTCACCTTCCAGTACTTGACCTCCATGAGCAAGTTCGCCCCCGTGTTCCTGGGCTGTTCTTACAGTATTTTTATATGCTTCCACTGCCATGGTATCAATTAGTGGCCCTACATGATTTTTTTGATCCAAGGGGTCACCTATACGCAGCTGTCCATAGGCTTGTTTTAGTTTCTCCAAAAGGGATTCGTATTGACTTTCATGGACGATCAAACGTCTTGTAGAGGTACAACGTTGGCCAGCTGTTCCAACGGCTCCAAAGACGATGGCGGGAACAGCATGGTTTAGATCGGCATCCTCCGCTACGATAATAGCATTGTTGCCACCTAGTTCCAAAATTGATTTTCCCAAACGCCTTCCCACAGTTTCGGCTACACTTTTACCCATTTTAGTAGAGCCGGTAGCTGAAACTAGTGCTATGTTCTGATCGGCAGCCATAGATTTTCCAATGGTACTATCTCCAATGATGAGGTTGGAAATACCTTCGGGAAGATTATTTGCTAAAAGGACCTTTTTAAATATTTCTTGGCAGGCCATAGACGAGAAAGGTGTTTTTTCCGAAGGCTTCCAGATACATACATTTCCGCAAACCCAAGCAATGGCAGCGTTCCATGCCCAAACTGCAACCGGAAAATTAAATGCCGAGATTATGCCAACTACCCCCAAAGGGTGCCATTGTTCGAACATTCTATGCCCAGGCCTTTCCGAATGCATTTGTAGCCCGTATAATTGGCGGGATAGCCCAACTGCAAAATCGCATATATCGATCATTTCTTGAACTTCTCCATAGCCTTCTTGAAGACTCTTGCCCATCTCATAGCTTACCAACTTTCCCAAGTTTTCCTTTTCCTGTCTCAGGGCATCCCCAAATTGCCTTACTATTTCGCCTCTATGCGGCGCCGGCATGGCCTTCCAAATGGGAAAAGCAATTTGAGCTTCGGCCATAAGTCGTTCATAATCTTTGTTATCAGCAAAGGTTACTTCCCCAATAAGTTGGCCATCTACTGGAGACTTTATATTGGTTTTGACACCATTTCCCAACCAATTTTTCTGTCCACTGCTTCCACTGTAAAAAGGTGTTTTTAACCCAAGATCTTTTATCACTTCATTCATATTTACACATTGTTAGTCTGTTCTCTATAAGTACTTTCAAATATTTTGTCGGCGTTGGCCGATTCAAATCCATCCCGCCTTTGTATTCTAGAAAAGTTTATTGTCTTACCATCATGATATGCCGGTAAAGGAAGGCGTTCCGCAAATTCCACATAGCTTCCTGGTATTTCGGCTTTCTCACCGTTCATAAATTCTGCATCCACCATTTTGGCGATAGTGCTGCTCTGTTTTAATAGTCCGTCTTTACTTGTTTTTATCTTGCCCCCAGAGGTATTCAATTTTATATCAAAGGACTCCAAAAAAGCGTTGAATTTTTCTATGGAGTTATAAGCTTCTGGAAGATCATGGACGCTTATGGTATAATGATTCAGATAATACCTATTATAGATTACCCAGGCGGCATATTCACTTTCATCTGCAAGGGTGTTATAATCTGCCAAACTGGGCATTTCCCATAATGGCTTATAAAAAAACTTGCCAACTTCTTTGGGGTCGTTCAGGTCAATATCATCCACTGGGTCTTTAGCAATATGCTGGGTATACTTTTTAATTATTTTCTGAGCTTCCTCTGAAAGTTCGGAAACCCTAAGTTCACTCATAAAAATTCGTGGATAATTGTCTGCAGGTGGAGCATACCAGTAGGCATCCAATTTCTTTCCTTCAAAATAATAATAGTCCCTTTTTTGGTATCCGTAATGCAAGAATATTTTTTCGAAAGAAGCTATTCCCAAATGGGGAATACCAAGGGTCCGAAAAGCGATATGATCGTTTACTATCTCACTTTCATCTTTAATAATGCCATGGGAAATCATGGCCTTACTTATTTTCTGGACATCTGGAACTCGTTCCATATATGGAATAAACAGGGCATTCAAAATTGTATCCAAGTCTTTATTGCTTTTGGTTTCCATAGTATTATTATTTTTTAGGAGAACAAATTTAATCGTACTTTTGATCTTTAACAATTCTTATTACTTCTCAAATGATAAGTATTACTAATCAAATAGAACTTCGGTCGCTACGCTATTTTTTGGTGTTGGCCGAAATCTTGCATTATAGAAAAGCTGCCGAAATCCTTTATATTTCGCAGTCGGCCCTTAGTCAGCAAATAAAACAGTTGGAAGGAATTTTGGGAGTTTCGTTATTTGATAGAACCAATAGAAAGGTGGCCCTTAGTAGGCCTGGACAACTTTTGGTAAGGGAGGTACAGCTAGTACTGAAACAGTTGGACGATTCTATGGAACGTTGGCAGTTGTCCCAGGAAGGAGTAATGGGACAATTGAAAATTGGATTTGTAGGTTCTGCCATGCAGATGTATTTACCTACCATTATCAAGAGGTTTGGAAACACACATCCCAAGATTAATTTTTATTTGGAGGAACTTACAAATACCGAACAGATAAAGGCACTGGAACAGGAACAATTGGATATTGGTTTCATGCGTTCCAATAGGGTATCATCGGAGCTGATGATCAAATCTGTTTACCAGGAAAATTTTACCTTGGTTTTGCCCGAGGATCATGCTATTACCAAGGATAATTTTCAAAATATGGGGCAATTGTCTGAGGAGTCCTTTATCCTTTTTCCCAATGAAAATAGTCCAATGTATTTTCAGCAGATTCAGAATTTATGCACCGATTATGGATTTAGCCCACGAATTTCACACAAATCAATTCACGGTCCTACAATATTTAAGTTAGTGGAAAATGGCATGGGAATATCCATTGTTCCCAATTCGCTACGTGATGAGCATAATTATAGGATAAGATATTTGGAACTGGACCAGGTTCCTTATAAGACAGAACTTTTCGCTGCATGGAAAAAAAACAATACAAACCCTTCCCTAAACTATTTTCTGGAAATGTTTTAGCGAATGCCGATCAATTTTAGGGAATCATCGTTCTTGGCAACCAAGTAAGAAGAATTTTGTGCATTCCCAATTCTAATAGCCTTAATTTTCTTGACGTCACCGTTTAAGAAAAGTCCACTTTTAGAAAATGGCACGGGCGTGAACATCGATGTGCCCGATCCCTTTAGGATCATACCTATACTGGCATCGTTTCTAGGGGTTTCTACCTCTGTCTGGTACAAGTTCCCTGCAACCAGGATATCATTTATTCCATCGCCATCAAAATCTTGAATGTGGATATTATTTATGGCCGATATCTGTACCTCATTGGGCAAGTTATGGTTATTGAACTGACCATTCCCTAAATTTTCCAAGTAGACAGATGCAAATGAAATGACTTTCAGATGCAGGGCTTCTTTTAATTTTTCTTTGTCATATACCTGATGAAGTTTGGCCGAACCAAAACTATCGTACGTTGGAAATTTTTCTTTTATAAAAGGCATTTGCTGGGAGGAACATTCACGGCCTCGTGAGGGAAATAAATCTCCTTGATCATAATATCCCAAAACAATATCATTCGTGCCATTATCGTCAAAATCTGTGGAGTACACTTCAAAAGGGGCATTTTTGGAGGCTTTGTACTTGGAATTCAATCCCAAGTTTCCTACCACGAAATCGATATCCCCATCACCATCCATATCCGATGCTTCAATGCAATTCCACCATCCCTTGCTTTGAGGTAAAATGTCTGGATTTAGCTCAAATTGTCCATTTTTATAATTGTAGAATTTAATGCCAGTCCATTCCCCAACTAAAATCAAATCTGTTTTATTGTCTCCGTCATAATCCGTCCATATGGCATCGGTGATCATTCCTGCATCCTCAAGGGCAGGTGCCTTTTCTAGAGTAACATCCTTAAAAATACCATTAACATTTTCCAATAATTTACTGGTCTGGGCGTAGGGATATTTTTGTGGAAACATGCGGCTGCCGACGAATAGATCCAAATCACCGTCTTCATCAAAATCGAAAGGTTTTACAGTACTGCCACTAATACTCATTTTGGGAAGTCTATCCGTCGATTTTTTGAATTGTCCACCATTATTAAGATAAAGTCGGTCTTGATACATATTGCTATTGGCTTCCCTTTCATTTCCGCCGCTTACTACATATAGGTCTAGGTCTCCATCACTGTCGGCATCAAAAAAGTGGGCATCCACATCTTCGTATTCCTTTTCCATGATCCAAGCACTGGGATTCATAGATGCAAAAGTTCCATTCTCCTTTTGTAGATAAATACCGCCAGCGTAACCCTTAGCGCCACCTATGAAAAAATCCTCCAGGCCATCATTATTTGCATCCCCAACGGCAAGGGCAGGACCAAATTGGGACATTTTGTGGGGAAGGAGAATTTCACCGGAAAAGTCATCGTATTCATTTTCAATATGTGCATGCTTAACTTTAACAACTTCTGTGATATCTTTAAAAATGGGCGATATACTGCTTTTAGGGTTTTGATCAACGCTTTCCGCATTCTTATATCCTACCCTTATTTTTTGATTTATGTTCGGATTCGTTATTGTTTCACTTTTCCCATCTGGCCACGTAACGATGGCATTTTTTATGGTCTTAGATTGGCCCAATCCGAAATGCAGTACCGGCTCTACCGCGGATTGATAGCCTCTTGTGGGGTAGTTTTCTGCAATTTGAAGACCTTCATCAGTTTCTAATAGGATTTTAGTGCCCACTCCAAATGGATTTTGGTCATTTCCTTCAAACTGAAATTGTAGATAGTTTGCTATAGAATTGTTTCTTAGAACCGTAGCTTCTTCATCGATGTTGCTGATAACCAAATCCAAATCCCCATCTAGGTCTAGATCAGCATATGCCGACCCGTTGGAAAAAGTTGGTATGTCCACACCCCAATGAGTCATTGCTTTTTCAAAAGTTAAGTCGCCATTATTTTTGAAAAAATAGTTGTGGGTTTTCCTCTGCGGTGTTTTATTTACCAGTTCCTCTATCACTTGGGCCATATTCTCACCATTTTTTTTGGCCTCCTCTAAGCGCTTAATTTTGTATTTTCTAAAGTCATTATTTCGGAAATCCCTTTTGAGTCCGTTGGAAATGAATAGGTCCTTTAGCCCATCATTGTCGAAATCGGCAAAAAGGGGACCCCAACTCCAATCTGTATTCGAAATTCCGGCTAATTGGGCCAAGTCTCCGAAAGTTCCGTTGCCATTGTTCATTTGTAAGGCATTGTACATATACTGATAATGGAACCCATTATTAACGGCATGTTGAAAAGCCTTTGGGTTCATTCCGCTCATACTGGTTTTTATCCCGTAATTATCCTCTGCCACCATATCAAGTGAAATAATGTCCAAAAGGCCATCATTGTTAAAATCGGCTATATCTGTCCCCATTGAGAAATGGGAGGTATGTCCCATTGATCGTTTTAGGCCTTCGGAAAATGTTCCATTTCCATTATTGTAGTATAAGTAATCCTGCTCTATATAATCATTGGCAACATATATATCTGGCCATCCATCTTGATTTAGGTCCCCTATGGAAACCCCTAGTCCGAAGCCCAGTGAATTCCCTAAAATACCGGCTTTACTGGAAATATCAATAAATTTACCTTGGTCATTTCGGAATAATCGGTCACCGGACAAGTAGTTCTTTTCTAGCTTGAAGTTTTCAGGATTATTGGTGGTGATCGGAGTTACATTGTGGTTCAACAAAAACATATCCAAGTCCCCGTCCTTGTCAAAATCGAAAAAGGAGGCTTGGGTACTATAACCAGAAAAGTTGAGTCCGTATTTCTTCGCTTCCTCGGTAAAGGAGCCGTTTTTATTATTTATGAATAAGAGATTTTCCCTGTTTTCTTCCTTGCCCTTACCCGACTTGCACACGTAGATATCCAACCAGCCATCGGCATTTACGTCTGCCATAGTAACACCTGTGGTCCACCCAAATGTTCCTTCTACTTTTGCTTTTTTGGAAATGTCCTCAAACTCAAAACTACCTTTGTTCCTATATAATTTATTCTCCTCAAGGTTGGCGGTAAAATAGATATCGGGTAGCCCATCATTGTCAATATCACCGATTGCCACACCTCCACCGTTATAATAATACTCATAGACCATGCTGTTCATAGCAGCGCTCTCAGGAATATGATTTATGAATTGTATACCTGTCTCCATTGCCGGGATTGAGGAGAACAAGGTCTTTTCATCAATTTCAATTACCTCGGTTTTGTTTTCTATCCCGTATTTACAGGATTGCAACGCAAAAATCATTGACAATACAATATAGAATTTAAAATTTTTAAAATATGGTTCCATCTTCAATAGGTTTTTACTACAGGGATAAAATGTAAACACCTAAAGATAATTAAACCTTTAGGCGTTCACGTCAAAAAAAACTAACTCAAAATCAACTCATTATTGTGTTTTGTTACCAGCCTGCATTTTGATTAAGGTTTGAATTGATATTCAATTCTTGCAAAGGTATTGGGTATACAATATGCTTATCGGTAAAATTGTCCGCATTGGGTTTGCCATGGTTTAGCAAAGTGGTTTTGATGGATTCGGTAGCAGTACTCCCACGCTGCCATCTATATAGGTCGAACCAACGTATACCAAACTCCATGGCCAATTCTACAGGACGTTCATGGTGCCTGATCTGATCTCTTAATGCCTCTTTACTCATGCTGCCCAAAGGAACCGCATTACTCCTGGCCCTTACCTTATTTATCTCGATTATAGCTTCGGGAGTCTTATTGTTTTCATTTAAGGCCTCTGCATACATTAAAAGCACATCTGCAAAACGGATGATAGTAATATTAGTGCCATTGTAAAAGTCTTCATCGGCATTGAAAGAGTATTTTTTAAAATATTTTGGATGGTTTAAATCCAAGGCCACATCACTGTAGGGAATGTTTTCTCCAGCTTCCATACTGTACATTTCAGAATTGGGGTCATCAAAGAAAATACTTTCATAAACCCGCTGACTAGGGTCACCGTTGGCATCGAGATCGGTTTTCATTTCATCTACAAGCCACTGCGATGGAAATAAAAGTTCCCAACCACCAAATGCAGCAGGGGCAATTTCAAAATTGAAAACTTGGCGTTCATCATTACCATTGGAACGATCACCTGAAAACTGTACTTCAAAAATACTCTCTGGCCCATTTTCTGAATTCCCATTGAAGTTATCTGCGTAGTTATCAAGTAGATCATAATCCATGCCCACAACTTCTGCCAATTTTGATTCCGCATCGCCCCATTTCTCTTGAAATAGATATGCCTTGCCCAACAGTGCTTTGGCCGCACCTTGGGTAGCTCTACCTTTCCATTCTGTAGGGTGATCTAACAACAATTTTGGTTCTGCCTCTGCGAGGTCCTTTTCTATTTGTGTCCAAACCTCGGTTTTAGAAGCTTGGTTTGGAAATAAATTATCCAAATCCACCTCAAAATTTGTCAAAAGAGGTACGTTTTCAAACCCTGTGGCCAACCAAAAATAATAATAAGCTCTCAAGAATTTTGCCTCGGCTACGATCACATCCTTAGTTTCCTGTGACAGGGCCTCCATTTCTGGTACTTTTTCCAGAATTTGATTGGCACGGCCAATGCCTGTATAGGCCGCTTTCCAAATGTTATATGGCCCACTTTCTTCTGTGGTATTGCTAAAACTAGCAAGAGTTCTCCCGTAAGTTTCTGCTGTATTGTTTATTATATCATCACCGCGGTATGCCATTGCAACATAGATTTCTTCAAAAAAGGTCCATTTGCTTCCATCGGCACCGTGTAAGGCACCATAAGTTGCGGTAAGCGCCTGTAAGGCGTGGCTTTCGGTTTGCCAAAAACTGGAATCGGTCAAGGTTTCCTTATTGGCCACTTCTATAAAATCGTCGCTACAGGATATCAATGAGCTTATAGTTAAAAAAGCAATCAGTATATATCTATTTTTTTTCATTATCGTGATTTTTAAAAATTTAATGCTGTCCATTAAAGCGATAGGTTTATACCTAAAATAAATGATTTGGATAGTGGGTAAAATCCTCTGTCCACTCCCTTGGTAAATGTGCCTCCATTTCCAAGTCCTGGATCGAAACCAGAATAGTCAGTAACCGTAAATACATTATTAGCAGTAAGGTATAACCTCATTTTGGAAATAGTCAATTTGTTAATTACCGATTCCGGCATGGTATATCCTATCTGAATGTTCTTTAACCTAAAATAGGAGCCGTCTTCCAAGAAGTAACTGGAAGGGCGAATATTGTTGTTAGGATCTCCAAAGGCATTTCTAGGAATAGAGCTTCCGGTATTCTGGGGTGTCCAGGCATTTAATAAATCTGGAGACATATTTTGTCTATCGGTTCTGTACAACCACATTTTTACACCGTTGTAAATTTCATTTCCTTGTGTACCTTGAAAAAACATACTGGCATCGAAATTTTTATAGCGACCAGTAAGGGTTATCCCATATTCGAAATCTGGAAGACCACTGCCCAAGAACTGTTTGTCATCATCATCCAGTGTACCATCCCCAGAAGTATCCAAAAATCTTAAATCCCCGGGAGCAGCATTGGGTTGTATAGCATGTGCATCAATTTCTGCCTGATTTTGAAAAATGCCATCAGCTTTAAATAAATAGAACCTTCCAATTTCTCCTCCAACTTCTGTGCGCGTAGTCGGGAAATTGTTGAATTCAATAAAACCATCAGTAAAGGATTCATTGGCAACTCCAAGTTTTGTTACCTTGTTTCTGGAACCACTTATATTCGCAGTTATATCATAAGAGAAATCCTTATTGTTTTCACTGCTATAAGTAGTCGAGAATTCCCAACCTTTGTTTTCCAGATTACCACCGTTGGTCAAGGGGAAAGTTGTAATACCTGAACTGGCAGGAATCGGTACCGATACCAACATATCAGAAGTTTTGGAAATAAAATAATCAAAGGAACCTTTAATACGGTTTTGTAAGAACCCAATATCCAAACCGATATTTGTTGTTGCCGTTTCTTCCCATCTTATGTCCGGGGTTGGTAATGAAGTACTAATGGCACCCACAACTATGGGCTGACTGGCGCCTTCACCAAATGGATAGTTTAGCTGTTGCCCGCCAGATGCAATCCTGGATAGAAATAAATGCTCTGGGATAAGTTGATTCCCCAAAGTTCCATAGCTAAACCTTGGCTTTAACATACTGATCAGGTCGGAAGAAAAAAAGTCCTCATTATGTACTGCCCATCCCAAGGATACGGAATAAAATGTTCCATATTTATTGGTTTTGCCAAATCGGGAAGATCCGTCGCGTCTTACACTTGTCTGTACATAGTATTTGTTGTCGAAGTCATAACTTAATCTTCCAAAATAGGATTGTAATGAATTTGTTGAATTAAATCCATAGGAAGATTCGTCTCCTATACCTGCACTCAATGCCAATAGTTGGTCAGAGGCAAGTTCATTGTTACTTCCGCCTACAGATCTAAACTCACTTTTTTCTCTGGAAATACCCAACAGTACATCGATGTCGTGCATCCCAAATGATTTATTATAATTTAAAGTGTTGTTTAAAGTCCAACTGGTTGTTCTGGATCTCGTTTCGGTAAGGAACGGATTTTCATTTACTGCCTGTGGGCCAAAGTTATATGTTGGTATAAAATCTGAGAAGTGTGTATTTTCTATGTTCGTACCATATTGAAATTGATAGCTTAGGCCTTCTATGATTTGAAGTGTAGCTGCAACATTGAATTGCATATAGTCATCCTGGTTTTTGCGGTCCTCCAATTCTGTTGTCCCAATAGGATTTCCAGATCCTAGTCCAGCTGCAGGCGTGGCAAATCCATTTGTGGAGTTTGGATCATATATGGCCTTGTGGGGTAATTGGGAATAAATGTCCAAAAACGGTGAAAAACTTGCGTTTCCACTTCCAATGGGCTCAAATATACCTTTGGTGTTTTCCCTAGTGTAACTAATGCCGGGAGCAATTTTAAGACGATCGTTGAGCAATTGAAAATCCATATTAAAACGAGTACTCAATCTATCAAATCCAGTATTGATGACCGTCCCGGAATTTTCAAAGTAACCGCCAGAGAAACTGTATTTCATTTTCTCCGTTCCACCGGAAATTCCCACATCGTGTTTTTGCTCAAAAGCATTTTGCAAGTAGGCTTCAACCCAATTTGAATCGGAAAATTGTTGATTACCGGTTAGATAGGGTGCTGGGGTCTCACCAACGTTGGAATACGCTTCCAACTTTATTTGATTGTGCTGATCCCTATTGGCCACATCCACATTGTTCTTTACGGATTGTGTACTTAGATAGGAATTAACGGTAACTCTTGGTTCTCCTGTTTTGCCCCTTTTTGTGGTTACGATTATTACTCCATTGGATGCTCTGGAGCCGTAAATGGTAGCTGCTGATGCATCCCTTAGGATACTGATGTTCTCTATATCCGCTGGATTTAGATAGGACAATTCCCCTGGTATTCCGTCTATAACAAATAAAGGATTGTTGTTTCCTATAGTCCCTAGTCCCCTTACGCGAATAACAGGATCCGCTCCAGGGGCTCCCGTAGCAGTAGAAACATTGAGTCCTGCAACCTGCCCTTGAAGGGAGGTTCCAACATCCGCTGTTGGAATTTTTTGGATTTCGGCCACATCTACAGAGGAAATGGCAGCAGTTACCTCGGTTTGTCTTTGGGTGCCATAACCTACCAAAATCACCTCTTCCAAACTTTGTGCATCCTCCTCCAGATTTACATTTATTACCGTTTGGTTGCCCACAAATACTTCCTTGGTAACAAAACCAAGATATCTAAAAACTAATGTGGTTTCCGGTCCAGGTACCTCGATGGTATAGTTGCCGTCAAAGTCGGACTGTACCCCAATGGTTTGATTAGCTTTAACGATAACAGAGGCACCTGGCAGTGCTACCCCAGTATTATCTGTAATAGTTCCGCTTACAACGGTGCTTTGTGCAAGGGATCTAGTGGTAAACCCGAACGAAGCAAGCATAAAAAGCAAGTAAAACAGACCGTTAAAACGATGGTTTTGATTTTTTGATTGTTTTTTTTTCATATTATTAAGTTTATGTTAGTCAACGCTCATAGTCCAAAATTTGGCATGAGCTTTAGTTTCATCAAATATTGTTTTATTATCATTCAAAACCTCAAAAATCACCTTTACTTGACCTTTACAGCACGCTTAAAGGCCCACTGCTTAAGGGTTAGAGAGGAAATGCATACAATTGAAAAGTGAAAAGGAAGTCGCGGTTTATATTAGAATCAATTATCTGCAAGGCAAGATCTGTGGATCTGCAGAGAAATAGTTGTTCTCCTGAAAAAAGGTAAAGTTGTATGTGCTTAAATTATGAAGGCTTAGATGTTTTCGAGAAAACTGACAAGATTTTCTTTTTTACCTATATTCAGCTTTTTCCTTAATCGATGTCTACCAATTTCAACAGAATTCGAAGAAATATTATTAATGTTTGCTATTTCTTTGGAGCTGAGTTTGAGCTTAACTTGTACGGCAAGTTGAATATCTTTATCAGTTAAATGAGGGTATTTCTCTTTAATTCTAAATAAGAAATCGCTTTGTAACGTTTCTACGTTAGTATGAAATCTTTGTATATCCTCATTAAAGTCAAACTTAAATGTATATTCCTTTATGAGTCTATTGATGTCTTTTTTTAATTGATTAATATCAGTAGAATTTAGGCTTTTAAAGGAATTTGTAAGGTCTTTGTAAATAGATGTTCTTTGGGATATAAACAAAGCTAGATTTGTAAGCTCTTTCATCCGAAATTCTAATTTGTGCTCAAGGTTCTCCCTTAAAAGCGATTGTGTTTTTAGTTTTTCTATGGACAGCTTTTGGTTTTGTTGGTATATAGCTTTTTTCTTTTTTATATTATTCCAAAGTGAAGCTATTATTAGAATTGCAATTATAACTAATAACAAAGAACCAATTGTAGGCTTCCCTAAAAATAGGACAGTATAAAATTCGAATTTATTAATTTTAAATTTTAACTGTCACATGAAAAGAACAAAATTTACGGAAAGCCAGATTGTCAAGGCACTAAGGGAAAACGAACAGGGAAGATCCGTTGGCGATATTTCCAGGGAACTGGGTATCGACAAAAGTACATTTTACTACTGGCGCAAGAAATACGGAGGTATGGAGCAGCAGCAACTGAAACGTCTAAAGGAGCTCGAAGAAGAGAACAATAGGCTAAAACAAATGTATGCGGATGTTAGTCTGGACAATAAAATGTTAAAGGACGTTTTGTCAAAAAAGTTCTAAGGCCTTCCGACAAGAGAGTTCGAGCAAAATATCTCATCAAACAATATACGGTTCCCATATTACGTGCGTGTAAACTTGTTGATTTAAGCAGATCAATGTGGTATTACCAAAGTAGACGGGATGACAGCGAAGTCATCGACAAGCTAACCGAGTTGGCCGAATCATATCCGACCCGGGGTTTTGATGAGTATTATCATAAGATCCGTCGTGAGGGCCTAAAATGGAATCGAAAGCGTGTGTTGCGTGTGTACCGCAATATGAAGCTGGGCCTTAGGCGCAAGCACAAGAAACGTTTGGTAAAACGTGTAAAGCAACCCTTGGAAGCACCTTCACAGCTCAATGAATGCTGGAGCATGGACTTTATGAGCGATGCGCTTAGCGATGGCAGAAAAGTACGCGTATTCAACGTTATTGACGACTGTAACCGTGAAGCTATCGCCATTGATGCCGGACTATCCTATCCGGCACGGGCGGTCATTGAAACATTGGAAAACCTGAAAGAAGATATAGGGACTCCCAAATATATAAGATGTGATAACGGACCGGAATTTATCTCAAAGACATTTATGAACTGGTGTAAAAAGAACTTTATAGAAATCAAATACACCCAACCTGGAAAACCGATGCAGAACGGATACATAGAACGGTTCAACCGCTTTTTTAGAGAAGACATATTGGACGCTTATTATTTTAATGACGTATATCAGCTCCAAAAGATAAGCGATAACTGGCGGGAGGACTATAATTTTAACCACCCACATAAATCTCTGGGCAATAAATCGCCCAAAGAATATATGCCCAGATTTGATGAAGAATTTAAATTCTTCATCAAATCTGACCTAAACAACAATTATTTATCGAATTTAGAGGTGTCCTAAAAAGGGGAAGGCTACACAATTAATAATGATTTCTTTTTTTGGGCCTCCAAATTTCTTTGTTGCTCCAATAGCTTAATTTGGGATGCTCTTCGTTCGTCTTCGTAGCGAATCCGCATATCGGTCAACTTTTCGCTTTTATTGCTGGAGAAAATTTCTGAATTCCCCTCAGCATATTTCTTAAAGTAATTTAATGCTTCCTTATAATCTTGTTTAGCCAGAAAATAATCGGACATAATCCTATCATTTTCAACTATCCATTCCTTATTGTCCATTAATCCCTCCATTAGGGATCTCGACTCCTTTAATTGCCGGTAAGATTTATCAAAATCACCTAGCTTAAGATTCACTATTGCAAGTTCGTTCAGAATATGGACCTTGTTCTGCTGGTCCTTAATTTCATTTGAAATGTCCAAGGAAGATTCCAAATAAACTGTGGCAGAGTCGGGTTCATTTATTTTACGATAACAAATACCTATGTTTTTCATGGTCTCTGCAATCCTGTCCTTATTATTGAACTCTTTCTTTAAATCCAATGAATTCTTGAAAAAAGATAGTGCCAAATTACAATCCCCTTTGCGTTCATGAATTAACCCCAAACTGTTATAGCTGTAGGCAATTCGTTGTTTATCCCCTATTTTTTCGTGAATTTTTAAAGTCTCCGTATGGTAATCAAGAGCCTTGTCAAAATAACCAATATCAAAGTATAACCATCCTAGGGTACGCAAGGTAAAAGCCAGATCATAAAGGTTATTCAAGTCTTTCCTGATCTCCAATGATTGTAATCCATATTGTAAGGCTTTATCATAAAAATCATTGAACAGATATCCTTGGCAAAGATTGATAAGCGCTAAACCTTCTTGTTCCTTATCATTGGATTCCCGGGATAAAAGCATAGCCTCATAGGCGTATTCTATGGTTTTGTTGGGGTCTATGGACCAATAAATTTCTGCAACCCTATTTAGTACTGGTGTTTTTTCCTTGCCACTAGTATATGGTAATATTGATAGGAGGCTATCTAATTCTATTTGGGAATCGCTCGGATTTTCATCCCATATATTGGTTTGAGAATGCACATTGAAACCTATGAGCAAGAGAATTATAAAAATAGGTCTTGTCAATTTTTTCATGTGCGGAGATTTATTCGTAAAAATTAATGTGCGTATGTGTACATACAGTTTTACTAGCGCTAGTGGTTACAAATATCTAAATTATAAACGGATATCCTTTTTACAAAAGTTAAAATGATAGGCCAAGTAAAGGTCAAGTAAAGGTAGTTTTTGGCTTATTTAAAGAAATTAATTCAATTTTTGTTCTTGTCCGATATGAAAAGAAAATTTAAACCCCTATATCAAAATTGAAACAATGGATTTTAGAAATGTAATTAAATGTTTTGTTGCTGTAGTATTGTTAATTGGTTGTAGGAATGCTATGAAGCCAACTGAACGCGACAGACAAATCCATGCATTAAATTTCAGTGAAGACATTTTGGATTTCCGAATTACACCAAAAGATTCGACGGATAAATCGGGTCTGATGTTTTCTGATCAAGGGGCTTGGTTCGGTTATGGTTTATCTGATTCAACTGAATTTTTGGGAGACTTTTCCGGGCCTTTTCTATTGACGCAGCAAAATGGAATTTGGTCAAGTAAATCCCTTGCATCGATTAGGATTGTTATCGGTGGACGTCCAGTATATTTTAAAAAGGAAAATATAATAGAACAGAAAAGTTATTCAAGCCATTTGGAGCAAACGTTTAGAGCAGATGGGGTTATACTAAAAAGTACACTTATTTATTTAAATGGTCATACGGCATTGATTAAATATGCTTTCACAAATAAGGAGGAATTCATAAAGCAACTAACTTATAATTGGACCAATGACCCTTTGTTGACCAATAGTTTAAACTTAGTTTCCAAAGGAAATAATCTCACAATAAGTTCAAGCAAATCAAATGCCTTGGGTATTATAACTTTTCCAAAACCTACTGTTGTCAGTACCTCTGATAAAGGTTATACTACAGCATCTCAGGAATTGGAACTTAACCCTGGTCAGACCAAGGAAATTGTGGTTGCACAAACATTTATTTTTCCTGAATATTCATGGGAGGAAGAAAAAAAGTCAATAGAAAACCAGAACTTCGACTCAATTTTTAATGCACGGCTACAGGAAAAAGATAGTCAACTAAAGGCACTTATTGAAAATAAAAAACCACAATTCAAGGAAAATAAATATTCCGTAGTATTGGCCAAAGCTCACCTGACCTTGCAGAACAATTGGCGTATTGCCGCAGGTCAATTAAAACATCAAGGATTGTTTCCGAGCTATCATTATGAATGGTTCCATGGGTTTTGGTCATGGGATTCCTGGAAGCATGCTGCGGGGCTTTCCCGATTTGCCCCCGACCTTGCCAAGGACCAAGTAAGGGCTATGTTCGATTATCAA
This sequence comes from Arenibacter algicola, assembly GCF_000733925.1. Lineage (NCBI taxonomy): Bacteria > Pseudomonadati > Bacteroidota > Flavobacteriia > Flavobacteriales > Flavobacteriaceae > Arenibacter > Arenibacter algicola. The sequence goes on from NZ_JPOO01000001.1 coordinate 1,665,817, forward strand.
ACGGATGATGGATTTGTGTTGGATTGTATCTACAGGGACACTACTATTGAAAATTATAATTATAGGGATACTAAACCGCCCTTGGCTGCTTGGGCCGTAGCAGAAATTATTAAGAGGGATAAGGATTATGTTTTTTTGGAAGAAATCTATCCCAAGCTTATAAGATACCATAACTGGTGGTATGCCAAACGCGACCATGACAAAGATGGTTTATGTGAATATGGTTCAACCGATGGCACCGTTTTGGCAGCAAAATGGGAAAGTGGTATGGACAACGCAATTCGATTTGATTTCTCGGAAATTTTAAAAAATTCCCATGGAGCGTATTCCCTCAATCAAGAAAGTGTAGACTTGAATTCATATTTGTATGCAGAAAAGCTCTATTTGGCACAATTGGGAGAAATCTTAGGTAAAAATGAAGAGGCATATGAGCTTATGTCCGGTGCTTCAAAGTTGAAAAGTATGATCCAAGACCAATTTTATGATAAGGAGGATGGCTGGTTTTACGATACGAGTATAGACGGTTCCCATTTCATTAAGGGAGCAGGAAGTGAAGGTTGGACGGCCTTATGGGCCGAGGCTGCTTCTGTGGAACAAGCGGAGGCTGTAAAAGATAAGATGATGGATGAACAAAAGTTTTTTACCAAAGTCCCCTTTCAGACCATGTCCAAGGACCACCCCAAATTTGACCCCCTAAATGGGTATTGGCGTGGACCAAACTGGCTGGATCAAGCTTATTTTGGGATTAAGGGACTACGGAATTACGAATACGACACGGAAGCGGACAAGGCAACTCTTCAAATAATGGATGGTGCTACTGGACTTTTGGAAAAAGGGAAATCGATTAGGGAAAATTATCACCCTATAACAGGAGAGGGTAGGGAAGCTCAAAACTTTAGTTGGAGTGCGGCCCATATTATTTTGATGTTGACCGAGGACTAAAAAAGGATTTAATGGAATATAGCAAGATTAGAATAACTGTAGATCAGGCCATAAAAATTGCCCTTGAGAATTTTAACATTCAAGGTACGGCCAAGCCATTGCCAGGGGAAATCGATTTTAATTTTAAGATCGATGCAACGGACGGAGCGGAATATATTTTAAAAGTCTCCCGTCCAGACGAGAACGCGGATTATTTGGGTTTTCAACAGAAATTGCTGCTATATGCCAATGATCAAGCAAAGGATTTAACTGTACCTAAGGTTATTCGGGATAGACAGGGGAATCTGATTTCGGAAATTAAGGATGAATACGGAAATATTAGAAAGGTACGCCTTCTGTCCTGGATATCAGGTAGGGTGTGGAGCACGGTAAACCCACAATTGGATAATCTTCGGGAAAGTCTAGGGGGGCAATGTGGGAGACTTACCCGGGCATTGCAGGGTTTTGACCATCCCGAGGCCCATCGGAAATTTGTTTGGGATATAGCGGAAGGGGCTTGGACAACGGATTATCTCCACCTCTTTAGAAATGGTGACAAAGATGTTATTTCCTATTTTCAAAATCAATTTAAACAGGCACAGACCAACTATTCCATATTACGGAAGGCAGTGGTTCACAACGATGCCAACGACAATAATGTGATTGTTTCCCAGGACTTGGTCCATCCCAAAGTGGTCTCTGCCATAGATTTCGGGGATTCGGTATATACGCAGATAATCAATGACCTGGCCGTGGCCTGTGCCTATGCCATCATGGGGCACAATGATCCGTTGGAAGCGGCAATACCAATTGTACGGGGCTATCACCGTTCATTTCCTTTAGAAGAGAATGAATTGGAACATTTGTATATGGCCATCGCGATGCGCTTGGTGATATCCGTTACCAAATCGGCCATCAATAAAAAGGAGGAACCGGACAATACCTATCTCCTGATAAGTGAAAAACCGGCATGGGAGTTATTGCGGAAGTGGAAGGATGTAAACGCCGATTTTGCGCACTATAGTTTTAGGGAGGCATGTGGATTTACAGCACACCCAAAAGAAGAAACATTCGCGGCATGGGCCAAAAAGCAGAACCTTTCTCTGGATAAACTATTTCCCACTATAGGTTCCAACAGTATACATCCCCTAGATTTAAGTGTGTCCAGTAAATGGATAGGGCATGAAATGGACTTTAATGACCTGGATTTTTTTCAGTATAAGCTCAATAAATTGCAGCACAAACACCCTACAAGAATTTTGGCAGGAGGTTATTTGGAGCCGAGGCCCATTTACACTACATCCTCTTATGATAAAATAGGGAACACCGGAAGGGAGAGCAGGAGTATTCATTTAGGGGTCGATTTTTGGTTGCCGGCAGATACCCCTGTGCATGCCCTTTTTGACGGGGAAGTGGTTACCGCTTTCAATGATAAAGGGGATAAGGAATACGGCGGATTGGTCATTTTAAAACATCGGGAAGAAGGCTCGGAGTTTTATACGCTTTACGGGCATTTGTCCGTGGCCAGTGCTACAAATTATGAGGTTGGAACCAAAATAAAGGCTGGCGATGTCATAGGCGTTTTGGGGAACTGGCCAGAGAACGGTAATTGGGCCCCACATCTACATTTTCAGATCATGCTGTCCATGCTGCAATATAAGATCGATTTTCCCGGAGTGGCATACCAAAGCCAGCTTGCCGTATGGAAAAGTCTTTGTCCGGATCCCAATCTTTTGTTCAAGACCAAGGGTCTTGTGGAAAGGCAAGCTACCTCCAATTCGGACATCATCGACTATAGAAAACAACATTTGGGCAAAAGTCTGAGCCTGCAATACAAGGTGCCCATTAAAATGGTACGTGGGGCAGGACAGTACCTAATGGACCAATACGGAAGAAAATATCTGGACACCGTGAACAATGTGGCCCATGTGGGGCACGAACATCCTGATGTGGTAAGGGCAGGGCAGGAACAAATGGCCCTGATCAATACCAATAGCCGCTATTTGCACGAGAACATAAACGAGCTGGCCAAGGAACTGTTGGCGACCCTGCCACCAGAATTAGGTGTACTCCATTTTGTGAATTCGGGCAGTGAGGCCAATGAGCTGGCCATCCGTATGGTAAAGGCGGCCACTGGGGAAAAGGATATAATTGCCTCCGAAGTAGGCTACCACGGAAATACCAATATGTGCATCGATATAAGTTCCTATAAGTTTGATGGCAAAGGAGGCAGGGGCGCCCCGGAACACACCCATATTTTTCCCTTGCCCGATGCCTTTAGGGGAAAATACCGCGGGGAAAACACAGGCGAACCATATGCAGAGGAGGTGAAGGTGCAAATAGATAAGATTCATGCCAAGGGACGGGGAGTAGGGGCCTTTATCATAGAGCCGATTATTAGCTGTGGGGGACAGATAGAGTTACCGGAAGGATTCTTGGCCAAGGCCTATCAATACGTGAAGGAAGCGGGAGGCCTCTGTATCTCGGATGAGGTGCAGGTAGGTTGTGGGCGTATGGGCAGTACCTTTTGGGGCTTTCAACTACATGGGGTAGTTCCTGATATTGTTACCATAGGCAAACCTTTGGGCAATGGACATCCCCTGGCCGCGGTAGCCTGTACCCAAGAAGTAGCTGAAAAATTTGCCAACGGAATGGAGTATTTTAACACTTTTGGGGGAAATCCAGTTTCCTGTGCCATTGGTGCCGAGGTTCTAAGGGTGGTAAAACGGGAGAAGCTACAGGCACATGCCTTGGAGGTCGGAAACTATCTGAAGAAAGAACTTATGGACTTGGCATTGAACTTTCCAATTATCGGAGATGTAAGGGGACAGGGTCTTTTTTTAGGGATAGAGTTGGTGAACGCTAAAAGGAAACCTTTGGCGGCCCAGACCGATTATTTGGCCAACCGTATGAAGGACCACGGTATTCTTATGAGCACGGATGGCCCGGACAATAATGTATTAAAGATCAAACCTCCTATGGTCTTTAGTCAAAAAAATGCCGAGGAACTTATTTTTTACCTCAGAAAAATTTTGGCCGAAGATTTTATGATAACCTATTAATTATTTGATACCGTATTATTGATGAAATTACAACTTCTAATATTATCTTTTGCGCTCACTTTTTTGAGCTGCAAACAAAATCTATTGCCCTCTGTTCCAGAGCAATTAAACCATCACAATCATAAGGTTTTTGAGGAAAACAAATTACCACCTAGAGCTACTTTTTTTGGATTTGAAAATAAGTTAAAACCGGATAAGGAAAACTCAAGGCGTTTTTTGAGTTTAAATGGCGACTGGAAATTCAATTTTGTAAAAGACCCCAGGCTAAGACCTAGTACTTTTCAAAATGTAAAATTTGATGATAGTGATTGGGATACAATCCAAGTTCCCGCCAATTGGGAAGTGGAGGGTTACGATCATCCCATTTACTTGGATGAGCGTTATCCGTTTGATGCTCAATGGCCCAATGTGCCCAAGGATTACAACCCTGTGGGGACCTATCGCAAGGAAGTTTGGCTCGCCCATGAATTTTTGACGGAGGACGTTATTCTGCATTTTGGAGGGGCCAAATCTGCCATGTATGTATATGTCAATGGTCAATATGTGGGCTATTCCCAAGGTAGCAAGACACCAGCCGAATTCGATATTACCCAGCATTTAAAGGTTGGAAAGAATATTATCGCCTTGCAATTATTTAGGTGGAGTGATGCCAGTTATTTGGAAAGCCAGGATATGTTACGGATGAGCGGTATTGAAAGGGAAGTTTATCTTTATACCAGACCAAAGGTATTTATAACAGATTTTTACGCATATACCAATTTGGACGACACTTATACCCATGGAATATTTAGGGATACGGTGTTTCTTCAAAATAACTCTAAAGAATTGGCGCAAAGAAGCTTACGGATAGAACTTTTTGATGGTAAGGAGATAGTGTACAGATCTGAGGAAAAAATCCAAATTCCACCCTCATCCAAGATTAATTTTCAAACAGAAAAAGTTGTTGAAAATGTAAAAAAATGGTCAGCCGAACTACCCAATCTGTACCAACTTATTATTTCTTTGGAAGATTCTGAGAATTCCAATAACAATCAGTTCGTAAAACGTAATATTGGTTTTAAAAGGGTAGAAGTCAAGAACAGTCAAGTTCTTATAAACGGAAAGCAGATTTATATACGAGGTGTCAATAGACATGAAACCGACCCTTTGACAGGGCATGTAGTATCCAGGGCATCAATGGAAAAGGATATTAAGCTCATAAAGCAGAATAATATTAATGCCGTGCGCAGCTCACATTACCCAAACGATCCCTATTGGTTAGATCTGTGTGATACTTATGGTTTGTATGTGGTTGATGAAGCCAATATAGAAAGCCACCCATTGGCCATTGATAAGAATACCCAGATAGGAAATGAAATGAGTTGGTTACCTGCACATATGATGCGTACCCAACGCATGTATTTTCGTGATAGAAACCACCCCTCCATATACTCTTGGTCTTTGGGGAATGAAGCTGGGGAAGGGGAGATTTTTAGAACTATGTACAAATGGTTAAAAGATCAGGATGATAATAGAATAGTGCAATATGAGCCTGCCGGAAAGGAGGATTATACAGATTTGTACTGTCCAATGTACCCGAAACCCGAATATCTAATTGAACATGGAAATTCGGATTCGGACAAGCCGTCAATAATGATCGAATACGCACACGCCATGGGCAATTCTGTAGGTAATTTGCAGGACTATTGGGATATTATTGAAAAATACCCTAATCTACAGGGTGGGTATATTTGGGATTGGGTGGATCAAAGTCTAGAATATTTGGATAAGGATGGTAAACCCTATTTCGCTTATGGACATGATTACCATCCCGATTTACCAACAGACGGGAATTTTTTGAACAATGGATTGGTAGATCCATATCGTAATCCACATCCTCATCTTACAGAAGTTAAAAAGGTATATGAGCCAGTTCAGTTTGAATACTTGGAAAAAGGAATTATTGAGATAGAGAACAAAAATTTCTTTGCTGATTTGTCGGATAAAGAGTTGAAAATTAAAATTCTCAAAAATGGAGTAGAGGTATTTCAAGACTCTGAGAAAAATTTGGATGTAGCACCGCAGGAATCTAGAAAAATTCAAATTAATAATTTTCCTGATATCAATGATTCAGCCAAGGAATACATACTCGAAATAAGCCTTGTTCATAAAAATAATTCGCCCTTAATACCACAAGGTTATGAGGTGGCGTGGGATCAATTTGTACTTCAGAAGGGTGCATTTGGTCCAGCACCAACAACTGCTGGTACAATGATGACTATCAAAGAATCTGGAGAAACCATAATTATGGCCAATGACGAGGTCCACTTGGAAATTAATGGCAAAAGTGGAGAAATTATATCATGGATCTTTAAAGGGAACAATATTACAGACCAATCCATTCGTCCCAATTTTTGGAGGCCACCAACCGATAATGATCTAGGCAACGGTATGCATGAATGGGCCAAAATATGGCAGGATGCTAGCTATAACTATACAGCTAGATTATTAGCGCAGCCTTCAATATCCAATACAGGAATCGAATTTAAAGTCGCTTATATGTTGCCGAACAATGAGGCCGAAGTTACAGCCGATTATAAAATTTTCGCAACCGGCACTTTGAGCATAAACTATTATTTTGAACCTAACCATAAAAGTCTACCCGTTATTCCAAGATTGGGAATGTACTTGATACTGCCAAAAGATTACACCGAAGTGTCTTGGTATGGAAAAGGGCCTACCGAAAGTTATTGGGACAGGAAAACCGGACTTAAAATTGGCATCCACAAAGGAAAGGTTGAAGATCAATTCCATAGATATATGCGGCCTCAGGAAACTGGAAATAAAACAGAGGTTCGCTGGATGCAATTGACTTCAAATGAGTTGATCTTGACTCTGGAAAGCAATGTTTTGTTGAATTCCAGTGTTTGGCCTTTTGGAATGAAAGAAATAGACTTTAAAAGTGATCAAGCAGGAGTGTCAGCTTCAGGATTGGTTCCTGTTACCAAAAGACATGGTGCGGATATTAAGTTGGGAAAGTCTGTACAATGGAATATAGATCTGTTGCAAATGGGAGTAGGTGGAGATAATTCATGGGGAAGCAAGGTACATGACGAATATACGATTCATCCCATACCTTATAGTTACTCGTTTTCCATAGAACCAACTATAAGATAGCAGGGAGTATACAATTAGGCTGCAAGCTGATAGAAGGGAAGCTTCGCTAACCCTGTTTTAGGATAATATTTACCGGACTTGGTGGGAATTAATAACTATGGTCAGATAGCTATAGGATAAAATAATTTAGAATGACTGAAAAAGAAGAGGGGTTAAAAAGAAAAATAGGAACATGGGGTCTTAGTGCCAATTTGATAAACATCATGATAGGTGCGGGCATATTTGTATTGCCAGCAATTGTCGCGGCCGGACTGGGATCTGCAAGTGTTCTTGCCTATCTTTTTTGTGGTTTATTAATTGCTTTGGTAATGCTATGTTTTGCGGAAATAGGAAGTAAAATAACCCAAACAGGTGGAGCCTATGCATATATAGAACGAACCTTTGGCAAGTATTTAGGATTTATAGCAGCCATTCTTTTTTTAGTGGCAACCATATCTGCAGATGCTGCAGTGGCCAATACAATAGTGGATATATTGGGTACCTTAAACCCAATATTTGAGGTGAGAATTATAAAAATTTTCTTTTTTCTCGTTCTTTTTTCAGGTTTAGGTTATATCAATATCATTGGGGTGAAAGAAGGCATACGATTGGTGAAATTCATAACCATAGCCAAAATAGCTCCCTTATTGGTATTGATATGTTTATCATGGAGCAATGTGGAAATTGTAAATCTTGCGTGGGATAATACGCCAACTGTAATGGATGTGGGAGAGATATCTTTGATACTATTCTTTGCTTTTCAGGGTGCGGAATCCGGCCTTTCAGTCAGCGGTGAGGTAAGGTACCCCAATAGGACTATTCCTAGGGCAATACTTATAAGTATAACAGTAGTCTTACTTTTATATATTTTGATTCAAACAGCCGCGCAGGGAATATTGGGAGATACATTGTCCGATTTTAAAGAAAATCCATTGGGAGAAGTGGCAAGCAAAATATTTGGCCCAATTGGTTTCACATTGATCACTATAGGGGCCGTAGTTTCCATGTTCGGAAATTTGAGTAGCGAAATATTAAGTATGCCCAGGTTGCTCTTTAGGGCCGCAAAGGATAATGTAATACCAATAAAATTGGCATCTAGAGTACATGAAAAATTTGCCACTCCTTATCTAGCAATTATAATGTATGTTGGGCTTTGTTTTTTATTTGCTTCAATTGGGGGGTTTAGGCAGTTGGCCATTATATCCAGCGCGTCTATTTTACTAATATACCTGGGAGTAGCATTGGCAGTGATTAAATTGAGGAAATCGGGTGGGGGAGTTGTCCGTTCAAATTCCTTCAGAATACCTGGAGGATATCTTGTCCCAATTATAGCTGTTCTGGTTATTTTATTCTTTTTGTCCAATCTGTCATTTAATGAATTATTCGCCCTTGGCATTTTTATTGGGGTATTATCCATAATCTATTATATTATTGATAATGTAAGTCATAATAAAGAAGGGAATTAAAAGGGATTGTTTGGATAGATGTTTAGGATACAACAAGCTCATTGGCCTCATCCAATACATGGTTGGTGAAACTCTTTAAGTAGATCTGTGTTGTTTTAAGGGAGTTGTGACCCAATCCTTCACTGATTACCTCTGTGGGTATCCCCATGAATTTGGCTATGGTGGCCCAGGAATGGTTATTGGTATAGGTGGTAAAATGTTCTTCGATACCTGCATCCTTAGCAATAGTCTTGAGATGGCCGTTCATCCTTCTGCGCAGGGATTTGTATTTATCGTAATACTACTAATGCCATCATAATTTTCAACATTGAACATGAAGGATCACTGTAGGTAATCCTTCTGCCATCACAACACGAAACCTCATATAAACAGGGGGGGGTGTCATTTTTGTTAGAATAATTCTTTAAAATGTGTATAGTTATTGGATTTAAAATTACTTTTATACTTATTGATATCAATTGCACTATTTTGAATGCAAAATAGTGATCCCTAATTTTAAAGTCTTCAACCCCAGTCGTATTTATTCATTCCGGTTACACTGGAGATCAAGGACCTATCTGAATTTTAGACATGGGTACAATTGCAGTATAGGAATGGATTAAATCCTAAATCATAATTATTATGTACTCTTTTTCCTGAGCTAATCACTAGAATTTAATTGGAGAATTTACATGATTGTTTCCAATTTCATTAAGTTTACATTTTAACCCAACATTTAATGAGGTTCCAAAGCGTTTTTTTTCTTTTTATCGTGGTCTTTATTTCTTTATTCCACTCCTGTTCCTACCGGAATGATGAGGCGGAAATAAGGATTGGGTTTTCCCAAGCCATGATAGCCGACGAATGGAGGCAGTCCATGAACAATGCCATGGAGCTGCAGGCTTCTTTATATCCCAATGTAACTTTAAGTATTTCCAATGCAGACTATAACGTTGAAAATCAAATTAAACAGCTTAAGGAATTTATAGCGGCCGATGTGGATATTATAATAGTCTCCCCAATACAATCCAAGCCAATAACTCCTATTGTGGAAGAAGCAATGAAGGCCGGCATCCCTGTATTGGTAGTAGATAGAAAAACGGATAATCAAAAATATACCGCTTATGTGGGAGCAGATAACATTGAAGTGGGCAGAAATGCAGCAAAGATTATAGTTTCTAATTTGCCTGATTCACTAAAAGTTGTTGAAATCAGGGGCTTGTCCGGATCTTCACCTGCAGAGGAAAGGAGTCTGGGATTCCATCAGATTTTGGATAAATTCCCGAGTATAGAATTTATGGGAACCATTCAGGGTGATTGGGAGAAAGAGTCCATTACCGGAGGTTTTAAGGAACTCTTGCAGGAAATGGGACCGGTCGACTATGTTTTTGTCCACAACGATAGAATGGCCTTGGGTGCCTGGGAGGTAGCCAGGAATTTGGGTATTGAGGATCAAATTAAAATAATAGGTGTCGATGGTCTTAATGGGCCCAATGGAGGTATTCAATTGGTGAAGGAGGGAGTGCTGAACGCTACCATACTATATCCTACTGGAGGCGATGAGGCCATAAAGACAGCCTTGAAAATCTTGAATGATGAGATTGTACCTGTAAATAATATCCTTAGTACTACAGTAATCGATAGGTTTAATGCAGAAATAATGCAAAACCAGTTGAATAAGATAAATGAGCAGCAAACCCTCTTGGAATCACAGGTTACCGCGGTAAAAAGACAAAAGGAACTCTACTATTCACAAAATAATATTTTAAAGATCATACTGGGGTTTTCCTTTATTATTCTTGGTCTTGCTGTTTATAGCATATATTCCAAAATTGCGATTGCCAAGAAAAATAGGCAATTGGAGCTCACCAATAGAAAAATTACGGTCCAAAGAAATCAAATAGAGAAAATCGCCAACGAGGTAAAGGAAAGTAATGAGGCCAGGATGAATTTTTTTACAGGGCTGTCCCATGAGTTTAAGACACCTATTACATTAATTATGAGTTCAATAGAATCCTTAAGGGATTGGCAAAGGCAAAAAGGTTTTAAAACTGGGTTTGAAGTTGAGCTGATTCAAAATAATTCCAACCGGCTGCTCAGGTTGATAAATAATTTATTGGATTTTAGAAAGGTGGAGGACCAAAAATTCAATGTTAGGGCTTCAAAAACAAATATTTTTAAATTCTCCAATAATATATTTAGCGAGTTTAAAGTAGAGGCCAGAAAAAGAGGAATAAAATTTAATATTACTTCAAATAATGAAGATTTGGAGCTGTTTATAGACCGGAATTTAATGGATAAGGTCTACTTCAACCTTTTGTCCAACGCCTTTAAATTTACACCGGACAATGGACGGATCGATATTGAAATTCTTGACAATTTGGATGGGAGTTTGGTAACTATTCATTTTAAGGATAATGGCATAGGTATACCGGAAAACGAACTGGAGTTTGTGTTTACACCTTTTTTTAAGGGTTCCAATAATAGAAAAAATAGCTCAGGAGTTGGCTTGCATCTGAGCAAACAATTTGTAGAATTGCATCTTGGTAAAATAGAAGTCAAATCCCATCACGGGACGGAATTCATTATAACCCTCTTTAAAGGGGATACCCATTTTAATGAGGATCAAATTGTGGTAGATCCTGAATTAGTGGATACGACCCTTATCAATTTTTCGGATGAGATTAGCCTGGATGAAGGCTCAGTTGGGTTGGAGGGCCAAAATAGGGAGGAACAACATTCCATTCTGTTGATTGAGGATAATCGTGATTTAACATTTTTTTTGAACAACAAATTGGGCAGTGAGTACGAAATGTTAATTTCAGATGGAACCGATGGACTCACAATGGCATATGAACATATTCCCGATGTTATCTTGTGCGATGTTAATTTATCCGATAAGAGTGGATTCGAAATTTGCCAAATTCTTAAGAGCGATCTGCGAACCTCTCATATACCTATAATCCTCTTGACCGCTCTAAGCAACAAAGAATCATTTATAAAAGGGCTTGAATGTGGGGCCGATTTATATTTGACAAAGCCCTTCAATTACTCCATCTTAACCCAATCTATAAAGTCGTTGCTCTATAATAGGGAAAAATTAAGGTATTACTATACTAACAATATCCATAAAATAGACCAGGTACATTCCTTTGGCGATCCAGAGCAATTGTTTGTGAGACAATTAAATCAACAGATAAAGTCCAATTTGGACAACACCAATTTTTCCGTGGAGAATCTGGCCGATGCCCTGAACATTTCTAGAGTTCAATTGTATAGAAAGGTTAAGGCCATGTTAGGAATAAGCGTGAGCGATTATATTTCCAATTACAGACTGGAAAAGGCAAAATCTATGCTTGAATCCACTAATTATTCCATTTCTGAAATCGGGTACGCTACAGGTTTTTCTTCACCAAATTACTTTTCTACTGCCTTTAAAGGCAAATTTGGGGTAACTCCCGGGGCCTATAAAAAATCTCTTTAAGAAGTTTTTCGTTTTTGCTTCAATTTTAATGTATCAATTTTAGAGACACGGGTAACATCAGTGTAATTGACTAACTATGGGAATGTTAAATTAATTCACTTAAGTGTCTGATAATTAATATGTTAGTATTTTATATTGAAATGTTAACTAAATCATAACATATTGTAACATTGTTAAAATTACTCCCAATTTATTTGTAATAATATAGTCTTCATATTTAATAATTGTGATATGAAGAAAATATTGATATGGTCAATAACTGCGGCTCTGGCCGGATTCCTGTTTGGATTTGATACGGTAGTTATTTCTGGAGCCGACAAGAAATTACAGGTATTATGGGGTTCCTCTGATGTGTTTCACGGGACCGTTGTTATGGCAATGGCACTATGGGGAACTGTATTGGGTGCAATTCTGGGAGGTATACCTACCAATAGGTTGGGTAGAAAAAAGACTCTTTTCTGGATAGGTGTTTTTTACACCATTTCAGCGTTAGGCTCAGCATTTTCCAATGACCCTATTACCTTTGCATTCTTTAGATTTTTGGGCGGATTGGGTGTTGGAGCATCTACAATAGCAGCTCCTGCCTATATTTCTGAAATAGCCCCGGCCAAGGACAGGGGTAAATTAGTGGGGTTGTATCAATTTAATATTGTCTTCGGAATATTGGTAGCCTTCCTTTCCAATTACCTATTAAGTGGGATAGGTGAAAATGCCTGGCGTTGGATGCTAGGAGTAGAGGCTATACCTGCCATTATTTATACCCTGTTTGTTTTAAGTGTTCCCCAGAGTCCCAGATGGCTATTGACCAAACTAAGGAACGATGAAGCACGAAATGTACTTCAATTGATAAATCCAGGTCAGGATGTCGAAAAATTAATGTTGGAAATAAATCAGGAAAACGAAAATAAGGTTACAGGGGAGAATATATTTATAAAGAAATACCGCTTTCCATTGATTCTTGCCTTTTGTATAGCCTTCTTTAACCAGGCTTCAGGAATAAATGCTTTTCTATATTATGCCCCTAGAATTTTGGAGGAGGCCGGACTTGGGGAAAGTACCGCCTTATTGAGCAGTATTGGTATAGGGGTTACCAATTTACTATTTACACTCTTAGGAATTTTTCTTATTGATAGATTTGGAAGAAAGCAATTAATGTACCTAGGATCTATCGGGTATATAATATCTCTGACCTTGGTTTCCTGTGCTTTTTTCTTTGATTGGGAAGGTATGTCAGTCGCTATTTTTCTGTTTTTGTTCATAGCTGCGCATGCCATTGGCCAGGGTACAGTAATCTGGGTATTTATTTCAGAGATTTTCCCCAACCATTTAAGGGGTTCTGGACAATCTTTTGGAAGCTCGGTACATTGGATTTTGGCTGCAGTAATACCTTCATTGATACCTGTTCTGTTTACCTCTATAGGCGCTGGTACAGTGTTTGCCTTTTTTGCTTTTATGATGTTTTTGCAATTGCTCTTTGTGGCCTTTGTTATGCCGGAAACCAAAGGTATTTCATTGGAGGCATTGTCCAAGTCCTTGACCAGATCCAATAGTACTGTGGATGAAACCAAATTGAATATTGAAAAGAATAAATAGGTCTAATTATTAAATCAATTTTTAAGAATATGGAAAATTATAGATTAAGATTATTTGTCGCCATTTTGGGTCTTTGCGTTGTTTTGTCCTGCAAGGATCAAGGGCAAAAAGAGAATGTGGGAAATACTTCCCTAAGTGAAGTTTCTTTAGATACGGAAGAAGGATTGTACCGGCCTAATTTTCATTTTACCCCTAAGGTGGGCTGGATGAACGATCCCAACGGGATGTTCCATTACAATGGTTATTACCATTTGTATTATCAGCATTACCCCGATGGCAATAAATGGGGGCCCATGCATTGGGGCCATGCCATCAGTACGGATATGGTAAGTTGGAAGGAACAGCCAATTGCTTTATATCCGGACGACAAGGGATATATTTTCTCCGGAAGTGCCGTTGTGGATTTGGAAAATACCTCTGGCTTCGGTACAGGGGGGCAGGTGCCAATTATAGCCATATTTACCTATCATAATATGGACATTGAAAAGGCCAAGGGAATAGATGTAGAATCGCAGGCTATAGCCTATTCCTTAGATGAGGGGCTTACATGGACCAAATACTCGGGTAACCCTGTTATTCAGAATCCTGGAATAAGGGATTTTAGGGATCCCAAGGTTTCTTGGAACGAAGAACATGAAAAGTGGGTCATGGTCTTGGCGGCACAGGACAAAGTAATGTTCTATAGCTCCAAGGATCTTAAAAACTGGGAGCTATTATCGGATTTTGGTGCGGATTTTAATAAAGAGATCGGAACACACGGTGGCGTTTGGGAATGCCCTGACCTGTTCCCGATTCCAGTAGAGGGTACCGATGAGGTTAAATGGGTGCTCTATGTAAGCGTAAATCCAGGTGGCCCCAATGGCGGCAGTGCCACACAATATTTTATTGGAGATTTTGACGGTGCAAAATTTACCATGGATAAGGATTTTGAAGCGGTCCTAAACAAGGGTCAGAACCATTGGATAGACTTTGGGAAGGACAATTACGCTGGCGTTACATTTTCCAATATCACCTCAAAGGATGGCGGTAAATTTTATATGGGTTGGATGTCCAATTGGGAATATGCCAATGAAGTGCCCACGGAAACTTGGCGCAGTGCCATGACTGTGGCCAGGGAAGTAAAATTGATAAAAGACTCCCAGTCCTATAGATTGGCTTTTGATCCCGTTGATGAGATTGATGCCTATAAAGGGGTAAAGTATAAGAAAGAAAATATTGCAGTGGAGGGGGAATTGGAACTCATAAATTCAGAAAAAGTAAATCTTTCACGGGCTGCCATTAACTTCAATATTGCAGATATCAAAAAGGGTGGATTCACCTTTAAACTCGGAAATAAAAAAGGGGACGAATTATCCTTTGGTTATGATTCCATCGATAACGAATTTTTTATCGATCGTAGCAAATCGGGTCAAATTGGTTTTTCAGATACATTTTCAAGTAAGCAGAGTATTGCGCCTCGAATTTCAAGTAGCGAAAAGCTTTCCGGGACTATTCTTCTGGATAAGACATCCATAGAATTATTTTTTGATGAAGGGTCAACGGTAATGACGGAAATTTTCTTTCCCAATGCACCATTCGACACACTTTCAATAGAGACGGTCAATCAAGACTTTATTCTTGATAGCATAGAAATAAACGAACTTAATATTAACTAAATACAACTCAATTATGAAACTGAAACTCTTATTATTACTAATGACGTTTGTTCCTTTAGGGCTATTGGCCCAGGAACAGATAAAAGGTACTGTGACCTCCCAGGATGATGGAATGCCGTTACCAGGGGCCTCTGTGGTGGTGGCGGGTACTACCAATGGTACAACAACCGATTTTGATGGTAACTTTACATTGGATGAGGTGCCTTCGGACGCTACGCTTTCAATAAGTTATGTTGGTTTTTTAACCATGACGGTACAGGTAAATGGGCAGACAACTTTTAATATTGTATTGCAACCAGATGCACAAATGTTGGACGAGGTTGTGCTAACGGGCTATACCACAGAACGAAAGGCCGATTTAACCGGGGCCATAACCGTAGTGGAACTTGGTCCTGTGGAAGGTCAAAGTTTAAGCTCGGGTAATGCCATGCAGGCCTTACAGGGAAGGGTGCCTGGTCTTTTTGTTGAAAAGTCGGGTAACCCTAATGGTACAAGTAGCAGAATTCTAATTAGGGGGGTTACCACCTTGGGGAACAACGACCCCTTGTATGTAATAGATGGGGTGCCAACGGTTAGGCAAGAGGTTTTCTCGGGACTTAATCCCAGTACTATTGAATCTGTTCAGGTTTTGAAAGATGCATCAGCTTCTTCCATTTATGGTTCCAGGGCAGGTAATGGCGTTATCATTGTAACCACCAAGAACAGTACAAAAGCTGGTGGGGAAGAGAAATATAGGGTAAGTGTAAATTCTAACATTTCCGTACAATCCGAAAAAAAGCAGCGTTATGACATGCTGAATTCCCTACAAAGAGGTGAAGCATTATGGAGGGCATCCGTCAATGATGGTGCAGATCCAGCTGGGGGTTATGGGGAGATCTATAATTTTGATTGGAATGGGGACTTTAATAATCCAGTGCTAAACAGTGTAACGCTACAGCCCTTTGTTGGGGGAGATGCCAATGTACCTGCAGGCGATACAGATTGGCAGAAAGAAGCTTATGAAACGGGTTATGTGTACAATAATGAAGTTTCCGTTTCAGGTGGAACGGACAAGTCCTTTCATCTTATCAATTTGGGACATCTTAAGAATACCGGGATTCTAAAACATACAGGATATGAAAGATTTTCGGGGAAATTGAATTCCAATTTCAAATTGTTCAATGATAAATTGAAGATTGGCCTTAATACGGCTTTTACCAGCTCGGATGAAACATTGGCCTCTACAGATATCGGTAGCGCCCCAACTCCGGCATTGGCTATTAGCTTGGCGCCAACTATACCTTTGTTTGACAGTAATGGTAATTATGGTGGGCCTTTGGGAGCTGGTTACTCGGATCGTAACAACCCGGTTCTAATGCAATACTTAAATAGATGGGACAATACGGAAAGGACCAATATTTTTGGAAATGTATTTGCCGAATTACAGATATTGGACAATTTAACTTTTAGAACGAGTATTGGTCTTGATTTTGGCGACTATAAGCGCAAGGACATTGAGCCTAGGGTAGCCAATGGTTTTGTAAACAGGAGTAATAATAGGTTGATATTGGACACCAACAAATTTACCAGTGTTGTCTTTACCAATACCTTAAATTATAATTTGGAATTGGGCGATCATCGTTTTGGCCTGTTGGTGGGAGCAGAATCAATAAAAAATGATTTTGATTCGGTTACGGCCATCGCCGATGGCTTTGCGGTAGAGACCGAGTCCTATTTTGTATTGGATGCGGCTACTGGCGCTAGGACAAATACTGGACGTTCCAGTGGAAGTAGTCTGTTGTCCCAATTTGGGAAATTAAATTACGCTTTTGCGGATAAATATCTGGCTTCTGTTACCGTTCGTAGGGATGGTTCTTCACGATTTGGTGAAGAAAACAGGTATGGTGTTTTTCCGGCCGCAACTTTGGGTTGGAGAATTAGTAGGGAAGATTTTTTCAATGATGAAGGCGCGGTTTCGGATTTAAAATTTCGTGCCGGATACGGTGAAGTTGGTAACCAATCTATTGGTGACCTGGCCAGATTTGGTCTTTACGAATCAAGATATGGTCCCAACCAAGATCAATTTGTTCCTGATTTTTTCAACCAGTATTATAATGTAGGAACAGCATATGATTTAGGAGGTAATAATGGGGGGACATTGCCTTCAGGATTTGTTTCCATTCAAGCTGCGAACCCGGCGCTTAAATGGGAAACTACCAAGGAATTTAACTTTGGTGTAGACTTTGGACTTTTTAACAATGCAGTAGTAGGTACTTTCGATTACTTTACCAGAGAAACCAGTGACATCTTGATTACACCTCCAATCGCCTCAGTAATTGGCGAAGGACAACAGCGTGTTCTTAATGGGGCTACCACAGAAACAAAAGGATGGGAGCTTTCGGTGGCCTATTCCAAAACCTGGGACAGTGGATTTTCAATGGCTGTATCTACTAATTTTGGGGCTTTCAAAGACGAGATAACCTTTTTGCCCGAAGAAGTTAGGGCAGGTTTTCCGGGAACGGCCGAGAATTCTATCCTAGGTCAGTCACAATTTTCCATCTTCGGTTATAAAACAGATGGATTGTTCCAAAGTCAGGCCGATATCGATGCCAGTCCTGCACAAGTTGGGGCAAGACCTGGAGGATTGAAATTTCAAGACCTTAACGGCGATAATGTAATAGATAGCGATGATAGGGACTTTATTGGGAATACCTTGCCAGATCTGGAGTATGGAATTAGACTTGATCTTGGATATAAAAACTTTGATTTCTCCATTTTTGGATCAGGTGTAGCCGGAAGAATTGGTCAGGACCCTTATATTTTTTGGAATAATTTCACCCAAGGCCGCGAGAATGCAGGTCTAGGTGTTCTCAATGCATGGACTCCAACAAATACCGATACGGATATACCATCCCTGTCGTTGGCCTTCAACGATCAGAGGACTTCCGATTATTTATATAGAAAGAATTCCTATTTCAAAATAAGAAATTTACAGATAGGCTATTCTTTGCCTGAGGAGATGATTAGTAAATTTTGGGGGATGACCGGATTGCGCGTTTATTTTCAGGGTGAGAACCTATTTTGGTTTACCCCTAATGACTATATCGGATCAGATCCAGAGCGTACAAGTGTTGATAACATCCCTGTGCCAACTGTTTTATCATTGGGACTTAATTTGAACTTTTAAAAAATGAAAATCATGAAAAGAAATAAATTATATATAATAGGAGTGTTGGTTTCATTCCTTTTTGTCTCTTGTGACAAGGACTTTTTGGAATACGAACCTGAGGGAGTGCTGTCCAATGAAAATGTGGCCACTGCCGATAATGCAGAATCTTTGGTTGTTGCCGCTTACGCGGGAATTGCCAACGATGAAATGATAGGGCCCTTAACGCACCAATGGGTATATGGAAGTGTACGATCGGACGATGCCTACAAAGGCGGTGGAGGCCGAAGTGATGTTGATGTGGTAGACCGATATGAGCAGTACAATCTGACTATTCCCGATTTTGGGGATTGGATGGCGCCAAGAACTTGGACCAACTATTACAAGGCTATTTCTAGGGCTAATTTTGCGTTGACCGTGATCAATGATATACCTGATGAGGAATATGCAAATAAGACCTTAAGACAGGCCGAACTTAGATTTTTGAGAGCACATTCACATTTTATGTTGAAGCTTTTGTTCAAAAAAATTCCATATATCATAGAAGGTTTGTCTCAGGAAGAGACGGCTGCCATTTCCAATGATGTGTCCAACGATGAATTGTGGAACACTATAGCCGAAGATTTTATTTTTGCATATAACAATCTTCCCCAATCCCAGGACGAAGTGGGTAGGGCAGACAGAAATGCTGCTGCGGCCTATATGGCGAAACTTAGATTATACCAGGCCTATGAGCAAAATGACCAGCATCAGGTCACGGCCATTAATCCTGCCCGACTTCAGGAGGTAATAGATTATGCGGATGAGGTTACTGCTGGATTGGAAGCAGATTACGGCAATAACTTTTTGGACGGTTTTGATAACGGGCCAGAATCAATTTGGGCCGCTCAGTTTTCCATAAATGACGGTACCAAGGTGAGTAGGGTAAGTTTTGTTACTGGACTTAATTCTCCTCATGGATCTGCACTTTACGGATGCTGTGGTTTTCATTTGGCCAGTCAAAATATGGTAAATGCATTTAGAACCGATGCAGCTGGACTGCCCCTTTTGGATACTTTCAATGATGCGGATATTTTTACTACGCTAAATGGAGATGGTACTGTTACTCCAGCTGTGGGATTAACGGTAGACCCCAGGTTGGATCATACCGTAGGTATACCCGGACGTCCTTTTAAATATAGAAATACGGTTAATACAACCGGTGATATGGTTTATAACTTTAGCTGGGCCAGAGATCCGGGGGTTTATGGCTATTTTGGTAATATGAAGGAACAACAGGCGCCAGATTGCTCTTGTTATGTTAAGGAAGGACCGTTTGTTGGTACTTCCAAGAATGTTGATTTTATAAGATATGCAGATATTTTGCTGTTCAAGGCAGAAGCCTTGATACAATTGGACCGTTGGGATGAAGCTTTGCCTTTGATAAATCAGGTAAGGGCCCGTGCCGCCGTAAGTACCCAACGCCAGATCGATGCCGGTGCAACGGATATCTATAACATTCAACAGTACACGACCTTCCCTGATAAGGACTATGCCTGGAAAGCCTTGAAATTTGAAAGGAGATTGGAATTTGGTATGGAAGGACCACGTTTCTTTGATTTGGTAAGATGGGGTGAGGCAGCAACAGTGTTGAACGCTTATTTGGCCGAGGAAAAAACAAAGAGGGATTTCTTATCCAGTGCCGTTTTTACAGCTGGAAGGGATGAATACTATCCAATTCCTCAACGTGAAATAGATTTTACGGGTGGTCTCTATACGCAAAATCCTGGTTATTAATTTAATATAGAGTTGGTTTGAGTTAGTTATATAAAGGCATGGAGAGCTAATCCTCCGTGCCTTTTTTTAAATTAAAAAAATGATGAAAATAAAAGCAATTTGTTTTGGAGAAGTTTTATTTGACAATTTCCCAACTCATTCGAAGATTGGAGGAGCACCATTGAACGTTGCTTTGCGATTACAATCATATGGGGTAGAAGTATCCATGGTAAGTAGCGTAGGTGATGATAAGGAGGGGAATAAAATAATTAACTATTTAGGCAGTTCTGGTGTCAATACGGATGGAATACAGATTAGTCCCAATTATGGGACTGGACAGGTAAATGTTGTCTTAAATGACAAAGGGGTGGCATCTTATGATATTACCTACCCAGTTGCTTGGGATAAAATTTTGCCAAGAAAATATTATGAAAGCCAATTAAAGATATCGGATATCTTTATTTATGGTAGTTTAGCCTGTAGGGATAATACTTCTCGGACAACCTTAAAACAACTTTTGCATTTTGCTCAATACAAGGTTTTTGATGTTAATTTGAGAGCACCACACTATACCAAGGAACTACTCTTGGAATTAATGCAACCCGCCAATTTTGTGAAATTTAATGATGATGAATTGTATGAAGTGGCCGGATATCTTGGTTCCAAGTACAACTCCATGGAGCAGACTATTGCATTTGTTGCCGAAAAAACCCAAACGGAAACCATTTGTGTTACCAAAGGCGCCTACGGTGCCGTCTTATATCACCAAAAAATCTTTTATTATAATAGTGGCTATAGGATTAAAGTTCTTGATACGGTAGGATCCGGGGATTCTTTTCTAGCCTCTGTAATTTACAAGTTGTTTAGCGGTGAAGGCCCCCAGGCCGCTATCAATTTTGGTTGTGCTGTCGGTGCCATGGTTGCTAAAAGCGAAGGGGCCAATCCTATATTTACCATGCAGAAGATATCTAGGTTTATGAATCCTTAAAATTTTTGTTTCATAATGTTTATTGCATTTTAGAGGGTATTTTAGAAATATCCATGCATTTATAGAATTATATACTCATTGGGATATTTCACAAAATAAAACTCCTCCAAGGGACTAAGCCTAGGTCGGCCAACAAACTAAAATTTAGCCTTTTGAGGTTCTTAATATTGTGTTAATTAGAATTTGCAACATTGATGGAAGAGGATCACCGCAGGTAATCCTAAAGGGCTGCTAGCCCCCAAATTTTCTTTTCACAGAGCACTCATATTCTGAAACTAATTTCCAAAAATTTTCTTGCGATGATTAATGCCCCAAATATGCAATTCCGATATCACTTTTTTTAAAGTATTGGAATATTCCGTTGGCCTATATTCGGTTCGTACAGGAAAACCATTTATAACAGTTCTTGTAATCAATTGATTTGCTTCCATGTCTTTCAATTCACTTGACAATACTTTGGTGCTTAACTTTGGAATGCTTCGCTCTATTTCTCTGAAATGTTTATTGCCTTCCCAAATAGTAATTAGTATCAGAATTTTCCATTTACCACCAATGATATCCAATGTGTCCCTTACCGGTATGAGGGCGGACATACACTCTTTATGTTCCATTTTTTGCATCTTGTCCAATTTTTGATTACCCAGAGGTAACTGATTACCCAAAGGTAACTGATAACATTTAGTAATCAATAATAATTAATTTTGTATCCTAATTTTAAAATCATAAAATGAAAAACAAAATTCTTACAGGTCTAAGTATCCTATTCGCACTAATGATGGTTAATTCAGGTTTAAACAAATTTTTTAACTATATGCCTATGCCCGTTATGTCTGAAGAAATGATGCAAATTATGGGAGGGTTTCTGACTATAAAATGGATTCTCCCACTAGTGGCTGTGGTTGAAATCATTGCAGGAGCATTTATGGCCATGCCGAAAACAAGAGCCTTGGGAGTAATTATGATCTTTCCTGTCATGGTAGGGATCCTTGTGCATCACTTGGTTCACGATATATCAGGTATTGGAATAGCATTGCTATTATTTGGAATTAATACCTGGGCAATTATTGCCAATTGGAATAAATATGTGCCAATTTTAAAAGTTGAATAGGAAAGTTGCTTTAAAGAGGATAATGTATATTATTCGTTATAGAATATTGGCTCCTATATAAAGCCCACTAAATTTCAGCAAAAGCAACATTGTAAACGGCCTAAAATGGCCGTTTTTTCAATTAAGGCCATCGGTATAGGAAAATCTCAAAAACCTGTCATTTACAAAAGCTGCTTCGTGGCACATACATACCCTCTTTATACTCTCCATTAAAACTGAGCCTCGATGGTTCACGACCAGTCCATTGACTATCGATCCGTTATCTGTTCAGTCCAGAAATATATGTAGAAAAAACAAGTGTATAGGTATAAAAATAATATCCTAATTGTGTAATGTTACACCTAATTATAGTTATATTAAAAAACTATATCCCATTCTATGAGACCATTTTTATTGCTTACTTTTTTCGTTTTGTTGAATGCTTGTGCGGACCCATATGGTAAGTATAAAAAACCACCAGAATATATTTCCCAGGCTTCAGCTGCCAATGCAGCGTATTATGAAGCTTACGACGCGACCTTAGAATTATGGAATGTTCCTTTTGAGGAACTGTATATCCCTACCACCAACGGTATTGCCCATGTTATTGTAAGTGGCCCTGAAAATGCGGAAGCAGTGGTATTGCTCCACGGAATGAATGCCAGTTCTACCATGTGGTATCCAAATATTGAAGCCCTTGCCAAAAACCATAGGGTGTTTGCGATCGACTTTATCCTGGAACCGGGAAAGTCTCATTTGAATAATGATATTGAAAACGTAGATAAAGTTACCGCTTGGTACAAGGAAGTTTTATTTGCTTTGGAGTTGGATAGCTTTCATCTCATCGGCGCTTCCCGTGGGGGATGGTTGGCCGTTACCTTGGCCTTGAACGACCAGACAAAAATAAAAAGCCTCATATTATTGAGTCCGGCACAAACCTTTACCTGGATCAAGCCCAGTACGGATCTATTAAAAAATATTGTTAGGATATTTTCTTCCAAGGAAAAACAGATTGCGCAAAGCTTGGAGAGCATGTCCAGCAATGTGGGCAATATTAACGAAGCCTACCTAAGGCAATACAAACTGGGTATGGAATTGGATTCCGAAAACAAGTTTGTGACCAGCATGAAACCTTTTTCCAACAGCGAATTAAAGTCCTTACAAATGCCTGTTTTGGTTTTAATTGGGGATGACGATATGATCAATGAAAGAAGGACGGTGGAGATTGCCAATATGTTACCCAAGGGGAAGGGGGAAGTAATACATAATGCAGGACATTTTTTATCCATAGATCAGGCAGCAACAGTGAATAAAAAAATGCTGGACTTTCTACACATCCCTTGAGGATCTTAAAAATTACCTACACAAATAAGGCCGTACAAAAAAGTACATTTTGTACTGACTTAAGATTTATAGATTTCTTGTATTGTTAATACCTATTTTTACAAAAACATTGGCCCATGCTCCATTTAAAATTAGCAACAGACCCCCGTTGGGTCAATATTGTTGAAAAGAACATAGAAGAAATACTAACAGACCATGCATGGTGCGAACAAAAGGCCGCTACCAATGCCATTACTATTATAACCCTTAATTCCGAATACCCCGATCTGGTTACCGATCTACTCCTTTTGGCCCAGGAAGAACTGGAACATTTTCAGATGGTACACAATATCATTAAAAAGCGCGGTTACACCTTGGGCAGGGAGCGCAAGGACAGCTATGTCAACGAGCTATATAAGTTTATGAACAAAGGAGGCAGTAGACTGCAATCTATGGTAGATAGACTCTTATTTTCCGCTATGATTGAAGCCAGAAGTTGTGAACGTTTTAAACTGCTGTCCAAAGAATTAAAAGACCCGGAGCTTTCAAAATTCTACCACGATTTAATGGTCAGCGAAGCAGGCCATTACACTACTTTTATTGGTTTTGCCCGCAAATACGGCCAAGATATAGATGTAGACCAACGCTGGCAAGAGCTGGTTGAATTTGAAGCTGAGGTGATAAAAAACTACGGAAAGGAAGAAACAATACACGGATAAAATTAAGATGTGCTGCAACTGCGTAGTGCTTGGCCTATTGTTGTGGGGGGGGCACTCGTCACAGATGATGGTTATGGTGTCATTGTTGTTCCAACCCTATTCCTCTGGACAAGTTTAAGCTGGAGAATAGAAATTACTTTAGTTCTACTTCTTGGATGCTTTCCAGTCAAAATACTTTTTAGGATCTACTATAAGATTAACAATCAATAGCATTTTATCACATTTGGGGCATTCAATATCCAAGACCGCTTCGTGCAATTCTCCATTCGCCTCAGTTGCCTTACCTTTCCATCCACATTCGCAAGAGAGTAGGGGAGTACCTTCTTTAGCTTCATATTCGGATATATGCATGTGTTTCGCCATAAAAGGAATTTTGGTCTGGCTTAGAATTTTATTGACTTGTTTGAAGCATTGCTAAAATTTCTTCGCCAATGTTCTTATTTAATTTCTCGCCATCTAGAATATTCAGCTTTCCTAGTGCACATGTATGGTTGTCATCTCCCTCGAAAGGTACAAACTGGGGAATTTCGGTTTCTACAGATGGATATAACAACAATGCTTTAGTTGAATCCCAATATTCGTTGTACACGTACATCTGGCGCAAATCATTGGTAGAAGGTTTACTACCGCCGATATTCTTCCATTTTGTATCTATTACATAGGTTTTGTCCGACTTTTCAACTACGATATCAGGTCTAATCTTGATGCCCCTCCAAAACGGTTTTGATTCTTGGCCTTTCACCGCTATACCTTCAGCCGAAACTGATTTAAGCCTTGCCAATACATATTCTTCCCATAGACTGTTCATGTCAAAGAGCAAAGCGAGCATATTTTCTTTTCCACTTGAGATATTGGGAGCAAAATTTAAAATAATGAGTCGGGCAATTTCCAAGGCAGTTGTATAAGGTTGCGCCTTTCTATTGATAGTAAGTTTATTAAAAGTACTAGCATTTACCTTAACCCGAGAAACCTCGGGAAAACTGGTCTGAACCCGTTTACACTTCGAGTATAGATATGTACCTGAAGAAAACTGACCAATGATATCCAAAGCCAGTGCCAAAATTTGATGGACTTGGTGGTCATGGTCATAGACCTGATGGGAGGTGTAAAAGCGTTCTCTGTGTACTAAATTTTGATTTATATGGGTGGCAAATTCCAATTTTCCTTTTAAGGCTTTTATATTTCCCGTATTGGTCCGATACTGTTTAATCAAACCTTGCCGTACCAATAACTCTATCTCGTTCAGAAACCATTCAAAATAAATATCCAACAAGTGAATTTGCTGTTTACTTACGTTTGCTTGGCCCAAATTATTTACTTTTAATCGCTTGGTAGCACGCAGCATGCCAATCAATACAGTTTGCCACAATGCTTCATTGGAAGTACTTCCGTCTATTTTTGGCAAGATCTCAATGGTAAGTCCGTCTATCTGAATAACACCCACATATTGCGAGAATTTAATGCCTTTATGCAATACCGTGAAATATTCATTGTTATGAAGCTGGTTAAGCTTCGCAAGGGCGTCAAAGTGTTTTTCTTCAAAAGTTATATCGTTATACTCCCGGCCATAGTACACAGTGCTATACTCAAAAACTTGCAATATGTTTTTCTGCTTACTCATTTGAAGCACCCATAAGTTGACCAACGGCCTCTTCTATATCATCAATTTTGGATATCAACTCATAGACTGTTTCATTTTCCGGTTCTTGAATATTTTTAAACTTGGGGAAGATATTTGTCTTGGTTTCTTTCTCTTGCACAAACCCTGGTCCCAATACCAAGGCGATTTTCTCATAATCATTATAGAAGTACTCTTGCAGCAAGGGAATAATGTTGTTTTTAAAGACGTTTGAAAGGCCCACTGTATCACCACTTTTTAGTTTTATGAAGTAGGAATGACCAATGGTATGGTCCCTATCCAGTAAGGTTTCGATACGTATATTTATGGTTTCTAAGACTTCTTTTAAATCAAACTTGCTAAAGATGATTTCTTTTAAAAGCTTTGGTTTTGGCATCACTTCCCCAAAAACAAATCTTCTTCTAAGGGCAGTATCCAAGGCCTCAACACTTCTGTCAGCAGTGTTCATGGTGCCGATAATATGTAGGTTAGGAGGAACCCCAAAGGTTTCATCTTTCGAATAAGGTAATTTTAGGGTGATTTCTTCAGCCTCTCCTAAGCGTTTGTCAGGTTCCAACAAGGTTATTAGTTCACCAAAAATAGCAGATAGGTTACCGCGGTTAATTTCGTCAATAATCAACACGTAATTTTTTAAATCTTTTTCAGAAGAATTTGCCTCCGGTTTATAGCTTTTTAGTTTTGCCAAAATACCAGGATAATATATTCCAACCCCAGTTACTTTTACTTCTCTTTTGCCATAATAAACATCTCGCAAAGTTGATATACTCAGCGTATGACCTGTGCCTCCACTGGCTTTTTTAAAACGTATGGACCTATCCGAAAAACCCGTAATTGTAAAATCATACCCTTCCGTTCTTAATGGGAATTTCATCTCCTCATTTTCTTGCCATTCCTCTTCAAGCATCTCAAAAGCTTTGTCAAACGGTAGTTCTTTAGTTAGTCCTTTTTGAGAATCCCAATAATTGTCTTCGGCTTTTTTACAAATAGTTTTGAATATTCCAGACTCTACATTATAAACTAATTGTCCGTCATTAATAGTAACAGGTTTGATGCCTTCCACAAAATCCTCATAGGACATACTTTGATGAAAGGTTGTAAAAACAATACGGCCTTCTTCTGTCTTTTCATCATATTTGTTTTTAATGTCTGTTCGAGTTAGGTTTTCAGTACTAATGCCTAAAATCTTGAGAGCTGTTTCTTTAGTTTTATAGGTCTTTCCAGTACCTGGAGGCCCATACAATATTGTATTTAGTGGATAATCCATATTCACCGTTTTTTTAGCAGAAGATTGATTGCCGTTAATTATTGCCATTAGGCGCTCATGATAAGTACTATAATTGGTATCTGGCGAGGGGTAATCAGAAATATTGGTAAGCGTTTTTACCGCCAAATTATGACCTGCCTCCCAAAGTCCTTTCTTTTTCCAATTCATTTTACGGACATGCTTGAACTTATTTCTTGTGGAATCAAACAAATAATCCGATTCAACTACGCCATAACCTAAAAGTTTTGAAGTTCCCTTCTTAACAAATACCACATCTCCAATATTCATTTCAGACACAAAGTCGTAGTTCGCGGTAGCATCATTCTTTTTGGAACTATCCGTATTGAACAAATCTTGAAGGGCTTTAACTATTTCATCTTTTGAATTATATTTTGTTAAATCACCCAAATCATCCCAACCCAAGGCCATAATTCCCTGTTCATAAAAATCGTCCCATTCCTTGGCATTTTCACCTGGGGCATATAACCAATATTTAGGTAGCTCGGCAGTATAGGCAGAAGTTGAATAAATAAAGTCTTGGGTTAGTATATTAAAATCATCGTTTTTAAAAGAATTAGGGGTAAGTCTATTTTTGTGAATTTCCAATAACTCTTTGTCTTGAACCAGAATCTCTTTAACTAACAAGTTAACCTCATTATTGATTAGAATTTGATTTACTATATCGCCAGTTTTTGGCATATCAATTTCTAGGCGAGCACAGAACTT
Source organism: Arenibacter algicola (assembly GCF_000733925.1). Taxonomy (NCBI): domain Bacteria; kingdom Pseudomonadati; phylum Bacteroidota; class Flavobacteriia; order Flavobacteriales; family Flavobacteriaceae; genus Arenibacter; species Arenibacter algicola. The sequence continues at coordinate 1,693,758 of NZ_JPOO01000001.1, forward strand.
TTTTAAAACACCATGCTTAAATAGAAAATATTTTTCAGGTGCATGGAATGAAAGCAGCAGACTTATTGATCTGGCATCATGATAATGATGCTTGTTACTAGCTTTTCTTATAACATTATCTTCACTCAATAATTCATCCAATCCATTTTGATAGGCCAAAATTCTTTCATCCAACGGGGAGTTTTCATCAAAAAGATTTTTAAGAGCAGTCCTGACTTTTGGGGAATTGTTTTCTGCGAATGTTTTTAGCATGTTAATGGGGTAATAATTACGGCTCGTCCATAAATTATTATTTCCCGGGAAAGACCTGTCTATCATTGAGACCAGATCAGTGGCATTTAAATCCCAATGTTTTTGAAAATTCCCTACCGCTTCCCACTTATATACTTCATTATATTTGTCATGTGTTGTAATAATATGCTTGTACTTGGGTATTAGCGTTTTTATCACCTCATCTATTGGCTCTGTCTTATTGATGACAAGAAATCCCAATTCTTTAAAATATTTATTGGTACCCTCACCTCCGCCAGGTTGCCAGAAATATTCTCCAGTTGCATATTCATGAGCCAAACGGCCAACATCTTTGGGCGGGTATCTTTTACCTTGGTATACTATATCCCATTTTGTAGACGGTCTTATCCCTATGTCTTCATTGTCTATTTCCTTAAAGGCCTTTAATACATGTGAACGCTTTATTTTTTCTGGTTGGAATGGCATGAATACATGATTTTTTTATGAAATTAGTTTTAATTGTTTCGCAATATCTTGAGAATACTTTGCCATCGGTCTACGATTTATATCGTCTGGTTTACTGTAATTACCAATTAACAACCTGTCAATGATTGAAGGGTCTTTAAAAAGTTGTCCAAATTCTTTTTGCAAAATTATTCTGTATATTTTTGGATTTGCTTTCGCTTTTAACAATAATTCCTCCGCTACATCCATTTGGGTGTCGTAAAGTGCTTGAATTTGAAACAAATCGTTGTGATTTTCTAATAATTTTTGGTCAGAACAATTAAAAGAAACATCTAAATTTTCTTTTTTTAATGAAAGCCAGTATCTCAAAACTGACTTATCTGATAACCTGAAATTGAAAACATCTAAATCATCTGTTGTCGTGTATAGATTGAAAAGTGATTTTTTCTTACCTTTTGCTAGATTACAGTTCGCACATGTGGGGTAGAGATTAAACAATGAGGTAGCTAAAAACGGATATTGAGACTTTGGATAAAAATGATCTAATTGTAATTTTGCCGTTGTCTTTTTTACTGCTTTTTTCTTTTTATTGTAATATTTGGGCTCAATGACTAGAGTTGATTGAAGATTACAATACACGCACGTTTTTATATCAATGAAATTTAAGAATTGTAAAAACTCTTTTTCCCTTAAGTCCTCATACCTTAGTGCATATACTATTGCTTCATTAAAAGATAAAATTTTGTTTTTTCTAACACTTAGGTTTAATTGATTATTAGTTAAAATTCTATTAAACTCAAAAATCAATATCTCCATTTCTTTTGGAGACGCATTTAATATACGGGGATACTCATCAATTATTTTTTGAACATATTCCTTGTGTCTATTATATTTAGGTCTAAGTTCTTTAATTATTTTGTTCAGCCTATTTATTGGTAATTCAAAGTTTTTGTTTCTAGTTGAAACGAATAATTTCTTGTTGAAATTTTTAACGTAGTCTTCAAACTCTTTGGTTATTTTAATTTTTCTCATCTTTTAATTTTTTAAGAAGAATTTGAAACTCACTTATTTTCTTTTCTAATTCCTCTGCATTTTCATAAATAAATTTTTTATTATATAGTTCTTGCAACCTTTCTTTTATCATTGGCTCATCAACTATATTTATTACTTTCTGACCCAGTTCCCTTGACCATTTGGATTCTATTTTCCTCATGGGTAGGCTATCACTATCATGTTCATCTGGAGATAGGTAATTAATCAATTCCTTTATCCATCTCTCGGCAAATTCACCCATGAAACCATCGTCTAGAAAAAAGCTATCCGCTAATAAGTCGTGAACGTTGGCACCAAAAGATTTTTTATCACGATTGTCTGTAATGTAGGTATTGGCTTCTGCTTTTTCTTTGTCTAAATAAATAATATTCTGATTTGGAATATCCGACAACGTTAAAGGGTCATGGGTGGTAAAAACAATTTGAATATTTGGATTTTTTTGTTCACTATCAATTTGTTTTCCCGAAGCGGTATCAAAAAAAGTCGGCTTTATTTTTGAAAACAAAATTGGTAATGTTGCGGTTATCGCCTTGATAAATTTTTTCTTCCATAAAGGATGATAGCCCAGTTCTGGTTCATCTAGTAGCAACAAATAGTTTTCATTACATTGATGCGGTGTATTTCTGTACCTATCAACATAATTGTTCAGTGAAGCATAAAAATCTATAAGTGATTTTTCACCAGACGAAAGCTTTTTATTGGGCTTAAATTGAACAATTGATGGTGTAATAGGAAGGAATTGGAATGATTCCAATACCCTTTTATATTTATCTACTATCTGTGTGAAAATCGAAATATCATTTTTAACTATATTGAAAACCAAACGTCCTTTTTCAACTGGCAAAACTTTATTAATTATTAAATCTTTTAAATGCTCATAGAAGTCTTTTATTACCCAGAACATATCTAGGTCCCTTTTCATGCGTTCTTTGAGTTTATCTGTTTTGACGCCCTGGATACTCTCAAATTTGTCTTCGTTAATTATTTCAACTATACGTTCTTTATTATCAATAGTGATTTTTTCTAATTTTGTTTTAATTACATCTGAGAGTTTTTGATAAGTGCTTGATAAATAATACTCCATCAATATGTCTAGTTTTTCACTAAAACTTGAGTTAAGTAAACGCTCTCTTAAATCAAATCCTCCGTGCAGCCCTGTTTGTGGAAAAACTGCACCTAAAATGATATAACTAAGTAATGTAACTTCTAGGTTTTTAATAAAATCATCCCCATCGTGTGTATATTCAAATTCATTAGAACTTTTATACTCATCTAGTTCCCACAACCATTGAAATAGGGTAGTAAAGCTATCCCCTTCTAGTATTCGTCTAAAGTTAGTTAATAGTGCTAATACATCTGTTTTGGGATAAGCTACTTTGCTATCATTCTCGATGCGTAGAATTTCTCCGTTAACATAATTTATTGAAACATCTGCCTTATTGGGATTACCCAAATTAGAATCGATATACGTTTTCCTAAAATAAGATTTACTATGTTGGAGGATGCTTATGAAATATTTGTCATAAGCAGGAAAGTCTGGGTATACTTTCTTAATATCATTAAGTACTGGCTCATTTAAAAAAAGGATGTTTCTAGTAATTGAATCATAATAATGCTCCTCTAAATTACCCTTTGCATAATATACCAATGAAAAAGCAGAGTGGGTATCTTGTAGCTCATAATCCAGTACTGGCGAGTAATATTGCTTTTCAATATTATTAATAGAAAAATCTTTAGATACTATATTAAGTTGTGATTCAATAGCTTTAGTAGTCTCATTTAACAGGTAAATGAAATCGTCCTTATCATCTTCTTCGAAAATGTGAACTACACTAATATGCTTAATATCTGATTCCTGATTTATAGCCCTTAAAATTGTAGTCTTGCCTGTGCCATTTCTTCCCACAATGGCACTTACCAAGGATATGCCGTCACCCCAAAATTTATTTATGAAGCCTTCATTTAATTTTCTTTCATTTATTATTATCTGCCCTTCATTTTCATCTATTTCATACAAATATTTTCCGCCAAAATTAATAGTTTGCCCCTGGTGTTCTTTACCAAATATGTAGGGTAAGGAGTTATTTGGAATAAAAATAGCAGCTAACCTCATTTCTTTAAATTAATTTAATCTATAATTATCTAATCCCATAGCAATAATAAATTTCCTCACCTCACCAACAACTTTAATTGCACCAATAACCCCAAGGCCGGTGAATGTGTTAATGGCACATAAGGCTTAAAACTTGCGGTTTTAAATTCCCTTAATTCTTTATAAGCTCGGAGTACCTGCTTCAAGTCCATGGACCACTCTTTGGCTGTGGAAGTTCTGACAAAATGTAGTTTACTTCCCTCTATTTTTTTTATAATATACTCATGGCCCTACACACTCAAAAATGATGCTATTGGCCCAATTAATTTTAAAAAGTCAATGTATAGAATATCAGGATGGGTTTTCTTGTACATTACTTACGAAGTTTATAGTTACCAGCTTCCTCCGCAACCATCCCCAAATCATTCCTTAATTCCGCATTCGTAATTCCTAATTCATCATTCGAAATTGTTACCTGTCCATTCATTAACATAGGCAATAACCAATCCCGGAGCTCTGAGAGTTTTTGGTTTTCTTTTTGAATTAATTCTAATTTATCTAAAATTGGATTCATTTTATTTGAAAAAGAATCAATAGTAATTTTATTAGGAAGAATAAATTTACAGTCTTTTAAAGTTCCATGTCTCACTCCTTTATGTATACTTCCAGCAGATACATTTTTAGTATATGCTTTTATATAATCTCCAGATAGAAACATATATAAAAATTCAGAGCTTACTTTTTTAAAATCAGGTCTTATTGTGAAAACGGATTCATTTATATTCCAATTAGTTGGTTTGCTACGTAATAGATACGTTGTACCAACTGGCTCTATACTTGTATATAGGATATCTCCAACTCTTAAATCCGACCTATTATTTATAATATCTAGAGATTCATCTGAAATTTTATCACATTTATCATCTAATACAATTTGTCCTTGATTTATGTTTTTTATTGTAACGTAATAATTCTCTCCTTCTCCTAAAACAAAGTGTTTTCTTGGATTAAGACCTGTTCCTGTTTTAGCAACAACATCCCCTAGCAAACAAGCTTCCCACTCTTCAGGAATCTCACGTTTCAATACCTCATTAAAAACCATTTTGCCACCAGACGATTTATAAGGTTTACCATTAGCATCTGGAAAATCAAATTGTACAAACCAATAATCGTAAAGCGTTCTTGCCATCGCTTCTAACTCTTGGTTTATTTTGTTGTTGACTTCTATTTTGGCGTCTAAATCGGAAAGGACTTTGGCTATTTGTTTTTGGGTCCTTATATTGTAATGTGGTATTCTTAACTCTTTTAAAACGGGTATTCTAAGATTACTTACTATTGAGCCTGTTCCATTGCTTTTATTAATTTGCTCTTGAACATATTCTGAAAGCAAAGCATAAAGCAAAAATTTATTGTTTGTTAATTTATTGTTTGGTTTGATTAAAACCATTCTTTGCCCAAGACAACATTCAAGTCCATCGGGTATTATACAAACTTCCTGAACTTGCAACAAAAAACGGGACAAAAAGTTAAGCTACATTTTTAAATTGCATTATTTGTTCAAATTCTAGTATTGTGCGGTTACCCAGAGCTGAATGTCTTCTGTTTCGGTTATACCAGGTTTCTATCCACTCGAACACAGATATAGCGGCCTGTTCTTTTCTCTTATAACGGGTCCTGTATATGAGTTCTACCTTTATGGATTTAAAGAAGCTTTCCGCAACGGCATTGTCCCAACAGTTCCCTTTCCTGCTCATACTCTGCTGAACTCCTTCATAACTGCCCAATAGGTTTCTAAAGGCATTGCAGGCATATTGTACGCCCCTATCCGAATGGAATATCAATTTTCCCGAAAGCGGTCTGTTTTTAACAGCCATTCTCCATGCGGCCATACAAGTGTTTGCGGCACTCAGATCGCTACTGAGTGACCAACCTATGACCTTACGGTCGAAAAGGTCAATAATTATCGTTAAGTAAAGCCATCCCCTCCCGGTCTTTATGTAGGTGATGTCCGATACCCAGGCCCGGGCCTTAGCTTGCGCTGAAAAGTTTCTGTCCAATTTATTTTCTGCTACCGGATATTTGTGTTTGGAATCGGTGGTGACCACAAACTTTTTAGCATGCACGGCCCGTATACCTTTTTGTTTCATCAGCCGGGCCACCCGTGGCCTGGACACATCGAATCCTTGGGCCCTGAGCTCATCGGTTATCCGCGGGCTTCCGTAGGTCGCCTTACTTTTCTGGTGTATCCGCCCAATTTGAAAAAGTAGCATCCGGTTCTCATTGTCCCGGTCGCAAGGAAGCATTCTTTGACTTCTGTAAAACCCACTTTTGCTCACTTTAAAAACTTTGCACATCTTCCCAACATGAAATTCCAATCGGTGGTCCTTCATGAATTTGTAGATTTCCTGTCGCTCGCGGAGAAGATGCCTATCGCCTTTTTTAAGATATCCCGCTCCATGGTTACATCGGCGAGCTCCCTTTTTAACCTGGCAACTTCTTTTGCTTCCGGGGTGAGCTGTTTATTCCCGTTGCCACTAAAGGACAGGGAAGGATCATGGGCAAACTCTCGTCTCCAGCGATAGAGAAGTTCCGATCTGACACCCAGTTCACGGGCAATATCGTTCACATTGCCACGAACGTGGCTCAATTCCACCGCCTTTTGTTTAAATTCTTTACTGTAGATTCTTCTGTTTTCTTTCATCGTTTTAACAAGTTAAGGATTTTTCAATATTGCCCTTAACTAAGTGTCCCAACAAATGTAGCAAGACCATCCCCCATAGGAGCTTCCCTTGTAATGATTAAATCACCTTCACATGGAACCTCTCTTGCAATTCTTTGATTAAAATGTAAATTATCGGTATATGATAAGTTGTCCAACAACATTCTACCATTTTTAATATTAAAATTTCTTATCACAATTTTACCTTTATCTAAATATAAAGGAGTCGAATGATGACAATCTGTTATTGATTCACATATTTTCTCTAACTCAATTGTTTCACCTTTGAAAGAAGCTCTATAGTTATTCATACTTCAAACTTTTCAAGTTTTCTTGAATCTCTTTTTCCAAACTTTTGGACACTGAAAATAAATTTTCCAAGTCACTTTTATAACTATTTATTTTAGAAGAAAACACTTCCGCGGTAATATCTGTATATTCAATCTTTATCTCAAAATATTGTCCTGCACTTAGGCTGTAGTTATTGTCTTTTATGTAGTCATAAGAAACCACGACAGAGAAATCGTCCTTGGCTTCTTTGGCATTAAATACATCTATAATCTGTTGTTCTTCGGCTTCGCTCAATACAGTTTTTTGGTTTTTACCTTCTTTTACTTTTGTCCCCAAATTAGAGGCATCTACCAATACCACATCCCCTTTGTTTTCTTTATCCAAAAACAAAATACTTACGTTGGTACCCGTAGTGGCGAAAATATTGGAGGGCATACTTACCACCCCGGCCAACATTTTCTCCTTAACCAGTTTTTGCCTTATCTTTTTATCAATACCACTCTGGGCCGTAATAAAACCTGTGGGCACCACAATAGCTGCTTTTCCTTTGGCACTTAAACTGTGCATAATATGCTGTATAAACAGCAGGTAAATGGCCATGGATTCCTTCTTTTTAGCCGGCACTTTTGGGATGCCCGCAAAAAAGCGTTCCTTATTGGCTTTACTGTCCAGATCGGCACTGTAATCGGAAAAATCCAATTTAAACGGTGGGTTGGAGACGATGTAGTCGAACTTTTCAAGTTGCCCATTTTCCTGTTTGTGGTATGGGGTTAAAATGGTATTTCCTTGTATAATGTTCTGTATGGAGTGTACCAGATTGTTCAGAATAAGATTCAAACGCAATAAGGCGGATGACTTTTGGGAAATGTCCTGGGAGTAGATGGTACACTTATCCTCGCCTATGGCATGGGCCAGGTTCATCAACAGTGTCCCCGACCCTGCACTGGGATCATAGCAGGTTACATTGTTTACATTTTCATCCGTGACCAAACAGGCGGCCATAATCTTGGCCACCGCATGGGGTGTAAAGTATTCCGCATATTTACCCCCGCTATTGGAGTTGTAGTCCTTTATGAGATACTCAAAAATGGTAGCAAAGAAGTCGAACTTCTGGGTAAAAATATGCTCAAAACTAAAGCCCACCAGTTTGTTTACCAAGGCCTTGCAAAAGGCATCCCTGTTATCAGAAACATATTTACTCAGATTTTCGAACAGGACTATTTTTTCACCCCCTTGGGTAAGTACCGAGAAAATGTCGCTATTGGCTTTGGCCACATCCATCAAGGTCTGGTCAAATATATCGGCAAATTTGTCCTTGTTCTGTTGCTCGAACAAGCGGGACAAAAAGTTTTGGGGAGCAATATGTGCCGTATTCTCGCTAATCTGCATACCCAACAATTCCAACTCATCTTCGGAGTACTTTTTTAGGGCTGCATCAAAGTCTTCTGCTTTGGCCAGGTCCGGCTCCAACTGTTTTAGTTCATAAACATATTTGTCGTTCAAGAACTTATATAAAAATATCTGGGTAATGATTTTAAATTCATTCCCGTCATTTCCCAAACCGTAATTGGCACATACGCTTTTAAGGTCGTCTATAAGTGCTTTGGTCTGGGTTTCAAATTGTGCTGTGCTTGTCATGTATTCAATGTTCAATTATGAATTACGAATTCTCAATTGCGAATTCTCAATGTTCAATTATGAATTGCGAATTGTTTTTTGGTTGCTGCCAATAATTCGCAACAATTCTTCTATATCTTCCAATAATATTCTACTTGTTTCCTTATCTAAATATTTAGTGTCTGTTAATAGTCTTATCCAATATTTTGTTTCTCTTGGTTCTTTATAAGCAATGGTTAGTTTGACGAAAAAATCCTTACGGCTCTGACCGCCAATGGCCTCTTCTATATTGGCTCCAATAGAGGTGCCCGCCCTTAATAACTGTCTGCTTAAAACAAACTCTTTACTGTCCTGTTGTAATACCTTAAACGTATTGACTATTTTAATTGCGAATGCATACGACTTCACTTGGACTATATTCTCTTTCATAATTCGTCATTCGTAATTCTCCATTCCTAATTCTCAATTGATTATATTTCTGTTTAATACGCTAATTACCAAGCGTGTTACCGTTTGCATTTCTTCTGGTTTACTGGCAGCAATGAACAACGTTAAACTTGCTAAGGTGTCGTTGCTTATAATGGGTTGTTTGTGACTATTGAAAAGCATGTCGTTCTGCTGCAAAAATTTAAGAAAACATGCTGCCGCTATGCGTTTGTTACCGTCTACAAAAGAATGGTTCTTTACCACTAGATACAAGAGCATAGCTGCTTTTTCCTCTAGTGTTGGGTAAAAATCAGCTTCTCCAAATCCTTTTCCAATTTGGGCAATAGAGCTTTGAAAGCTTTTATCTTTTTCCTTCCCAAAAACATCCGAATCAAACTCGGTCATCATTTCGTTAATGAGTTCTTGATAATCTACCAAACTTGGATAATTGACTTCTTTTGTAGTTAATCCTTTGGTGTCCAGTTGCTCATGATCATAATCATCTAATAAACTTAAGCCCTTAGTGAAAACGGTAAGCCATTGATTGTCTTCAATTTTTTCTTCAATAGCCCTGCTTAAAATATGAATACCGTCTTTTAATAACTTTACTTCTTGTTCTTTTTGAGCTAAACGTTTCTCGTTAAGAGCATATCCTTTAACCAAATAGTCTTTTAATGTTTTATTGGCCCATATCCTAAACTGTGTACCTTGTTTTGATTTTACTCTGTAACCTACAGATATAATGACATCTAGGTTATAAAATTTAACGTTTTTGGATTGTGTCTTTCCTTTAATAGCGCCGTGTTGAGTGGTATGTCGGAAATCCCGACACACCATTTCTTCAATTAATTCCCCTTCTTTGAAAACATTGGAAATGTGCTCTGTTATGGTTGTTCTTCCCTTATTAAAAAGTACTGCCATTTGGGCCTGGGTAAGCCAAACAGTTTCCTCCTCCAACTGTACATCAATTTGAGTAGAACCATCTTGGGCCTGATAAATTTCTATTTGATTTTTTATCTCCATATATTTTCAACTATCTCAAAATATGCGATAGTTGCTTTTTCATTTTCATTATGCAACGTAACCGTTGTATTCGTTCATATATTCTTTAACTATGATACTATTAATGCGTTTTACGTCAGAAGTATTAATGTTAATATGTTGTTCTTTTTTAAACTGGTTCACCACCAAACGCATTACCATTCTTTCCACATAACTCTCATTCTCCAATATCTTGGAATTTTGCATAATTTCTTTGTCCACCGCAGATTTTAATCCGATCAAGGCATCGAACAATTTTCTTTCGCTTTCGGTCAAAGGGTCCTTTTCCATCAGCCGTTTATGTATGCGGGCATACTTGGCATCATAATCATATTTGGCCTTTAGTAATTGGTTTTCCCGCTCCAGTTTTTTGGCCTTATCATAAATATCATTTAAGGCCTTAATATTGGCTTCCATTTCTTCTTTGGTAACCTCACTTAAATTTTTCTTTTTAAAGAGTCGTTCCAACTCTTCTTTTAAGGAAATAAAAATAGGGTCCTTCTGGTCAAAGTTACCTCCCAACATCTCACGGGTTCGCCGCAAGGTGTTTTTCAACTCATCTGCCAATACCATTTCTTCTTCCTTCACCTTGGTGAAAGCAAAAATAACATCTTCCAGGGCAGTGTTTAAAATATTATCCGTACCAACATTGTTCTCTAAGGCAATCTTGGTATTGATAAGTGCTAGTCTATCATTGGTTAGTCTGGAAAGTACCGATAATTTTCTGAAATCCAGTTTTTCCAGTAATTCAAAATTACCGGAAAGACGAATAAGATTGTACAGTTCTTTGGCATTGTTTAACGCTTTGGCTATAAGCCGTATTTCGGTGCGTTCGTTTATTTCGGAAATTTGCTCCCCAAAAACGGTAGCATTTACGGTATTGAATTTGAAGAGAATATCCTTTATTTCCTCTATCTCCTCCTTTATTTCATGCTCTGGCTTCAAAAGATTGGAATAATGCTGCATTTCATCCCCAAGCTCGGATTGTAGCTCGTTAAAGTAATCCTGATTGGTCTTCTCGAACTCTTTTTGAATATCTGCAAAGTCCACCACAAAACCGTATTTATGGTTCTTGTATGTTCTGTTGACACGAGTTAGGGTTTGTAGCAAATTGTGCGACTTTATTTTGCGTCCTATGTAGAGCTTCTTTAGCCGCTTTGCATCAAAACCGGTAAGTAACATGTTATACACAAACAGGAGGTCCAATTTACCGGCCTTGAAGTCGGACACCCAATCTTTACGTTCTTGTTTGGTACCAATATCATGAAGAATAACCTTGGCAGTTTTAACATCGCTGGCTTCTTTCTTTTTGGTAGTGTAGGTGATAGGTTCCTCGGCTGCCAGATTCAAATTCGGTTCAGTCTTATCAGCGTAATTCTCCTGAAAGATGTCGAACATCATCTTCGCCTGATCCGAAGAGTCACAGACCACCATACCTCCAATGCTATTGTCGTTCATAGCAATTCTGGCCTGCTCCATATCTTTTACAATATAGTCTAGCATGGGCTCCACAAACTTATAGTGGGCAAAGACCTTCTTTTTGTCCGTATTACCTTGTAATATTTTAATTTCTTCCAAGGTTTTCTGTAGGGCAAGCTTATAATTGGTCTCTATTTCTTCTCGAATCAACCGTAAGGTATAGCCATCCTTAATGGAGAGATTGTAGTAGTATTTATGGATATAGTCGCCGAATAAGGTTTTGGAATTGTATTCATTTCCCAATAGGGGGGTGCCTGTTAGTCCAATCTTTATAGAGTGTGTGTCCGCCAGTTCCAGGTTAGCTAAAAAACTTCCTTTTGGGTTGTAGCTGCGATGTACTTCATCCAAAAAGAATACCCGTTGTACACTTAAGTTGTAGTCGTTGTTTTTTATGACATCGGGGTCGTCCTTAAACTTCTGAATGTTCACCACAGTAATTTCAGCCTTACCGGAACTATTGTGGATTACCTCGGTAGATTTAATGTCCTTGGTAAAAGCTTCCCTTGAATCTATTTTATGAACCACAAGACCACGAGCCGTAAATTCTTTTGCGGCCTGAGTCAATAAATCCAATCGGTCTACAATAAAATAGAACTTAGGGATAATGCTCTTCTTCTGGTAATAATCCGTTAAATACTTAATGTTGAAAAAAGCCAAAGCTGTTTTTCCGGAACCTTGGGTGTGCCAGATAATACCTTTTTTAATTCCCTTCTCCAACTTTTTTTCTATTGCCTTTGTTGCAAATAATTGTGGATAGCGCATCACGTGTTTTTCCAAACCTTTTTCTTCCTCCACGTATGCGAAAGCGTATTGTAAAAGGAATTTTAAGCGCTTCTTTTGAAACAGGGAGGTGGAAATAGAGTTGGTAGCCGTGTTCGGGTTTTTGTTGGAGGTATACTCTTGTGAGTTTTTTATACTCAATAAATTGGTATCCTTTAGTACAAAGTTCTCCTCATCCAGAGTGATGGGCTGTAGAATAGTTTGTAAGTCAAAGGTTTCTTCTTCCCTGAAATAGTTGAAACTGGGCTTATAATAATTTGTAGTGCTATAAAATGCTCCTTCCAACATTTGCGAATCATCATCACTATAATTCATGTTATTTGAAAACACCATGAGTTGGGTAAGGTTGATGAATTTGCGGAATTTTTTATTCTGAAAACGGGTCTGCATGCGCTTATGCTCTGCTAAAATGCCATCCCTATTGTTTGGCTTTTTTACCTCTACAAATACCAAGGGCATCCCATTGATCAATAAAATAATGTCTGGCCTAAAGTTTTCGTCATCTTTTTGATAGGGCAATTCCGTTACCACATGGAAAGAATTATTCTCCTCAAAGTTTTCGAAGTCGATTAATTTAATTCCCGACTGATCTATTAACTTGTGATAAAAGGCACGGCCCAGATCTTCATTTTCCAGAGAAAGGGAAACTTCATCATAAACCTTTTGAATATCGGTATGGGATATCCCATTATTGATAGTAGTAATTTGCTTGTGAAATATATCAGTGAATATATTGGTACCCTCATCCCAGGTATTATCCTTTAATGATAAGTACTGATACCCCAATTGCATTAAGTGTAAAATAGAAGGTATTTTTACTCTAGAATCTTCGTTGAAAATCATTAACAATAAAATTTCTTTAATGCATTAAGCGGGGAACTTTTGCAAAACTTTAAATATAGCCTTTTAATATAAAAATCCTACAAGTAAATAGAGCCAAAATATTAATATCCCGATAAACTACATTGCGGTTTTCCGCAAAGCGTCCTCGTCTTAATACTCAACATATAAATGCATAATACCAAAGTTATGTATATAAGGTCTGTGGCGTTGTAGGCATCATAACCAGACTGATTTATGCCCAATCTTCTAAAATACCTCGATTATTGTTTTAACAAAAAATTAACCCAATAGAGAAATACATATAATATTGTTTCAATATGTTTGATAGCTGGTGGATATTGCCCTGTAACATGTTAATATTCCATTATTAAATGAGAATTTAAACCAAGCTTTGGAGACCATTCATTGGTAAATTGGAAAATTTACAACAAGAGGCAAGAGTGGTGTCTATTTTAAAAATATAAACTTATGGCGTAACTTACCTAAGAAGGAAATTATGTTGACCAATAGAAATGATTTTAAATCTGAATAATTCCCCGACGGCTATGCCTCGGGCCTGCCTGTTCGTCAGGCAGGGCTTCCAATTTACCTCTCCTTTGGAGAGGTCAGAACTGCCATTTTCTGCAGTTCTGGGTGAGGTAAATTACAAAATTTCAAGAATTTTTTAATAATAATGGGTATACAATTAGTGAATAAAAGAACCCTGTTTATACTGCTTTTTTTATCCCTATCCCTGCAGCTGTTGGCCCATGGGGACTTAAGTATGCGCATCGCTGAAAAAACGGTAGCCATATCCGAAAATCCCAACAATGCTGAACTGTACTACGAAAGAGGCCTTCTATACCAACAGCATATAGAGTACAGCAATGCCTTGGAAGATTACCATAAATCCCAAGCTTTGGGAAATACCGACAAGGCCGTATATTACAGTATTGCTGAGGTTCACTTTTTAACCGAAGACTACAACGAAGCCTTAAAAAGTATAGGCTCATATTTGCAAGTGGATAGCATAGATGTTAGGGCCAAAAAATTGGAGGCCCAAATACTGTATCAGCTGCAAGCCTACAAGAAATCCCTGGAGGCCTACCGTTATGTGATCCATACTATGACCGACACCCGCCCCGAGGATATATTGGAATATTGTGACATCATTCTGGCCGAAAACCATAAAAACTACAAGGCTACCCTGGAGGCCATCCAAGCTGGGCTGGACCAACTGGGGCCCCACACTTTATCACTTCAACTTAAGAAATTGGACTACTTAAAAGAGTCCGGGCAGACCGAAAAAGCCTTGGAACAATACAATTATTTTATTCTTCAGTACAACAGAAAAGAGTTCTGGTATTATAAAAAAGCGAAGTATTTAGCGGAAATACATAAACCCCATGAGGCCTTCATATCCCTAAAGCTGGCTACGGTTGCTATTGAGCAATTGGAACCAAAGTTTAAAAATATGAGCCCGGTAATAAAATTAAAAGAACAAATAAATAGCTTGGAAAGCTCCATTAACAACCAAAAATCATGATCAACAAAAGTACCTTTTTACTAGCCGCCCTATGTTCGGCCTATTCATTTGCCCAAACCTCTGTTGTAGACCTTCCTAATGTCAATGCCGTTGCGGTGACCAACAAGGTGGAGCTATCTCAGAGCCCTGCTGCGGTAACAGTACAAAGGGGGCCTTATCTGCAAAGTGGTACCCCCACCTCGGTGGTAGTAAAATGGAGGACGGATATAGCTACTGAATCCGTGGTGCATTACGGAAAAAAGTTAAATTCATTGTCAAAAAAAGCAAGTAGCAATACCTTGACCACCGAGCACCAAGTTGCCTTAACCGGTCTAAGCCCAAACACAAAGTATTATTTCAATATCGGTAATAAGGAAGGCGTACTTTCCGAAAGTACTTCCGGTGATATGTACGTAATAACAGCACCGCTTGCAGGTACCAAACAATTTGTGCGTGCCTGGATTTTGGGGGATGCCGGTACGGCCAATAACAATCAGAGGGATGTACGTGATGCCTATTACGATTATGTGGACGCGGCTCCCAAAAATACCGGTAAAACGGATATGATGTTGTTTTTAGGGGATAATGCCTACGGCAGTGGTACGGATGAGGAATATCAAAATGCCCTGTTCGAAATCTATGACGATATGTTGAAGAAATCCGTGGCATGGTCCTGCTTGGGAAACCATGATGGGAAGTCGGCCGATTCTGCAACACAGTCCGGGCCTTATTATGATATATTTACCTTCCCTACCGCTGCCCAGGCCGGGGGAACTGCCTCTGGGACAGAGGCCTATTATTCTTTTGATTATGCCAATGTTCACTTTATAATACTGGACTCCCATCATACCAGTCGCGAGGTAGGAGGAGCTATGTATAATTGGACCTTGACCGATATACAGAACACCAAACAGGATTGGATAGTGACCTTGTTTCATCATCCGGTATACACAAAAGGTTCGCATGACTCGGATACCGAAGACCGACTTATAGAAATGCGGGAAAACTTTATGCCTATGATGGAGGCCAACGGGGTGGATCTTATTTTAAATGGGCATAGCCATTCTTATGAACGTTCCTATTTCTTGAACGGACACTATGGATTTGCCAATACGTTTAACCCGGATGAAATTACCGAGGGTGGTAATACCGTGGGCCCTAATGGAAATGGGGATGGTAAGGCGGATAGCGATGGTGCCTACCAAAAAACGGCTATGGCTACGGAAGGTGCCGTATATATTACTACGGGTTCTGCCGGTAAAATATCCGGAGGGGACCTGAACCATCAAGCCATGTCCGTTTCCTTGAACCAACTGGGATCCTGTGTTATGGAGGTGGAAGATGACGGTAGGGGAGGACAAAACCTGACCGTAAAGTTTTTAAGGGAAACCGATGAGGTTGAAGATTATTTCACCATCAACAAAACAGCTTTGGATCTTAAAGGGGAAACCAATGTACGGGGATCAAAAAGTGCAGGGCTATCCTATGATGCCGGCAAGGCTTTGGTCAACCTTAAGGTGGACCAAAACGAGCGACTAAAGAAGGTGAAATTCTATAACAATATTGGTAAATTGGTGATGAAGAGCAGAAAGAAAAGCATCAATGTGGGCAAGTTGCCTAAAGGCGTCTATGTTATTGAAGTAATTACCAATAAAAATGGGTATACCGAATCTATAACGATAGAATAGTTTAGCGGAATGAGATCTGTTGAAATGGCCCTTCCATAGTAACCCATTGAAGGGAATTGTCCACAATAGGAGAGCTAGGCTAGAGGTATTAAAAAGCCCATAAAATGGTAAAAAGCGGGGGTTGAACATGAAAAAGTCGAGCATTTTATTGGGATCTATTTTTATTTTCCTGTTGCTGTTGTCCGGGAGGAAGTCGGTAAGCGCGTATCAAAAGTATACGGTTCCGGAAAAGGTAGCGGCATTATACGCGGCCAATTTTCAAAAATTTCAAAATGAGGTGAATTCCTTGGTAGCCCTTGCCAATACTACAACTTCTTTAGACGAATGGGAGGCATTGAAAAAGCAGGTGGAAAATACTCGGTTGGTCTATAAGGAGATCGAGTTTATTTTTGATTATTACCAAACCTTCTACAATGGTACTTATATCAATGGAGCACCTTTGCCCAAGGTAAGCGAGTATTTTGAAGCCGATAAAGTGATTCCGCCTGGCGGTTTACAGGCATTGGACGAAGCCGTTTATGAAGTGGCTTCAATTGAAAATTTGCAACACATAAAAGTATTGGCCAACGGACTCAAAGAGCGGGTAGATTTTATTGCGAAAATACATTTGCCTATAAATTTGAAGTCGAGCCAGATCATTGAGTGCATCCGCTCCGGCATCGTCAGGATCTTTACCCTAGGGGTAACGGGCTTTGACACTCCGGGGTCTGTAAATGGGTTGCAAGAGAGTTATGTGAGTTGGCAAAGTATGGAAACCACATTTCTATATTTTAATGCAGGGATTTCCCCAGAGGCCAAGACCGAATTTGTAGCTATCAAAAAACTTTTTAGCCAGGGCAAGAAGGTGTTGAACGCCAATACCCATTTTAACGACTTTGATAGATTGTCATTTTTAAAGGAGGTGGTCAATCCTTTGTATGCGGCCCTGTTGGAATTTCAAAACTTGAATAACATTAGGCTGGAGCCCTATAAAAAGCATGCCCAGAACTATCAGGCCAAGAATATATTTGATGTCGATTTCCTAAACACGGATTTTTATGCAGAACTGGTCTATCTGCCTCTGGACAACCCCAAGACCATAGTCTTGGGTGAATTGTTGTTCCAAGATCCACAGCTTTCCAAGGACAATGTGATGTCCTGCGCCAGCTGTCATAATCCCAACAAAGGTTTTTCCGATGGATTGCCCAAAAGTGTATCCAATCAACAAGGGGTTTTTACCGAAAGAAATGCCCAAACATTGATGGATGCAGGCTATTCCACACGATATTTTTGGGACATGCGCGCTTCTGATCTTGAAAGGCAGGTGATACATGTAATAGACAACGATTTGGAATTCAATACCGATTTTGATGCTATTGTAAATAAACTCAATAAAAACCCCAACTATAATAAGCTATTTAAAGAGGCTTATGGAGGGATAAACAAAGAGGATATCAATGAGCGTTCCATTAGCAATGCCATTGCGGCCTATGTAAACTCTTTAAAATCTTTTAATAGTCCGTTCGATAAATATGTGCGGAACGAAACCTCGGAGTATCCCGAGAATGCGAAACGCGGATTTAATTTGTTTATGGGGAAAGCGGCCTGCGGCAGTTGTCATTTTGCCCCGGTGTTCAATGGTACCATACCTCCTTTTTATCTGGAATCGGAATCGGAGGTTTTGGGCATTACCCAGGGTTTTGATTCCATAGCCCCAAGGTTGGATACGGATTTGGGGCGAATGGCCAATGGTCTAAAATTGGACAATCACCCTTTTCTTAAAAATTCCTTCAAAACGGTTACTGTCAGAAATGCTGCCTTAACAGCACCCTATATGCACAATGGCTTATTTGATACCCTGGAAGAGGTTTTGGCATTCTACAAACTTGGCGGTGGCGCAGGGATGGGTTTGGAGGTAGAGAACCAAACCCTGCCCGATGCTCCCTTGGATCTGTCCCAGCAGGAAATTGCGGATATTATTGCCTTTATGGAGACACTAACGGATACTAGTGGATACGGGGATAGAGGGGAATGATTGGTTCATGATTAATTGTAGTTCTTCTGTCACCTCGAGCGGAGTCGAGAGGTCATGGGCAGTAAAATCTTTAGATTGAGGTCTCGACTCCGCTCGACCTGACAAACCCCGACTCCTCTTGACCTGACAAACCTCGTCTCCTCTCGACCTGACAAACCTGGGCTCCGCTATCCAGACAACATCAACCTAAACAATTCATTGTATTTAACTTCAAGGACCGATGCCCTGGCTAAATTACTTGCAAGGCAGTCAATTAATCCAGGTTACTATTTTTGTCACCTCGAGCCTGCCCGGCGGCAGACGGGCGGAGTCGAGAGGTCATGGGCACTTATATCTTTAGATTGAGGTCTCGACTCCGCTACCATTGACGTCTTTATTAATAGTCTCAATATGAATGATATGAATTGGTAACGATAGTCACTTCGACAGAGTCCTTTTTTTGGGACTTCCGATGATTATTGGGAGAGAAGTTGCACACGCTGAGTATTGGTAAAGGCACTGGCAAGGTATGAGTTTGTTGAGAAATTTGGAGATTATATCATGTTTTGGTTGAGCTATATGTGTGATTTCTCCTCACTGTCGCTCGTTACCATTGACGTCTTTATTAATAGTCTCAATATGAATGATATGAATTGGTAACGATAGTCACTTCGACAGAGTCCCTTTTCGGGACGACGAGAAGTCACACATACTGGCCGGGAGCTAGATAGATGTGCGATTTCTCATATGCATTCGAAATGACGATCTGGAAACCTTCAGTTTATAACTCATACCTTTAACTGTCTCTCTACCTGTATCATATTTGATATTTACCCCAAAATCAAATTTTTAAAATAATGTCATTTTATCCGCTTGAAAAATAAAATTTCTTGGGTCTCGACCTGACAAACCTAGACTGGGTTAAACCTGATAAACCCGGGCTCCGCTATCCAAACAACATCAACCTAAACAATTAATTGTATTTAACTTTATGGACCTAATTATTTTCAAGGCAGTCAATTAATCCAGGTTACTATTTTTGTCACCTCGCGCTTTTCTATTGTTTATTCTGGGATGTCTACTGTCACCTCGAGCGGAGTCGAGAGGTTATCGGAAGAGAGGTTATAGGTAGTTGTATCTTTAGATTGAGGTCTCGACTCCGCTCGACCTGACAATCCTAGACTGGGTTAAACCTGATAAACCCGGGCTCCGTTCATTCAGATATAACTATACTCGGCTCTACCCAACACACCTAGACTATAAATCTCAACAGAGAATCATTGACATATGTGTCATGAATAGTCATTATTCCAAAAAAGAATACTAACTTAATCAGCAGCAATGTCCGGTCGAGCGGAGTCGAGACCTATTCAACCCGAGCATTATGAAATAATGACTTAGGTATTACCTGACTAGTTCAGGAATTATAGACCCTATAATCATGGACATATGTGTCATGAATAGGCATTATTCCAAATAAGAATATTAACTTAATCAGCAGCAATGTCCGGTCGAGCGGAGTCGAGACCTATTCAACCCGAGCATTATGAAATCATGACTTAGGTATTACCTGACTAGTTCAGGAATTATAGACCCTATAATCATAGATATTTGTGTAATCAATCCGCATTAATTCAAAAAAGAATACTAACTTAATCAGCAGCAATGTCCGTAGCGGAGTCGAGACCTATTCAACCCGATCATTATGAAATTTTATTATGTGTACATATTGCTTTGTTCTGATGGGTTAACCTATACCGGCATAACAAATAACCTGGCAAGAAGAATCCAAGAGCACCAAATGGGATTGAATAGAACTTGTTTTACATATAAAAGGAGGCCGGTCAAATTAATCTTTGAGCAAGAATTCAATGATGTTAAACAAGCCATATATTTTGAAAAAAAATTAAAAAAATGGAGTGGTAAAAAGAAACTGGCATTGGCCAGGGGCCAATATGATGTCCTACAGCTACTAGCGGAATGCAGAAACGGAACACATTCCGATAATAAACCTGAAAATGATGGTTAATGAGGTCTCGACTCCGCTCGACCTGACAAACCTCGTCTCCTCTCGACCTGACAATCCTAGACTGGGCTAAACCTGATAAACCCGGGCTCCGCTATCCAAACAACATCAACCTAAACAATTAATTGTATTTAACTTCAAGGACCGATGCCATGGTCTAAATTACTTGCAAGGCAGTCAATTAATCCAGGTTACTATTTTTGTCACCTCGCGCTTTTCTATTGTTTATTCTGGGATGTCTACGGTCACCTCGAGCGGAGTCGAGAGGTTATAGGTAGTTGTATCTTTAGATTGAGGTCTCTCCCGATAACCATCGGGATCCGCTACCATTGACGTCTATCATAGAAAACTGTTAATCAGCACTTTGCATTTTCAATGGAGTTATCCCCAACCCTAGTTCTTGTGCCATTCTTGTTACCGCCCTTTGTTTGTTCAAGAGCATTTTCTCTTGGTATTTTTGGATACCGTTCTCCACATACTCCAGTCCCTTTACAAACAATTTCCAGTACAGTTCGGCCAATTTCCTGGCCACTGCCTTTATGGCCACCAATCCTCCCTTTTTGGCCCGTATCTTTCTGCCGAAAGCGCCCAATGCAATGTGCTTGCTGTTGAGCAGGCCTACTGCTGCCTGTTTGAAGATCAGACCTGCCCTTGGGGCTCCCTTGGGTTTGTAATTGCGTTTCATTTTTCCCGAATTGTGTTGTTTTGGGGCAAGCCCCAACCAAGAGGTGAAATGTTTTTCCGATTTCCATTTCCCAAGATCGGTGCCCACCTCCGAAAGCAGTTGCATCCAGTTATAATCTGTAATTCCGGGAAGGACGGTAGCATCCTTTCCCTCAAAGATCCCCAACAAGTGTCCTCCCATATTCTCTATATCCGGTCTATTGTGACGGATTGCTTTTCTTGTTCCCTTGGACCTTGGCTTTGGTGTACCGTCCAGGTCCATCTTCTTCAACACCTCCTCCAGCTTTATGTCGCACATGGCAATTTGTTCCCCATAGAAATCATAACAGGCCACGGCTTGGCCCAGTTCGAACAATGCGGCTTCCGAATAATGCCCCTTTAATGATCTTATCACCCATTCCTTTTTTGTTTTAAGTATCCTTTGATCACATAGCAATGCCAGTTTTTCGGCATTCCTTTCGCCTGATAGGATAGCGCGGACAATCCGCATCCCACTTGTCCCGTGGATCTGGCTTATTACTTCCTTCAGCCGGATATTCATCAGTATCAATGCCTTTTGCATATGGCCGATGTGCATCGCACCACTACGGATGTGGTCCTCGCGAAGGCGTTGATAGGCGCGCAGTTCCTGTATCCGGATATCGGGCACGAAACATTTGTTCAGCAGCCCATAACTATGTAATTGCTGTATCCATTGGCAATCCTTTACGTCGGTCTTTCTGCCGGGAACCTGTTTGGTGCCCGCTCCATCGACCAGCCAAACATCCAGACCTTGGGACACCAGTATATCGTACAAAATGACCCAATAGACGCCCGTAGCCTCCATGGCCACAGTTTCTATGCCATGGGCCACCAGATAAACGCCCAGAGCCTCCAGGTCCTGGGTAAAGGTATCGAAGCTTTTTACAGGCAGGTCCTCGATACTCACATACACTTTTTTTGCCCCAATGTCGATACCTGCGGCATGGGTTCTGATCTTTTTCATAGCTATATGATTATAAAACCAAATTGCCTTCAAAAAAAACAAGCTTGCAAGACTACCATACGGACATCAATTATAGAAATTGAGTACCAGATTCGCTTTCCAAATTTTTGAAAATCATGCTCGAACACAGGTAAATAACACTATTCCGACTACGATTATTTTGCAATTCGGTAGATTATGATCCAATTTACGTCATTATTACCGCTTGAAAAATAAAATTTCTTGGGTCTCAACCTGACAAACCCCGACTCCTCTTGACCGTACAAACCCCGACTCCGCTAGACCTGACAATCCTAGACTGGATTAAACCTGATAAACCTCGGCTACGCTATCCACACATCATCAACCTAAACAATTAATTGTATCTAACTTTATGGACCTAATTATTTTCAAGGCAGTCAATTGATCCAGATCAATGCTTCTGTCCCCTGTACCGTGCTGCAAATAGCGATGGTTTAACCCCGCCTGGCTATAAGAGCAGGCTAAAACAGCACAGTACAGGATGCGTTTATTTGGAATGGGGGGTATTATTGTTTTATAAGACCATATTTTATAATTTCTAAGGCAGAATATCCATGAAGACCAGACTTACGCTCCTTTTTATTATCCTCTTTACAGTAGGCAATTCCTATTCCCAAAACGGGGATTCAAAAGCCCTTTCCATACATGAGCCTAGGGTGGAATATCACGAAAATCCAGAAGGCATCGATGTGCTGCAACCCCGATTTAGTTGGATATTAAAGGGGGAAGGTAGAAACAGGGCACAATCGGCCTATCAAATTACAGTGGCTTCTTCCTTGGAAAAACTTTCTCAGGACCAGACCGATATTTGGGATAGCGGCAAGGTGATTTCCAACCACACCAATCAAATCGTATACGAAGGCATTCCGCTGGTGTCCGCCACCAAATATTATTGGAAAGTACGGGTTTGGGACGAATCGGATATAATTTCCACCTGGAGCACTCCTGCCTACTGGTCCATGGGTCTATTAAAATTTTCCAATTGGCAAGGACTCTTTATAGGCCATGATGTGGGTTATAATAAGGCCGATAAATACGATAGTCTATACCTGCCACCTGCCCGCTACCTGCGCAAATCCTTTAATTTGAACAAGAAAATAAAAAAGGCAACGGCCTATACTACTGCCTTGGGACTTTATGAACTGCGCTTAAACGGCAACAAAGTAGGGGAGGCCAATTTTTTACCGGGATGGACGGACTATGACAAACGATTATACTACCAAACATTCGATGTTACCAATAACCTATGGGAAGGGGAGAATGTAATAGGAGCGGTTATTGCCGATGGTTGGTATGCTGGCTACATCGGTTATGCCCTGTTGGTGCGTTTGGATAAGGTACGGGAGTTCTATGGGGTAAATCCATCTTTTATGGGGCAAATACAGATTGAATATGAAGATGGCAGTATGGAGACCATTGCTTCGGACCAAACGTGGAAATCCAACCAAGGAGCCATCCGGGAGGCGGATATCATTATGGGCGAGACCTATGACGCCCGCTTGGAAAATACAGGCTGGGATGCGCCCAACTTTGATGATAGTCAATGGAAAAGGCCTAAAGTCTACACCTATCCCAATGGAAAACTGGAAGCCTATCCCGGAACCCAGGTCAAGAATACGGAGATATTGAAGCCCATAGCAATGACAGAACCAAGTCCGGGAACCTATGTCTTTGATCTTGGAAAGAACATTGCCGGTATTGCCGAACTCAAGGTACAGGGACCCAAGGGCACAAAGGTCCAACTCCGCTTTGGGGAAATTTTAAAGAGCGATGGTCAGATACAGACCGAAAACTTACGACAGGCAAGGGCTACCGATACCTATATTTTGAAAGGGGAAGGCTTGGAAGTATGGAAGCCAAAATTCACCTATCACGGCTTTCAATATGTTGAAGTCACCGGATTCCCGGGTAAGCCCACTCTGGAGATCATTACGGGCCACGTTTTGAGTTCTATAGAGACCAATGCCAGTACTTTTGGTTCTTCCAATGCCATGAACAATACGCTTTTCAAAAATATCAAAACCACCCAAAGTGCCAATTTCTTTGAAATACCTACAGATTGTCCGCAAAGGGATGAACGTTTGGGATGGACGGGAGATGCCGAGATCTACATGCGTTCTGCTACCTATAATGCCGATGTAGCAGCCTTTATGACCAAGTTTTTGATCGATTTGGATGATGCCCAACGCTGGTATGGGGCCTATCCCAACTTTGCGCCTTTTCCGTACTCAAGGCCAAATCAATACGCCCCTGCTTGGATGGATGCTGGGGTTATTATTCCTTACAATATGTACAAGGTCTATAATGATACCCGCATTGTAGAATATATGTACAAGGGGATGGAAAAATTTATGCAGTTTCAGGAAGATGCCAGCACCGATTATTTAAGGCCTGGCGGAGGAAATAATTGGGGGGATTGGCTTGCCGTCAACGAAGAGACCAGTCACGATTTTATTGGCGCTTCCTTTTACGGATATGATGCAAAACTGATGGCGGAAATGGCAGAAGCATTGGGAAAAACCGAAGATGCCGCAAAGTACGGCAAGCTCTTTGAAAATATTAAAAAGGCCTTTGCACAGAAATATATTTTGGACGACGGCCGCACTTCCGAAGATACACAGACCAGCTATGCGCTGGCTCTTTGTTTTAATTTGTACCCCAGGGATCTGGCACCAAAAGGAGCTGCTATATTGGCGGAAAAAATAGAAAAAAACGGATTTAAATTCTCAACGGGATTCCTAGGAACAAAACACGTAATGTTGGCCTTGTCCAAATATGGTTATGACGATATCTCCTATAAAATTTTCCAGCAGACCGAATATCCCAGTTGGGGATATTCCGTGGAAAATGGAAGCACCTCCATATGGGAGCGATGGAACAGTTATACCAAGGATGATGCGGAGAACTCCGACCTCAATGCCAAGATGAATTCCTTTAGCCACTATGCATTTGGTTCGGTGGCGGAATGGATGTTTCAACATGCCATAGGCATAGATATCGAGGA
The DNA here is from genome assembly GCF_000733925.1 of Arenibacter algicola. Classification (NCBI taxonomy): domain Bacteria; kingdom Pseudomonadati; phylum Bacteroidota; class Flavobacteriia; order Flavobacteriales; family Flavobacteriaceae; genus Arenibacter; species Arenibacter algicola. The sequence goes on from NZ_JPOO01000001.1 coordinate 1,718,700, forward strand.
TGACGGCTATCGCAATATCATCATAAAACCATCCATTAGTAAGGAGATGGATTATATAAATGGGAGTTATAAAAGTATATGCGGCACTATATCATCGGCTTGGAACTGGAAAGGGAAGGAAGTGCTAATGAATATCGAAATTCCTGTGAACACCACAGCCAAAGTTCATATTCCCACTGCGGAGATATCCAGCATTAAGGAAGGAAATAAAACATTATCCAAGGTGGCATCCGTTACTATTTTGGAATCCAACGATCAGGAAACCATACTTGAAATTGGTTCGGGAACCTATTCCTTTAGGGTGAAGGGGGTAAGGTAAGTTTTTTGGTGGAAATTTGTGCCAGAGTAGAGTCAGATACCTTGATAATGTGTGAGTAAATAATTATCACTGATACAATATTAATTATCTGTTAGAAATTATTGCTCGTCGGATTAAGATAAACTTGTTTTGTTGTTGTCCATATCTTGTGTATTGCCTGAAAATTATTGCGAAATAAGACGGGATACCATATAAATTAACTAGGCTGTGTTTTAAGGGAGTCATTCAGTCTTAAAAAAAGTTTGTTTAATACTTGAAAATGAGACAATTAAATAATGTAATCCATCCTATCGTAAGCTCCTTCCTAAATATGTTTTCGTCAATTGTTAGTACAACTTGTTTGGAAATATATAAAAAGTATTAATTCTTCATTCTCGAACCCTTTACGAATTTTTTTGAATGCTATTCCCATTTGGGATTCCACAGTTTTAATGGAAATACCTAACCTCTTAGCTATCTCTTTATTTTTTAAACCATCTCTTTTGCTAAGCAGCAAAATTTCCCTACATCGACATGGTAATTCTTCTATCAACTTATTGATTTTTTCCAATTTATACTGTTGAGATGATAAATCTTCTTCAATCTGATCTTGAAGAATTTCATATTTAAGGTCATCTACAGATCCTTCTATTTTTTTAATTTTTCGAACACTTTGCATACATTCATTGTAAACTGATCTATATAAATACGCTTTTATAGAGGTGTTTACATTCAACTCTGTACGTTTAGTCCAAAGCTTAATAAATATAGTTTGAACAATATCTTCGGCATCTGGCAGCCGGCTAGAAAACTGCAAGGCATAAACACATAATGGTCTGTAGTGCAAATCGAAAAGTATTTTTAGGGCATGGTTATCATTTTGTTGTATACATTCCCATATTTCTTCCTCACTCATTCTTAACCATTAATTATTTTTAACATTAATAAATAGTGCCAACATGCATGAAAATTAAGACTAATACTGTGGATATTATAATTATTCTGCAAAAAAATTATTGATGAACATGCATGAATTCAAATTTTTATAGTCCCAAATGACCTGCACAAATAGTTCTAATACTGTACTTAATATTAATTTTATACAATTTGAAAGCTTAATCGTAACCACGAACCTAAACCAGGAATATAATTAGCAATAACATAACGAAGCATAGGGCAAATATGAGTTCCATAAATTTCAAAAGTTTCTTAATCGAAGCCTAGATTAAGCACCCTGTAGCCGTTATTTTATCAATTATTTGGTTCAACTTCCTATATATGGGCTGTTATTTGCAAAACTAACATACATTGAAAATTGGGAGTTTTTATAATAATATCAAAAAAAAAACAAAATTTTTTTAGGGGTATATTATTTTTTAAGCATCATACTTAAGAATGTAATAAATAAAACTTCAGTATATTGAAAACTTTAGTGATTAAATACTTTACTAATACAATCTCGGAGGAAGAATTGCTTTCTCTGAAGATATGGTTGAAAAAACCGGAAAACAGAGCCTATTTTAAGGAAATCATACAATCCAATCAAGAGTTAGACCTCGCGTTTAGACAAATTGATACTGAGAAGGCGTATCGCCATATTATAGATGAAACATCAGAAAAAGAAAGTATAATTCGTAATGTATATATCCCTGTACTAAAATACGCCGCGGTAATAATACTACTATTAGCCACTACCTTCTTAATATACACTAATGTAGATTTAGTCCAAAAAGCAGAGACGAATACTGATACCAATACGCCTAAATCTCAACAATCCCAAATTACCTTAGAATTAGGTGATGGTAGCGTTGAAATTCTTAATGAAAACATAAACCAAACAATTTCTAATAAGCAAGGTAGCGCTATAGTGGCTAAACAAGAAAAAGATAAACTTAAATATGAGTCTGTTGGTGCCAATAATAAAGAATTAATTTATAATAGATTGACAGTACCTTTTGGAAAGCGTTTTGAGATTGAGCTATCAGATGGTACAGTGGTACAACTTAATTCAGGGACAATACTGAAATACCCCGTGACTTTTACAGATCCCAATAGCAGGGATGTTTTTCTGGAAGGTGAAGCATTTTTTACTGTTCAGGAAAATCCAGATCATCCTTTTATAGTCCATACGAAAAAAATGAATGTTCGTGTTCTTGGAACAAAGTTCAATGTTTCCAGTTATGAAAATGAAGACACTTCTTCAGCAGTATTATTAGAGGGAAGTGTAAAGGTATTTAAACCAAATGAAAAGGATAATCTAGAGGTTGGTACAATAATATCTCCTAAACAGCAGGCAGTCATTCAAAATGGCGAGTTTTCAGTGCAAGAAGTTGATGTGCAAAAATATATAGCTTGGACAAAAGGAATATTATACTTTGATAATGACAGATTCGCAGATATTGTGAAGGAACTTGAAAGGCATTATAACTTAAAAATTCTAAATAATTATCAGGAATTGCAAAGCGTACGCTATACGGGTACATTTCAGTACAAAACTATTTGAACTTGCAACAAAAAACGGGACAAAAAGTTAAGCTACATTTTTAAATTGCATTATTTGTTCAAATTCTAGTATTGTGCGGTTACCCAGAGCTGAATGTCTTCTGTTTCGGTTATACCAGGTTTCTATCCACTCGAACACAGATATAGCGGCCTGTTCTTTTCTCTTATAACGGGTCCTGTATATGAGTTCTACCTTTATGGATTTAAAGAAGCTTTCCGCAACGGCATTGTCCCAACAGTTCCCTTTCCTGCTCATACTCTGCTGAACTCCTTCATAACTGCCCAATAGGTTTCTAAAGGCATTGCAGGCATATTGTACGCCCCTATCCGAATGGAATATCAATTTTCCCGAAAGCGGTCTGTTTTTAACAGCCATTCTCCATGCGGCCATACAAGTGTTTGCGGCACTCAGATCGCTACTGAGTGACCAACCTATGACCTTACGGTCGAAAAGGTCAATAATTATCGTTAAGTAAAGCCATCCCCTCCCGGTCTTTATGTAGGTGATGTCCGATACCCAGGCCCGGGCCTTAGCTTGCGCTGAAAAGTTTCTGTCCAATTTATTTTCTGCTACCGGATATTTGTGTTTGGAATCGGTGGTGACCACAAACTTTTTAGCATGCACGGCCCGTATACCTTTTTGTTTCATCAGCCGGGCCACCCGTGGCCTGGACACATCGAATCCTTGGGCCCTGAGCTCATCGGTTATCCGCGGGCTTCCGTAGGTCGCCTTACTTTTCTGGTGTATCCGCCCAATTTGAAAAAGTAGCATCCGGTTCTCATTGTCCCGGTCGCAAGGAAGCATTCTTTGACTTCTGTAAAACCCACTTTTGCTCACTTTAAAAACTTTGCACATCTTCCCAACATGAAATTCCAATCGGTGGTCCTTCATGAATTTGTAGATTTCCTGTCGCTCGCGGAGAAGATGCCTATCGCCTTTTTTAAGATATCCCGCTCCATGGTTACATCGGCGAGCTCCCTTTTTAACCTGGCAACTTCTTTTGCTTCCGGGGTGAGCTGTTTATTCCCGTTGCCACTAAAGGACAGGGAAGGATCATGGGCAAACTCTCGTCTCCAGCGATAGAGAAGTTCCGATCTGACACCCAGTTCACGGGCAATATCGTTCACATTGCCACGAACGTGGCTCAATTCCACCGCCTTTTGTTTAAATTCTTTACTGTAGATTCTTCTGTTTTCTTTCATCGTTTTAACAAGTTAAGGATTTTTCAATATTGCCCTTAACTAAGTGTCCCAACAAATGTAGCAAGACCAATTTCCCAAGTTTTGGAAGTGTTTAAAAGGAATACAAAATTCGAATATGAATTAAATAACGATACGATTACTATAGAACCAAGTTTATAGTTAAAAGATAAAATCAAGACCATCCTAAACACTCAATAAAATACCCGTGCCAATGAATTAGACCACATTAGAAAATTGATAAAAAATCGGGAAATGCGTCAACATTTCCCGATCAATAAATTTGATTTTACATCAGTCCTTTTAACCAACTAAAAAATCATTCAAAATTATGAAAAAAACCAATGCCAAGGAATTGTCCTATGGAACAATTCCGAAACTCGATTTAAAAATGCGGATAACCTTCCTTCTCCTAATTGTCACATTTTTTCAACTTAAGGCCAGTTCGGGATATGGCCAAAAGACCATAATCAGTCTTAACTTAACAGAAGTCCCAATTAAAGCAGCATTCGCTGAAATAGAGAGTTTAACAGAATTTAGATTTTTTTATAAAAATATCGATTTGGATTTGAATCGCAAGGTAACTTTAAAATTCAAAAAAAAACCCATCAATTCAATTTTAGAAGAGCTCTTTAAAGATCAAAAAATCGACTTCGAAGTTTTTGATACTCAAATAGTTCTAAAAAAATCCTCGGAGAGAACTAATACACTCCAAAAATCAAATTCAACTACAACACAGCCTCAACAATTTAAAGTGAATGGAACCATTACTGACGATAGCGGCACTCCTTTACCAGGTGCAACTATTGTTGAAAAGGGCACATTAAATGGAACGCAGTCGGATTTTGATGGTAATTACGATTTAGAGGTAAACAATGACGCCATTTTAATAATTTCCTATATCGGATTTGTGACCAAAGAGATATCCGTAGGCACACAACAGACTATAAACGTAACACTCTCAGAAAATACCGCAGCTCTTGATGAAGTTGTGGTCGTAGGATATGGTACCAAAAGAAAGAAAGATATTATATCCGCAGTTTCCGTAGTGGACCTTGAAGAAGTAGCGGATGTTCCGGCTGCTGGTATTTCAAGGTTATTATTGGGGCAGGCTCCTGGTGTTAACGTGGCATCTAGTTCAGGACGTCCTGGCCAGAATCTTGATATTTCCATTAGAGGTTTAGGGTCACTTGGTGCAGGAAATGATCCGCTATGGGTAATTGATGGTTTTCCTCTTGAATCATCCGATGGTTTAAATCCTAATGAAATAGAATCTATTTCTATATTGAAAGATGCGGCTTCAACAGCAATATACGGGGCAAGAGGCTCAAATGGTGTTATTCTCGTTACAACCAAAAAAGGAAAAGTAGGTAAGACCAGTGTCACATTAGATGTTACTACCGGTTTTCAGAATGTTCCGAAAGATCGTAGAGTTGATATGATGAATGCCGTGGAATTTGGAGAATTTCAAAAATCAAGTTGGATTGATCGATACATTGCCAGTAATGGATCGGAACCTTCCGAAAGTGAAATTCCAGAAGGTATTCGTAATCCGGAGAATAACACAATATCCACGGATTGGATGGATGAGATATTGGCTAATAGTCCCTTGTTTACGAAATACGATCTTTCAATCGCATCAGGTAACGAAAAGACACAGTCATTAATAACCTTAGGCTATATGGATCAAGATGGGGTTGTTATCAAAACAAATTTTGAACGTTTCAATGTAAGGGCTAAAATCGACAATAAGATTACTGATAACATCACCGTTGGGCTGAATTTATCCGGATCCAGGACAAATGAACGAATTATTGGTGCCGGAAATAGACATACCCCTGTGGGACTTGCATTATGGGTAGACCCTCGGGAACCTGTTTATAATGAAGATGGAAGTTTTAATGCCTATTTAGGTGATAAGGATACTCCAGGTGATTTGATTTTTAATAGTGCCAATCCTGTACAGATCTTGCATGAACAAAAAACCACTCTCAACACAAACAGGCTGCTAGCCAACAGTTACGCAGAGTTCAAGTTTTTAAAGGATTTTACATTCAAATCAACTCTTAATGCAAGTTTGGTGAATTCTAGATATAATCAGTTTACGCCATCGACCTTGTCAGGCTTTTCTTGGAATCAGCCTGCACCAAATAACGCTGTCCTAAACGAGCGATATGACGAAACCTTCAATTGGTCTGCAGACCAACTGCTTTCCTATTCAAAGGTATTAAACGAAGTTCACAATGTTAACGCCTTATTAGGGTATACTTCACAGGAGTCTACTTTTCGGGCTATTGGAGGAAATGGATCAAAATTTCCCGATGATGATGTTCGATTTTTGCAACAGGCCGAATCTATTGGAGTGGATTCTCAAGAATCCAGTTGGAGTCTTTTAGCCTATTTTGCGCAGATCAACTATACTTTTAAAAATAAATATTTAGTTTCTGCTACATATCGTAGGGAAGGAAGTTCAAGGTTTGGCTCTAACAATAGATGGGGTAATTTTCCAGCTATTTCAGCAGGTTGGAGAATTTCTGAAGAGGCACCTTTGAAAGATACATCATGGCTGAATGATTTAAAGCTACGAGCAAGTTTTGGTGCCACGGGAAACAATGATATTGGTAATTATCCTAGTTTATCAACTCTTTCAACTACGAACTATATTTTTGGGGGGAGTTTTCAACCTGGTAAGATCCTAAACTCACTATCCAATCCGAACCTCGGTTGGGAGAAATCCGAACAATTTGATTATGGTATCGACTTAACAATGTTCAACAATCGCCTAAGCTTTGTAGCGGAATATTATAAAAAAACTACCACTGACATGCTTTTACCAGTGAATATACCTGTAATAACTGGTTTTGAGACCACCTTTACGAATATTGGTAAAGTAGAAAATACAGGTATTGAATTAGGGTTGAATTATAGAACTAATATTACCGAAGACTTAAAGTTCCGTAGTAATTTCAATATTTCGTTCAATAAAAACAAGGTACTCGAAATAGATGGGGATAACGACGAAATCAGAACTGGTGGTATTTATGGTGCACATCATGTTTCTCAGGTAGGCAGGCCCATTGCTATGTTGCATGGCTTTAGAAACCTTGGAGTGTTCCAATCTCAGGCGGAAATTGATGCATCACCTATTCAGGATGGTGCTGTACCAGGTTCGTTCAAGTATTGGGATGCTAATGGAGATGGTGAGGTTACATATGATTTTCAAGATTTTGTTGAAATTGGTAATCCACATCCAGAATTCGTTTATGCTTTCAATATGGGGCTTGATTACAAAGCGTTTGATTTGAATGTAGTTTTCACTGGAGCACAAAACTATGAAGTTTTTACAGAAATAGAACATACCACAATGAATATGGACGGAGTATTCAATGTAGAGGTGAGAGCAGCGGATAGATTTAGGTATACTACCATGTCTGGTGATGCAGGTCCTACTTCCAATTTTTGGAAATGGGAACGTGAAGGGAACAGTTGGTATATTTCAGACGCTAGCCATGTATGGTTGAGAAGTTTATCCTTAGGTTATACTATTCCTACCAATGAAAATTCCTTTGTTGACGGAGTCAGAGTTTATGTTAATGGGGACAACCTTCTCCTCTTTACGGGTTATGAATATGGTAATCCTCAACCCAATGATCGTGGTGAGTTAAGGCCTGGAGTGGATGAAACACCATACCCGCTAGCACGTACAGTTTCTCTGGGAGCAACATTCAAATTTTAATATTTAAAAAACTACAGAATGAAAAATTTAATCAAGATATTTATAAGTTTATCGGTGGTTTTGTCCATGTTTTCGTGTAGCGATGATTTTTTGGACAAACCTAACCCTAATCAATTAGGGGAAAGCAGTTTTTATCAAAACGAAAAGCAAGTGACTCAAGCTATTGTCGGAGTATATGGACAATTGCAGAATATTACAGGTAATCAGTGGCTTTACAGCGAGATGATCACAGACAACACCACTGTTCACTTTGATGAAGGGAATAGGGGGAATGCACCCAATATTGAATCCTTTGAATACTGGCAGTATAATTCCGGTACCGGTAGAATGTATGACCTCTATAGAGATACATACAACGCCATGGGAAATATCAACTTAACTTTGGCCAAACTAGAGGAAGCAGACATAGATGCTAGCGCAAAGTCCCAATTCGAAGGAGAGTTGCGATTTTTTAGAGCATATTATTACTTTCTTTTAACCCAATATTATGGTGATGTAGTTCTTATTACCGAACCATTAACTAATCCTTCCGCTGCCTTTGAATTAGAGCGATCCCCAATTTCAGCCGTCTATGCTCAAATTGAAAGTGATCTAGATATTGCAATAGCGTCGTTACCTATCACCACTGTTGCCGGAAGATTGACAAAGGGTGCTGCACTTACACTTTCTGGTAAATTTTGGTTAACAAGAAAAGATTATGCAATGGCTAAGACAGTTCTTGATCAAGTCGTAAATTCTAACCTATACGACTTATTGCCCGATTATGCCGATGTTTTTGACCCCAATAACAAAAACCATATTGAATCTATTTTTGAAGTACAATTTCAAGGAGGAAATGATCTAGGAGAACAAAGCGGATTCATTTATAATTTTTACCCTAAGTTTACAAATGGTGAGGTCACAGGCTTCCCTGGAATAAGCGGAGGTGGATGGAATATTCCTACATTGGATATCATTGGAGATTATGAGGATGGTGATTTACGCAAGTCCATTTCATTGAGCGAAGGGTATACCAATATGAATACTGGAGATTTTGTCGCAATTCCCTTTATAGAAAAGTTTCGTTATGAACATTCCATTCAAGGCCGTCCCGATAATAATTGGCCTATTTACAGATATGCTGATGTATTATTAATGCTTGCCGAAGCAATCAATGAGCAGTCTGGGCCAAATGATGTGGCTTATGGTTATCTTAACCAAGTAAGAGATAGAGCGGATTTACTCCCTGTCTCGGGGCTTTCCCAAGATGAGTTCAGAACAGTCTTACTTCATGAAAGAAGGATTGAATTAGCATTTGAAAATCATCGTTGGTTTGACTTGAGAAGAACCTTGAGTACTACAGAACTTGTTGCACATTTAAATGCCCACGGGGCCTCGGAAAAAGCCAACCAAACAACTCCTAGGGGGTCGGTAGGATTTTCAGCTGGGGATTATATATTTGACACACATGAAATATTATTTCCCATACCAGAAAGGGAGCGGGTTGTAAATCCAGAGTTAGGGCAAAACGAAGGATATTAAAATTATACCTCGAACTAAAGAACATTGGCTGATTTTAGTATTCAGGACCACATTGATGTATTGTTGGACCTGAATACTATTGCCATTGGCATTTTAAAGATTAACACAATAGATGGAAGATATTAATTGGATATTTCAGCTTTTAGGCCGCTTGCATCCCTTGTTAGTGCATTTCCCGATAGGATTGTTGGTTGTAGCCTTTATTTTTGAACTATTTACGATTGGAGGAAAACGCCAAGGATTGCGGGATGGAATTTATTGGATGCTTATTGTTGGAGCGGCCACGGCTACAATTGCCGCTTTAATGGGCTGGTTGCTTGGTACATACGATGATTATACCGGCGACTTAGTGTCCTACCATCAATATACAGGACTGGCGACTGCCTTTTTTGCCGTTGCAACATTATTATTACTACGAAATGTGGTAAATAAAAAATTGCATGATTATCGTATATATCGATTAGGACTTTTCTTAACTGTCTTTTTCCTTTCCATTGCAGGACATTTAGGGGCAAGCCTCACCCACGGCGAAGACTATCTTACGAGTGTCCTACCCGGCAATAACAATACTTATGACAATAGTAAATCACTGGCCCTACTTACAGAGTTAAAAAAAACGGATTCATTGTCGTTGGAGCAGAAGGACAAACTGAACCTGGAGGTTCGTGCTATTTTTGCCCATAATTGCTATCAATGCCATAGTGAGAATAAGCAAAAAGGTGAATTAATGTTGGACAGCAAAGAAGGAGTTTTCAAAGGAGGGGAATCTGGACTGGTTGTTGTTGCCGGAAAACCTGCAGAAAGTGAATTATATAAAAGGATAACGCTATCGCCGAATGATGACAACGTTATGCCAAAAAAAGGAAAGGTGCTAAAAGAAAATGAAATTTCGTTGATCAAATTATGGATACAAAACGGAGCCCATTGGACCGATCAAGCTTTAAAAGTATTTCCAGAAGCAGAGTTGGCCCTTGAAAAACCTGATCTGCCAAAAACTGAAATTCAGACCCACCCAGTAGACAAATTAATCGAATCGTACTTTGAAAAAAATAACATTGACTGGCCTGAGGTGGTTGATGACAGGACATTTATTAGACGTTCTTACATGGATATAATCGGGCTACTTCCGGAGCCAAAGGACCTAGAAGAATTCGTAGTTGATCCCAACCCCAACAAAAGAGATGTACTAATAGATGAGCTGCTCAATGACACCCATAATTACACCCAAAATTGGTTAAGTTTTTGGAACGATCTTTTACGTAACGATTATAGCGGAACCGGATTCATAACCGGAGGAAGAAAACAGATCACCCAATGGTTATATGCCTCCTTGGAAGAAAATAAGTCCTATGATAAAATGGTGAAGGAACTGGTGAATCCGACAGAGGTATCTGAGGGTTTTATAAAAGGAATTGAATGGAGAGGAGTAGTCAATGCCAGTCAGCGCACCGAAATGCAGGCAGCCCAAAACATTGGTCAGTCTTTAATGGGTGTTAATGTAAAATGTGCTTCATGCCATAATAGCTTTGTAAGTAATCTGACCTTAGAACAATCCTATGGTTTTGCATCTATTTTTGCCGACTCCGTAATGGAATTGAACCGTTGTGACAAACCTATTGGTAAAATGGCAAAGGTGAATTTCCTTTATCCCGAATTGGGCGATGTGGAAGCGGAAAGTCTTAAAGAACGATTACTTAAACTATCGGAGGTGATCGTAAAACCTGAAAATGGCAGGTTGTACCGAACCATTACCAATCGATTTTGGGACCGTTTGATGGGCAGGGGCATTATCGAACCATTGGATGAGATGGACCATGAGCCTTGGGACGCAGATCTGCTAGATTGGTTGGCATCCGATTTTGTGGAATCCGGTTACGACCTTAAACATTTGATCAAACGGATAATGACCTCCAAGGTGTATCAATTTCCTAACGTCAACTATAAAAATATAGAGGATGTTAAGTCAAATTATGTATTTAAGGGGCCAATTCTTAAGCGCATGAGTGCTGAACAATTCTCTGACGCCGTAAGCCAATTGATCAAACCAGTGTATGCCGCCGTAGCCTATAACCCAAAAGGTAATGCGCTGCCATCCTCCAGGGTCTGGCATAGGGAAATAAAGTTCGACCGTGATGTACTGCCCGAACCCGGTAAAAGATACTTTAGAAAGACGTTCTCACTCCATGACAAACCTATAGCGAGTGCAGCCGTCCTGATTTCCGTAGATCATTCATATACGCTTTACATCAATGAAAAAAAGATATCAGAGGGAACGGATTGGACGAAAGTGGATAAACTGAAGGTACAAAACGCTTTGACCAAAGGAACAAATACAATCGCTATCGAAGGTGTTAATGAAGGGAATATTGCAAATCCAGCTGGAATACTGTTCTCCATGAAAATAAGTTATGCAGATGGCAGTAAGATGATTTTGAATTCCGATAGCAGTTGGAAAAGTACGGCCATCAAACCAAATGAAGATTGGACAAGTGCCGGATATAATGATTATGCATGGAAGGAAGTCCGCAATTACGGTACGTCAAATTGGGGCAATCTGATAGATTTTACTTTTGATGACCATGACGGGGAATTTGCCAGGGCCAGCCTTGTGGAGCAGCACCCGTTCCTGAAAGCTTTGGGGCGACCAAGTAGGGAAAATGTAACCACTTCACGTGACGAACAGGCCACTTTATTGCAGGCCTTGGAATTGACCAATGGAGAGTTTTTCAACAACGTTCTCGAAGAGGGAGCAATTATATGGCTTGAAAGGTACGGAGGTGATAGTGAAAAAATTGTAGAGGAACTCTATCAGAAATCGTTGGGCAGGGAAGCCAGTGATCAAGAAAAGAAAATAATGATTTCAGTATTGGGGAGCGAACCAAAAAAAGAGGCCTTACAGGATTTGTTTTGGTCAACCTTGATATCTCCTGAATTTCAATTTATCAATTAAACCCGGCAATGGATAAACTAAACGCCCGTAGGGATTTTATAAAAAAAATGACGGCTGCCAGTTTGGCCGCCTCAGCAACAACCATACCAATGGCCAGCTTTTTAAGCTCGTGCACTAACCCGGTTCCGAAGATCCCATCTACGGCAGATACAGTTATTTTGTTGTGGATGGCCGGAGGAATGGCCCACACGGAAACCTTCGACCCCAAGGCCTATGTCCCTTATGAGAAAGGAGTTGAAAGTAAAAGGGTATTAAGTACTTTTCCGAAGGTGCCCACCATAGTGGCCGGTCTCGATTTTTCGAAGGGACTGGAATCAATTGCAGGAGTAATGGATAAAGGTGCCATCATTCGTTCATATAAATCTGCTGATCTTGGTTCTATATTGCACACAAGACATCAGTATCATTGGCATACCTGTTACGAGCCGCCACAGTCTGTACAGGCTCCGCATATTGGTGCATGGATAGCTAAGGAACTTGGGCCAGCCAACCCCGTTATTCCTCCATTCATTGCAATGGGACAGCGATTTACTGTTGGAGAGGCTGAAGAATTGAAAGCTTTTCATTCAGCTGGATTCCTAGGAAGTGAATTTGGCCCATTCCTGATACCAGACCCATCTTCTGGTTTGGACAGTGTTAGACCTCCACAAGGGATGTCATTAAAAAGGTTCGAGGCCCGTTATAAGCTATTTAAGGAATTGGCCAACAAGAGCAAGGTCATGGAGAAGGGTAGCGATTACCAGCGCGAGTCCTTGATGCGTTCCATGGAATCATCGTATCGGTTGCTAAATTCCCCGGAGGCCAAAGTATTTGATCTGAGCCAAGAACCAAAGGAGGTGTACGACACCTATAATACGGGAAGATTCGGTTTGGGATGCCTTCTCGCCAAAAGGCTGGCCATGAACGGTGGTAGGTTCATAAGTGTCTCCACCGAATACGAACCGTTCCTTGGTTGGGATACGCACGAAAATGGACATACCCGTGCAGCGAAGATGAAAGAGCTCATTGACAGGCCAGTTGCCCAGTTGATCAAGGATCTGGATGAAAGTGGTCATTTGGACAGGACGTTGATTATTTTGGCCAGTGAGTTCAGCCGAGATGCAATTATGGAAGGTCGCCCTGGCGAGCCTGTTAAAGACCAAGTAGATCAACCGGATATAATTGAAGATGAGAAATTCTATGGGATGCACAGACATTTTACTGATGGTAGTTCTATACTGATGTGGGGCGGGGGGATCAAAAAGGGCCTCGTATATGGTAAAACGGCCGATGAAAGACCTTGTTCCTCAATTGAAAATCCTGTGGTAATTGATCAAGTACATCAGAGCATATATCATGCCCTGGGAATACACCCGGAAACACATTATACGATAGAAGGAAGGCCATTTTACACGACCCCGGACGGGCATGGAACCCCTATACTAGATTTATTTGGTAATCCAATAGCTAGGACAACATAAAACCTTAAAGGCATTTATTAATGAGATATATTTACACATTACAAAAGATAAAATTTATTGCTACCAATAGCTTATATACACTTTCTTGGGTTTTGACCATCCTATTTTTAGGATCCTGTAATGACTCATCAAACAATGAAATAAGTTTTAATCGCGATGTTCGCCCCATCTTAAATAACAAATGTTTAAGATGTCATGGAGGAGTCAAAGCTAGCGGGGAGTTTAGTTTATTATTCGAAGAGGATGCTTTTAGTGAAACTCAATCTGGCAAACCTGCCATTGTGCGGGGAAATCATGAAAAAAGTGAACTATATAGAAGATTGGTGTCCAAAGATCCAGAGATTAGAATGCCGTTTGAGTCTCCACAACTCTCACAGGAAGAAATTGATATCTTGGCTAAATGGATCGATCAAGGGGCGAAATGGGAAAAACACTGGGCCTATATTCCGCCTAAAGAAAACATCATTCCCCCTGTTGTCGCGGATAGTGGTTGGTCCAATAATTCAATAGATCAATTTGTATTTTCCAAATTAAATAAAAAGGGACTATCTCCTTCAACGAGAGCAGACAAGAATACCTTGTTAAGAAGGCTTTATTTGGATCTAACGGGACTTCCTCCGACCGTTGAACAGGCCAAGACCTTTTTAGAGGATAATTCTTCCGATGCATACAAAAAATTGGTAGATGAATTATTGAGGTCTCCGCATTTCGGTGAAAGATGGGCCAGTATGTGGTTGGATCTGGCACGATATGCAGATTCCAAAGGATTTGAAAAGGATACCAACAGGGAAATTTGGAAATTCCGGGATTGGGTAATAACCGCCTTTAACAAAGACATGCCTTTTGATCAATTTTCTGTTGAACAGTTGGCGGGAGATCTGTTACCCGAACCAACCCAGGAGCAGTTGATTGCAACGGCCTTTCACAGAAATACACTTGCCAATGACGAAGGTGGAACGGATAATGAAGAATTCAGAGTGGCCTCTGTTGTAGACAGGGTATCAACAACCTACGAAGTATGGCAAGGAACTACAATGGCTTGCGTTCAATGTCATAGTCACCCATATGACCCTTTTAGGCATGAGGAGTTTTACGAATCCATGGCTTTTTTTAATAATGCGGTTGATGACGATTCGTATTTTGAACGTCCCAAACTTTTTACCTATTCCCATGAGAATAAAAAAGAAGTAGAAGGCCTTTTGGAATATATAAATGGTCATTTGTCTGCAAATGACAAACAGACTGCAAAGCCACGTTTCTTGTATGATCAAAAAGAGGCCTTGTTAACGCATCTGGGATATCGGTTTGTAGAAGCGGAAGCATTTGATAAAACCAGTCCATTTATTGAGTTGGATGGGAGCTTAAATTTTTTATGGCAGATCCAGGATAGTTCGTGGGCGAGCTATAATAATGTGGATTTGAGGAAAGTTAATAAAATGGGCTTTTTGGCCTCTGCTTCCCTTGATTATGCAGGGGATATTTCCATTCATTTGGATTCCCTTAATGGAAAAAAAATTGGGGAAGTGCGCATTAGCAGTACGGAAAGTTCCAATCGTGAGGAAAACGGGTTGAAATTAAAGGAGTTTATCGCGGATATACCGGAGATTACAAGTGAACATGATGTTTATTTACAGTTCCACAAAGGCGACAGCTACGTAGCTCATCTTTTCTATTTGGATAAGATTTTCTATTATGAAAAAGAACCTCTTATGGAGAAATATAATAAGGAAATTAAACAAAAACTAGGGGAACTTGCCCAAATCCCAACGACAAGTACTCCCATAATCCAAGAACTGCAAGAAGACAAAGCCCGTAAAACTTTTGTATTTGACCGTGGTAGTTGGCTAAATTTAGGGGAAGAGGTCAATGTGGGGATTCCAAATATCTATGATATACCGGAAACTGAAGAGCCGAGTAATAGGTTGGAATTTGCCAAGTGGATGGTAAGTGATAAAAACCCGCTTTCCGCACGCGTTTTGGTAAATCGTTTTTGGGAACAGATCTTTGGCAGGGGCTTAGTCGAGTCTATGGAGGAATTTGGTTCGCAGGGTAAAAATCCAAGTCATCCGGAGTTGTTGGATTGGTTGGCAGTAAAACTAATGAAGGAATATAATTGGCAGATAAAACTTTTGTTGCGCGACTTTGTTCTTTCGGCAACATATCAACAATCATCTATTGTTAGCGCCAAACAATTAGAATTGGACCCAAGTAATAACTATCTTTCCAGAGGGTCGCGAAAACGTCTATCTGCTGAGCAGATCCGTGATGAAATCCTGTTGGTGAGCGGCTTGTTGAATAAAACGATCGGAGGGCCAAGTGTAATAAATTCAGATGTTGAAATCGCAGGTGGGTGGAACACCCTTCCTGATTACGTTATAAAAGGTGATGAAGCTAAGTATAGGCGCTCGCTATATACCTTTTGGAAACGGGTCAACCCACCAATGAACATGATTGTATTCGATAGTCCGGATAGGTCGGCTTGTGTTTCCAGTCGTGTACTGACTAATACACCTTTACAGGCCCTTAGCTTGTTAAATGACAAAACTTTCTTTGAAGCATCGCAGGAATTGGCAAAACAGATGTTCGAGGCTGATAATCAGCTAAAAAATCAAATAAAATTTGGGTATTTTAAAGTAATGAACAAAGACATAGAAGAAGACAAATTGTTAGAATTGTCCAAACTCTATAATGATGCATTATTGCATTATGAAAATAATACAGGAACTATAGAATTTCCCGAGGCTGCATTGCACTATTCAGGAAAAAACAAGTATAAGTTGGCGGCACTGACCATGGTGGCCAATGTATTCTTGAATATGGATGAATTTATTGTTAAAGTATAATTTATTTATTATGAATATTTTAGACGAGGCTCATTATCGGGAGAGCGAATATAATACCCGGAGGCACTTCTTAAAAAACTGTATTTCAGGCATGGGAGCGTTAACACTAGGTTCTATGTTAGGTGGAGATTTGTTTGCCAACAATTCAACTGCCCTAATGTCCGAGGGCCGAATCCCACATTTTTTGCCCAGAGTAAAGCATGTTATCTATTTGCACATGGCTGGCGGACCTTCACAGTTAGAACTATTTGATTATAAACCGGTGCTAAATACCTTAGATGGACAGGATTGTCCTCCATCCTTGTTGGAAGGCAAACGGTTTGCATTTATTAGAGGTACTCCTAAAATGCTGGGCTCTCAGGCCAGTTTTAAACAGTACGGAGAATCCCGTACTTGGATATCAAATTACTTGCCAAATTTTGCAAAGGTGGTCGATGAAGTTAGTTTTCTAAAAGCAGTTCATACAGATGAGTTTAACCATGCCCCAGCACAGTTTTTAATGCAGACGGGATCACCCAGACAAGGAAGACCGTCAATTGGTAGTTGGGCAACATATGGGCTGGGTTCCTCCAATGAAGACTTGCCCGGTTTCATTGTTTTGCTTTCCGGAGGGGTGGTCACCGGAGGGAAACGTCTATGGGGAAGTGGATTTCTACCTAGTGTATATCAAGGTGTACAATGTCAATCAAAAGGACCCGCGGTTAGAAACCTACAAAACCCGAAGGGCGTCGATGCGGAATTAAGAAAGCGATCCGTTGATGCCATAAATAAAATAAATGAACTAGAATATCAAGAATCCCAAGATCCTGAAATTTTAACTCGAATGTCACAATATGAGTTGGCGTTTAAAATGCAAACATCAGTACCAGGTGTTATGAGTATAGATGATGAACCTGATTATATCAAAAAGTTATATGGAGTAACGCCAGGGGAAAGCTCCTTTGCAAATAATTGTCTTCTAGCAAGGAGGTTGGTAGAAAATGGGGTGCGTTTTGTTCAGCTTTATGACGAAGGTTGGGATACACATGGAGTTGGAGCTGGCAATGGGGTGGATGTTGGTTTAAACTCGAAATGTAGTCGTATAGACCAGAGTATGACAGCTCTTCTTACCGATTTAAAACAAAGGGGGCTTTTGGAAGAAACCCTGATTGTTTGGGGCGGGGAGTTTGGCAGAACTCCTATGATGGAGGCCAGGTCGGGGCAAGGTTTCTATGGGCGGGACCACCATGCAGAGGCCTTTACCATGTGGATGGCAGGAGGAGGAATTAAGAAAGGGACCACCTTTGGCGAAACTGATGAGATAGGATATTCGGCAATAAGAGATAAGGTTCATGTTCATGACGTACAGGCAACAATTCTTAACCAATTGGGTTTGGATCACGAAAGGCTTACGTACCATTTTCAAGGTAGGGATTTTAGACTTACAGATGTAAGCGGACATGTAGTAAAAGATATTTTAACATAGTAGTAGTACTTATGGAGTTGGACTTGTTTTTGGGGAGATTTCACCCCGTGGTTGTACACTTGCCCATCGGGTTTATTGTGTTGGCTGTAATTATTGAAAGCATTGGTCTATTTAAGAAAGATAGGCAGATATACAACCGGATTGTTCAATATGCTCTAATAGCAGTTATAGTGTCCAGTCTTATTACGGTTACTACCGGACTCCTTTTGTCCCAGGGAGGGGAATACAATGCGGAAACACTTAGTCAGCACAAATGGCTGGGAATCGGGGTGGTGGTATATTCTATTTTGGCATTGGTCCTTAAAAGGAAAATACCTAACTACGATCGAAAGCATTCCATGATAATATCTTCGGTATTTATAATCCTTGTTGGACTAACAGGGCATCAGGGCGGTGTGCTTACTCATGGTGAAGAATACCTTCTTACCTATGCCCCGGATGCCATAAAGAATATGGCAGGATTTGAAATTGCGGATTCGAAAAAAGGAATCCAACTAAAAAATCAAGATTCAATTCTAATTTATAAGGATATTGTTCAACCTATGTTCGTCCAAAAGTGCACGTCTTGTCATAATAATGATAAACAAAAAGGGGGGCTTAATCTCTTGGGATATAAGGACTTATTCACTGAAGCAGAAAGTGGATATCCAATTGTACAAGGGATTTTGGAAGAAAGTGAATTATTTCGGCGTATAAGTTTACCATTGAATAACAAAAAATTTATGCCTCCAAAGGGTAAGCCTTTAAGTTATAGTGAAATAAAAATTCTTGAATATTGGATAAATACAGGAGCGGATAGCTTGGCAGTGTTCGACCATAAAAATATGACAACAGAATTGTTGCAACTCATGATCAGGGATTATAATTTGGACTACAATCCCAGGCCCTATATAGAAACTATTGTAGTCGAGGAGGTTGATCAACAAAAAGTGGCGTTATTGACCGAAAATGGATTTTCGGTCAATAGGTTAGGAGAAGATAATTTTTTATTGGATGTAAGTTACGACCAATCAATTATAGGTGAGAAACAAATTGAATTATTGAAACAAATTGGTGAAAATATTACATTTTTAAACCTATCCAATTGCAGACTGACTGACGATATGCTTGCAAATTTACCGGAATTAAGCCATCTAACCAAAATTGATTTACATTCAAATCCAATCTCCGATAATGCAATTCAGCAATTACAAAAGTATATGCATTTAGAAGTGATCAACCTTTACGACACGGAGGTTTCCGACCAGGGCTTAAAATTATTATTGAACATTGAATCTTTACAAAGGTTGTATTTATGGAAAACTAAGGTAACCCAACAGATGATTGACAAAAAAGTTAATAGCGGAAATGTTTTAATTGATCTAGGAGTTGCCATTTAAACCCTAATATCCCCGAGTATGGTATAAACAAGGTACTATTTAATGATTTATTGCAACCAATTGGCCTAAGAATTGAAACCATAATTTGAAATATATTTATCATAAACAACTCATAGGTATGACAATAAGTAAAAATGATAATCCAAAAAAAACTGAAATTGTTGACGGCTTCACAATTAAGTATCATGCAAACGGAAAAACTATTTGGTCAAAAGGTAAAATAATAAATGATCAGCCAGATGGTTATTGGGAATGGTATCGCATAGACGGTACAATTAAACGCTCAGGACACTTTAACCATGGCCATCAAATAGGTGAATGGACTACATATGACAAAAATGGAAAAGTGTATAAAGTGACAAAAAAATGATATCCACTGAATAACACCTTTCACAAAAATATTATTTTCTTAAGGATAGACTGGTTATGTAAACTAACTAGTATGTCAATGAAATACAAAACCTGTGTTGTTCAATGACTTACTACAAGATTTGATTGCACTGATTGAATCCAAATCATTCAAGTCAGGGGTACAATTAATACCCAAAGAAGCATTAATCACTTTAAGGTAAAAAGAGTTTAGTAATGCTGAACCATAAACTACTGCCTAATTATTTTTACAGAAACATTATCTGCAAGTAAAATCTACAACAATATCTTGCAGTACAGTACAGGATACTCCCACGAACATTTTTTTTAAACTTGTTGTTACATTAAAGAAAATATTTTGGGGAAATATATAAGCATGACTTTAATACCATTGAGGACGGACTTAAATATAGGATGGTGATGACCAATCCCTATAAGCATATCGTTCCCGACCTTAAGAACAGGCCAATGAAAAAATCCAGCTGTACGATATTTTTAAAGATACGTTTGAAAAAGTAGATCTGGCCGGTGAAAGGCCCGAAATTGTAGACGATTTATTGAAAAGATTGAAACCTCTTGGAGTACTGAATCATAATTAAGAATTTAAAGCATGAAAAAAAACCATTATTTAATCACCTTATTGGGTATAATCATTCTTGGGAGCTGTGCTGAGAAAAAGAAAACAGTAGAAGCTCAACCCCCCACCCAGCCTAACGTACTGGTACTATTAACCGATCAATGGCGGGCACAGGCCACTGGATATGCGGGTGATCCCAATGTAGACACCCCACATCTGGATAGTTTGGCAGCCATAAGTGTTAATTTTAAGAATGCGGTTTCCGGCATGCCCGTATGTTCCCCATTCAGGGCATCGCTCTTGACGGGGCAACGCCCATTGACCCATGGGGTCTTTATGAACGACGTACAGCTGGACACCAATGCGGTAACTATTGCCAAAGTGTTCAACAAGGAAGGATACGATACCGGCTATATCGGAAAATGGCATATGGACGGACATGGAAGGTTACAGAATGTAGCCCCTGGCCAAAGAAGGCAAGGATTCCAGTTCTGGAAAGGCAACGAATGTACCCATGATTACAACAAATCTGTGTACTATGACAACGATGACCCCACAAGAAAAATTTGGGACGGCTATGATACCTTTGAACAGACCGATGCAGCCATAGATTATATTGTGGAACGCAAGTCGTCCAAGAATCCGTTTATGATGATCCTTTCCTACGGTACACCACATGCGCCATACCATACGGCCCCACTGGAATACAGGAACCGATTTGATCCGGAAAAGATCCAACTCCGCAAAAATGTACCCGATAGTCTTCAGGAAAGGGCAAAAAAAGATCTGGCAGGGTATTACGCACATATAGCGGCACTGGATGATATGATCGGCAAGGTGATAAAAAATCTAAAGGAATCCGGGCAATTTGATAATACCATCATTGTATTTACGGCAGATCACGGGGATCTCTTGGGCTCCCACGGTGCCTATAAAAAGCAGCAACCCTATGAAGAATCGGCCAGGGTGCCCATGCTTTACTATATTCCTGAAAAATTAAAGATCGCTGCTGGAGAACGTGAAGCTTTAATGAATTCGGAAGATATTATGCCCACCCTCTTAAGCCTATGTAATATTCCCATTCCCGATACGGTGGAAGGATTGGATTATAGGCCTTATATGGAAGGGAAGGAGAGTATAGGACATGCCACCCTGCTCACCTGTGTACAACCCTTTGGGCAATGGAACAAAGTGCAACATGGAGGCCGCGAGTATAGGGCCATAAAGACCATACAATATACTTATGCACGTGATTTGAACGGGCCATGGCTGCTGTTCGACAATATCAATGACCCGTACCAACTCTTCAACCTTGTTGGCAATGAGGGCTATACTACACTGCAGGACGAATTGGAAAAGCAGCTATCCCATCGATTGAAGGAAACCGGGGACGAATTTCTTCCGGGAATGGAATACATTAAGAAATGGGGGTACCCGGTTGATGAAACGGGTACGGTTCCTTATACCAACTGATTTGTTTTTAAGATTATATCATTAATCAACAAGACCTTTTTTATCAGTACGTTATTTTATAACCCTAGCTTATACTTAAGCTTTATTTGTTAATTTGAGGTCTAATTGAACACACTGTTCAATCCAAACAGCCATAAAATGAATTTTTCCATCAGAAGTATTGCAATAATAGTACTAACAATTGTCGCTACTGGTAAGGCAGAGGCCCAGGACTTGCCCAATATACTATGGATTACCAGTGAGGATAACAGTGCCTTTTTAGGTTGCTACGGGGATGAATTCGTCAAAACCCCCAATCTGGATAAATTGGCCAGTGAAGGTTTTTTATATACCCATGCCTACGCCAATGCCCCGGTATGTGCCCCGGCACGGAATACCATTATATCGGGAATTTATGCCAATTCCGGCGGTCATTCCAATATGAGAAGCAAATATCCCCGAGGTAGTGGAGTTGAATTTTTGGCAGAAACCATGAGGGAATTGGGATATTATAGGACCAATAATAATAAAACGGACTACAACACCAATGTGGACAAGGAAATATGGAATGAAAGCAGTTCGGAGGCCCACTTTAAAAATGCACCAGAAGGTAAGCCTTGGTTTGCTATTTTTAACACCACTATTTCGCATGAGAGCAAAATACACGATCAATTGCCCTTAGGTGAATTAAACTACGACCCCAAAAAGGTGCCCATTGCACCCTACCATCCCAGAACCCCGGATATGGAAAGGGATTGGGCACAATATTATCATCGCATTGAACAAATGGATGCTTTTGTAGGTGAAAGGTTGCAAGAATTGGAGGCATCGGGAATGGCAGATAATACTATCGTAATATATTACGCAGACCATGGAGGAGTGTTGGCACGTAGCAAACGCTATGTTTACGAAACAGGTACACACGTTCCCTTTATTGTACGCATTCCTGAAAAGTACAAAAAGTTCTGGCCCGCCGAAAAACCGAATTCAAAGGTAGAACGTTTGATCAGTTTTGTTGATCTATATCCTACCATGCTAAATTTGGTTGGGGCCCAAGTGCCAAAACGCTTGCAAGGCACACCATTTTTAGGTGAAAATTTAGATCCCGACCCGGAATACGTATATATGTTCCGTGATCGTATGGATGAGTGGTACGATATGAGTCGGGCCGTTAGAAGCAAAAAATACCGATATATTCATAATTACATGCCGCACAGAATTTATGGACTACCAATAGAATATTTATTCAGGGCAAAGTCCTTGCAATCGTGGAAAACAGCATATGAGAACGGGGAATGTAACGAAATACAAAGTGCCTTTTGGAAGACAAAGCCAGTTGAAGAACTCTATGATATGGAAAATGATCCTTGGGAAGTAAACAACCTGGCCAAGGACCCAAAATACGCCGATGTATTGAGGGAAATGCGTAAGGCAAATAGGGATTGGCTCTTGGAAATTAGGGACACCGGTTTTATGCCCGAGGACGAGCGAAGCATAAGGGCAGACGGTAAACCTATATTTGATTACTTCCAAAGTGGTAAAGTGGACGTAAAGCAAATCATAGAAGCGGCGGATCTGGCATCCCTTGGGAAGGTTGAAAATAAACAAAAATTGATGGATTTCCTTAAGTCCAATGAATCCACGGTTCGTTATTGGGGGGCAACAGGCTTGCTACTTCTCGGAGAAAAAGGGGAATCTGCAATTTCAAGTTTAAAAATGGCCATCAAGGATCCATCGGTGAGTGTGGCGGTGGTAGCCGCGGAAGCACTTTACCAGCTTGGGGAAAAGGAAGAAGCCTACAAAGCATTTAAAAGGGCTTTGGGAACTGATCGTGAATTTGCACAGACACAGGCCATGAATGCTATCTATTTGATTGATGATGACAGTCCAATTATGAAAGAAGAAGTACAAAATGCGTTAAATCGCATGAATTCTTTAGATCGTAATCAATATAATTACCGTGCAGCAATGAACCTTATGAACAAATGGGGACTGCAATTGGATAACTAGGCCTTTTAGCTCGCTGAGTACTTACAATAGTGTACCTAATCATCCAAAACCCGTGCTTTTATTAACGTTATACAGGACCTTAATCCTTGGTCTTGCCAACTATATTGTTATTATTCGAATATCGTCGTTATTGTACCTAATTATATTGGAGATAAAGGCTTTTATGTTCCATCAAAAGGAATTTATCATTAGTCTTATCTCATGCTTCCCAGGCTCCAATCTTACCGAACCAAAGGCCGATGCCACTTTCTTGCCATTGTGCATTAGTTCTTTTCCTGCTCCGGGAACCATTTCAAATTCGGCAACCATATTGGCAGGGATTTCAATGGTATATATCTGCAATCTAGGATTTGCGTAGATATAGTTTGCTTTAATGGTTCCTTTAATGGTGGGGACCTCTATACTGCTATTTTTTAAATCGCCCATCTGTGGTTTAATGGAGGCAATGCCAAAGCCTGGGGTTTTGGGCTGAATTCCCCATAGTCCACGAGGAATGGCATTGGCCGGAACAGCCCCCCAAGCGTGGTTCCAATCCAAATTGTTTTTATACTTTAAATCCCAGGCTTCCAAGGTTATGGTAGAGCCTATACGGATCATATTGTACCAACTTCTGTCGCTGGTATCGGTCAAAAGATCCAGCGCATAATCTTCCGCGCCTGCATTGTACAGACCATCCATTAAATATTGTGAGCCATATACGCTACAGGCCATTCCCCTCGATTTTACAAATTCAACTACCGAGCCTATATGTTCTTTCGGCACCATATTGAATGCCAGCGGCATCATGTTGGCATGTAAGGAGGCGTGGTCTGTACCGATTCCATCTATATAAACTCCTCTCTTGGCATCGAACATTTTTTCATTGAAGGCTTTCTTCGCTTTCAATGCCCTTAATTTAAAATCCAAAGCTTCTTGGGTTTTACCAAGTACTTCGGCAAATTCGGACATGATTATCATGTTCTGGTAATAAAATGCGTTCACTACGGTATTGTAATCCTTAAAAACATAACCGTCACGTTCACCTTTATTGTTGGGATCGCCACCCCAGCCTGCAGAGGGCCAATCCACTATATCCCTAAAAGTTTCCTTCATGGTTTTAGGGAACCCAAGCTTGGCCATTAATTCCGGAGTCATCTTGGTAGAGGTTATCAATCCATCTTCATTGGCGAGTTCATAAAGGGTTTTATATTTTAACTGATCGTAGTATTTCTGTATAAGTTCTGTATTGCCCGTGTACATATAATCCGCATAAAACATAAGTGCTACGTGCTGTTGCCACTCGGTAGGCCAAGTGGGATGCTCCATAAAATACTCTATGGTTTGTCTGGCAATGGCATATTCGCGATCGGTAGTATAATGGCTCAATTGGTTCAAATAGGCGTCGGCCTCATAGGGAATTCGTTCCCGGTCCCCATCTACGTAGAGTCCGTTAAAAGTAGTGGCCTTGATGGAGTACTTACAAAGGTCCCAAACCTGATTCAAAATATCATCGGAACTGCTAAAACTGCTGGAATCATCCTCCCAATAACTATGATGGGCAAGTTGTGTAAAATTTTCAGCGGTAAAAGGTTCATGCGCCCCTGCCACCTCTGCGTATCGGAAAGGCATTAAGACCGGGAAGCCTTCGGGCAGAGCAAGTGCTTTGCCTGGCAGGGTGTTTCTCTTGTCCGGTTTTATTTGAAGTTGATATTGGGTCTGTTTGGGCGTCACCGGTACTTTAATTTCTTGATACCTGATATGGCTCTTTTCAAAGGGTTTCCTATTGATATTTTCTCCTTCCAACTGTTCCCCAATTCGAAAAGTAAGGGTGTGGGCGGTTTTGGCCATATAAGTGAAATCGATGGTAGCGAAGGCCGCCTTACCAAAATCCACAAAATAGGTGTCACCTCTTTTTTCGAATAGGACCGGTTTTATTTTATCTATTTGAAATCCGTTCGGTGTTGTAATGGTTGCTTTTGGACTGCCCATCGTAAAAGTTTGGGTTTTGGAATATCTTGATAGTCGATTGTCTTGGTCCCAAATACGTACTTTCCAGTAATAGGTCTCCCCACTTTTTAGTTGGGTTCCTCCGTGTTCTATTTCTGTTGAGGCATTGGATTTTATTTGCCCACTGTTCCAAATATCCCCTATGTTGTTATCTATCTTTTCCTTAGTGGAAGCTACCAGTAATTGATAGGCAGATTGCGTAACAGCGCCATCAGGTACCACCCAACCGTATTCCGGCTTGGGATCAATAATGGTTACCCCGGCCGTGTTTCTAATCCATTCAACAATTAGGTTGGAAGGACCTTTGGAATAATCGTCCGAAAGTTCAAGTAACAGGCTGTTGGTTTTATTTCGAAAGGATTCAAGTTTATCGGCATATTTTGAATCTTTCGCAAGGTTATTGATCTCTTTTGGATCATCTTTTAAATTATAAAGTTCCTCAAAGGACTGGTCATTTACATAACGGAAGTATTTCCAATCTTTGGTACGTACCCCTTCACTAGGTGGTATATTCTCAAATTCCCAAAGATGTTCTATCAAAATGGTATCCCGTTCAAAATCGGTTTTGGGATTATTAATGATGGGCATTAGGCTTTTGCCTTGCCATCCCTTGGGTTGTTCCAATCCTGCCAAATCTAAAATGGTGGACGGAACATCAATATTCAATGCTAGGGCATCGTTGTCCTTCTGTTTTTTTAAACGCGGGTCGAACACAATTAAAGGCACCCTTATGGAATTATCATACAGCAACCATTTTCCGGCAAGCTGGCGTTCTCCCAAGAAGTAGCCATTATCGCCCATCACAATGATTACGGTGTTCTTATCGAGCCCTTTTTTTCTTAGCTCCTCCCTTATCTTGGCAATTTCTCTATCTATGCCCGAAATCATCCTGTAATACCCCTTTACGCTATGTTGGTATTTTTCGGGAGTGTCGTACCGCCAAGTCCAGCGTAAACGGTTAAAGCCATCACGTACAAATTTTGGCTGGGCCTCAAAGTATTTGTCTTCCCCTAGTTCCGGACCGGGCATTTCCATGTTCTGAAGCAACGCATCGGATTCAGCTTGCCAGAAATATTGATCTACGGCATTGTCATGGGCATGGGGTGCACTAAAGCTCAACGAAAGGCAAAATGGTTTATCGGTTTTGGCGTCGGCAATATAATCTATAGCCTGTTGACCCGTATATCGTGTAAGGTGTACCGTATCTTTGCCCAAGGTCTTATAATAATATCCTCTTCGATCAGGATAGGCACCATTCCGGTCATAGGATTCGTAAACATCGAATTGTTGGTCCAACTCATCATATCGTACCCCATATTTTCCAAAAAAACCAGTGTGGTATCCATTGTTCTTTAGTATGGTGGGATAGGAGTCGGCCATATAGCTATCCCTAATATTTCCAGTTTGAAAATTGTAACTGTGGGTGCGCTCGTAAAGCCCGGTCAGTATGCTTGCCCTACTGGCCGCACAGATAGGTGTGGTTACAATGGCATTCTTGAAATACGTGCCTTCTTGGGCCAATTTATCCATTTCCGGAGTAGAAATGAGTTTGTTGCCTGCATAGCCCAGGGCATCAAAACGTTGGTCATCCGTTAAAATAAAGATGATATTGGGTTTGTTGGTTTGCTGTGGTTCTGTTGTTTTTTGTGCGTTTAGTGGAAAAGCGCAAACGTAAAGGAGTGCAAAAACAATAATTCTTATTTTCATCAATGCGTGTTTTTTGTTTTTAATTGGCAGCACTAATTTGCCAATGGTTATTTGGTCCATAAATTAAGCTATATCAAGTCTGTCATCAAAAAAAAAATAGTTTTCCAATGGATTGGAATTGATAATCCAATATAAGAAAACAAGGTACTATAGCGATTGAAAATAGACTTTATCAAACTTAATCTTTATATGGCCATAACCTATCCTGTGCTGTCCTGTCCACAAGTAAATTTACTCACTAAGGGAGTTTTAAATACTCATACACTTGCCCGTTCCGTTCCGGCGGGCCCGCCCTTGCCATTGGGCCAGGTGTAGAAATGTTATGGGTAGTTTCCTTCAGATGTCTCATGGGGATACCTTTGCCGAAATAAACAGGCCTGCCCTGATATAATTGACTTTAATCAAATAACGTGAATTTGAATTAACATAAGCTCCAAATAACTGATGATCAAATAATTAAAATTAATGTTGCTGTCTCCTCGAGCGGAGTCGAGAGGTAATGGATACTGCTATCATCAAAATTAGGTCTATCCTGATAACCTTTGGGATGTTCCTGCGGTAGGCAGGCTCGAGGAGACAGCAATATTACCATGAACAACTCATTCACCAATAAAATCGATTTAAATCACTTTAAATAGTTGGAGTAGGAGGAGTGGACTTCCTTTGGGCAACAAAGAAAAAAGGATGAAAATTTTATTTTTCATCCCTTCTTTTAATAGTGAACTTTCCAAGCTTCAAACAAAACCCAACAATTAATGCTCAGGTTTCGATCTTCTTGAAAAGAAGAAAATATAAATGCTATAAATTCTTCAGTCTTATATTTCTATATTCTACCTTCATAGGTGGACCTACATGCACCTGCACTCCCAAATGCCCTGAGGACGTCCTATTTACGGTATCATCGTCTATTACCTCACTCATTAGAACGCCGTTGATGTAGTGCTGTAATTTGTTGCCTTTAATAACAAGGTGGGCTTCGTTCCAATCTTCACTTTTGATCTTAGTCTTTAGCTCGTCCGAATCTCCAAGTGATTCCAAAATCTCCCTGCTCTGCCAGGCATTCTTTGCCACATTGGCCCGCAAGGACCCGGGTGCATCCGGGTTTTCCTGAGACGTTATTCTGGCCTTTTCACCTCTATAGGCCAAAGTAGTACGCTTTTTCTCTTCATAGTTCTGCCCGGTATACCTTATTTTTCCATCTATATCGGCCTGATAACCTCTTAATGCAAAAGGAATGGTATCCACTTTTTCGCTGCGGTAGTTTATACCGCTGTTCCCTGCTTCCGCTATGCGGAATTCTAGCTTCAGTTCAAAATCTGCGGGTTGTCCGCCTTGCCAAATAATAAAGGTGTTGTTCTTTAGTAAGGTCGTTGGAGTTACTTCTCCCACAAGATTACCGTTTTCTACCCTCCAATAGTTGGGATCTCCTACCCAGTTATCAAGTGTCTTGCCATCAAAGATCTGTACAAATCCGTCTTGCTCCGTAGTGGCCACAGCCACTTCCTGTTGCGGTGCGTTTTCTTTTTTCTCCTTACAGGATTGTAGGCCAACAATTGCAAGTAGTACTAATATATGAGGCTTAAAAATTCTTTTTAAATTCATGTTTTATTGTTTTATTGGTTCGTTGTAATAAATGTTAAGGCCGTCCTTGCCGGCCACGATTATATCTTTCATTCCGTTATTGTCCACATCGGATACACTAAAGTAGACTCCGGTTCCCTTTCCACGACCATAGGGTCCGTAATCAATAACTTGTTTACTAAAATTCTCCCCGTTCCACTTGAAATAATAAAGACCAAGTTCATCGGAACCACCGGGGTCTTTTCCATTATGGGCACGGTAACGCTTCCCTGTTATCAGTTCATTTTCCCCATCTAGATCAATATCTGTCCATTCCATACTGTGGTACTGCGAATTGTAGGGGTCTATGGGGTGTTTTGTCCATTGGGTTTTTTGTTTCTTGGTAGCAGCTTTTTGTTTGTACCAAGAGAGGCCGTAATCATGTCCTTGGCCAACAATAAGGTCCGAAAGCCCATCCTTGTTCACATCGGCAACTATTATGGGAACACTTGCAGTGCCCAAGTCAAATTCATGATGCATTCTCCATTCCCCTTTATAGGTATCCTCCGGTGCTTGCAACCAACCTTTTGATACAATAATATCAGTGAATCCGTCGCCGTTTATATCGCCAAATCCAAGGCCATGTCCATGCGGACCAAAAATGGAGTGTTTGCTGAACATTCCTGCACCTTTTTTATTGCCATCCAATTGCAATCTATAAACCACCAAAGAGTCGTTGGGAGTATTGGGAATAATTTCTATGATGCCGTCTCCGTCCAGATCCCAGGAACGTGTACTTTCAATATTGCCCGCTTCAGCTATCAAATGTTCCTGCCATTCACCGCCATCACCAGGATTTTGTTTCCAAACCAATTGTTTCCCGAACCAGCCACCGGTAATGAAGTCCAATAGGCCATCCCCATTCACATCCAATGGAATAGTGGAAAAATCATCATAATATTCGCCATAACGTTTTGCCGAACCTATATAGTGACGGGCTTGAAAATCAGGCCCCTTATACCAATAGGCTCCTGAGACTAGGTCTAGTTTACCGTCGTTGTCCACATCGAACACTCCTACGGTTTCATAAGTTTCGGAAGCAATCTGTTGTTTGGTAAACTTTAAGGGTTTCGGTTGTGCAAATAGGAAAGCAGCAGTTAGTAAAAAGACCGCGTTTATAAAAAACGCTGCACCGTTTAAGTTCATAGCGTTTAACTTAAACGGTGCAGGTCTTTTTAACCTGTAAGGACTGGTCAATGCAATTGAAATAGCCATTGCTACTGGTTGGCCCCTGTTTCGGTATAAATTGGATTATCAGGATTTCCCCCGGCAACCAAATAGGCCAAAAGGTCTTTAACTTCTTCGGCATTTAGTCTATTGATGGTTCCTGGTGGCATCCAGGATACTGTGGAAAGTTTGGTGTCCACAACTTGATCCTTGGGTATTTCACGGGTTTGATCGGGAGCATATGGGTTTTGCGAGACAATATAATTTTGTTCCGTCTCGTTCATCAATCTTCCTACGATCGATTTTCCATCCTTCAGGGTGTACACCGTGGTATTATATTGATCCGAAATTACATCGTTGGGTTCAATAATCGCCTTAAGTATATCCTGGGGTGAAAAACGGGTCCCCAATTGTGTTAGGTCCGGGCCAATATTCTCTCCTTCTCCTAGCATGGAATGACAAGTGATACAGGTGGTAGCCGCGAACATACTTTTGCCGTATTCAAAATCCCTCCCATTGAGGCCTTCTGCTACCAAGGGTTCAATATCTTCCACTTTCCAATTGTGGCGTGGGCCCTTGGGCTGAACTGTAGACACCGCTAAATCATTACCGGAACTGGACAACAGATCCGCGCCCGACATCTTATCGTAAAAATCGAACTGATCCTTAGGTACATGTGTCAATGCCTTTTGTCTGGCCTTGTCTATGAAACCGATATAGCTTCTTCCCGCCTTAAATGAAAAGGCCTTGTTGAACCACTTAAAATACTTTTCACGAAGTTCTGGGGTCCATCCCTTGTCGACATCCTCCAACACCATTCCATAATAAGTGTGCTGGGCAGGAGGCATGTTTTTCAGGGTCAGGGCTATATCCATTCCATATTGAGGATTTCTCAAAATAAGGTCCGAAGCCTCCGTAGCCGTATTGGCCATTACATCTACATTCTCCCCTGTATTCGATTCCAACAGTGCCAATGTTTTGGTGGCTACTGTGGGGTCGTCCAAATAGGCGAGCGTTTTGCTAAGCATTTGGTTCAAGACATCTGTAGTCGCCGGATATTGCGGCGAAAGATAATCAATGACCTTGTTCTTAACGGATGCACCTGGAAGACCAAAGCGGGACAAAGTAAGCTCGAAAGCCCGTAAATGGGCCACTTGCTGTTGGGATGTAAGCGTGGAGTAATCTACCCCCAAAAGGGCATTCAGCATCTGGTCTTGCTGGGATTTGCTGCCATGTCTGGCCAAGGCTATAATTCCCTGAGCCAAGGTAGCCGGGTCCTTTTCGGAAAGCACCTTGCCCTGCCATTCCTTAACTGGTTGGTGCTCCACAGCAATACGTGCCGCATATTGGATAAATCTGTCCGCATTGTTTAGATACGGCCATGCAAATTCTACCGCACCACTCTTTGGACCTGTATGATATTCTTCCAACTGTCTTCTTATTTTATTCCCCTCGGTAAGTTCGGATGCCTTGTTTGCAGCCGCTACGTCCTCGGTTCCTGTATAGTGTACCCTGTAAAGATCGGAATCCAATCTACGCCCTCCGGTCATGAAATACATGGCACCATCAGGTCCTATCACGCCATCCGTTAAAGGAAGCGGTATCCCTGATAAAAATTCCTCCCTCTCTCCGTCATAGGAGGATCCATTGGCCTTAAGGTGAATGGCGTAAATGATACCAAAACTCCAGTCGAAGGCATAAATGCTCTTTTGATATTTTTCAGGAAATTTCGCCCCTCTTCCGTAAACCACATTGGTGGGAGATCCCTGTCCAATATTTACAATAGCAGGAAGGTTGTCCGGATACGCCGGGGACCATTTTCCATTCCCCGTTCTCCAACCAAATTCGCTACCACTGGTAACATGGCAGATACGGGTAGGACGGTACCATGGCATGCCAAGATCCCATTCCATGTCCGAATCGTATACGAACATGTCCCCTTCATCGTTAAAGTCAAGGTCAAAAGGATTCCTGAAACCGGCACTGATCAACTCCCAGTGTTTCCCTTCCGGGTCTATTTTAGCTATCCATCCCCCTGGGGCACCGCGGTCATTGGCATGGCCGCGGGGATCCTTAACTTGGGGGAAGAGGTTGTCATCCTGCCAAACATTGGGCAGTCGATAGTCATCCATTTCCGGAAGATCGGTATGGTTTCCGGCAATAACGTACAGGGATTTTCCGTCCGGACTAGGGACAATACTGTGCGGACCGTGCTCGCCTGCTCCGTTCAATGCCTTTAACTGGGTGATCTTGTCATATTGGTCATCGTTGTCCGTATCCTGCAAACGATATAGTCCACTGCCTTTCTCGAATTCATCATCACCACGATGATTTACCATAACATACAGGCTGTTAAAAGCGTAGAGCAGTCCTTGGGCATAGCCCATTTGGATTATCGAATCGGCCACGGCCTCCCCGGTTTGTATCCTAAGTTTTTCAATCTTGGGAGTTAGCACATCAGATCCGATGGCAGGGAGCTCCAGGCGATATAACGCACCGTATTGATCGGCAGTGATGAGTCGATCCTTGTTGTCGAAGGCCATGGCTACCCATGAGCCCTGATCATTATCAGCGGGACTATAAAGGTGTTCCGCTTCAAAGCCGGGCTGTAATTTTAGCTTCGCCAATTTTGGAGGAAGCTCCTGGCCACTTGCAGTTTCCATTTTCTTGGAATCCTCGCAAGAAACGGACAAAAGCATTGAAAAAATAAGTACGGCAATTATTCTGGTCATTATCTTTGGTTTTTAATTATCTGCCTAATATAATTAGAAATTAGGATTTAGCGACGATTCTGAGGCCGGAAGTGCATATCGTTCTGAAATATTTGAAAAAGCATTACCTCTTGGTTCAGCACCCACTGGGTAGTAATAGTCAATTGGATTGGCCTTTATTTTATTCCCAAGAGCGGTTATTACGTTTATAGCGCGACCGGTTCTTACCAAATCGAACCATCTTTTGTTCTCAAATGCAAGTTCTACCCGTCTTTCATTAAAGATAGCTTCTCCCAAATCCCCGGAATAATCCCCCAACCCGGCGCGGTCACGCACCTCTTTTAGGTAGTCTTCGGCACCTGCCTTATTTTGCTCCTCAAGAGATTCGGCCAATAATAATAATACTTCCGAATAACGATAGACTGGCCAGTTCATACCATGGTTACCATTCAAGGCGTGTGGCTCCACATATTTCTTAATGATAGGGTAAATACCATCTTCCCAGAAACTTTCACTGGCAGTGATGTACATTATTGAAGCATCTTTTCTTAGATCCCCATCTTCATAGGCTTCTATAATATCTGGTGTGGGTATATTGTTTCCTTCACCGTTAAGTGGCTGGGGATTGGACGTGCCCGTTACTAAACCAACTTCTTCGGCAGTAAGTGGCCTTGGAAGAAAGTTGTATAAGAAATTACCATTTAGTCCGTCTGCGCCTTCCCGATATTGGATTTCAAAGACCGACTCCATGTTGTTCTTGTTGTCGCTGTTCCCAGAAAAGGCATCTTCATAATTGGGCATCAACATATATTCCTCACTATCCACAACTTGCTGTAACACGGTTTCAGCCTCGCCCCATTGCTTACGTACTACATAAACATTGCCCAAAAGGGTTTGAGCGGCACCGGAGGTTGCCCTACCAGCCTGTTGTTGCGATTTAAGGGGCAATAATGTAATGGCCGCTTTGGCGTCTTCTATAATCTGCCCATAAAGCTCATCTTCAGAAGCAAGTGGTAAAGCTGCTCCCTCGCGGTCCACTACAGGCTCAAGGTGCAAAGGTACACTGCCAAAGAATTGGGCCAAGTCAAAATAGGAATAGGCCCTTAAAAAAAGTGCTTGTCCTTTTACATTTGCTTTCACAGCTGCATCGATGTCAGCCTCATCAATGGTTGCCAAAATCTGATTGGCCCTGGCAATAACTTGGTAGTAACTAACATAAACATTCAAGACATGGGTATTTGCGGTAATACCTCCATCACTTGGAATGGAGTGGTCGGCAATATCCTCCTGATTGTCCGTAGCCCCGAAAGCGGTGTTACGTGCATAATAGGTATTGTCCGAGGCCATCTCGGCCAAATAGGGCTTGGATGCATTGTTGATGCCGCGCAGGGGTACATAGGTCCCATTGATGGCTTGAGTAAAATCCTCCTCCGTTTTAAAGAAAGTGGGTACACTTAAAGAGTCTTCTGGGAAAATCGTTAATTCCTTGTCACAACTACTTGCCAGAAAACCTAACATTGCTGCGATTAAATAGAATATTTTTTTCATTTTTTCAGTTTTAAAATTTGTCGAAAGTGAAATAATTTTTGACATAATAGTTTGCGATTTAGAAGTTTAAATTTAAACCTAAACTAAATATACGTGGAACCGGATATCCTGAAATATCTACCCCGGAGGCAAGGTTTCCACCATCTCCTTCTCCATTGTTCTGTACACTAATTTCAGGGTTTGGTCCACCCCAATACTTAGTGAATATATGTACGTTCTGGATTGAGCCATATACTCTTGCCGACTTGAAATACTTGTCCACTTTCGGGATAGTAAATCCTAAAGTTATATTTCGAATGTTGAAGTAGGAGGCATCTGCCACGAAACGGTCATTGATCCAGTCCCTTTCTATACCGGTAACATTACCGCCACCTACAGTAGTTCCGTAAAAGCCTCTACCTGGATTTTCAACAGATCGGAACCTGTATTTTACATCTTTTAAAAGATTGAATACCCCATCCAAGTTGGTGGTACTGTACAAGTGCCTAACAAGTAATTCATTGCCGTAAGACCCGGTGCCCACTACGGAAAAATCAAAATTATTGTAGTTGATGGTGTTGGTAATACCATAGGTGAAATCAGGGAAAGGACTGCCCATAATGGCACGGTCGTCAAAATCCCCACCATTGGTGATGATCCCATCACCGTTCACATCGAGTAATTTAATACTACCCACAGTAGAACGTCCTGGAACTTGGGGCGAGCTGTCCAAGTCTTGCTGATTTAGATAGACCCCGTCGGACAGATGCCCGTAAAATTGGCCAAAGGGTTCTCCTACCTTGGTAATATGCCATCCACCTGGTCCATAGACCCTATCAATACCATCGGCTAGGGCAACTACCTCATTTCTGTTGAAGGATATATTGGCGTTGGTGGTCCATTTCAATTTACCTGTAGTATTAACGGTGTTTATACCAAATTCATGGCCCCAGAACTTTATTTCACCAATGTTATCGCTAAAGTTGGTAAAGCCTGATTCCCTTGGAACTTGTACATTGTAAAGTAGATTGGTAGTGTTCTTGGTGTAATAGTCGTACACTAAAGATACCCTGTCATTAAAGAGACTTAAATCCAATCCTATATCGAACTGTTTTGTGGTTTCCCATCCCAAATTGGAATTTGAAAGTGAATTTACCGCTGAACCTGGAGCAAAATCGTTGCCAAATACGGCATTCACGGTATTGTCGATCAAAGCGTATTGGGTGTAGTTACCAATATTGTTGTTCCCGGTAACACCATAGCTTGCGCGAAGTTTAAGAAGTGAAATGGATTCCACATTTTCTAGAAAAGCTTCGTCCGAGGCAATCCAACCGGCAGATACCGATGGAAAGGTACCCCATCTATTATCGGAACCGAATCTTGAAGACCCATCACTACGAATGGAGCCTGTCAATAGATATTTTCCTTTATAATTATAGGTAAGCCTGGAAAGAAAGGATACTAAACTCCATTCCTGTACCTGGTCAAAAGTTCCTCCTCTATTAATGTTGGCAGCTCCCTGAATATTGGGTAATCTATCATCTGCGAAATCACTGGCCGCAACCCTACTGCGGTCCATTCGATATTTTTGATAAGTAAAACCTCCCAAGAGAGAGAAATTATGTTCACCTATACTTTTGTTGTAATTAACCGTGTTTTCGTTCAACCAAGAAAAAGTGGTCCTGTCATCCCAAACTGCCTCATTGTTGGTCGGTATAGGACGGTTGATGGCATAGGTGGCATTGGTTGGACTGAAGTATTCATATTGGTCATTGTACAATTCTGCATTAAGACTGGATTTAATGCTAAGTCCCTCAATTGGTTCATATTCAATATAGGCATTGGACAAAAGATTGACCTCCTTGGATCCATCTTGAATCCTTTCTGCGGAATTAAGCCAGTTGGCATAAGAGAAAATGTTACCTGTATTTGCCGGAAAACGATTGAATTCCGTTCTGGTGCCGTCCTCATTGTAGATTGGCATGATGGGCCAAGTGTGCAATGCGTTAAACAATAGACCCGTACCCCTACTACCATCTGTTCTTGGTATGTTGTCCAAGATGTAATTTGGAGCTATATTCACGCCAATCCGGACCTTGTCCGATAAGCTATAATCCAAATTTGCCCTTAAAGAATATCGCTTATAATCTGAACTTAAGACCACACCTTCCTGATCAAAGAAGCCTAGAATCACTGAAGTTCGCAGTTTTTCCTTGTTGGAGGTAATGGTAAGATTGTAATTGGTCATTGGGGCTGTCCTTAGCATCGCATCATACCAATCATTGGTCTGACCCTCATATTGGGAAGGATTCTGGAATATATCGGGCACTGGATCGCCTTGATCCTCATAGTACTCCTTTTTAAATTGGGCGAATTCAACTGCATTCATCATTTCTATCCTTCCCCTATCAGGCACGCTCTGCATTCCGGTGGAAACATTTAAACTTACACTGGTTTCACCGGCTTTTCCACTTTTGGTGGTAATCAAGACAACACCGTTGGCTGCCCTTGACCCATAAAGTGAGGTGGAAGCGGCATCCTTCAGAATAGAAATATCCTGGATTTCATCCGGATTTATATTGTTGATTCCACCAGAAATGGGGAAGCCATCAACCACATACAATGGGTCACTTCCTCCGGAAACCGATAGTTGCCCACGAATACGTACCGACATACCCTGGCCAGGTTTACCTGTGCTCTGATTAATCTGAACCCCTGGAATCCTACCCTGTATTTTTTGGGTAATCTGGGAGACCGGAATATCGGCGAGTTCTTCTGCCTGTATGGTAGACACTGACCCGGTTACCTGTCTTTTAATTTGTGTACCATAACCAACAACAACTACTTCATCAAGAGCAGCCGCATCTTCGGACATGGTTACGTCTAATTGGGTTTTTCCGTTGATTGGAATTTCTTGGGCGGTAAAACCAATGTAGGTGAAAACCAAGGTGCTGTTTGCACTGGGGGCAACAATACTGTAGTTGCCATCAAAATCTGTAACTGTTCCCGTAGTTGTTCCCTTAACAACAACATTTACTCCCGGCAAGCCCATTGAATCGTCTGCCGATACCACAGTACCGCTTACAGTTACATCTTGTGCCTGCATAGCAATGCCATAAAGCATAGTTAAAAGGAATAGGAAATTCCGGGAAATCCTGTAATTTCTTCTTTTCATAATCTTGTATTATTTAGTTTAGTTTAATTAGTAATCCTTAAAAAATCAACAATTAATTAAGAATTATATAAATTTATGGATGTGAATAGCCTTAACTATCCTGTACTATGCTGGTCTAGTATGTTAAATTTTTAACACGGCACATATTATATATAAGCAGGTATATTTTATATATAACACAGGGTATATTAGCTAATTATGGTTTCACTTGAGGTATATAGTTTTTATAAACTTTTGTTCAGTAAGGGGTCTACAGTTCAAAATCCGTGCTTTTAGAATGTGTACTATAATTTGAATTTTAAAAGAAGAATATTTTCAATTTTATACGATAACCATATAGCTTTATAAAACGGTTCGTTGTTGGCAATTGTCTTTTCTGTTTTCAAAAACGCCGTAGCACCAAAATCCCTCTAACCCGTATAATTTTTGATTGTAAGAAGAATGGAGTTTAATTTTAAAATGGGGTAGGATATTTATTGTTGCCCTTGTTTTGTATTCCTTATCAAGAACTTCAAAAAAACTCATCATTATTCCGACCATAATTCAATAATTACCGTGAGTTCGATATGTATTTTATTTAAAATCAGTTGTTTATATGACATCTGTCTGGTCGAGCGGAGTCGAGACCTCATTGTAAATACATTACAGTAAAATAACCTCTCGACTCCGCTCGAGGGGACCGTAGCATTTATTATAACTTACATTAAATCAATGTATTGATAATATTTTTATGTCGAACTCACGTTAATTAAAAGGGGCCGGTACTTGCCTAGGAGTTTTAACTTGTGACTAAACCTATATAAGTTATTCTATTGAACTATTCTGTTGGATGCTGTTAATAGAATTTGGAGGTGCTCATGTAGTATTAATGGACTAAAATGCTGTTCTAAAGTGTTGACAACAATTAGTAATTTTAATTTTTGATATACTATATGGATATGAGAGAGGTACTTGAAGGCCTTAAATAGAATTCCTGTCTATAAAATTAAAAGGGTTTTTAATTTTTCCTTTTTCCTTGTTCAAAATCATTCTGGAGGCAGTTTCCCCCATCGCCTTAAAATCTGTAGAAATAACGGTAATGCCCAACAACTCCTTGAGCGGGGTATCGTTGTAGGAGATTACCCCGATCTCTACACCTAATATAAATTCCTTGTCACGGATCTGGTTTACCAAACTTACAAGGTCCGTTTCTTCAATGGTAATAAAGAGATCTCCTTTTTTTAGGATTATATCGTCATAAATCTCATCAATAATCTCAAAGTCTAATTTGTGTTCTACACAAAACTTGCGAAAGCCGTGTAAAATTCTTCTGGGATATGGGTATACGGCATTTTCAGGATAGACCAGAATCATTTTTCCATATCGCGATATCTTTGCCAATCCTTCCTTCAGGGCATTATAGATATCATTCTCGAAATCCTGGTAGATTTCAATGAAATCCCCTTCAATATCAAGTTTATTATTGTCCATCAAAACAAGTTTGTTCTTAGGAATCATATTGATGGCCTTAACGGCTTCATCTGTATAGCTTATGTGTTTAAGATCGTCTGTCTTAAAATGCGGCATGATGACGTAATAATCATATGCGTTGATATTCTTCTCTATTAAATTTACAAAAAGTGTATTGTCGCAATGGTATATATGTAGGTCCGTATGGGAGTTGCCCCCAATGGTGTTTATAAACGAATTGTAAATACGCATTTTATAGGCGCTCAACTTGTTGATGAGGAATAGGATATTGACCTTGGCAATTAGTTTTGTTCTGGTTATGTAATAACCTTTTCCCCTAATAGAGGTAATAATCTTGCGTTCCTTTAATATTTGGTAGGCTTTTTCAACAGTATCGCGAGAAAGCAGAAACTCTTCACTAAAACTATTGATAGAAGGAATTTTTTCATCGATCTTAAGGTTTCCATTGGAAATATTATTGATAACGGAATCCACTATCTGCCTATACTTAGGGATCCTGGAATTTTCATCAATTTTAAGGTATTTGAACATATCTATAATAATGGAAATTTAATATAATAGGTTTGACACTTTTGTTTATATTCCGATAATAAGCTATTTATATAGAATTTTATTGATAAACTTAAGCTCCTTTGGATCTCGCCTGGTCAAAACATAAAAAAATCATTGGTTGCAGTACAGTACAGGATGCATACAGGAGAACTGTGTAATACTTTAGCGAATATAAAAATTATCAAGCTATTAAATATGAATCATTCCGTAAAGAATTTTAAATACGTTAATTATCTCTGGGAGGAGAGCAAGGCGGAAGCGCTGGGTGACGATCAGGTAGAGCTGTTTCTTTATAGGTCCAATATTTTGGGGGCCGATCTACGAATCACCAATTATGGTGGAGGGAATACCAGTTGTAAGACCGTTGAAAAGGATCCTCTGACCAATGAAGAGGTAGAGGTCATGTGGATCAAAGGTTCGGGAGGCGATATAGGTACTTTGAACAAGGCAGGTATTGCTGGACTGTATACAGAGAGATTGAGAAACTTGAAAAACGTATATGGAGGTCTTGCGGATGAGGATCGAATGGTTGGCCTTTTTGACCATTGTATATACGACCTGGACAGCAAGGCTCCGTCCATAGATACGCCTTTGCACGGTTTGCTCCCCTTTAAACATATAGACCATTTACATCCAGATGCCTTGATAGCGGTAGCTGCGGCCAAGGACAGTGAAAAGGTGACCAAGGAAATTTGGGGAGATACCATGGGCTGGGTGCCATGGCAAAGGCCAGGATTTGATCTAGGCCTGCAATTGGAAAAATGTTTGAACGACAATCCGGGCATAAGGGGAATCGTTTTGGGAAGCCACGGACTTTTTACCTGGGGCGATACCTCTTATGAATGTTATATCAATAGCTTGGAGGTTATAGAAAAGGCTTCAGAGTACATTGCTAAAAAGATTGCGGAAAAAGGCAGCGTTTTTGGTGGACAAAAAGTTAAAAGCTTGCCCCAAGAGGAACGCGCCGAAAAAGCTGCTCAATTAATGCCATTGCTCAGAGGGCTTTGTTCTTCAGAGAATAGGATGATAGGACATTTTTCCGATAGTGATGTGGTCATGGAGTATATCAACAGCAATGACTTGGCACGCTTGGCACCAATGGGTACTTCCTGTCCCGATCACTTTTTAAGAACAAAAATACAGCCATTGGTTTTGGATCTGGACCCTAAAGAGGATCTGGGTGATGCCAAAGCTGTTCTAAAAAAACTTGAACCTGCCTTTGAAGCCTACAGACAGGGGTACAAGGACTACTATGAGGCCTGTAAAAGGGACAATAGCCCGGCTATGCGAGACCCCAACCCCGTAATTATAATATTTCCTGGTATAGGGATGTTCAGTTTTGCAAAGAACAAGCAGACCACCAGGGTGGCCAGCGAGTTTTACATCAATGCCATCAACGTAATGAGGGGCGCGGAGGCCATTACGGAATACACCTCCTTGCCAAGACAGGAAGCCTTTGATATTGAATATTGGTTGCTGGAAGAAGCCAAATTGCAACGTATGCCGAAAGAACAACCCTTATCCCGAAAAGTAGCTTTGGTTACCGGAGCTGGTGGAGGTATTGGTAAGGCAATTGCCGATAAATTGGCAAAGGAAGGTGCCAATGTGGTATTGACCGATATAGCGGAAGACCGACTGCAGGAGGCCGTGGGCACCTTTAAGCCCGATACGGCCAGTTATGCCGTTTGCGACGTCACCATAAGCGAGTCTATCCAGGAAGCATATAATAAAGCCTGTTTGGAGTTTGGCGGTGTGGATATTGTGGTACATAGTGCCGGACTAGCCATTTCCAAGCCCTTGGACGAGACCACGGAAAAGGATTGGGATATATTACAGAATGTTTTGGTGAAAGGGCAGTTTGAACTTGCCAAACAGGCGGTTGCCATAATGCGCAAGCAAGGTTTGGGAGGAGATTTTATCAGTATAGCCAGTAAGAACGGCCTTGTTTCCGGTCCAAACAATGTGGGCTACGGAACGGCCAAGGCAGCACAACAACATATGGCCCGCTTGTTGGCCGCCGAATTGGGCGGGGACAAGATCCGTGTCAACACAGTGAACCCTGATGGGGTAATCGTAGGCAGTAAGATTTGGGAAGGCGATTGGGCCGAAGGCAGGGCCAAAGCCTACGGAATTACCGTAGACGAACTGCCTGCACACTACGCCAAAAGAAATTTATTGAACGAGATTATTTACCCAGAGGATATTGCCAACGGTGTTTTTGCCTATGTTGCCATACTGGATAAGACTACGGGCAATATAATAAATGTGGACGGTGGTATGGCCAATGCATTTGTAAGATAATTGGTAAGTTAGTTTGAGTTATTTTTTAAGACCTGTCAGGGGAGAGTACCAATTTCTGACAGGTCTAATTCTAAACGGGAATATAATGAGAATAGATAAAGAAAGAATACAGGAAAAGAACCAAAAGGATTTAAAACCGCACCAGGAAAAATTCGATTTTTTGTCGAATTACTTGTTAAAGGATGGGCATGATGTAGTAGAAATCATTAATAAGTTGTCCAAGTTTCAAGTAGCCATTCCAAGTTGGGCTTTGGGCGCGGGGGGAACAAGATTTGGGAGATTTTCTTTTCATGGGGAACCGTCCACTTTGGAACAAAAAATAGATGATGTAGGTATTTTGCATGCCCTTACCCAGACGGCCGGAGCCATTTCGTTACATATTCCTTGGGATGTACCCAAAGATTATGAAGCCATAAAGCAATTAGCCACTTCGCACAACATTGTTTTTGATGCAGTAAATTCCAACACCTTTCAGGATCAAAAAAATGCCAAGGCAAGCTATAGGTTCGGTTCGTTGAGCAATAGGGAAAAGGCTATCAGGGAACAGGCAGTGCAGCACAATATTGATGTTATTGATATCGGCAACAAATTGGGTTCTAAAAGCCTTACCGTCTGGTTGGCCGATGGTTCCAATTTTCCGGGACAGAACAATTTCCAAAACGCCTTGCAAAACACCCAGGACAGTCTAAAGGATATCTATAGGGCCTTGCCGGAAGATTGGAAGTTGTTCATTGAATACAAACCCTATGAACCAAATTTTTACAGTACCGTTATCCAGGATTGGGGCACCTCCTTTATGTTGGCCAAGGAATGTGGCGATAGGGCGTATACCTTGGTCGATTTGGGCCATCATCTGCCCAATACCAATATAGAACAGATCGTTGCCACCTTGATGATGAAGGGCAAATTGGGCGGATTCCACTTTAATGATAGTAAATACGGGGACGATGATATTACCGTAGGCAGCATTAAACCTTATGCCCTCTTTTTAATTTTTAATGAATTGGTCTATGGGATGAACAATAATCCCCAAAATCCATATCCCGCTTGGATGATCGATGCCAGTCATAATATTAAAGACCCTTTGGAGGATTTGATCCAATCTTTGGAAGCCATCCAAGAATCATATGCCAAGGCACTTTTGATAGATCAGGACCAATTAAGGTTGGCACAAATGGAAAACGATGTAGTTCGTTGTCAAGAGATACTTCAGAATGCCTATCGTACAGATGTAAGGCCTCTATTGCAGGAGGCAAGGCGTAAGAGTGGAGGCGCACTTTCTCCCTTAAATACCTATAGGTCGCTTAAGGTGAGGGAAAATTTGATCCAGGCAAGAGGCAAAAATTCCGTAGCTTCAGGATTATAATACAACCGCATGAAAAAGAAGGTAACAGCTGTATTTGATATTGGTAGAACCAACAAGAAATTCTTTCTATTCGATTCGGATTTTCAAGAGGTATATCGGGAGTATAGTCGTTTCGATGAAATTACGGACGAGGACGGATATCCTACCGAAAACCTGGAAGC
Source organism: Arenibacter algicola (assembly GCF_000733925.1). Taxonomy (NCBI): domain Bacteria; kingdom Pseudomonadati; phylum Bacteroidota; class Flavobacteriia; order Flavobacteriales; family Flavobacteriaceae; genus Arenibacter; species Arenibacter algicola. The sequence goes on from NZ_JPOO01000001.1 coordinate 1,762,205, forward strand.
CTTGGAGAAATGGGCCAAAGAAGTATTTGATAGGATGATGGAGTCGCCCGAATTTGAGATACGGGCCTTAAATTTTTCATGTTACGGGGCAAGTTTGGTGCACATAGACAAAAACGGGAAAGTTCTCACGCCACTCTACAACTATATGAAGCCGTTAAAATCCGAAGTATTTGATGCCTTCTATGACAAATATGGTCCCGAAAATGAGCTTTCCAGGTCAACGGGATCGCAGAAATTGGGCATGCTAAATACCGGGATGCATTTATTCTGGCTAAAATATACAAGACCGGAGGTATACAAAAAGATAAAATATTCGCTGCACCTGCCCCAATACCTTAGTTATTTGTTTACTGGAATAGCTGTAAGTGAATTTACCAGTATTGGATGCCACACCATGCTGTGGGATTATGAAAAGAAGGATTATCATGACTGGGTGTTTAAGGAGGGAATAAATGAAAAATTGCCTCCTATTGCTTCCTCTAGGGAAACAACCCCCGTAAATTATAAGGGCAAGAATATTCAAATGGGAGTTGGTGTTCATGACAGTTCCTCAGCTCTTTTGCCATATATCCGAAGTATTAAAAAGCCTTTTTTGCTAATTTCCACAGGTACTTGGAGTATTTCCATTAACCCATTCAATAAAGGAATGTTGACCATGGAAGATATTGGTAACGGTTGTCTTTTTAATATGCGTATAGATAGTAGCCCTGTAAAGGTCTCAACACTATTTTTAGGCAACGAATATAAACTTCAGATTAAGGAATTATCGGCCCATTTCAAGGTGCAGGAAGATTATCACAGAACTGTGAAATTTAATCAGGACACTTTTTTTGAAATCAATAAAGACTTTGAGCACATGTTTAAATGGGCGAGTATTGTGTCCGAAAACATGCCTGAGGAGACCAAAATTCCCTACGATAAATTTGAACGCGCCTATCATCAGCTGATGTTGGAGCTGGTTCTGTTACAAGTAAAAAGTATAAGATCTGCCATCGGAAATGAAAATATTAAAAGACTTTATATAGATGGAGGCTTTAGTGATAACGAGGTGTATATACAACTACTATCAAGATATCTAGACAACATGAAGATCAGTACTACGGACTCTTCTTTAGGTTCTGCCTTGGGAGCAGCCATAGTTATATCCGATGTGACTTTGGAACCGAAATTCCTAAAGAAAAACTATGCCTTAAAAAAGCATGTGCCGTTCATAATGCAAAAGTCAGGAACACTAAGAAATTCAGGCAATGATCAACTAACCTAACTTTAAATCTTTAGAAGATTGAATTAAATTTAATCGCACACCTAACTAAAAATAATAACCAACCAATATGAGCCAATTTAACATAGAAGAAGAAATAGAGGAAATAGCAGGGGGAGAATTTGAACGTGTACCCGTACCCACCTCCAAACTGAAAAGTTGGAAGAGTTTTCTTGGGATGTACGCCGGGGAACATGCCGCAGGAACCGAATTTGTAATAGGACCACTGTTCCTGACAACTGGGGTAAGTGCCTTCGATCTTATTATAGGACTTCTGTTGGGCAACCTTTTGGCCGTACTCAGCTGGCGATTCCTGACAGCCGAAATTGCCGTAAAATACAGATTGACCTTGTACTACCAACTGGAAAAAATCTGCGGAAAAAATCTGGTTACCGGTTATAATTTGGCCAATGGGTTACTTTTCTGTTTTCTGGCAGGTGCCATGATCACGGTTTCGGCCACAGCAGTGGGAATTCCCTTCAATATGGAAATGCCCAAGCTTACGGATACCATGCCCAATGGAATGACATGGGTTATAATTGTTATCGCCCTCGGTGCGGTGATCTCTTTGATAGCCTCTAAAGGATACGACACCGTGTCCAAAGCTGCAAATTGGATGTCTCCGGTTATAGTATTGGCATTTTTGGCATGTGGGATTGTGGCCTTAAGTCAGTTGGGGGTAGGCAGTCTATCGGAATTTTGGAATATATGGGGCGAAGGTTCAGAACCTTTTCCTGGACAGATAAAATATACCTTCTGGCATGTGGTTATTTGGTCTTGGTTCGCCAATGCGGCCATGCACGTAGGAATGTCCGATCTATCGGTATTCCGTTTTGCGAAAAAGGCAAGCAGTGGATGGACAACCGCAGCAGGTATGTACGTAGGACATTATATGGCATGGATAGCGGCAGCGCTATTATATGCTGTATATTTAAAATCGCCCGAAGCCCAAGGACTGCTTTCTAATGGGGAGGCACCTACAGTAGCCCCTGGGCCTTTGGCCTACAATGCTATAGGCGTATTGGGAATAATTGCCGTGGTCTTGGCCGGGTGGACCACAGCCAACCCTACAATATATAGAGCGGGTCTAGCCTTTCAGGCCATAGTACCCAAATTATCCACTTTTTGGGTAACAATAATTGCCGGGACATTGGCCACCGTAGCTGGTCTTTTTCCAGCCTTTGCCATGAAATTGTTGGATTTTGTAGCCCTTTACGGGTTTATCTTGGCGCCTTTCGGTGCTATTATCGTGTTCGAGCATTTTTTCCACAAACAGGCTGGCATCGTTAAGAATTTTGCCGAAGTGGCAAATCTAAAATTTAATAAGGCCGTATTTTTTGCATGGGCAATAAGCTTTGGTCTTTTTTATTTTATATCTGTCCAGTTCGATGTGTTTCTATCCTTTGTAACCTTACCGGCATGGCTACTGTGTGGTGTCCTGTTTTTGGTATTTAGCAAAAGGATACAAAAGGGTTGAAATAATGCTATAGGTTAAGTGTGTTAACCCACACCTTAACCTATAGCTGTTCTATAGTTTTTTGATGATTTCAGAAGCTCCGGATAGTTTGCTTTTGATAATGATGGGACTTCCTTTGTATCTCAATTTGCTGGCACCGGAGGCGTCGATATCTATGGTTTCGGTAACCGAAAGATAGGCATCACTTGCTCCGGACAATCGGATATCCAATGCCTTGACCGATAAATCGTAATTCTTTAGAGTACTTGCCCCTGATAGGGAAGCGTCCAATTTGTCTACTTGTCCAAAAAGATCTACATAGGCAGCCCCACTTGCTTCCAGTTCCAACTGCTGTATATCCAATTCCCCCGTAAATTCGGAAGCCCCTGATAATTCAATGAAGACGTCGGACGCCACCAGTTCAGATTCCAGACTTAGCTTGGAAGCACCTGACAAACCAAAATCGGTAATGCTTTTGGTGACAATGTACACATTCAGGGTAGGGTTTCCCCTTATGCTTGTATGGTTCTTTAACCTGATACGCAGGGTACCGTCCGTCATTTCAACAATGACCTTATCATGTAGATTCTCATTTGCCTCAATTTCTATCTTTTCTTCCGTATCCGAAAATCGGACATAAGTGCTGAAGGGATCCGAGATTTTTAAAGCAGAATACCCGGTAAAACTTACTTCCCTAGTGGTAATATCTCCCCTTGGCCTAATTATTTCATGATCACAGGATGAAATAAGAACACATAATATAATAAGACCGATGCCAATAGATTTTGTTTTCATGTACTCAAGATTTTATGATTGATGTTCTAAAGACAAACAAGAAGTTGAAAGGTTGCATTTTTTTAAGGATTATTTTTTTAGAAAGAGATATCCCCTTTTTGGTATTAATGAAATCCTCAATTTTGGCCTACTTTTATTATTTGCAAAATGTGGGTTATCTTGCAGACAGCAATTAAAAAACCATGGATTAAAATATTTTAGGACAGATTATTAAAAGATAAATAAATGGAAATCAGGGTAGTGTTAAAAGTAGCTTTCATAGGTTTATTATTCACTTGTAATTCGTTTGCACAGAATAGAATAACTGAGCTGAACGCATATTGGAATGTAGTAAAGGAAAAAGTGGAAGCCGGGGATGTTATGGGATATGGGGCAACATTCCATGAAGATGGGATTTTGGTTTCGGATAGGGGCAAGGTCTGTTATTCTTTAAAGGAGGCATTGGAAAAGTGGAAGGACGGACTGGAAAAAACAAATAAGGGAATAACTAAAGTAGAATTGGATTTTCGGTTTTCGGAGCGGACAGGGGATATTACCACTGCTTTTGAAAGGGGCATATTTAGGCATGATCTATTGGATGAAAATGGAGAACGTACGGAAAGGTTCATACATTTCGATGCCCTATTGACAAAAAAGAATGGAAAATGGCAGCTAATGCTGGAGCATCAAAAATTACCTGCAAGCAAAGAAGAATGGCTTAGCATGGCTAAAATGTGATAGTGAATTTACCTATGTATTCTTTCTTTTGTAATAGGTTGTCAATAGGTTAGGTGTCTGGGAAGGTATCTTAAGGAAAGTGTTTTAATAACTATAAATTCCACCATGAAATATCGGTCATTTTTGCCAGCTTAAAAAGTTTGGTAGGTATGGTTTGTTTGGTGTAACAAGAATAAAAGTGGCTGTCTAAAAAGGCAGTCGCTTTTTTTTGTTTTGGATTTTAATAAAGTTGAAAGGCATACTGATTACTTGTTCTCCCTTTCTGTAGCCTCATAAGATTCGTGTCCGGTGGAACCATTCCCCAGGATATGATGCCTGTTCATGGGCACTTGAATTCTGTGCTTCCCAATTACTTCCGCATATTCCGGCTTGCCTATAACGTTATACCATTCTTGGGGGTCGTTTTTATGGTCGTAAAACTCCTCGGATCCATCGTTGTACTGTATATAACGATACTGCTCCGATACGATGGAATAGTTGCCCGGTCCAAAACAGGTTCTGGCATAATGGGGCCATTCGGCGTCCATATTTTTTAAAAGGGGCACTAGGGAATTACCCTCGTGTTTTGGATCGGGTTTTAGATTGCATAATTCCAGCAGGGTAGGGTAGATGTCCAGTAATTGTACGGGCTTATGAATAACTTGTCCTTTAGGAATATCGGGACCCATAATGATCATTGGTACTCGCGCCCCATCTTCCCATAGGCTACGTTTGGCAAAGCGTTCTTTTTCGCCCAAATGAAATCCGTGGTCACTGAACAATACAACATAGGTGTTGTCTCCATAAGCTCCCTCGTCCAATGCATCCAGCACTCGCCCTACCTGATCATCCACAAAACTTACACAGGCCAAATAGGACTGTACCAAAGGTTTCCACTGCTCATTTTCCGTTACCCATTCAAAAGTTGGCGATACATGTTTCAAGCGGCTGAGATCCGTGCCGTATGGCGAAATATCATCTAGGTCTCCGGTTATTGTTTTCGGCAGTTGTAAAGATTTCAAGGGATACATATCGAACCACTTTTGGGGGGCAAATTGCGGCACATGTGGCCGGTAGAATCCTACGCCCATCCAGAAGGGCTGGTCCAGCTTTTCTGTCAATTTTTGCGCTGCCCAACTCGCAATTTGATAATCGGGCATCTGATCATCACGTTCTGGATAAACGCCCCAATCCCATAAAGGATGTCCAGGATAAGTGCTTATCTTTTGTTCTGGCATGGGACCAAAGCCTCCAAACTGCCCTGCATAATTTGGAATATGGGTTTCGTTGATTCCTTTTCCATTATGGAAGATCTTTCCAGCTGCAGAGACATTATAACCTTCTTTCTGAAACCGCTTGGGCATTACTATATTTCTGCTCGCCACAGGGGATTCTACGATATCAGGATTTAAAAAGTAAATACCAGAGGTGCTGGGATATAGGGAGGTCATGACACTTGCCCTACTGGGATTGCATACGGGAGCCTGACAGTGCGCATTGCTAAAAAGAACGCCACGTTGCGCCAGTCGGTCCATATGGGGTGTTTTGGCCTGGGGATGCCCCCCTAAAACTCCTATCCAATCGTTAAGGTCGTCTATGGCGATAAATAAAACGTTGGGTTTGTCCTTCTTTTTAGGTTCAGTTCTGGCATTTTTATATCCAAAGGAAGTGGTTAGGATAATACCAAGTATTAGAAAGATATAGTTGCTTATTTTCATAATTATGAATCTTATTTAAAGGACACTCCCGTTATTGTTCTTAAAGCTAAGACATTTTAAGATGTTAATCTTCCAACTCCACTTAGCCTATAGTTTTCTTATAAATATTGAACCTTTCAATTTTTCGTTGGGTTATTGATTATATTGGAATGAAAGGCTTCAATTCATGGACTGTGATTACACTATGTTTCAGAATTTTGTCAATTGTATTATAGTCATTTTCAAAGTTAATTCTGCCCAGTTTTTTTGGAAACTGCAATCCGAAAGTCCATGCAGACCGTTTTAAAACTGGTAAACAAGTCTAACAAATATTGTTCTCGAAAGCATCCTGTACTATGCTGTTTTACAGGGCATATATCACTTATTTGAAGCTAAAGCAGTACTGTGCAGGATACATAAATTTACCTCAAGGTTTAAATTTGTCAAAATAAATACCTGTATGGATTTAAATTGATTGCACTAACTCCTATAAGAAAATAAAAATGATACGAAAAGCATTTAAAATGAAGGTCTATCCCAATAGCATAGAAGAATATGCCCAAAGACACAACCCAATATGGAAGGAGTTGGAAGAGGTGTTAAAAAAGCATGGGGTTCATAATTACAGCATTTTTCTGGACCGTGAAACCCATATTTTGTTTGGTTATGCAGAACTGGAGTCCGAAGAAAAATGGAACACCATTGCCGACACCCAAATCTGTAAGGATTGGTGGGTGCATATGGCAGGCCTCATGGAGACCAATGAAAATAATAGTCCGGTTTCGACAGATTTAGAGCAGGTCTTTTATTTAAAATAAAGTTTAAAAGATCAATCAAGTAAGTAATGCTTTGATAGCGTTAAAAAAGTCACTACCTTAATGTTTAACAAGAATCAACTCTAAATGTTGTAGAAGCAATTAAGAAGATTTTAGCTGTCATAGCCTGTGGTAAAAATTAGGGCTTCCTGGTCAATAAAAGGGAATATTACCTTCTACACCATTAAAAAAAAATACTAATTCTAGAGCATTAAATATTATCCTATGACCAACACAAATCAAAAAAGGACCCTTGGCGAGTTTATTTTTGACAATCAATCCTCCTTTCCATATTCCACCGGGGAATTGTCAAAACTGATAAATGCCATACGGCTTGCTGCCAAAATTACCAACCATGAAGTAAACAAAGCCGGCCTAGTGGATATTTTGGGTGATGCCGGTAATACCAATGTTCAAGGGGAAGACCAACAAAAGTTGGATGTCTATGCCAATGATAAGTTTATACAAACTCTAATACAGCGTGGTATTGTATGTGGTATTGCCTCTGAGGAGGAGGAGGATTTCATTGCCGTAAACAGTATAGACGGTAACAATAACAATAAGTACGTTGTGCTCATCGACCCCTTGGACGGGTCTTCCAATATTGATGTAAATGCCTCGGTAGGTACCATATTTTCAATTTACAGAAGGGTATCCCCATTGGGAAGTCCAGTGGAGCTAAAGGATTTTTTACAACCAGGAAGGAACCAGGTAGCTGCGGGCTATGTTATGTACGGTACTTCCACTATGTTGGTATTTACAACAGGTAATGGTGTAAACGGCTTTACCTTAAACCCCGCTCTTGGCACCTTTTATCATTCCCATCCCAATATGCAATTCCCGGAAACCGGCAGGATCTATTCCGTTAACGAGGGCAACTATGTTCATTTTTCCAAGGGGGTTAAGGCTTACATAAAGTATTGCCAAAAAGAGGAGGGGGACAGGCCTTACACTTCAAGGTATATAGGTGCAATGGTAGCCGATTTCCATAGAAATTTAATAAAGGGCGGTATTTATATGTATCCAAGGATAGGACCTAAGCAAAATGGTAAATTACGTCTTACCTACGAATGTAATCCTATAGCTTTTCTAACCGAGCAAGCCAAGGGCAAGGCCACTACGGGGACTAAAAGAATTATGGATATAGAACCTACGGAACTGCACCAAAGGGAGGCAATTTTTTGCGGAAGCATTAAAATGGTCGAGAAATTGGAGGAGTTTATTTTGAATGAGGACTAAGGGTTGAGTCAATTTTTTTTATAGTATTATTTTGTCTTTGATTTGGTTTTGGGCCTGACCAATATATCCAAAGAAGAATAAAATTTGAAGACCCTCTATATATAAAACTTTATAGAACCCAACATATCTTGCTTTGGATTGAATTTTTTCCTGCCAAAAAATCAACTTGAGCTATTTGTGATACGCATATGCATCAAAAAGCCTTCCTTAACTTAAAAGATTTGCTAACTTAGGGGTTTGTTCAAATTAATTAGATAATAATAGTAAAAATGAAAATAAACGACTCTTTTGATCCCGGCCATTATAGGGCCAATGATAATCGTTACGATACTATGCAATACCGTCGCTGTGGCAACAGTGGTATTCTTTTGCCCTTAATTTCATTAGGGCTTTGGCACAATTTTGGTCATACAGATAATCTGGAAATGGGCCGCAACCTTTTGCGATGTGCCTTCGACAACGGGATTACCCATTTTGATCTGGCCAATAATTATGGTCCTCCATACGGTGCTGCCGAAGAAAATTTCGGACGTATTTTTAAAAGGGATTTTAAGACTTATCGTGACGAACTTATTATTTCCAGTAAAGCAGGGTGGGATATGTGGCCCGGCCCTTATGGGAATTTTGGATCCCGCAAATATTTGATTGCCTCTGCCAATCAAAGCCTTAAAAGAATGGGGCTGGATTACGTAGATATATTTTACCATCACAGACCAGATCCGGACACCCCCTTGGAAGAGACCATGGGTGCGTTGCATCATCTGGTACAAAGCGGTAAGGCACTATATGCAGGTATTTCCCAGTATCCTGCAGAGCTTACAGCCAAGGCTTCAAAAATAATGAAGGATTTGGGCACGCCATTATTGATCCACCAACCTAGATATAATATGTTCGATCGTTGGGTAGAAGATGGATTACTGGATGTGTTAAAAGAACAGGGGATAGGCTCCATTGCTTTCTCTCCATTGGCACAAGGCGTATTGACCAAGAAATATTTAAAAGGCATCCCTGAAGATAGTAGGGCAAGCAAGGATGGCCGTTATTTGAAGGAGGACCAAATTACACCTGAAGTTTTGGACAAGGTAGGTCGACTCAATAAGTTGGCCGGGGATCGTGGACAAAGCCTTGCCCAAATGGCCATTGCCTGGTTGCTGAAAGACCAACGTATATCTACGGTACTTGTTGGTGTAAGTCGCACAGAACAATTGCTGGATAATTTGGAAGCGCTAAAGAACATTAATTTTAGCGGGGCAGAGCTGAAGGAGATAGAAAGTATTTTAGGGTAGTGGATAATTCTTATTTTCAGTCCGTTCTAAGTTGGATTAGTTTGAACAATAAATAATTTATTACCTTGATATCTTCAAATTGATTACAATTATGCCGAAAGCAAATAAGCAACATATCGTTAAGATATTGGAGACACATTATATTACCCATGATGTGAAACGTTTTGTGGTGGAAAGACCAGCGGGTTATAATTTTATCCCGGGACAGGCAACTGAGGTTGCCATTAATTTACCGGAATGGAAAGACCAATTGAGGCCCTTTACCTTTACCTCCATAATGGAACATGGATTCTTGGAATTTATGATCAAAATCTATAATGATCATGAAGGGGTGACCAATTTGTTGGGCCGCACCCACGCTGGGGCAGAACTTATTCTTCATGAGGTTTTTGGAGCAATCCAATACAAGGGGCCGGGCGTTTTTATTGCCGGTGGAGCTGGTATTACACCTTTCATATCTATTTTTAGGCATCTATATACCCATAAGAACCTACATGGCAATAAATTGATTTATTCCAATAAAACGTCCGGAGACGTTATTATGGAAGCAGAATTGCAACAGATGCTCGGTGGTAATTTTATAAAAATATATACCCGCGAGAATGTGGTGGGATTTAGGGGAAATAGGATAGATCGCAAATTTTTAATCGACAATATTTCCGACTTTGGCCAGAACTTTTATTTGTGCGGACCCAAAAAGTTTGTACAAAATATTACAGAACTGCTCTTGGATCTTGGCGCTTCAGCGGAGACCGTCATTATTGAAAAGTAAAGGTCGTCAATCTTAATTGATCTAAAGTAATTACAAGCGGTATTAAAAAAGGTGGTCTGTACGGACCACCTTTTTTGGTTATAAATTCTGAGCCCATAGGCTTATTATTGTTAAGCAGATCTATGCCAAATCAAAACGATCCAAGTTCATCACTTTGGTCCAGGCCGCAACAAAATCTTTTACAAACTTATCTCCAGAATCCTCACAGGCATACACTTCTGCAATGGCACGTAGCTCGGAATTGGATCCAAAAATAAGATCGGCGCGGGTGCCGGTCCATTTAAGTTGGCCCGTTTTACGGCTATGTCCTTCAAAGACGTCTTGGGAATCGGAAATAGCCTTCCAAGTGGTGTCCATGTCTAGTAAATTTACAAAGAAATCGTTGGTCAAGGACTCGGGCCTCTTTGTAAAAACTCCATGCTGGGACCCGTTGTAATTGGTGTTGAGCACACGCATTCCCCCAAGAAGTACGGTCATTTCGGGAGCGGTCAATGTTAATAATTGAGCCTTGTCAACAAGCATTTCCTCTGCCGTAACTTCGTATTTGTCTTTGAGATAATTTCTGAAACCATCTGCACGTGGTTCAAGTGGCTCAAAAGATTCCACATCGGTTTGCTCCTGGCTAGCATCGGTACGTCCAGGAGAAAAAGGAACCGTTACTTTCTTCGCGGCATTTTTTGCGGCCTCCTCTATAGCAGCGTTCCCTGCCAACACAATAAGGTCTGCCAAAGAAACTTTTTTGTTTCCGGATTGTGCGGCATTGAATTCTTTTTGAATGCCCTCCAATTTGTCCAAAACTTGGGCCAATTGTTTGGGGTTGTTTACCTTCCAGTTTTTTTGTGGTGCCAGTCGTATACGTGCTCCATTGGCACCGCCACGCTTGTCAGAACCTCTAAAAGTAGAAGCGGAAGCCCAGGCGGTAGAAACCAATTGGGATATGGAAAGACCCGTTGCCAAAATTTTGGCCTTCAGACCGGCAATATCCTTATCATTCATCAGTTCATGATCTACGGCAGGTACGGGATCTTGCCAAATCAATTCTTCCTTAGGTACTTCTGGTCCAAGATAGCGTGATACTGGCCCCATATCCCGGTGAACCAGTTTAAACCAGGCACGTGAATAGGCATCGGCAAACTCTTCCGGGTTTTCCAAAAAGTGCCTCGATATTTTTTCATAGGCCGGATCCATACGCAACGAAAGATCCGTGGTCAACATAAAAGGCGCATGCTTCACATCTGGATTATGGGCATCAGGAACCGTTCCTGCACCAGCATTGTTTTTGGGTTTCCATTGGTGGGCCCCAGCCGGACTTTTGGTCAATTCCCATTCGTAACCGAATAGATTTTTAAAAAAAGTATGGCTCCATTTGGTAGGGGTATCGGTCCAAGCGCCTTCTATACCACTGGTAATAGTATCCGCACCTACTCCGGTCCCATAGTTGTTCTTCCATCCAAGGCCTTGGGCTTCTATTCCTGCAGCCGCAGGTTCTGCTTCCACATATTTAGTAGGATCTGCGGCACCATGGGTTTTACCAAAGGTATGCCCCCCGGCAATAAGTGCCACGGTTTCGTAATCGTTCATAGCCATACGGCCAAAAGTATCGCGGATATAATGTGCGGACTCTACAGGGTCCGGATTGGCATTATGGCCTTCCGGGTTTACATAAATCAATCCCATGTGGGCAGCACCCAGAGGAGTTTCTAACTCCCCGTTTTCGGAATAACGTTCCTTGTTGCCCATCCATTCCGTTTCAGATCCCCAATATACATCTTGTTCTGACTCCCAAATATCCTCACGACCCCCTGCGAAACCAAACATTTTTAATCCCATGGACTCGTGTGCACAATTCCCGGCCAATATCAAGAGATCTGCCCAGGATAACTTCTTGCCATATTTCTTTTTTATTGGCCATAACAATAAACGGGCCTTGTCCAGATTGGCATTGTCCGGCCAACTATTTAAGGGGGCAAAACGTTGCGATCCGGAACCGGCACCGCCACGACCGTCCTGTATACGATAGGTACCGGCACTATGCCAGGCCATACGGATAAAGAAAGGGCCATAATGTCCATAATCTGCCGGCCACCAATCCTGACTTGTGGTCATTAATTCGTAAAGATCTTTTTTTACGGCCGAAAGGTCCAGTTTTTTAAATTCCTCCGCATAATCAAAATCGGGGTCCATAGGATCTACCAAGGACGAATTTTGACGCAGAATATTTAACTTTAATTGATTCGGCCACCATTCGCGGTTGCTGGTACCCCCTCCTGCAGTCTGATGCAGTTCTCCATTTAAGAATGGGCATTGCGAGCTTGATTCGTTTACATCCCATACTTTTCCGTTTGATGATGGGCTTGAATGTGTTTTATTCTCCATTTTATATAGTTTTAATAAGTTTTCGATTAGTTCACCCTTAAATTTACAATAATTTTTTCTGATGGATTTGAAATGCTTATCAATAAAACTTATGGATATTAGGGAAAACTTATGGCTCCAATAAAGTGGCTACAATTCTAGGGTCAAATAATAAAACCGGTCATATTTGGATGTATGTTCCCTGTTACAAATACTTTTAATCCAAACTTTAGGAATAGTCACTACACCGGCTCAAAGTGAAAAAGATGCTTCTGAGTTTTTGGGGTCGATAAAATTGAAGATTTAGTATTACTGGGATATAGTGGTATCATCTGTCCTTCATTTTTATACATCCAAAAACATAGTATCCATTTATCCATCGAAATAAAAGATTTTTTACCTTAGGAATTAAATCATTGTATGTATCACAACAAGCTGTGAACAATAATTCTAACTTAAAAAATATGCTGGGCAGCGATCATTTGGAAATACATGAGACGGCATTTGTAACCTCTGCCCTTCGTGCTACTGATGTAAACTTAAGTGGGGATCATTTTGCCTATTTATGGAATAATCCAAAAGCAGAAAAATGGGCCGAAGAATATTTGACCAAGGTGTCCTCCGAGGAAACATTTACCCACTGTTTAGGGAACAGATATTTCTTGGATAAAATAAAGGAGAATATCATCAAAAATGGAATTGAGGTTATGATCAATTTAGGGGCTGGTTTCAGTATGTATCCGTTTTTGCTGGATCAAAAAATTATCCACATTGAAATTGATAAACCTGAGATAGTGGCCCACAAAAAATATAAAATAGAACAATGGCAAAATGAGGATTTACTGCCCAAGCGAAATATACAGTTTGTAGGAGTTGATTTTAGTAAGGAATTTAAGGAGGGCTTATTGGCAACCATTGATTCTGTTAAGGGCAAAAAAAAGTGCTTTATTCTTATAGAGGGGGTTTTGTTCTTTTTGGATAGGGAGGAAACGGATAGCTTGTTTCAATTATTCAACCTCATTCAGGATACTGGAGATATTATTGGAAGTGCATCGTTTCAGGATAATTTGAAACAAACTTTGGCTTTTAAAAGGTTACTTAATTTTTTTGGGGAAAAGGTATCCAAAACCAAGGCGAGCGATTATCAAACCATTCAAGATTCGTATTATCGGGAAATATCAGGGTACAGTTTGGTGGATCATCAAGATTATTTTAGCTTATCCAAAACCTATAGTCATGAAATATTACAGGACAGGGAACTAATTTTAAATGAGAATTTTTACCTCTTGCAGAAAATAAAATCTTAAACAATATTATGCGCCAAAGGAATGAATTAAAATTATGTACCTTGACCTAACACCAAACCTTGACCATGACCGGACATGAAAAAACTAAAATTTCCAACTGCCCAAACCATACTAATACTAATCGCTGTATTGGTGACCATATTAACATGGTTTGTTCCGGCCGGAAAGTATGATAGTCTGGCTTACAATGCCGAAAAAAACAGTTTCACCAAAATAAGTATTGGGGAAAGTGTAGAATTACCGGCAACCCAAGGAACTTTGGAAGGGCTGGGAATAAAAATTCCAATTGAAAAATTCATCAATGGCGATATTTATAAGCCCATTGGCATTCCCAATACCTTTAAGGAAATGGAGGCTCAACCCCAAGGTTTTTCAGCCTTGGTACAATCGCCCATAAAGGGAATAATTGCTGCCGCAGATATTATATTTTTAATTCTTATTATCGGAGGTCTAATTGGAATAATGAATCTCACTGGGGCATTTAATGCCGGAATATCCTGGATGGCCAAAGTACTTAAGGGCAGAGAATACATTCTAATTATTGCCGTAACAACACTAATTGCGCTTGGAGGCACTACTTTTGGACTTGCAGAGGAAACTATGGCGTTCTATCCTATTTTAATTCCCGTATTCTTGGCGGCCAAATACGATGCCATGGTTGGTCTCAGTTGTGTGTTTCTAGGTTCCAGTATTGGCACCATGTGCTCTACAGTAAATCCGTTTGCTACCATTATTGCCTCTGATGCGGCAGGAATAAATTGGACGACAGGGCTCAATAACCGTATCATTATGCTGCTACTGTGTACCACCATCACCATAGTTTATATTCTTAGGTACGCCAAAAAAGTAAAAGCCGATCCTTCAAAGTCGATTATTTATGATCAAAAAGAGAACATTGAACATCTTTTTGGTTTGGATTCGATGAATACCAATGTAAAATTCACCCATAGACTGCGGTTGATTACCTTGGTATTTTCATTGAGCTTCGTAATCATGATAGTCGGAGTTTCCTTTTTGGATTGGTGGTTTGTGGAAATGACGTCCACATTTCTTGTTGGGGCCATAATCATTGGTATTATTGCGAGAATTAAGGAAAGCGACTTTGTGGACGCCTTCGCCAAGGGAGCGGCCGATTTGCTCAGTGTGGCCTTTATTGTGGGTATAGCAAGGGGGGTAACCATACTGATGGAGGACGGACTTATTAGTGATACCATTTTGTTTTATGCCAGTAACATCACCGAAGACATGCACAAAGGGGTATTTGCCAACGTAATGCTTTTTATTTACGGGGGTTTATCGTTTTTTATGCCATCTTCTTCTGGTATGGCCGTATTGACCATGCCTATTTTTTCTCCTCTGGCAGATACGGTCCATATAGGCAGGGAAATAATTGTCGACACCTACCAATACGGTATGGGCTTATTCCATTTGATCAATCCCACAGGTTTAATCCTGGCAGCATTGGCCATAGTTAAAATAGGATTCAATAGGTGGTTGAGGTTTGTGATTCCCCTGATGTTGATTTTGGTCCTCGCTACGATGATTTTTTTGACTGTTTCAGTGTATACCAATTGAATGCAGAACTAATCTCTTTTTAAGAATAACCGGCAATTCTTTACAGGAATTAAGGTCAAATAACTAACTTTAGTAAATGAAAACGGGAAGGCTATGACTGCCGTTTTCAGTGACTATGTATGACAAGTGAAATTAATATATGCATATACGATCGCACCTAATAGAAGTATTGTCAAGGCCTGCTTTTGGGTAATAATTACATCAATAAAAATAAAACGGAAATGGAAAAGACAAAAATAATGGTACAAGCTACCATTTCTGAAGGAATGGATAAGGTTTGGGATTATTATACCAATCCGGAACACATCATAAAATGGAATTTTGCTTCGGACGATTGGCACTGTCCATATGCATCCAATGACATGCAGGTAGGTGGAAAATACATGGCGCGAATGGAAGCTAAGGACGAAAGGTTTGGGTTCGATTTTGAGGCCGTTTATGATGAAGTTGAACCCAATAAACACTTTACCTATACCATGCCTGATGGGAGGCAGGTAAAGGTCACTTTTTACGAGCTAAATCATAAGACAACTGTGAAGGTAAACTTTGATGCTGAAACCGAAAACTCCTTAGAAATGCAGAAAGAAGGCTGGCAGTCTATCCTTGATAACTTTAAAAAATATACAGAATCCAATTAACTAAGGTGCAAATTGCTGCAATCGGGTACTTTGCTTAAAAGTTCAACAAAACAAAAATTGGGCGCTATTGGATTATTGGATATCGCCCCAAATTTGATCCAATAAAAAGATAATTGAGTAACTTTGCCTTTGGAAAATATGAAAAACAGAACCCACATATTATTAACGCTTGTTTTTTTGCTGTTTCTTTCGACCAGTGATGTTTCGGCCTGTGGGACTTCTAAGGAGGAATCCAGATCTGAAAATATCCATTCTTGCAGCAAGGACCATAATTCTGAGGATAAGTCATGTTGCGACTCCGTAACAGACAAAGAGGATGAGGGATGTAACGGAAATTGTAGTAATAATTTGTGCCACTGTCCAGTTGTGGTAAATACTCTCCTCTATTTAAACGGATTTGAAGTAAAATTATCAAATATCAATACTGAATTGGAAAATGATTGGGCTTATATCCAGCAAATTCCAAAATTGGTTTATCTCCCCATTTGGCAACGCCCCAAAATAGGTTAACTATATCATGATAGCCATAGGTCTGTCTTAGTATTTTTGGTCAGAATCTATGTGATAACCTAGAATAATTAGTTTTTATAAATCGAAAAGGAATTCCCAAATTCCTTTTTATCAAATATGAGTACGATGAAAAATTCAATAAAATTATTGATGGCAATTTCCGTATTGCTATCCTTTGTAGCGGGTAATGCCCAGAGAGAAAACTTAAAATCAGAATCTGTAAAAATTTATGGAAACTGCGCCATGTGCGAGAAAACCATTGAAAAAGCAGGTAATCTAAACAATGAAGCCGAGGTAGATTGGGACAAGGACACGAAAATGGCCATTATTTCCTTTGACAGTCTGGCGACCTCCAAAGAAGAAATTCTTAAGAGAATTGCACTGGCAGGTTATGATAGTGAACTCTTTTTTGCTCCGGGAGATACCTATGCCAATTTACCGGAATGTTGCCAATATGAAAGGGCCAAGAATGATTCCCATAATATGGAGGCGCATAAAAAGAAAAAGACAGCCGAACATTCACAGCATGGAGCCATGGCCCAGGAGTATCAAAGCAAAAATCCACTTGCAGGTGTAATTGAACACTATTTTTCGGTCAAGGATGCCTTGGTAAGCACAGATGGTTCCTTGGCTTCCAATAAGGCTGAAATACTTTTGAAATCGGCAACGGAGGTGGAAATGGATAAACTTCCAATGGAGGTGCATATGACATGGATGAAGGTACTGAAAGATCTCAAGGCAGATATAGGAAATATAGCGGCCACAAAGGACGTTGGTGAACAAAGGGTTTATTTTAAGTCCTTATCAAAAAATATGTTTGAGGTAATAAAGGTTTCCAAATCGGAAACACCCGTTTATTATCAATTTTGCCCTATGGCAGATGGTGGAAAAGGTGCCAATTGGCTCAGTTTGGAGGAAGACATCAGAAACCCTTATTATGGCTCCCAGATGCTAAGTTGTGGCAAAACCATTGAAACCATAAAATAACTCGGACATGACCAATTACAAATATTGTTTGGCAGTATTTATACTAATACTGTCCGAACATTTTGGCTATGGCCAAAATGTAGTTAGATACGATTTAACAGTAACGGACACCATTGTAAATTTTTCGGGCAAGGAAAAAAGAGCTATTGCCGTTAACGGGCAGATTCCTATGCCAACACTAACCTTTACAGAAGGGGACATTGCCGAAATTGTGGTACATAACAAGCTAAAGGAAGGGACCTCTCTGCATTGGCACGGGGTATATCTGCCCAATAAGGAGGATGGTGTACCTTTTTTGACCCAAATGCCGATTGCACCGAACACTACCCATACCTATCGTTTTCCAATTATTCAAAATGGAACACATTGGTATCACAGTCATAGTGGTTTACAGGAACAAATAGGAATGTACGGATCCTTGGTTCTAAAGAAAAAGGATACGGACCCCACCTTTAGGGAGGGTATTGATGATTTGCCAACTGTTCCTGTAATTTTGAGCGAATGGACCGATATTAAACCTGAAAATGTGCATAGAATGTTACACAATGCCAATGATTGGGGGGGAATTAAAAAAGGTACTGTTCAGAGTTATTCTGAGGCCATTAAGGCGGGGCATTTTAAAACTAAATTGGAAAACGAATGGAAACGTATGCTGGCCATGGATGTCAGTGATGTGTATTACGATAAATTTCTTATCAATGGGAAGAATGTAAGTCAACTTTCCCAATTTAAAGCTGGGGACGAAGTACGGTTACGTATAGCGAATGGCGGGGCCTCGTCTTACTTTTGGCTCTCTTATGCAGGGGGTAAAATGACTGTTGTAGCAAATGATGGCAATGACATAGAACCTGTTGAGGTAGACAGATTGATTATAGGTGTTTCGGAAACCTATGACGTTGTGGTTAGTATTCCACAGGAAGGTACGGCCTATGAATTCTTGGCCACCCCTGAGGACCGTACCAAGTCGGCCTCGATATATTTAGGAAATGGTATCATTCAATTGAAAAGTAGAATGCCAAAACTCAAGTATTTTGAAGGAATGGAAATGATGAACGGCATGATGAATATGGACGGCTCTATGGATGATATGGGTATGGATATGTCCCTTCAACAAATGGATATGAACACGGTGATGTATCCAGAGGTTAGCGGTAGTGGTGATATGAAAAAGGACGATAATATGGACCACTCGGGTCATTCCATGAAACCAGCTCAAGATTTGGTGACCCTGAATTATGGCATGTTGAAAGCACCACACCCTACCTCCTTACCAAAAGATGCCCCCGTAAGGGAATTGCGCTTTGAACTTACAGGTAATATGAACCGTTACGTGTGGAGCATGGACAATAAAGTGCTTTCGGAAACAGATAAAATCCTGATCAAAAAGGGAGAGAATGTACGGATTACACTTTACAACGGATCTATGATGAGGCACCCCATGCACCTGCACGGACATGATTTTAGGGTGCTGAACGGGCAAGGGGAATATGCACCCTTAAAGAACGTTTTGGATATTATGCCTATGGAAACGGACACCATAGAGTTTCTGGCAAATGCCGAAGGCGATTGGTTTTTTCACTGTCATATTCTTTATCACATGATGGCAGGAATGAACCGCGTATTTTCTTATGAGCAGCAAGCCCCCAATCCATATCTGCCCGATAAGAAATGGGCCTACAAAAAGTTGCAAAAGGAAAGTAATGAATTCCATTTTATGGCAGAAAACGATTTTGCATCCAATGGTAATGACGGGAGGGCCATGTTGCAAAATACCCGTTGGAGTATAGGCACCGAATGGCGATTGGGATATCATGATGACCATGGTTATGAAAGTGAAACCCATATTGGCAGATATGTTGGAAAGAACCAATGGTTTATGCCTTTTGTTGGGTTCGATTGGCGTTATCGAAAAACAGAGGGCATGGCTGAGAAAAACATTTTTGGTCAAGGAAACACTAAGGATAACAGGGCTGTTTTAAGTATTGGGGCTGAATATACCTTACCTCTGTTGGTAACCTTGCAGGGAGAGGTGTTTACGGATGGGTATGTACGATTTCAATTGATGCGTGAGGACATTCCTATTAGCCCCAGATTACGATGGGCCTTTATGATCAATACAGATAAGGAATATATGACGGGCTTTAAGTATATTGTAACCCGCAATCTGGGGATTTCTACCCATTATGATAGTGATATGGGATTCGGATTGGGGGCTACTTTAAATTATTGAGACCAGGAAGTGAATTGCCAAGCCTGGTTATTAAAATGATACTATGTCAAAGCCCTATTTTGAATTCCGAATGCACAATCAAGAACAAAAAATAGGGCTTTTGCTATAGGGCTGCTTAACCTTAAAGTTTCAAATAGCCATGCCGTACAAAATCTGATCAGTTGATGGTATATTTATAAAATGAACTCAATTGAAAATTTTAAGGAATTGGAAACTAACCGACTACGCCTGAGGAGGTTGGAGGAGAACGACTGGCCTATGATTCTTTACCTGCGTTCAGATAAGGAGGTAAACAAGTATGTTAATCGTCAGTCTGCTGAAACCAAGGAAAAGGCACTCGCCTTTATAACCAAGACCAACAACGATATAAACAATGGACAGTTGTACCAATGGTGTATTTCCTTGAAGAACAGCCCGGCAATGATCGGAAATATCTGTTTGTGGAATTTTTCCCAAGATCGTAAAACGGCAGAAATAGGGTACGACCTAAGTCCTGAATTTCAAGGCCAGGGTATCATGAATGAGGCAGTGAAAGCAGTGCTCAATTTTGGCTTCATCCAACTGGAATTGGATCTAATTGAAGCCTTTACCAGTAAACGAAATGAGAGCTCCAAAAAATTACTGCTTAGAAATAATTTCAAATGGAATGGCAGCCGAAACGACCCCGATGATCCAGATAATCTTATTTATGAGATTTATAAAGAGAATTACCGGTGTAAACCTTAGCTTCAACTTATTTCATTAGCCAATAGTCCGCTCTACAATTACCTATTGGGTGTCGAAAAACTTCACGGGAGCGGCTTTAATGTTTACACTTTTAATATTCTACCTGCAAGAACTCAAAAGATTTTATATCTTACAGTATTGATCTTTAAAAAAGTATTAAAATCCATATTCCATGCAATACTCAAGAAATTCATTTTTAAAAACCCTCGGACTCGGTGGCTTGGTGGCCACTAGCTCAGTTTTGACCGCTAGCCCATTTAAAGAAATTTTAGGGGAAAGCTACCTAAGTGGGGCAACGAGAAGCCTTAAACTGGGGCTGGCATCCTATTCCACGCGAAAATTTAGTTTAGATGAAACTCTGGTTATAGCCAACCGATTGAATCTAAAACAGATTGCTGTCAAGAGCATGCATATGCCATTGGAGAGTAGTGAAGAAGAGATTAAAGCTATAACTGCAAAATTCGAGAAGGCTGGAATAGGCCTTTATGGAGGGGGAGTCATTTATATGAAAACTGCCCAAGAAGTTGAAAATGCCTTTAGGTATGCCAAAGCTGCCAAAATGAAGGTGATTATAGGAGTGCCCAATCACGAGCTATTAACTTTGGTGGAAATGAAAGTAAAGGAGACCAATATAAAGCTGGCCATCCATAACCATGGTCCGGGAGATGAGGTGTACCCAACACCCGAAGTGGTTTACGACAAAATTAAAGGGCTCGATACCCGTATTGGACTTTGTATGGATGTAGGTCACATACAAAGATTGGGGTTGGATCCTGTAAAGAACATTAAAAAATATGCAGATCGTATATATGATATCCATCTTAAGGATGTGGACAAGTCGGAGGCCGATGGTAAGTCGACCGAGTTTGGAAGAGGGGTTCTGGATATCCCAGCGGTACTGAAAGCTTTGAAAGCGATTAACTATACCGGGGTAATGGCTATGGAATATGAAAAGGATTCCGAGGATGTTTTTGCTGGCCTTGCCGAATGTGTGGGTTATGTAAACGGGGCATTGGATGCCATTAAATAGATAATTCAAAAAAATGGTTGCACTTCAGAGATACCATTGGTTGTTTTTCCTTATTGTGCTCGCATGTGGGGGTACAATAAATGGCCAGCAAGCTTTTATACAGGATGTTCAGGGGAGACACCCAGTGGATTCCGATCGCATGTGGTTGTCCCATGAGCACGTTTTGGTCGATTTTATTGGGGCCGACAGCATTCAGTTCCATACTTGGAACCACGATGCCGTAATTGCGGAAGTAATGCCTTTTTTGGAAGAAATACAAGCCTATGAGGTAGACTATTTTGTGGATGCCACCCCGGCCTACTTGGGACGTGATGTTCTACTTCTTGAAAAAATAGCCAAGAAAACAAGAATTAAAATAGTCACCAACACTGGGCTATATGGTGCCGGCAATAACAAATACCTTCCCAATTATGTCCAAAAAATATCCGCCGAAGATTTAGCGGAAAAGTGGATTTCCGAATTTGAAGATGGCATAGACGGCACCACCATCAAGCCAGGTTTTATCAAGATCGGGGTAGATACGGCAGATCCGTTGGATACTCTGCAACAAAAATTGGTCAAGGCAGCCGCCATAACCAATTTAAGGACAGGCCTTACAATAGCTTCCCATACAGGAAAGGCCATAGGGCTTTGGCCACAACTGGAGATCCTTGGGGAAATGGGGGTTTCCCCGGCCCAATTTATTTGGGTACATGCCCAGGCAGAAGAGGATAATAGCAATTATCTTAAGGCGGCAACCATGGGCTGTTGGATTAGTTTGGACGGACTGGGGTGGGATGTGGAACGACATCTGGAAAAATTAATATATGCCAAGGAACATGGCATTTTGGATCGCATTCTTTTATCACACGACGCTGGTTGGTACGATCCTCAAAAGGAACAACAAAACATTACCCCTTATACCAATATTTTTACAAAACTCCTTCCCGAACTTAGAGCCCATGGTTTCACGGACAAGGAAATTAAACTATTGTTGTCTGTTAACCCGGCCAACGCCTTTGCCATAATGGGCAGTAATTGATCCTTCAAAAAAGCCGTTGGAATTTGTATAAGGTTGAATATTGTTTAATTACATTTTCTTCGTCTAACAGAAGGCTTTAGGGAAAGATCAACACCACAGTTTTCCTAGTCATCACTCATTATTTTCTCTATAAATTCTTCGGCATTTTTAATATGAAGGGCTCTTTTATCTTCTGACATTCGGTTGTAGGAATGATAAAGCATAGAGGTTCTTGGGTTTGATTTAAAAAATTCCTGATGTTCAGCTATAAAACGCCAAAATAGGCCGTCCCAAATTTTTTGCCAATCACCTTTCGGGTAATTGCTCATTTTATTGATATAGTTGGAGGCTCCCACATATGGTTTGGTGGCAAAGGTACCGCCATCTGAAAACTGACTCATACCATATACATTGGGGACCATTACCCAGTCATAGGCATCAATAAATAACTCCATAAACCATTTGTATACTTCATCCGGATCAAATTCGCACAACAGCAAAAAATTACCCAGGATCATCAATCGTTCTATATGATGACAATAGCCTGTTATCAATACTTGTTTAATGGTTTCGTCTATTGGCTCAATTCCTGTGCTGCCGTCATAGAAGCTCTTCGGTATTTTTCTATCAAAGCCCCAAAAATTCTTTGTTCTAGAGTAGCTTCCCTTGCATTCATACATGCCTCTGATAAATTCTCTCCAGCCAATGAGTTGTCTTATAAAACCTTCGGTGGAATTGATAGGGATATTCTCTTTTTCTGCAAAAGAAAGACTTTGGGCAACAATATGATTAGGTAATATGAGACCTATGTTAAGTAGGGGAGAAAGAATGCTATGGTTTAAAAAGGACTGTTGTTTTACAATCGAATCTTCATAAATACCGAAATCAAAGAATCGGTACTCTAGAAACTGTACAAACCAATTCTCGGCTTGCTTGTGGCTTATGGGATATATGGGATCTTTTGATAACTGCCCGGGATTGTTCTTAAAGTGTTTTTCTGTATATGTTACGGATTCGGTCCAAAAAGAGGTTACCTCTGGAAAATGGATGCTCGGAGGTGTTTTTCCCTTGGGATACTTTTTACGGTTATCCGTATCGTAGGTCCACTTTCCTCCCATGGGTTCTTGCCCATCTTCCAGTAAGATATCCAGCTTTTTCCGTTGCTGTTTGTAAAAAGTAGTTTGAAAAAATGATTTTTTATCCGCCCTGAAAAATGTGGAAAGGTCTTCTTTGGAATTAATAAACAATGGGCTTCCAAAAGAATTGAGCTTATAGTTTTTGGCAATCGTCCCAATTCGCTTTTCAAGCCAATTGTCAACGGGGTCAATAATGTTGATTTCAGTTATGTTTTTACTCTTAAGTTCTTCTTCGAACTGCCTAATGTCCGATAATTTATTGTTGGATTCTATATAGTTGACCTTAATCCCTTTTTTCTCCAAAAAATGCTGATAACATTTCATGGAGGCCCTATGGAAAGCTAGCTTCTGTTTGTGAAACATGAATTGTTTAAAGAAAAGGTACTCTTCAATTAAATAGACCTCTTCTCCATTGTCAAGTAGAGGGCTTTCAGCAAAAAGCTGGTGTGGAAATATAAGGTTAATTGCTTTCTTCATTCTTTTTATTACGCCTACACCTTTCGCTGCAGTATTTTACGTTATTCCAATTTCTTTCCCACTTTTTAGGCCATGTAAAAGGTCTTTTGCATATCGGGCATATTTTTATGGGCAAGTCACTTTTTTTCATTTTCAATTAGACAATTTCTTCTTTGCTTTCAACGGCAAAGGGCTTTATAATAAATTGCCCAAGGTGGTAAATGAGGCTTGAAATTTATTAGTGAAACTCAATTTTGAGAAGTCAGTAAGACGCACTGAAAATTGCAAGTTGAACTAATCCCGCCTTTTTCGGCGGGATCTAGGTTCAATACCTCGACCCTTGGGTCGATTCCTATTATTGGGTTCAGGGCCTGCCTTTGTTGGCCAGACAGGCTTGCCCTGAGGTTTAATACCTTTTATTTAGGCAGTATGCTGCTAAGTCGAGTATTCCATAGTCTATAGCAGTAATACCAAGCAGACCTTTAATTTAAAGCACCGGCCATTGGTTCCTTAAAGTTATAATTCTTTTTTGCATTTTTTCCAGAATGCGAAAAAAGAAGGGAAGTAACCTGTAATGGAACTCATCCATTCCCTTGCTTCTTCCTTGCCTTGGTAATGACGGTTGGTAGGGTGTTCCTTAAATACCACAAGCTCAGGGTTCACTAGGGCTATTAATTCTGAAAATTCGCCAACAAATATTTTTATGCCTTCAATATTTTTTGTCAGTTCAATGGCAAAATCAATACATTTTTGGTTTACCGGATTTTCTTTGTAAAAAGAGGGCTCCATTAAAAAAATCCGCTGAACCTCCTGGTGCTTATACCAATAGGGATCAATATTGTAATAGTTGTAGATTAAAGTTGTTTTATTCTTGTTCAGTTTCGGGTTATTAATCTTGGGAAGTGTCATTTTAACCTCAATGGGAATGGTGTCTTTTAATATTTTCGGGATATCCAAATTTTCAAATGCACTGTATTCAACATCCAAAAAAGTATCTTTCTGAGTACTTTTAAAGAAGTTGTTGATGTTCTCTTGGTTGGCATAATACTTCTTGTTGGAAAAAGCACCTGCTACCCATTGCCAACTTAAAAAGTTACTGGCAAGATCCCCGTCCAATAAGTGACTATACATCCATTTAGCGGGTTCAAGCCAATGTGAATTGGCAATGTTGCAGCAGATAGATGCCACATACATGCGCATATGGTTATGCATATATCCCGAAGTATATAGTTGTTTTATGGCAATGTCGATTTCTTCAATGCCAGTGTCGGCATTTACAATAGCCTTTGGAATTTGATAATTTGATATGGGGGTTTGTGTGTTTTTCAAATCTTGCCTGATAGCGTCATTTTTTGCTATCCAAACTTGTTGCCAATAATCTCTCCAAGCCAACTCTTGAATTAGTTTTTCCGTTTTATACCAAGGGAGGTCCAGCGTTTTTATGTACTGATAGACCTGTCTTGTTGATATTACACCTCTGGAGATATAGGGGCTCAAGTGGGTTACCGCCCCATCTTTATGATTTCTGGTTTGGGCATACCTTACGGGGTCTAATTCCCGTAACCTGTTTTCTATTGCCTGAAGATCTGTAGGAAAGTTTATCACTGTGGTATTTCTGATTTTGGAAGATTCATGCCCTTATCTCTCTTATTTGTTGTAATCCTAATATTCTATCTCCAGTTCCTCATAGCTTACTTCGTCAATAATATTTGGTCTATTGGAATCTACTTTTGGATTGTATAGGTCCTTGCTTATAGGATAGGCGTTGATGGCCATATCGTCCATATCATCTTCCATAACATTACGAATTTCCTGCTCGCCGTGGTCGTTGTTCAACCATACGTCCACATCCTCATCCCTTAAGATAATGGGTCTCCTATTTTTGGTATTGTGGATTTTCTTGAAGAGGGGAGTGGCTGCCTTCGTCAAGATGGTAAAGGTGTTGTACCCATCCTTGGTCGTGGTATAGAGACCGGCCAGACTCATAAGAGCTTCATTTTTTCGTTCAAAATAAAATGGGATATTAAACTTCTTGGGAGCTGTGTGCGGTTCATAAAATCCGTTTACGGGGATTACGCAACGTTTGGTCATGGCACTGAACTTATAGATAAAATGATCGAAGAGCTTTTCTGATTGGGCGTTGAGTCCGGCCCCGAACCTGGCCGCGTCTTTGTAGTATTTTTTAAAATCGGCCCCCATAGTGTTCTGTGGCATTATACCCCACATGGAAGGGGTAATATGGTTGCTTTTTTCTTGTGGAATAATCCATAATAAGGGGTGTGCCCATCCGTTGGCGTGGTGATAGGTAAGCTCGCCTTCAATGGGGGTTTTACCCATTAATTTGGAAACATTGTAATATTTCTCCACCTCCTTGGCAGAAGTGGTTACCCTAGTACCGAAACACATAATAATAGTTTTACCCTAATTTAAGAATTTAACTTTTCTGGACCGACTTCAAAATCTAAAATTTGTAAATTTGGAAAATATCCATAAAATAGGATTATATCCATTAAATGAAAAATATTGTTTACAGAAATCATGATCGATATGCCATTAAACGCCTTTTAATGGAGATCGGTGCACACCAATTAAACAAGGAATGTGAGTTGATGAAACTTCCATTTCCAAAACGCCTCGGTCTCTTTTATATAGAAAGTTCCGATGACTGTGTGTACCTGGTGTATAAATATTATGATGGGACAAGAAAGATCATGAAATTGGACCGTTACGAACTTCCGGAGGCGGGTTGGGAACGGGTTTCATTGGAGTAAGGTTTAGTGGACAATTAGTATTGTGGTAAGAATCTATAGATTAGACTTATGGCAAGTAACAAATTCCCCTCTTGAGCGGGGTTAGGGGTGTGTTTTTGACAAGAGCTCATTGCGTATTTCTCCGACTGCCCCCATTCTCTTGTTCATAATTCAAGGATTTTTTGGAACTAAGGATAAAGGCTCCTTCACCTAGACGGGCCTACAATGCTTTTCTGTATAGGGCTTGGGGCATATGAAGTAGTCAATATTCTTCTAGGGTATGTCCATTTATAAGTGGTTTTGACCCTAGATGTGAATATGATCCGACTTCAATTTAGTTCTACCTTGTTCCACTAAAACAACGTATGTTTACGTCCGTAAAAACCGCCATCATCTTTAAACCAAATATGACACCAATATTCCAGGGATATAAAGGAATTAATTCCATTTTTCAACCTATCCTATTTAGGGTGATGTACCCATCCTGTCAATGAAAAAAAATCTTCTTTATTCAATTTTTTTATTGATAATTGCTTGTAATTCGGACAATGTTGTTCCAGAAACAAATGTAGAAGTAATTCCAACAGTGGAAGAGACTTTGCCAGAAGTTGTGGAGGAGGAAACGCCTGTGGAAGAGTTACTGGTGCCTGAGGAGGTTTTCCCGGTGGGGAGTTTGAATAGCTTTTTCTCTAACGGTCTAATCTCCGATAGATCCAATAATATAGCCAGAAGGAATCCCATACAGCTTATAGAATATGATCAGGTCAATAACAGGGTCAAAACCAATTATTCATACTTGGAAAACCTATTGGTGCAGGGCACCAATAATCAAAGTTGGTTTGTAACCCAAAATGCTGAAGCTTCAACCGTAGTGGAAATTGTAAGTGTTGATATAACGGAGGGTTGGATAGGCCTAGGCAACACCTATTTTGGAAGTTTAAATACCAGAATTGGTGCGACCTTGGAATTTTTTAATCCTTTTATCAACTACGAAATAATAAATGATAGGCCATTATTTAGTCCTTATCCTACCGTTGCATCCCAAGAAAACCTTCATTATATACAACCTGGAGGTCTCATTGAAAAATCTGATGGTACCTTTATTCTATTGACTCCAGTAGTATTCGGGCCACATGCCAAAAGAAGTATTTATTATGCCAGTAGTACCAATTTGGAAGATTGGACCTTTCATGATGACTTAATATTGGAAACCATGACCATTCCCTTTGCCAAACCAAGCGGTAACGTATTCTCCACAGGAAATCCGTATAAGCTGGATGATGGGAGTTTACTGGTATTGCTAGGGGTTCAGCAGCCTAACAATAATTATACTTCTGCATACATGATTTTGGATGAAGACCTGAATATTTTAAAGCAGCCAACCGAAATTATGATTCCGGAATGGAACGGTTTGGATCAAAACAGTTTTCCTTTGTCCATCACAAAATTTAACAATGAGTACAGGCTATTATTTCATAGAAGAAATCCTAGTTTTATTGATCGGGAAATCCATGAAATTGTAGCCACGGATTTGTTCGATGCCCTGAATTTAAATCAAAGCATTGTATCTTCCAATATTATCCACAAAGGAAATACAAGTAGCGGCTATTTAAGGGGGAAGGCGGATGATGCCTCCTATATGGAATTTAATTCGGAACTCTATTTACTCCTTGGCGGTGAGGAGTTGGGGTCTACTTATTTAACATCGAGGAATAGGGAATACGGATTGGCAAAGTGGAATGGAGGAAGTTGGGACCATGATAGCAGAAGTCCGTTATTGGTTAACCCGGTACAATTGCACAAAAAGTATCCGGCCTATAATTGGGCTTGGGACCATATGGGAGCATTTGTTTCCCCAATTATAAAAAACAATACACTTTATGTTTTTATGGCCTTTGGTACGGATAATCCGGATTATTTTATATCAGGTATAAAGGTTTCATTAAATTAAATATCAAAATTAGCAAAGCCCTATTTGGGAGTACTGTCTTAAACTTTGAAGTTAACTTTTTTTTGTCTCTTTGGGAGAAATCTCTGGCAAAATTGTACCGTACTAATTTATAGAAATCGTAGATTTACAGCCTTAGCCTAAAATTGTAATAATTTGATTTGGTATAATTTATATAACCGGTTTAAGCGAATAAAAAGAGTAAAGGAAAAAACACGTCGCGAATTGGAAAATCAGATTGCCGAACTTCAAAAACAAAATGAAATTCTTAAATCTGTTTTGGCCTTCCAAAGTGGGGATGACAAGGATGAAAGTGAGAAATACGCCAATACCATTCTCAATAATATGGGCGATGCCGTATTTGTAAAGGACAACGGGAGCAGGTTACTTTTGGTCAACGACGCTTTTTGCAATCTGTTCGATCTTCCAAGAACCAAAATAATAGGCAAAACACTTGCTGAAAATGTTCCGCCCGATGAACGGGAAAGTTTCTTGCGGATAGATAAGCAGGTACTGTTGGATGGAATAGATAATATTAATGAAGAGCCTCTAACCGTAGAGGGAGGCCAAAGGAAAATTATCTCAACTAGGAAGTCGAGGTTTATAGATGAAGACGGTAAGAAGTTTTTGGTTGGGGTAATACGGGATATTACGGAACGTAAAAAGGCGGAGGAAGATTTAAGGGAAAGCGAAATTCAACTAAGGGAACTTAATGCTACAAAAGACAAGTTGTTTTCTATCATTGCCCATGACCTAAGAAGTCCGTTTAATAATATTTTGGTATTGAGCGATATCCTAAAGGCACAATTATCCAAATCAGAAGATTCAGATACCCAAGTGTATTTGGGCCTCATACATTCTACTGCCAAAAACACCTTGGTACTCCTTGAAAATTTATTGGATTGGGCAAAATCGCAGTCCGGCCAAATCAGTTTTAAAAACGAAAAAATAAGTATTTCCTCTGTTATCAATGAAATATTGGACCTCTCCAGATCCATTGCCCAGACAAAAGGTATTTCAATAAAGACAAATGCAAAGGAGGAAGTTGAAGTCAATTCCGATAAGAAAATATTGAAAACCGTTATTAGAAACCTTATTTCCAATGCTATTAAATATAGTAGACCTGGAGATGAAATAACGATTAGCACTGTTGAAGAGGAAGATCTTGTTAGGATTATTATTTCTGATTCGGGTGTGGGAATGGATGAAAAAACACTTGAGAATTTGTTCAGTATAACTAACAATACTCCATTGCCCGGTACCCTTAACGAAAAAGGTTCTGGTTTTGGACTGGTATTGTGTAAGGAATTTATTGAAAAACTAGGTGGTAAAATATGGGTTGAAAGCGAAAAAGGCAAGGGAAGCGATTTTATTTTTACAATACCACGGAATTGATTATCTAATAAATATTCTAGGAATAACAGGAATATTGTGTAGGCTAGGTACCTTTCTTTTAATGGAAATACCACATTGATAAAGCCTATACACTTTGCTGATATTTGCAAAATGCATAGGCTTTGAATTGTGAAGATTCCTATTATGGGTCTACTCTAACCATTTGGCGGTTAGTTCCCGTTAGTTGCCAAAGACACTCTGAACTGAACATTACCAGTGGATTTCTTGCTTTTTTAATTTACATCGAATAACTGCAACCACCAATTACCCCTTTTTTACAATTTTGGAGCCAGAGGAAAGTTTTTGATGTGCAATGTTGGCACTGCCCTTATACGATAGTACACTATTGCCACTGGCATCGATTGATATGGAATTGTTTACAGTAAGATAAGCATTGCTATTACCGGAAAGGTCAATTTTTAAGGTTTCAACGCTCAAGTCGTAATCCGATAGTTCACAGTTGCCGTCAAGTTCCACTTCCATGTTTTTTACGCTGCCAGAGAAATCTATCATACAGTTTCCGCTAGAAACCAGATCAAGCTTCTCTGTAGCCAAGACACCGGTAAAGAAACCATTACCACTTAAATAGATTTTTAGGTTTTCTGTTTCCAAGGGATCTTCCAGTTCCAATTTGGCATTTCCCTTAACAGTAAAATTGTCTATACTTTTGGTAGTAATAAACACATTTAAGGTTTCCTTTCCTTTGATCCTCCGAACCTTGTCCAGTTTCACCGTTAACTTATTGCTTTCCTTGTTTACCAGGATATACTTATGAAGGTTGTCGTTGGCCTGAACCCTCAATTTCTCTTCAGTGTCCGAGAAGTTTATATAGACCTTAAAATTATCGTTTACCTCCAAAGAGGTATAAGCGGAGAATTCATAGTCTTTTGTAGTTATTTCTTCGGAAGCGGTTACAGTGTCCTTGTCACAGGACATTAATAGAATGGCAAATACAATTGCCAAGTTAAGTTTTGATGTTGTACCCATATTTTTTATTTGTTTGCTGTTAATAGTAGATAGATGAGAAAAATTGTGTAGATGACATATATACATCTTCTATAAAATTCAATACCTAGATTTTTCATTTTTCATTTGTTTTAGAGATTTTTTAAGAGGCCGTGGCATTTTTATATTATTGTTATTGGCTTGCCGTAAAGCGCCTTAAGGCTAACCATTGACTTCTTTTTCCAAATTTCAATTGAGAAAAGAAGACATGTTTATTGGATTCTGAAGGTATTCTTCGGTAATTATCAAATGCTTTCATGACTATATTTTTTTGATTAATAATGGTAACAAAGATCGTTTGGAGTTCAATGGCCCACAATCGCATAATTATGTGGAAGTTGATTGGTTCGCCATTGCGATTGGGCCATTTATCACATCTTTGATCTGTATTCCTTTTCAACCCATACTTAAAATTTATTAGTGAAATTTAATTTGGAGAAGTCAGTAAGACGCACTTAAAATTGCAAGTTGAACTAATCCCGCCTTTTTCGGCGGGATCTAGGTTTAATACCTCGACCCTTGGGTCGATTCCTATTGTTGGGTTCAGGGCCTGCCTTTGTCAGACAGGCTTGCTTTGAGGTTTAATGCCTTTTATTTATTATATGTCCTATCCAATCTTCTAGGGTAGGGAAACGTTCCCAAGGGTTAGATCTTCAAAAACATTTACCATATTATAATCCGAGTTCATGGAGGTGTTACGGTTTTCAAAGGCAATTCCGTAGCCATGACCATGAGCAATTTTCGAATTTTTTATGGTTAGATTGGCCCAGTAGTCCCCATCCAAGCCAATACTTGCTATTTTAGAGACTCCGGGCATTTCGGTTTTACCCGCATAGAGTACTTCCGTATGGTCCATTAGGTTTAATGCGCTGGTCGATTGAATTCGGATCCCGTTCCAAAATCCTTTGGTAGTACTGGCCCCAGTAAACACAATCTTATTATTTGCTGTGCCTTGGGCAATTAAATATCCATTGGGAAATACCCCGAACATCTTATCTTCGGCAAATTTGAAAATCGCTCCTGGAAGAATTTTTAATCCCGATTGAATGCTCAAATTACCACTAACCAAATAGCTTGCTTCAAAGTGTAGGGCCGGCCAAATAGTTTCACTCCTATCCGGATTTAACAATTGAGACCCAAAAATTTCTACCCCATCGTGTCCGTTGCCAATAAATTCCATTGCTGTGGCATAATTAAGAGTTTTTACCTGATTGGCAGCCATGGAAATGGCCGGACCTTGGTTTTCGTGGAACCTAATTTGGTCTATACGTACTAGTTCCGCCCCATTTTCAACGTAAATTCCGTTGCCGCCACTGGCCACAATTTTGGAGCTAAATAGCTTTAATTTTGCCCCATGGGCCCCTGCCAATCCAATGGCAGTCTTGAACTGTAAGCCGTCCATGATTTCACTTCCGGCATTATGTATTTCTACATTGTCCAATTCGTTTTTCATGTCGGCGGACATTATGGAAATACCTTTCCAATACCCTCCGTCAACGGATTCCCTTCCAAGGAACTTTATGGGGTATTGAGTGCTTCCAAGAGCAATTATATAACCATTTTGTGTAACATTTATTTCTGAATCCCTGTCCATGTATAATTCAAGGCCTTCCAAAATCCTAAGCCCGGAAACCACCTCTATAGTCCCTTTTACCACGTATTGCATGTTTTCTGAGCTATTGTATAGATCGCTCCAAACGGTTTCTCTGGTGGTAGAGATTCGGTCACCTATAACATCTATAATGTTCTCTGCATTATTTTGGAATTCCGATAAACTGGATAAACTCCCCAATTGCGATGCCGGTAACCGGAGGGTCTTGTTATTGTTCCTATAGACATTATAGGATTCCGTATTCCATGTAGCCCCTACTTCAATTGCTACTGAATATGCAGCGCTATACTGGATAATGGAGGAGACCAGGGTTAGATGTCCTCGTCCTTCATTGTCTAGGCCCAAGCTAGTGGCGACTTCCATTCCTTGGGCAATGGCCCCACCCGCATATTCAATGGTTACCCGGTCTAATTTGTTTAAAGGACTATTGGAGTTTATGATCAAACCTTTCCAATACCCAGGAACCTTATTCTTTCCGGTGAAGGTGGTAAAGGAACTTGCAGCGGCTGTGGTAATAATGGCGCCGGGGTTGTCTATATACATGGCCGTATTTTCCTCAAAGGCTATGACTACGTTCGGATCCATGGTTAGTAGGTCCGTAACATGAATGTCGCCGGTTACTAAATAATCTATTTTGTTGGGATCATCAAAGACATTGGCCAAGTGGCGACGCGCCGTAATATTCTCCGAGATGATTATGGTTTCCTGTACAGGTGGGGTTTCTACATCCTTTACCGCGATTGCCAATTCATCCGTATCATAAAATTCGGTATTGAAAATCTTTAGTTCCACAGAATAGTTCCCCGCCTTATCGGGAGTAAATTTTGGTTTGGCGGTGGTTTCTTCCGTCAACTCGGATAAACTGCCACCTGGTTTAGCCTTGAATCTCCATAGGTATTGAAAGGGTTTTCCGGCCTTGTCCAAAGACTTGGAACCGTTCAGGACAACAGCTTGACCGGCATAAATATCTCCTTGATTCTCGGTATATGCGTCCGCCTCCAAGGTGTTGGAAGGAATTTCTGTGTAGTCATCATCGGAACATCCAAGGAGCATTAAGAAAATAATTGAAAGAGTGATAAATTTTGTTTTCATTGCCTGATATTGAGTTATTGTTTCAAATTTTTTTTCAGGACAAAGGAAGTGAGCTAACGCAGTTTATACAATCGCATATGTATGTGAAATTCGAGGATTTTTTACGGTTTTTAACGGGATATGTTATAGCAATTTATCCTTAAATGCCTTGGCAACGGCTTCGCTCTTACTATTTACATGCAGTTTTTCGTAAATTTTTTTGATGTGTGATCGGACTGTATCAATAGCTATAAAAAGTTCCGAAGCAATCATTTTATAGCTATAGCCATCTACTAGAAGTTGTAGTACCTCTGTTTCCCTTTCACTTAAGCAATAGTCCTGGTTCTTGGTCTGCGGTATAACCTGGAACATTTTTAGCACTTGGGTGGCGATGGAGGAAGTCATGGGAGCTCCGCCCAAGGTGGCATCCTGAATATATTCCAATAATTTGGCAGGAGGGGTCTTTTTTAGCAAATAACCATTGGCCCCGTTCCTTAGCGCCTCGAAAACATTTTTGTTGTCGTCAAAGACGGTAAGCATCAATACCTTGACCTCGGCGTTCACTTCCCTAATTTTTTTTAATCCTTCCAGGCCGTCGGTTCCGGGCATATTGATATCCATCAAAATGACGTCTGGCGACCATTTTTTTACCTCTTCGGCAACATTGTTGCAATTCTTGTAAGACGCCAAAACGGAAAACCCATCACTACCATTGATCAACATGGTAAGCCCTTCCCGAAATTGGGGATTATCCTCATATATTACTACCCTTATCATAATTGTTGCTTTTTGTAAAGTTAGACAGGAAATCCATAGGACAAAACCACATAAATATGTTAAAATGTCCTCTAACGCACAGGAACCGTCAAACCAATTTCGGTGCCAAGATCTGGTTTACTGTCAATTTTTAGTTTTCCTCCCATTTTGGAAGCCCTTTTAACCATATTGTCCAGACCATTCCCGTTGTCGACCTTTTCAAGTTCAAACCCTATTCCGTTATCCATGATCTGCATTTGGAGCCATTTGTCCCTATAGGTTATTTGCACTTCTGCCCGCTTGGCAAGGGAGTATTTGGCAATGTTATTGATGGCTTCCTTGAAAATAAGAAAGAGATCGCGCCGGGCTTCCATATCCGGTTTTAAATCGTTTATTTTATCCTCTACCTGAAATTCGAACTCTATGTTCTTGGCTTCCAGGATACCGGTAGCATATTCCCTCATTCTGGCAATAACCCTGTGCATGTTATCGTTGTCAGGTTTAATGCTCCAAACAATATCATCCATGGCCTCCATCATTCTTTGGCTGTTGTCCGTAATCTTGGAAAGGTAGTTGCTACTGGTTACGGTATCACTGTTCATTTTGCTTTTGGCCATGGAACTCAGAATGTTGATAGTGCTCAAGGTAGAGCCCATATCATCATGCAGGTCCCTGGCCACTTTGTTCCTCAAGTTTTCAACGGCCAAGATGCGGTTTACCTTAAGTCTGTAGATTAAATAAGCTATGCCTGTTCCAGTAATGAGGACCAAGGCAATAAACCACCAGCTACGATAGAAGGGAGGGCGTATCCTAAAATCGATACTGGTAATTTCGTCCGGTTCCAATCCCTGGAGGTTCATGCATTTTACTTCAAAAGTATACTTTCCGGAAGGCATAGTGGTGTAGGTGGCGGCCATATCCCTTTCGGCTTTGACCCAGTCTTTGTTCACTCCGGGAATGCGATAGTAATACTGTAATTTTCTTTGTTGTGAAAAGCTCAGGGCGGAAAAATAAAAAGTAAACGAGTTTTGATAATGATTGAATACAATTTCTTTTTGGGCCATGATCGAATCCAGTGGCATATAAGTGTTAAAGAGCTTAAAATCCGTAATATTTACCTTGGGAGGTTTTTGCTTATAATTTAGTTTTTCGGGCGAAAAGCCAAAAACTACATCCTCGCCGCCAAACCATATCTCCCCGTTTTGCATCATCCATTTTGCACTATATGTCTTTTCCGCATAGATTACGCCATGAAGGTTGCTATAGGAACTTATTATGTTCTTTTCATAATTATAACTGCTAAGGCCATTGCTGGTTATCATCCATGCTATTCCTTCCCTATCCATCATTAATTGCAAAACCCTTGAACCATAGAGCCCTTCGTAAGAAGTAATTTTTTTTACTTCGGCCGTTTTGATGTTTAGAATGTTCAAGGCCTCGGCACCCACAAAAAAAATACTGTCGTTATATTGCTGGATATCAGAAATGGTATTGTCCATTATCCCATAACTATCATTGAACTCTGTGTTAAAATGAAAAAGGATTTTGTTGGTGTCCACATCAAGTACGTATACTCCTTGCTTGTGGGTTCCTACCCATAATCGGCCCTGTAGATCTAAATAGAGCCTGTAAATGATAGTGTTGAAATTGTGTAGTTCTTCAAAATAGTTATCGGCAATGGGATCGTTCTTTTTCCATTTAACCAAACGCCCGCCCTGTGTGCCAAACCAAAGATTTCCGTTGTGATCCTCCTCTACCTGCCGTACCGTAGAATTTTTAAATATTGGAGGGTTTAGCCAATGTAATGCCTTTTTCGTATTGGCATCAAAAACAGCCAGTCTGCCCCCCTGACAGGCAGACCAAATATGTCCCGATTCACTGTGTTGTTGAAGGTCCCAAATGGATGCATATAATTTGAAGGATTCGGTTCCCAGACCAGTAAAGGGGTTACCTTCCATTTTGTTGAATTGCTGATCATAAAATAGGATGCCCTTGCCCCATGTTCCAATCCAATTTTCCTTGGCTTTGGTTTCCAGTATGGCATTTACAGGGGAGTCCAAGCCAAGACCATCTATAACTACAAGGCTATATATGTCCTTTTGATCGGGATTCATAACAAAAAGTCCATTTTCCGTACTCAACCAAATATTGCCTTCCCTGTCTTCAAAGAGATGTCTTGCCTGATTGCATTTTATATCGAACTCCAAAGGGTTGCCTTTGAAATGTTGATAAAAACCTTGAAGGTCCTTATCATAGCTCAACAGGGAATTTTCTCCCCCTATCCATATCTGTCCGCTACTGGTTTCCAAAATTTGCCTTAGAACGGTATATTTTTTTGTCCCCTTTTGGCTTATTATGGTATCGGTTAGATACTGATTTTTTTTCGGGTCGAAATGGAGGAGAACTGGGTGTTCCCGATGTGGATTGTAATCCCAATAGGTTAGCCACCAAGTGCCGTTTTTGTCCTTAATAAAATCTCCCGAATTGGTAATGGCTATGTTGTTCAGTAAAGGTATATTCTCAGGATTGTTGAGCCGGTGAAAGACCTCGTCACTAGAACTTCGGTATACCGCTAGTCCCTGTTCACTGCAGATCCAATATTCTCCGTTCTGCTTGTCTTCATATAGGGAACCAACGCCCCAACCTCTAGGGATTTTTATAGGTAAATTGGACTCCACAAAAGCATTGGTTTTGGCATCGTACCATAAAAGACCATATTGGGAGGCGCAGAGAAATACCTGCTTTTTACTATCTATATACAGCTTGAATTCCGACCTTGGAGGAATGCTGCCGTAACTTCTAATAGGTACCGGGGTATAATGAAAATCTACTGTGTTGAATTTCCCCACCTGGCCTCCTTGCAATAACCAAAGATTGCCATTACCGGCATCCAAAATTTGGTCCACCCCCATGCTAGGTGGCAGCTGGTAATTTTCGGGACCTACAAAGGAAATGAATTTTCTCCCATCAAAGCGTTGTATACCTACCTCGGTGCCTACCCAAAGAAAACCAGTGGAGTCTTGCCAGACACATTTTACTTTATTGGTATTCAAACCATCCGCCGTTGAAAATCTGTTAAAGACGTAGGAATTCTGTCCAAATAAATAGGCTTGGAAACATAGCAAACAACAAAGAATCCTTATGCTCATGCAGCCAGGTGGTTTATAATAAAATTACGCAAAGATTGGACATCCAAAATATAAAAAATCCGAAATTTTATGTTACTGCGGAAGTCCAGTTCCTGTGCCGGTGAATCCAAGTACCTATTAAAGTATAATTGTAATCCAAAGCT